>JAKSMC010000001.1 GCA_024400835.1 Bacteroidales bacterium
AGTTGCTCAAAGAGTCTGTCAGTTCGCGGGTGGAAATCAGAGAGTCAGCAGCGGCTTTCATAATCTGGTTGTTGACGATGGTGTCAACAGTGTGGTTGATATCGGAAGTACCATCTTGCAATTCGGTAAGTACGTTGTTCTTAACGATAGTGTCAATAGCATTGTTTGTTGTAGAGGAACCGTCTGCAATAGCGTTGTCCACGCAGGTAATCACGTCTTCGCAATCTTGGATTTTGTAGTTGCTCAAAGAATCAGTCAGTTCGCGGGTGGAAATCAGAGAGTCAGCAGCGGCCTTCACAATCTGGTTGTTGACGATGGTGTCAACGACGCTGTTGATGGCTGAGTTGCCGTTGACGAGGGAGTCGCGAACAATCTTTTCGATGTTGGGTTTGTTTTTTATGTAGTCGGCCTTCGTGTCGTCAGTCTGAGCCCAGTCGGATTGAGCTTGTGCGTCAGCTGTCGGGATGGTGATCGTAGTTTCACCTTCTTGGTTCAAGGTGAAAGAACCCAGATTGCTGTCGCCTTGTTTTATAGTAATCGTACTGTTGTTTACAGTAGGAATTTCAGAATCCAATGCGATATCGGTACAGTTCGTTGTGATATATTCGCAGAGTTTGCTGGTTTCAGTATAGTTGCTCAAGGAGTCAGTCAGTTCGCGGGTGGAAATCAGAGAGTCAGCAGCGGCTTTCACAATCTGGTTATTGACGATGGTGTCAACAGTGTGGTTGATATCGGAAGTACCATCTTGCAATTCGGTAAGTACGTTGTTCTTAACGATAGTGTCAATAGCATTGTTTGTTGTAGAGGAACCGTCTGCAATAGCGTTGTCCACGCAGGTAATCACGTCTTCGCAATCTTGGATTTTGTAGTTGCTCAAGGAGTCTGTCAGTTCGCGTGTAGTAATCAAGGAGTCTTTTTCAGCACTTGCAATAATATTTTTCACGATAGTGTCAATAGCATTGTTTGTTGTAGAGGAACCGTCTGCGAGTTTCCCATCAACACAAGCGATTACATCATCGCAAAGAGCAGCCTTTGTTTCATATTTATTATCGGTTTCCGCCTTAGTATAATAGTTGCTGAGGGTGTCTTGAATATGATTATAGATGTCAGTCTTGATTTTCGTGATGTTTACTCCATCAGGGTTGATTTCGCAAGCATAAAGAGCATATGGGACAGCAACCACTTCGGTAGTGGTGACAACCGGCAGTTCATCCGGAACAGTAACCGTCGTTGTCATATTGGCATTAGCCCAGTCCAGGTTATCCATAGTACCTTGGATGTCAGTTCCGTCTTGGCCAATCATAAAAGAAATAAGACCGTTTTGATTTGAACTCACGGTATGCGTTTCCGAATAGGAAATAGTACCATCAGAAATCATAATCTCAACAGTTATACCTGTTGTATTAGTTACCAATTCATTTGCGGCATTTCTTACAACTGCCTGGTAACTCATTTTTTGCGGACAGCCACTTTGCGCCCACACCGTAACAGCAAGCAATATCGCTGCTACTAACGTGAAAATTTTTCTCATTGTCTAGGATTTTTTTATTAATAATGATATTGTATTCAAATATTAAGGCAACACTTATGTAATGATTTGATGATATTACAAATTGCCAATTTGATTTTTCACACAACGGACGGAGAATCCGTAGTTTTTGGTTTTGGAGTCGATGACCAATTCAGAACAACTATGAGTCAAAACGCCATTGGTAGCAGATGAGCCATCGGCTGAAGAATGGTCCGTCCAGTAACGAGTCTCACCCAACATGTTTTCAAAACGGTTGGTGTTGGGATTGAAAATACCAGCGGGATAGGCTGTGAAACGCGTGCTGTTGTTGCCAGGTTCAAGCCAAAGGTTGGTGCTCTTCAAAGCCGGGGCACCGAAGGACACCAAGTTCTCCATATTGCGCTCATACGGAATGTGCCAGCCTTCAGGACAGAGGCCTTGTACGAATATGCCGTCAGTCAGGACGGGGTCGTCTGTACTGCCTTCGGGAAGGTTAACAGCGTCATACCACGTGTATAAACGGCCGTACTGCTCAAGGTTTTCATCTCTATTAGGATGTTCTTGAGAATAATAGATCATATTATTGGGAATGTCTTCACCATTGGTATAGTGCGTAGGCTGAAGGTTCTGCTGCGTCCAACAGTAGCGGCCTACAAACAAGGTGTTGTATAGATTGCCGTCGGCATCGGTGATGTCTTCACCACAAGTCAGCACATAATAATGCACAAGGCTGTCGCAACCTTTAAGAGTTACAAGGGTTCGGTCGTTATCACCTTCGTCAAAACCTTGCATATCATGGATATCAAGACGCAACGTATCGTATTTTTCATAAATAGGCCATACGTCAAGTACCATAGTAGTCACACTATCGTAATTGAACGGGCCATCCCAACTGTAATGTCGAGAATCAACATCTGTGGAATCATAATGTCCCGCCGGCAGGATGAACAATTCCTCACCATTAAATTGGATGGTGCTATCATAGCCGCGGAAGAAGTTAAAATCAGCAACGAGTCGTGTGGGACTTACCGCCTCGTCATTTTGGCAACCATCGAGTACTATATGATTATATAGTATCTGGGCCTGTTGTACACCTTCTGCTATTTCAAGGTCGGAAGCATTCTTTATTTGTTGATAGAAAGGTTGGCCAACACTGAAGGAGACATTGCCAGCCTGTCCACATGCCGACGAAAAGGTACGTACACATTCCGTCGTTTGCGCTCGCATTGAAAGCGAGGCTGAAATCATAATTAGATAAATGAATAGTTTTTTGAACATTTGTGTGATTTTTGCAGCATTTTGCTTCCAGAAATCACACTATAAAAATCGTGAACTCTTTTCATTTTTTATCTGAGGTCCTAGACTACCTTTAACGTAAAATGGAGAAAGCTCACGATTACTCGCGAGCATTCTTGCTTTCTCTATTTACGTTAAATTCGAGATTGTCTAGGTCTCAGATAAAAAATCTTGAAAGCAAAAAATGCTATTTGGTTATTAAAATATTTTTTTCGTTTTTTTTTCTATATGATGATCTTCTTAGGTAAATAATAGTCTTATGAAATGGGTCGGCAAAAGTACTATTTTTTCATATAGTTCCACAAATGCAACTGTTAATATTTCATAATTTTTAAAAAAAACAACCAAATATTTTATTATCAACAAATTATATACAATTCAAATAAATCTACCGCTCGAACCACCTCAACACTTTCAGTTTCTTCTCTCCAGCTTTTCCGCCGTACGGATGTTCGCGCAGGAGCAGATTGCAGCAGGTTGCGCCCGTCAGCGCGGTGCTGGGATGCGTGAACTCGCGGAACCCCCACTCGCCGTGGTACGCGCCCATGCCGGAGTGGCCTGTGCCATTGAACGGCACGCCTTTCACCATCAGATGCACGCACACTTCGTTGATGCAGCCGCCTCCGTACTGCTGTGAACGCATCACGCGGTTGGCCCAGCGCTTGTCTTTCGTGAAAAGATAGAGTGCCAACGGGTGCTCGCGTTCCGCAATCGTGTCCATCATCTCATCAATTTCGATGTCCTTGAACGGCACAATCGGCAACAGCGGACAGAACAGTTCGTGCATCACGATTGGTTCGTCTTTCTGCACAGGATAGATGATGGTTGGGGCGTAACGCCGGGCATCTCTGTCGCCTACTCCACCGTAAACAATGCGCTCGCGGTACTCGTCGGCTTCACGCGCACACTTGTCGTAGGCGCTTTCCGTGATGAGTTTGGGATAGTCTGGATTTTCCAGCGGATGCTCGCCAATCTGGCGGTTAAACTCCGCCTTCAGCGCGTAGATGAACGGCTCGGCAATCTCCTCTGCCACGGCAATCTGATTGATGTTGATACAGATTTGTCCGGCATTGCAGAGTTTGAAGAAGGCGATTTTGCGCGCCGCGTCCCGAATGTCGGCATCCTTGCGAACCACGCACCAGTTGCCGGTTTCTCCGCCCAGTTCCAATGCCACGGGCGTGAGGTTTTGGGCGGCCTCCGCCAACACGTGTTTGCCTACCGCCGGCGAGCCGGTGTAGAAGATCTTGTCGAAGCGCTGCGCCAAGCACATATCGGCCACGTCGTGACCGCCGTCCACGAGCGTGACGAACTCCGGCGGGAAGACCTCGGCGACGAACTTCTTGAGTGCGGCGGTGCAGGCTGCCGACTTGGAGCTGGCCTTCACCACCACGGTGTTGCCGCCGCAGATGCTGGCCGCCACCACGCCCAGCGTGAGCAGTATCGGAAAGTTGAACGGGCTGATGACCAACGTGACGCCGTAGGGCATCTTATAGACTTTGGTAATCAGGCTGGGGAAGCACATAAAGCCGCTGAAGTGCCGCTCGGGACGCGCCCAGCGCTTGAGTCCGCGAATCATCTCGTTGATTTCCACGATGGTCGGGCCGATGTCGCAGAGGTAGGCCTCCACGGCGCTGCGCCCGAGGTCCTCGTGCAGGGCGTCTTCAAATTCTTCTTCGTGCGCAGCGACCGCGTCGCGCAATTTCTTCAACTGGCGGATGCGCCAATTCACGTCAAGGGTTGCGCCCGTGCGGAAGAAGTTCCGCTGTTGGGCAACGATGGTTTGAAGGTCGGAGATCGAATATGTTGCCATAGGGGAATGATTTTGCGGCGCGAAAATACAAGAAAATTCCGTCTGGTCTTTTATTCTAATTCTATAAAATCGCTAAGAGGACGTATTTTTGCTCGATACGTGTTGAGTCGTTCTTTGATATTAGAGACTTTCTCAAATTTGACTTCCTGAGTGCTATCAAAATGGAGAACAATGTAATAAGCAGCATGCTCGGGATGGAATCCTTGTTTCTCCAAGGTTTCTTTTGTCCATATTTGGAATGTGCCTTCTTTTTTTAATTTGAAAATTTGACACTCATTGCCATTGGTATGCAAAAGGACATATTTCATTTTTTCAAATCCATTTACAATTTGTAGAGAACCTTTTGATTCACCAGCACGCAAATAACAGATGCCTTTTTCTATCATCTGTTTGCGTTTTTCTGCAGTCGCATGATTTATCAAGACCATAGACTCATTTGATGATTCGGACATTTTGCGCAACATTTTTTTTGCAGTCTCAGCATCATCAATCTCCTGGCGACGGCGAATTCCTAAATCCAAATATTCCTTTTCTTGGTCAATACCGATAAATTTTCGACCTAAGAGATTGGCAGCAATACCCGTAGTACAACTCCCAGCAAACGGGTCAAGGATAATATCTCCTGGATTAGTAGAAGCCAAAATTATTCGGTACAACAATTTTAGCGGTTTCTGTGTAGGATGTTTGCCACAAGTTTTCTCCCAAAGTCCCACTGCGGATAACCTCCACACATCGGTCATCTGTTTATCCCCATTCAAACGTTTCATTACATCGTAATTGAATTTATGAGGAACTTTTTCAGATTTGCGAGCCCAAATTATTAATTCTGTTGAAAAAGTAAAATATCGGCAACTGATATTGGGAGCAGGGTCTGATTTTTGCCAAGTGATGTAATTAAGAATCTTGTACCCCAACTCTTTAAGACAACGTTGTACAACAAAAATATTGTGGTAGGTACCGCTTATCCAAATCGTTCCGTTGTCTTTCAACTTTGGGCGACAAGCGGCGAGCCATTCCTTGTTGAATTGATACATATATTCAGGAGTCCCCCCTTTATCCCAATCGCCTTTATCCACACAGACCATACGACCATTTTTGCAACTAATGCCTCCGTTACTGAGGAAATATGGCGGATCCGCAAAAATCATATCCAAACTGTTGTCTGGAATGTTTTTGACAAGTTCACGGCAATCGCCGTGATGAAGGGAGAAAGAAGAATATACGGACAAACTACTCATTTATATTATATTAATTTTGCCATAAAACTTTGAATATCAGTTAAATTATACACGCTTGGTATAATGTTATACGCTTCTTGCAATTTGTTTCTTGCGCTCTTCCAACCAATGCCATCCGTTATCCAAACAAATTCAAAGCCATCAACTGAATTGATTTTAGGGGCTATATCTGAATATGAACGAGCTACTTCATTCAATTTTGAACCACCGCCACTATAGAAATTAACCTCTATCAAGTATTTCTTTTGTGGTGTCTCAACTACAAAGTCAAAACGTTTTTCGTCATCTCCTAGAACTTCAGTTATGCTTGGCCACTCTGTAGAATAAACTTCTGTTCGATATTTAACTTCGTTGGCATCAAAAATTTTAGCAACAGTGTCTTCCATAATGTGTCCGCTCCTGTTTTTACGAGCATTAGTGTCAAGTCCTGTTTCTATTCCAAAAACATAATCAACAAGGTCCTTGATTTTTTGTTGTTGGAAGATCTCAGTCAATCCTGTATTGTCAAGATATTCTATCACGCCATCGACAGATTCAAAAAGTGTATCTAAAACAATACAATTCCCCAATGAATCAATGACTTTTTTCTGTCCTTCACTGCGCACAGCTATCAAAATGTCCATGACATTGAAAGCGGATTTGTCTCTTTGCCAAATAGTTTCGACAGCTTTGCGCATATCATTTGCACCAATAAGACTATTTAACATACAGAGACTCAGTTTTATGTTGTTCACATTTTGTGAAATCTTATTGAAGTCACAGAAAAAATCTAATGTTTGATTTGTTTCTTTCAGTTGAGATATGAAAGTAGAAAATTGTTCTTCAGTGTGAGCTTTCATTATTCTGTTTATTGATTAAAAATTATGTACAAGAATTTCTGTTAATTTTCCACGTTTTTGAGCATTTGCATTGACCATTCTACTTGCCCATACACGATTTATTTGATATTGAAGATATAATTCGTCGAAAAATCTTGTCCCATCTTTTTCAATGCAATCAGAATTGCTTAGCATGAATGGGATATTGTGTTCATTTAACTTATCACAATATTCTTTTAATCTAATTTGAGCTGCATCGTTAAATGCTTCTTTAGAATAATCATTAAAGCTTGAAGTATCACTTAAAGGGCGATACGGTGGATCAAAATAGAAAAAAGTCTTCTCACTGACTTTAGCAAAGGTTTCTTCAAAGTCTCCTGTCAAAATTTCAACTTTCTGCAACAATTCACTATCAGCGTAGATTGTAACAGGATCGCAGATTGTTGGTCTTTGATATCTTCCAAAAGGGACATTAAATAATCCTGATTTATTTACTCTATACAAGCCATTAAAGCAAGTACGATTTAAGAAAAAGAATAATGTCGTGTTTTCAATATCAGAAAGTGTCTTAGTGTTAAATCTATCACGCATTTGCAAAAAAAACTCCTTTTTAGATTCCTCCGTGTTAAGAGTATAGTATTCTTTTTGAATGCTGTTTAATGCTTGAATTAAAGCATCCGGATTATTCTTGACGACCATATAACAAGTTGTCAAATCAGCATTGATATCATTTATTACTGCTGAAGTGATATTGGAGTATTTCTGCAACATGTAGAAGAGCATTGCTCCTCCACCCACAAAGGGTTCTATGTAAGTTACATTCTCCCATTTATCAAAGTCAGCTGGAAGCAATGCCTCAAGTTGTTCTATGAGTTGCGTTTTACCGCCTACCCATTTGACGAATGGTTTAGCTTTCATATTGTCTTTGTTATACTGTTATTATCTCTATTTTAGTAAGTTATCAAAATATTTTTTATTAATATCTGATTCTGAAATCAAATTGCAAATATACACTTTATTTTAATAAAAATGTTAAGATAAAATAATTTTTTATTTAACTGTTTTTATTGCTTGTTTGGGTTTCTCTATCTTTATTTCGCCATTACGCACTCTATTTTACAGTCCTTGACATAGACGTTGTTCTTAGAATCAACCTCCAATGTCAAAGAGCTGAAGACCACACAGTATGTTTCGTTGGCGCACACCAGCAGTTCATTGCAATGCTTGTTGCACCACTCCTCCGTGAGGTTGTACCCCGGCTTCCATCCACATTTCTCAAGCTGCTGACAAACAATAGCGGTGGTGCTGAGTGTCTGTTTCCCAAACTGAATTTTCCAGTCCCGATCAGACCGTATTTCCTGATAAGATGGATAAAAATGCTGATAGGGTTTGATGTCAACTACACGGTCATAATCATAATATTTGGATAAATAGATGATTTTTTCAGCAGAGGGCGGATATATAATGTCCGTTTCTCGATAACTCTTTGAATACTCTACAGTTTTGTAAGACAATGACAAAAGATAGTCCTCCGCACTCTTCACACCGAATTGTTGCAAGGCGGTAGTGTCCGTCCATTCAATATATTTCAACGATTTGTAGATAATGCGGTGCTGCTTGCCCTGGGTAATATCCGCCGTATCCGGCTGGTTCAATATCAGCTTGCCGTCTGGGGCGAGAAAGCCTATGGAGGCAGCCGTTTTTTGGACCCGCGCGATTTGAGATTTCAGCGACACCTGCTTGGCAGAAAGCGGCGGAATGCAAACAGACGCCAACGCAATGGCCGCCGCCGCGCAAGTGAGGATGAAGTAACCCTTTTTATTCTCAAACAGGAACAGGACCACGTATGCTGTCATCAGCAGGCCGCAGAGAATGAGGTAGTAGCGATTTTCGGTCAGACCGTAGTCTGAGATACGGCGCGCAACGCCCACCCAGAAGAGCACGAGCAGGGGCAACGCAAACCAGCTGAAGTGCCGATAGAACCATCCGAACGGGTTCTTGTCGCAAAACTGAAGCAACATTTGGGCACCCATTGCCATCAAGCAGAAGATGAAAATCATCACTGAAACCGAACCTTCGGGCAAGGTCCAAGTGAAAAGCACTTTGGCCGAATAGATGTAAAGTATGGCTGTATAGATGAGCAAAGCGGGCGTCAGCACCCACAGCAACACGTTTTTCCAAAATTTTCCTAACGAAAATTCCCGTTCCACATCCTCACAGGCGAAAAAGAGCATCGGAAGGATTACGATAAAAACGAAATAGGCGACTTTTTCAATGAGTTCGTCGTGGAAATCCCATCCGAATATCATCTCCATAGAGACTTGGATGAGGATATAGAGCAGATACAATATGCCAGCAACGAAAGCCGCCATCACGCCAGAATTCACCATCAAGATGTTTCGCTGAACATACGCGATATTTTCCATTTTGAAGTGACGGATGAACAGCCACAATGCGGCTACAACCATCAACACCCAATAGGAAATCGAAAGACTCCATTCCAGCAGAACCTGTGCCAACGGAGGCGTTACAAAACTGGTTATAGCCAACAGCAGCGGCACAAAGTAGAGCAGGTTCCAAAGTTTGCTCTTCTGGCGATAAAAGCTCAACGTATAGGCTGTCGTCACCAAGAACGGAGCCAAGATGCAGGGACACATCCACGAGGTACCATACAAATTCTTATTAATACCCAAAACAATGGCTGCATAAACTAACATAACAAGCTCCGCCGGGTGCTGGCATACGGAACGGACCAAAAGTTTCCAACCGTCTCGAAGTTTCTGAAGTAGGTCTATTTTTTTCATATCATTATTAATTATCACACGCACATTCTCTCAATCAGTTCCTTATGCTGCGGATAGGCCTGTAACAGTTGGGCTTTGTCGGCCAGTTCGAAGTTGTCGAAGGTGAAGGCGGGAGCCACAGCGCAGCCCACCAGGGTAAAACCTTCCTTGCCAGGAATTTCGGCGGCGAACCACTGCTCCGGCTGAATGATGACCTGCATCTCGCTGTCGGGCGCCAGACGATGCGTATAGAGCGTGCCATCCGTGTCAATCACATAGATGTTCAGCGCCTCGCCAGCGTGATGATACCAGATCTCGACCACATGGTGCAAACGATGGAATGCCGAAATGTCCTGGTTGGTCAGCATATAGTAGATGGTGGAAATATCCTTCTTGCCCGTTTCGTCATTGCCGAACAGTTGTTTGAAATAGCCGCCCTCGGGATGGGGCAAAAGTTCCAGTTTTTGAATGTAGTCTTGTGCAGTCATATTGTTGCGTTTCTTATTTTAAAGCAGCAAAAAACAGATTACTCTCCGTAATGGTAAGTTGCAAGTTCTTCTGTCTCAGCACCGAGACCCCATAATTTTACGTCAAAGGTGCTCACGAAATTCTGGCCGGCCAATTTCTCGTTGGCTTCGTCAGCCAATTTCTTAGCTTCTTCTTTCATTTTGTCAATTTGTTTCTGGGACAAGGATTTCGCATCAATCTTATGACCTACACGTGTGCCAAATGAAGCTTTGTCAAAGGTTTGGTCAAAGGCATCATAAACGAGTTCCATTTCCTGGGCGTAGTTCTCACTGCCCGGTGTAAAATTCTGAATGCCCCAAGAGATGGAGTAGTCACTTGTGACGGAAGGTTTGCAAGATGTTAACAATACGGCAGCTACGAAAGTAGCGACAATCAATAAAAAGCTTTTTTTCATAATTAATGTTTTTTAATATGTGATAAATTTATGTTCTTCATTTTATTCGAATATGCTTGCGACTTATGAAATCTGTTGCAAACGAATATTTTTGGTATCAAGAAAATCACTGCTGTTTAAGGACTTCTTTCAGGGCGTTGGCCAGTTGGTCGGGGCAGCTGGTAGGTCCGCCAGCACAGCGAATGCCGTCGAGTTTGGCAATGACATCGATGACGGGCATGCCTTCCACCAAGCGTCCGATGCCCTGCAAGTTACCGTTGCAGCCGCCGTAAAACACGACATTGTGGAGAATCATATCTTCACCGATTTCAAATTCAATGAATTTGGAACAAGTTCCCTGCGTTTGATATTGGTATTTCATTATTTATACGATTATCAAATAAAAAAAGAGTTATATCAACAAGCTTCTCTCAAAAGTTGTTAATATAACTCTATGGCTACATTTGCAAATACTAACGAGCGTCAGCAGCAACGTCTTTCACCAGACGAACTGAGCGACCATAGTCGCGAGGGCTGTCGGGTTCCGTAGTGC
The DNA here is from genome assembly GCA_024400835.1 of Bacteroidales bacterium. Taxonomy (GTDB): domain Bacteria; phylum Bacteroidota; class Bacteroidia; order Bacteroidales; family WCHB1-69; genus F23-D06. The sequence goes on from JAKSMC010000001.1 coordinate 10,910, forward strand.
TGGTCATATAGCTGTCAAAATACAAGCAGTATGCGCATTCAGTGAAGTATTGGACATTGCAGCTATTGACAGACCAGTAGCGGCCCACCTCACCAACGTATGTGATTTCATGTTCAAGATTGTTACGTCCGCCGGCAGCCGGGAGGAACAGCGCGCCGTTTTCCTCCATCTTCTGCCATTGTTCTGCAGAGTAGTAGTTTTGAGCGGCAAAGTACTGCATACCGTCGCCAGCGCCCATACCGGCATTGAACGTACAGCCTTCGGGGAGCACCCAGTTATCGGGCAGCACCACCAAGCCGTTCTGACCTTCAATGCAGGCGAGACCATATTTGTTGGCTGCGTTTGTACGGCCATTGATGAGGTATTCCCACTCTGCCTGGGTCAGCGTTCTCCACATTCCGGCCTTGTTACCGCCATTGGAGATGGCATTATAGACGCCCCAGTCACAATTGGCATATTCGCCTGTCAGGCTTGCAGTACCAACCGGAAGCGGGCCATAACCCATACCAAGGCTGTAGTTGTCCACATAGCCTTGCTCGTACGGCATATAGTAAGTGTTACCGCAGTCCCAGCCACTGGTAGCCCAGCCGAAGAGGTCAATCCAGCCGCCATAGTTGGCAGAGGCATTGGCATTGGCCGCACCGATCATATCGTATTGTTTTTCGGCAAAACGCCAGGTGGCAGTAGTAGCCTGATATTGCAAATTACCCTTGGAAAACTTAACGTGGGTATTCGGGCCAACGGAGAAGACACCCGAAAGCGCGCCTTCGTCAGCATTCGGTTCTGGTTCAGGTTCTGGATGGTGGCAGGAGACACAAATGCCCAATACTGCCAAAAGCAAAAGGGATAAGATTTTTTTCATTGTTATAGTAAATTTTAATGTTTCACAAAACGAGCCGCAAAATTAAGAATTTTTCCAAAACACGTAACAAGTCATTCTGGCAAGTTCGCCAGACAATAATTATCCGATTTCTTTCCCTCTTTTCAATGCATAGCAGATTGTCGCTGCAAAACTGGACACAAAACAGAACACGACAACCAATGTAATAGCAGGAGGGAAAATTTTGGGAATTGCAAAAACACAAACCAACAAGATCAAAAATGGCGTACAGAACCAGATTTGGTTGAAGCGATAGCATATATTGGATACAGACTTGCCCTTGAGCGTTGCTAAAGCCGCCATAGTTATATTTCCGAAAAGCAAGGTTGAAATCCACCATACCAGTATGAATAACAAACCTACAATGCTTTCATCCTCATCGTTCCATTCAATATTATACGAAAAGACAATCATTAGGCAAGTGACGGCGATGACAATGACAACCGACAGGAATCCAGTGAAATATAGAGCTATCCTTTTCATAATCAAAAAAACGGTTAGATAAACGAAAAGGTGAAGGATATATTGCGTGCTTAAGTAAATCGAAGAAATTTATAACGAGATTTTCGTTTTGTAACGAAAAAAGTATTATATTTGCCGCCGTAATTTTATGGCTATGAGACTGAATCAGAAAATGACCGCTCCCGAAGAGGAGATTATGCAGATAATATGGAAAATAGGGCAGGGCTTCGCCAATGACATCATGAGCGAAATTCCGGAGCCGAAACCGCCCTACAACACCACGCTTTCAGTGGTTAAGAATTTGGAAAAGAAAGGCTATGTCGGGCACGAAACCTTCGGGAAGGCCAACCGATACTATCCGTTGATTTCCAAAGAGGAGTACTCCAAAACGCTGCTTGGGCGCGTGGTGCGCAACTATTTCAACGGCTCTTTGCCCGACCTCGTTTCCGCCTTCGCCGCTGACCACGACATCTCAGACAAGGAATTGCAGGAGTTGGCCGATCTGATTGAAAAAGCCAAAAAATCGTAATCGCTATGAAAACCATCGCCGACATTCTCATCATTGTCTTCGTAAGTGCGGTTTGCTACCTTTTTTATGCTTTAGCATTGAAAAAGGGGGGCGCGCACCAACTCAATCGCGCCTACCTGCTTGTCAGTTTGCTATTGTCGGCGATATTCCCGCTGCTGCGCTTTCCGTTGCCTTACCGCAAAGCATTCTATATAGAAGCTGCGCAATCGGCTGTTGCAGCTCCACAAACGGCAAACTCAGTTATGGAGCACGTATGGTCATTTCCACAATGGCTGACACTCATCTACTGGATCGGCTTTGGACTTTTCGCCATAGCATTCTTAATAAAAATGGTACGGACGCTTCGTCCCTTTATCGGAAAACAGAAGCAAACTGTCGGATATTTGCGTGTGGTAAGCCAGGCGCAACAGACAACGCCCTTCTCCTTTTTTCATTGGCTTGCAATCCGCACGGACGCCTACGAGCCGGAAGAATTGGCGGCAGTTTATGGGCACGAGGAGGCGCACGCACGCCAACTGCACACGCTCGACCTCCTATTCGTGGAATTGGCTGGTGTTGTGTGCTGGTTCAACCCCTTTGTCTTTGTCTATAAAAAAGAGTTGAAAGCCGTACACGAATATCTTGCTGATGAATCCGTGTTACGCAACGGGATAGACAGGAATGCCTATTTGGACTTGATGATGAAGCAGGCGCGCGGCCAGCGAGCGGTTTTGGCCCATCCTTTCAGCGCGGAATTGATGAAAAGCCGAATCCTGATGCTTGGTCGTGCCAGACAAAACCGAAAATTCATCTATAAATATCTATTAGGCATACCACTACTTCTGATTCTAGTAACCGCAAATTCGCTTTTTGCGATTGAAATCAGAAAGGTACAAGATGCCCCTGAAATCATTCGCGAGTCACCAATCGCTGTCTCTTCTGCCAATAATGCAACACAGGAAACGGTTGTGGTCAAAAAATCGACCGTTAGACATCCTAATAAAAGTGTGGAAAATAACGCCGAAACCTCGCACGTCACGCAGGACGTTCTTGCAGAGCAGCGTTGGATGCAGACGCCGTACGGTGCTGAGGTGGAGATTCGCGATGAAAGCAAACCCCAGCAGTCAGCGACGAAGCAAATATTCGTGGTCATCAGCGCGGATGACCAAGGAGAACCGATGCAGGTGGAAGTTGGCCCGTAGAAGTTCCAAGTTTCAAGTTTCAAGTTTCAAAATCACAACCGCAAAATGACCAATTCAATTACGCTGCTTTGATATAACGAAAACATCGTTATTAAACGAATAATTCATTTTAATAAAAACAAAAACACACCACAATGAAAAAGAACATTTTAATCGGAATTTTGTTCCTGCTAATGGGAAGCGCGTACGCACAGGAACCAATTTTATCAGAAAGGGTAAAGACATTTTATCAACTTCGTGAGCAGATGACCAAAGCCTGGTCAGGGAAACACGAACTCGGGGCGGATTGCCAACACGCGGTGGCAAATTTCGGACAGTTGCATCAGAGGTTGCTACAAGAGTACAGCGACTTGTATGAACCGGAGAAGCGTTATCTAAACTACGCGGATCTTTTGGCGGAATGCGGAAGACTGCAGGAGGCCGTCACGCAATATGACAACGCCTTTTATCACAAGAGTATGACAGCGGAAGAATTCGGGTACAAGTATCGAAGAGAATATTTTGCGACTGACACCCTGCTGTATCAACAGAAAATGCGCGAGTACAGAGAAAAGGAGTACTGTCTTTACACCTACGCTGAAATAGAAGTCAGGAAGGCATTGAATGCCATTTTGGCGATGGACCAGATGGCCATCAAGATAACCAACCAGCCGTATGGCGGGCAGACTGTGGAAATTCTGCATTTCAAAGACTCCATTGTGAAAGCCGAATTGGAGGCCTTGGCGCAGAAATATCCCGAAATACCACATATTCTGTCTTTGGATTTCACAGCCAACTTCGTATTGGGACGACACCTCTACAGCGCAGATCCCCAATATTGGTTGGACAACGAGGAACCGAGGTGTCGCGCCAATCTGCTCGTCGGGAAAGATGACCCGAAAAGTTACGCCTACACTTACGACCAGTGCATCATTCGTGCCACGGGCGGACTTTCCTTTTATGGAGAGGGCGACAATGGCGGGCTAAATGCGAACCCGGATACGGCATTGGTCAACAAGCGTCGCGCCAACATAGGTTTGCCGCCATTAGAGGAAAAGAAAAAGGAAAATACGATTTTCATTGTCTATTAAAAAACGTTCGCAAATTGTGCTGATATGCATGGCAAGGAGAATAAAAAGATAGAACTTGCTTCATTGTTTTTTCATCCTTCCGGCAATAAACAAAATTGTTTATTTTTGCAGCGTGAATAAAATAGTGGAAATATTAAAAGGTGTCCATCCGGGTCTTTTTCTCAAACATGAGTTGTCGGAGAAAAATATATCCGGCAAATTGTTGGCAGAATCCATTGGGGAGCATCCGCAGACCATTAGTGCGATTATTTGCGGCCGCAGATCAATGAATACCGCACTCTCATTACAAATAGAACGGTTCCTCGGTATAGAAGAGGGTACGTTAATGATGCTCCAAGTCTATTTTGATATTCAGCAGGAAAAAAACAAGAATAAAGCAGAAATGCATCCTGATTTATCACAATTCTCATCTTCTGTTTTTTGGGATTTGGATATAGAAAAAATTGATTGGAATCAACATAAGAATTTTGTGATTCGGCGAATTTTCGGCTACGGAAATGAAAACGAGATTAAGGAGATTATTCGTTTCTATGGTGAAAACGATGTTGCTAAAGTTATTGATAGTTGTTCCAACGACAAATTTCTACCTCATTTAAAAGCCAATAGAAAACAATATTTGAATTATGTGTGAACTTTATTTGGAAACAGTCACTCCTACGTTATACCGCATCCTTCAAATTCTAATGAAGGACGAAATGTTCACGCCCTTTTGCCTGGTTGGAGGCACATCTTTGAGCTTGAGGATGGGGCATCGCAAGTCAGTGGATATCGATTTGTTCACATCAGCAGAATATAAAACCATAGACTTTCAGTTGTTGCAACAGAGATTGCGAAAAGTTTTTCCGATATGCCAAGGTGAATGCGGAGATATAGTTGGAATGGGCACATCCTATATGATTGGTTTTGAAGAAGGGAATTTGATCAAAATAGACCTATATTATACAGAGCCTTTCATCAGTCCGATGGAAATAGTTGATGGAATACGTTTGGCCGGTATCGAAGATATTGTCGCTATGAAATTAGAAGCCATCAGCAATGGTGGAAGGAAAAAAGATTTCTGGGACATCCACGAGCTTCGAAAGCAATATCCGTTAGCTCAGATGCTTGAATTATATAGGGAACGATACCCTTATAATTATTCAAAACATGAAATTTTGGATGCGTTGGAAAATTTCAATCAAGCAGATTCAATGCCTGATCCAAAGTGCCTTTTGAAAAAATCCTGGCCGTTTATCAAAATGGATTTATATAATTGGGTAGAACAATACAAACAGAATAACAAGTAATAAAACTATCAATATGTTACAGAAACTCGGTAAAGAAGTAATGATTTTCGACGGTGCCTTCGGGACCGAACTCGAGAAACGCGGCATTATGTCCAAGATGCCCGAAATGCTCAACATCACTCATAAAGACCAAATCGCGGACATCCACAAAAGCTATATCGATGCCGGCTGCGACTTCATCACGACGAACACGTTCGGAGCCAACCGCATCAAGATGCCCAATGAGGACCGCAAACTCGTGATTGAAAGTGCCATCGAACTGGCCAAGCGCCACCGCACTTCCCAATACGTGATGATGGACATCGGGCCGCTCGGCAAAATGCTCTACCCGATGGGCGAGCTCTCCTTCGACGATGCCTACGAGGCTTTCAAGGAGATGGTTGTCACAGCCCGCGACCTCGTTGACGGCTTCATACTCGAGACATTCTCCGACCTTTACGAGCTGAAATGCGCTCTATTGGCTGTCAAGGAGAACAGCGACAAGCCTGTGTTCACCACGATGACCTTCGACCAGACCGGCCACACACTCACGGGCACATCCCCGCGCATCATGGCCGAGCTGATGTCCAATATGGGCGCTGATGCCATCGGCGTAAACTGTTCCCTCGGGCCCAAAGATCTGAAACCCATCGTGGAAGAGCTGCTGCAATATTCCGACAAACCCGTCATCGTGCAGCCCAACCGCGGCATTCCGACGCTCCGCTGCGGCAGGGCCACCTACAGTCTGACCACGGAGGATTTCGCCAATGTCATGCAGACTTTCTGCGATGCGGGAGTGGCCGTCCTCGGCGGCTGCTGCGGCACCAATCCCGAATTCATTGCCGCCATTGCCCAAAATAAGGGCAAGCAAGTAACTTCCAGAACAATTGTGCGCAAGGCTACGATTACCTCAGCCACGCAGGCCATCACCTTCGACAAAGTGCAAATCTGCGGTGAGCGCATCAATCCCACGGGCAAAAAGAAACTCAAAGAGGCCATTATCAACGGCGACTTCGACTATATCTTCAAAGAAGCCATCAAACAGGAAGAGGCCGGCGCCACTCTGCTGGACGTCAACCTTGGCGTGCCTAAAACCGATGACGTCACGAACATGAAGAACGTCGTCATCCGCCTCAACGAAATCACCAACCTGCCGCTGCAGATAGACTCCTCCAACCCTGCCGCCATCGAGACGGGCTGCAGATACTACAACGGCGTGCCGCTCATCAATTCCGTAAACGGCAATGCCGACAATATGGCCGCCATCTTCCCGATTGCGAAGAAATACGGCGCCGTCGTATTAGGCCTAACGATGGACGACAACGGCATCCCGCAAACTGCAGAGGAGCGCTTCGCCATTGCCGAGCGCATCCTGGACGGTGCCAAACAGTACGGCATCGGCAGCCATCGTATGATGATGGACACGCTGACGCTTACGTGCAGTGCGCAGCAGCCGCTGGTTAAAGAGACCTTGCGCGCCCTGCGAATGGTCACCGACAAATTGGGCCTGCCCACCGCTTTGGGCGTTTCCAACGTCAGCTTCGGTATGCCCAACCGCGAACTCATCAACAGCACCTTCTTGGTCATGGCTTTGGAAAACGGCCTTACGATGCCCATCATCAACCCGTGCAATGCGACGATGACCAATGCTATTTTGGCGTACAATGCGCTCCGCGGAAATAGCAGCGACTTGGATGCTTTTGTCAACAACGCAGTGGCTCAGGAGAGCACACAGCCCGCGCCTGCCGCTATGCAGATGACGTTGGGCGAGGCCGTCCGCCGCGGGTTTAAGGACGAGAGCATCGCACTCACCACGGAAGCCCTGCAGACGCAAGACCCAATGAGCATCATCAACGAAATCCTCATCCCTACCTTGAACGAAGTAGGCAGCGACTTTGAGAAGCAGAAAATCTTCCTGCCGCAGCTCATCTCCGCCTCGGAAGCCTGCAAAGAGGCCTTCGCCATCATTAAATCCAAGTTCGCACAAGGCGGCAGCCAAAAGGGCACCATCGTGCTGGCCACCGTCAAAGGCGACGTCCACGACATCGGCAAAAACATCGTGAAGGTGATTTTCGAATCTTACGGCTACAAAGTCATCGACTTGGGCAAGGACACCCCGAAAGAAGCTGTCAAGGAAGCCTACGAACAACACCATCCCGACGTGATCGGCCTGAGCGCCCTGATGACCACGACCGTGCTGTCAATGGAAGAAACCATCGCCTACTTGAAAGAGAACGGCGTGAAGTGTCCGATTTATGTGGGTGGCGCAGTGCTCACGCAGGCACTCGCGAACCAAATCCACGCCGACGGCTACACCAAAGACGCCCTCGAATTTGTGGAGGCTATTGAGAAACTATAAATCATACAATATGATAATAAAAGAGCGGCAAATTGGTTTGCCGTTCTTTTATTATTTCTTCTTATGAGTTGGCTTTATTTCCATCCTATTTTCTAATGATGGATGAAGATCAACTTTACCTCACAATCAAGACTTTGCTGTCTAACACTTCCCCGTTGGAGGCAACTAATTTCACAGTGTATTGGCCGTAAATCAAGTCGTTGACGTTTATGTTGACCGATGTTGAGGCTTGGCTGAAAGGCTCTGACTTCACCACCATCCCCATCATATTAGTGAGTTGGACAGTGCCTCCTGTGATGGTCGGTGCCAAGCGATAGGCCACGGAGACTTGCGTTTCGGCGGGATTGGGTGACATGGTTGTGATGATGCCCTTTTTCAGCTTCACATTTACACTGTCGCAGGATTTGTAGCCATCAACAGTCGATTCCACCTCCAATTTGTAACGTTGGTTCTTGGTGGCAATCGTTGTCAGGGTTATGCCAACTGCCACCGTGTCGCCTTGCTCATCGTACCACATATAGTTGGCGGGTTCGCTCACATCTCTTGCATTTAGGGAAATTTCGTCTAAAGGAATTACAATTAAATCTTCGGGTGCAACCGCTTGGAAGTTTCTATTGTCATTATATACAGCCTCATAATGTTCGCCGCCATACAGTTCTTTGTCGTCTCGCATTGCGATGTCAAAAGTGAAAGTTCTATTTCTCACATTCTGCTTTGTATAAAATTTAACAATGGATTCTATCCAGCCAAACTCGCCAGCCGGTATTTCAACATTGTTCAAAGATGCTTTTTCGTCCAAAACACGGAAACAATTATTTCCGATATACCTCAAACCCGAGCTTTTGCTTCCTCCATTTTGCCAATCTTCCACCAAGGACGGATTCAACCTCACATAAAATTCCCCATAATCTAAGATTGACTTGTCTGATGTGTTTTTATGGAGAGCAATGTCAAAATCATACAGGTGTTTCTCCGGTTTTCTATTGCTCATCCATATTAAAGCAGCAGGTTCCTCTTTCATGACGGAAATGTTCTTCCACGCCACATTGTTGTTGTTCAAGACAAATTGGTCTATCGGGTAGTTCTGCTGGTTTTCCCCAATAATGTCGTTGCCATCGTGAATGCGGGCAAGCAGACAGAAATGCCATTTCTCCTCTGAATTTTGGAATATGCCGAAATTGTAATCTTCCGCTTCCGGTACAAGCCATGGTATCTTAACAGTTGTTGGACAATCAACAGTGCTATTACTCAGCGTACAAGATGGAATAATAGTTTCTCCAACAAATCCACTCATAGGAACGCTATGGCCGTCTGCGGAATATACGATGGAACCCTCCCATCCGCTTGGCCAGGGCATATTCACACCCGCTTTTGACCAATTTAAGAGTAGTTTTTGCTTGCCATTTGAAGGTACAACATCCGCATTCCTTATTTTGACGCATACATTATAGCGTTCTCCGCTCCTCGGATTATCAACGCGATGATGTTGCATATCTTCTATCCATATATCCGGACTGTCCCACATATAGGTAACGTGACTAGGGGTTTCACCATAGTCACTTATTGTGTCTCTCACGTAAAGATCAACTTTTGTAGCATTCTTTACGGCAGTGTATGCATTAACCAAACCGTATCCTAATTGCTCATTCCACCAGCCATTGTCTTTAATTATAGATTCACATGTAAACAGATATCAAAGCGCATTGTGGGACGACACCTGACACTCCTTTAGAATTATTTCTTATTGCCCCAATGATGCCCGCACAGGCAGTGCCGTGTTTACTCTCAGGATTGTCAGCATGGTCACCATAGGATAAATATGCAACATTACCAGATAGGTCTGGATGGTTGAAATCAAAACCATCATCCAAAATGGCTACCTTAACCCATTGGGATAAACCATCCCAAACGTAATTGGAATTTGTTCAATACAGATTGCGGTATTTCCGCATCTTCATTCAGTAGGACACACAATTTGTCTGAATGTTGTTCCACTGCGACTTTCTTTCCTTGGTAATAGTAATAAACGCTGTCGTTTTGCGCATTACTCAGAAATACTCCAAGGAACATAAATATTAAAATATAAAAAAATGTTTCATAACACTTTGTTAAATTTATAATTTTTTATTATCCAACCCTGCGTGTTGTCATCGTACCAAGTAATAAGATGCACTTTTAATTCCATCGTACTCCTCGTTTTAGAAACTATGTCAAACCAATACATCATACGATCGTCAAATACTCTATTGGATTCTCTATCATACAGAAACATCTGCTTACCACATATTTTAAGAGTTTTTCCACTGTAAAACAGAAAGTTTGCATCTGTGTCTTCTGAAGTCAACGGCATCGGATTGGTTTCTACCGTAACAACATCATCGGATTCATCAATGGTCAAGACCACTTCCTGTCCCTCTTCCAATACGCATTTCCATTTGGTTATCTTTTCCTTGTAGCAGCCACTAAAGGCCAGTGCAAGCGAACATAACGCTATGATGAGAAATAAGATGTGTTTTATTCTTTTCATACTCATAATATTTTTGTGAATTTATAATTTTTAATTTGGGTGTACAAATCGTCATATTCTGGGAATCCATAGGCCTCTAATTCCATTGTCGTATCTGTTTGGAATACGATGTCAAAACCGAGATATGGATGAATAATAAATTCATCGAAATAGTTATAATAACATCCATATATCTTTGAATCAACCAGTATATAAATATCGCCATTGCGGAAAACGTATCTAACCGGCTTAGTTGGACGTAACGGGTCAGGGTTTGTCTCTACTGTAACCATATCACTAGAATGGTCAATAGTCAAAACAATTTCCAAACCCTCCTCCGGTACGCATCTCCATTTGGTTATCTTTTCCTTATGGCAGCCGCTAACGATAAGTGTCAGGGTGCAAAGGGCCAAAAGGATTACCATCGTGTGTTTTATATGTTTCATATTCGTTGTTTTTGTTTGTTAATAATATTATTGAAAGAGTGTTGAATTACCCTAAGTAACCGATAATACGACACCTATTTCAAATGACCTTGAAATACATTTTGAAATACGCCAATAAACAAATAACGAAGTAAAAAGGGTAATCCAATCTTCTTGCGGAGGAGCGCAAGAGTATTCAACCCACCTGCCGAGAAATAACTGCTATTACGACAGGTGGCAATGTTTTATGAATTGGTTTTGGCCCAACCACACTAAATCGTGTGAAACAAATCGTGTTAGTATGTGTGTATAATTAGGCTTCATAAAGAAAAACTAACAAGGAATGGTTATTTGAAAAAAACGTTGCAAAGATAGGAAAAACAAGTATCAATCAGGCTGGAATAGGAAATATTTTTTTGAGCTTTTTAGACGGGTTTAATATTGCGGCGAGATGAAAAAAAGAACGGCATTCCAAAAAAAGGAACGCCGCTCTTTTTTTATTTCTTCAGTTGGATTCTCATCACCGTGCCCTGGTCGATTACAGAGGATTTGACGAAAAGTTTGCCTTTATGGTATTCATTGATGATACGGCGGGCCAGCGTGAGGCCCAAGCCCCAGCCACGGCTCTTCGATGTATAGCCGGGCGAGAAAATACGCTTCTGCAACTTGTTGGGAATGCCCTTGCCCGTATCGGTGATATCCACAAACACCTTTTTCTTATCTTCCGTAACATCAATGGTGATAGAACCTTCCCCGTTCATTGCGTCCACGGAGTTCTTACATAGGTTTTCAATCACCCATTCGAACAGATAGCGGTTGAGCGGGAGCACCAAAGATTCCGTTTCAGGCTTGTTGAACGTAATGGAAACTTTTGATGAAATACGGGATTGAAGATATTGTGAGAAATCTTCTATCACCTGCACCAAGTCTGTAGGTTCCAAAACGGGCGCAGAACCGATTTTCGAGAAACGTTGGGCAATAGTCTCCAGCCTATGCACGTCTTTGCCGATTTCGGTAGGAATAGACTGGTCCACGGGCATCTCCTTCAGCAACTCCGTCCACGCCATAAGCGAGGAAATAGGTGTGCCAAGTTGATGCGCCGTTTCTTTGGACATACCCACCCAGACTCTGTTCTGCTCCGAACGTCGAGTAGTGCTGAACAGCAGGTAGGCAATGATGACGAATATGAGGATGAAGCCGAACTGAATATAAGGGAAAATACGTAGTTTTTTCAGCACGGAAGATTCTTCGTAGAAGACGTAGCATTTGCCCATATCCGTAAGGTTCAGTTCTATAGGCGGATTTTCACTCTTCATCTTTTCCAATCGCAAGCCTAACGCTTCCGCGCTGCACAAAGTAGCAGAATCTATTTTGCCGGCATTGAGCACGTTGTGCTTGGTACTGTCGGTGATGATAACCGGCACAGAGGCCGAGTTGATGACGGTCTCCTGGAAAAACGACTGGACGAGGTTGTCAATCACCACGTGAAGATCACCGTACATAGGAGATTCCTGATAGTAAACCGTGAGATAATGATGCGCGAGGTATCGCAATTTCAGGCTGTCGAAAGATTTGATAGCATCGCCCATTTCGCGGATATTCTTCATATTCGCAATACTGTCTGGCACATTGGCGGCCGCATCAATATTGCCACCGGCGCTCGTAACAATCAATGGGATAGTCTTATTGGAAGATATAATCTCCTGATAGAACGTCAAATCCTCATCCCAGTCGGCCTGCGTCATGCGTTGGATTGCGGAGGCCAGTATTTTAGCATGATTGCCCTCTTCCAACTTTATGGAATTGAAAAAGCGCTCAGTTTCATTGACGAACTGCGCCTTATAGGAAATAGCGCCGGCCCAGATTTCGATACGCTTGCGCTCTTCCTGCGCAATATTGTTGATAAGTTTGTTGGAATGGTAAATAATGAACACAAAAACGATGGCGGCCGTTACAAACAGCAGCCATTTCCAACGTGCCTGATGTAGATTATTACTCATTTATCAAAAAATAAAACAGGTATGGATAACGCAGGTGACCTAACTTTATTGTATAAAAAACGGAGCCGCAAAGCTCCGTTAGAATTTATTCGGCTGCAACGAGCAGTTTGTCGATGATTTGTTCGACTGTGATGCCTTCCGCTTCAGCCTTGTAGTTTTTAATAATACGGTGACGAAGAATGTTATAAGCCACAGCCTTGACGTCTTCGATGTCAGGAGAGAACTTGCCGTCCAAGACAGCGTGTGTTCGCGCACCGATGATGAGGAACTGTGAGGCACGCGGGCCGGCACCCCAAGAGAGGTAGTCGTGTGCCCACTGATGGCCTTGTGCAGTGCCCGGACGGGTCAGTGTGGCCAGATTGACGGCATAACGATATACGTTCTCCGGCACAGGAATCTTCTGGAGCAGCTTCTGATAGAAGATGATGTCTTCCACCGTCAGCACGCGCTTGGGTTCCTGCATGGCGCCATTGATAGTACTCTTCACAATTTGGATTTCCTCCTCCTTCGTCGGGTAGTCCAGCATGATGTTGAACATGAAACGGTCCTGCTGTGCTTCCGGCAGCGGGTAGGTACCCTCCTGCTCAATCGGGTTCTGCGTAGCCAGGACGAAGAACGGATCGGGAAGAGCATAAGTAGTGCCGTTCATACTGACTGAGCGTTCCTGCATGGCTTCCAGCAATGCGGACTGTGTCTTAGGCGGTGTACGGTTGATTTCATCGGCCAGCACGATATTGGCGAAAATCGGGCCCTTGACGAATTTGAAATTACGACTGTCATCCAGGATTTCAGCACCCATGATGTCAGACGGCATCAAGTCGGGCGTGAACTGGATACGGTTATAACTCATATCCACAGCCTTTGCGATAGTGGTAATCATCAAAGTCTTTGCCAAACCGGGAACACCGATCAGCAGAGCGTGGCTTCGGCTGAACATGGCCATAAGGACGTTTTTGACAACATCATCCTGACCAACGATGACTTTGGCAATCTCTTGTCTAAGTTCTTTATATTTGTCTACGAAAGCCTCAATAGCTTCCACATCATTTTTCGTATTCAAATCCATAGTTGTAAGTTTAAGGAATCTGCCATTTTGTGACAAATTCGCAGTCTCTATAATGATCGTTAAGTTTAATGCTTGTCACTTTGACTTTGTCAACGACCCATTTTTGAAGGGCGTCGTATTTTTTCTCCTCCAGCGCCGCATTTTTAATCATATCGTAATCTTCAACGATATTGGCCTTGTGTTCAGCGATTTTTTCCTTCAGGTAAATAAGTCTGTACGCCATGATGCCGTCGTCATTGACAAAGGGGAGGCATTCGGAGTACTCGCCTGGGATAAGTTTGTTCAGCGCCGCGTACGTAGCCTCGTCGAGAGTCTGACGGTCAAAGCTGTTGGAACTGGTATAGGGGTTCACGGCGAGGCCGCCGCCATTCTTTGTTGGAGCTTCGGAAAAGCGTTTGGCTGCCTCAGCGATGCCGAGTTTCTCATTGAGGATGATGGCGCGGACACTGTCCAAATAAGTGATGGCGCGGACCTGTTCGTCAGTTGAAGGCTTAGGTTGGATGAGGATATGGGCCACGTGGACAGACTCTCCGCGACGTTCAATCATTTGGATGATATGATAGCCGTAAGTAGTCTTTATCACCTGGGAAATCTCACCTGTTTTGAGGTTGAAGGCTGCGGCTTCGAATTCAGGGACCATAGTGCCGCGTTCGACAAAGCCGAGGTCACCGCCCTTGGAAGCGCTGCCCGGGTCATCGGAATAAAGGCGTGCGAGCATGGAGAACTTCTCGCCACGCAGGACGCGTTCGCGATAATCATTCAGGCGTTGTTTGACAGACTCGACTTCCTCCTCGCTCACCGGCGGAATTTTGACAATCTCGCCGAACTGATAGGCGGTAGGCACTACCGGCATGCTGTCAGGGGAAAGTTTGGAAGCGAACTGTTTGACTTCGGAAGGCGTGACGGTGATGTCGCCCGTGATTTTGGACTGCACATGTTCAATGAGAGCCTGTTCGTACATCATCTCCTTAAGGTCCTTTTTGATTTCGGCCATCGGTTTGTGGAAATACTCCTCGATGTACTTTTCATTGCCGCCAACCTGTTGGAGGAAATAGGACATACGGGCGTTGACGCTATAGTCCACTTCTTCATCTGTAACCTCTATGCTGTCCAATTCCGCCTGGTTGACCATCAGTTTGTTGAACACGAGAGTCTCGAGGATGTAGCATTTCGTCTCCATCGGATCTTCGACCGTCTTGAACTGGGCCGTATAGTCCAGGTAATGCTTCTCCAGGTCGGACTGCATAATAATCTCCTTGCCGATGACTGCTACGATGCCGTCGACAGACGCCCCACCGCCTTGTGCGAACATGAGCGTAGCACACAAAGAGAGCAAAATGGTGAAAACGATTCTTTTCATTTTTTTAGAGTTTGGAAAAAGAAAAAACACGTTTCGAAAACGCGGGGCGAAAATACAAAAAAAAGAAGACTTCTGCCTTCTTTTTAATGTTAAAACGCATCAGGGTATGATTATTTTCTACCCAGGCTTTCGTCAGAAACGGTTAATTTCTTTCTACCTTTTGCTCTACGTGCAGCCAATACGCGGCGGCCGTTAGCGGTAGACATTCTTTCTCTGAAACCGTGTTTGTTTCTGCGTCTTTCATTTGAAGGTTGATATGTTCTTTTCATCTCTGTATGTGTTTAATTTTCTATACTTTTTTGAGGGCGCAAAAGTACACTTTTTTTATTATCCTCGGCACATTATTTTAAAAAAATTACCAACACCGAAAAAAGCCTTTTCAAAACAGCCGAGCTAAACAAATTTTTCTTATTATTGCTTTCCTTTTTAAGAAGAATAAAAATTGCTTAATATGAATAAAACATTTACACTTCTTTTGATTTCTATTTTGCTTGTTATCAGCAAAGTATCATTTTCCCAGACGGAAAATCCCTATGCCGACTTCAACCCCGCATCTTTGAAGGAAAACACAAAGTATGTTAAGAATTTTGCTCCGAACACATACGATGAAAAGATTCTTTACAACTGCATGACGGACATGTTGAACATGGCACGTGCACAATACAGATTCACAAGTGCCCTCAAACATGATGTCAGAATTGATTCAACCGCGCAATTCCAAGCAAACTATCAAGCCGACAAAGATGAGAAGACTTTGGACAATGTGGCTCCCTACCACTCTGTTTATTACAGACTGCGCAAGTACGGTCTGGCCGGCAACGGTGACGAAGTGGTGACCAAGGTGAAAGCCTATCTGGGCGAAGCCGAATACTCCTACTACGACCTCAGCCTCGCTGCCGTCCAATCCATCCTCAAAAACGTCAAAACCGCTGACATCCTGCTCGACAAGCAATACACCTTCGTCGGCATCGGCTTCAACACCGACAAAATGATGAAGAGCATGTACATCTCCTTCGTGCTCGGCAACGACAGGACTTTCAACGATTACAAGCCCGGCTATTCCGTCAAGGATGTGCCTTACACCAAAGGCCAGGCAGGCTTTAAGAATTACGATGACAAGATTTGCAAAAAATGCGCTGCAGAACCCGGACTCGAAGTTCTCTCCGACTACTTCTCCGTCAACAAGAACAGCGAAATCTACATCAACTGCGACGATTTCAAAGGCCTGAAGAAACTCATCGGCAAAGAGGGTGACGCCATCGCTTTGGATTTCGTACAACACGACCAATACGAATGCGACAACTTCACGATAGACTACGACCTTTCCCACCGCGGATTCGTGACAAAGCCCATCACTTATGAAAAAATGATGGAACTCAACGAAAACACGAACCTCAAATCCGGCAAGCTCACCGCCAAGATCGGCATGCTGCCAGACGGTATTTCCAGCAACAGTGACTACGACATCCACATCCTCGTGCTGAAAGAAGGCAACCGCATCTGCCGCACCATCATATCCAAGAGCATTGAAACTAAAAACGCCACTTACGACGAGAAAGTCAACTTCATTAAAGACCAAACCAGCCTCAAGGCCAAAGGCGAATGGGTTGCCGCTCCCGAAGATGGCGAATTCAGCGTTTCCTTCCCCTACAACTTGAAAAAGACAGACTACACCTGCGCCGCTTTCGACTCCACATTGAAAAACGCCGACGTTCCAGAATACAAACTGAACAGCATCGAAATCATCGCACACAACTCCCCGAACTACTACAAAGATGCCAACTACCAGAAAATCCAGCAGAAACGTGCTGATTTCCTGAAGAAAGACATCCTCGCCAAAAACCCGGGTGCCGAAGTCACAATTTCCTACGACTACTGTTGGGAAGATTTCAAAAAGAAAATCGTTGACAACGGCAGTTATTACGATTTGAGCTTCCTCACGTTGGACGAATGCGCCAGACAACTGAAATCCGACCCCTGGGCCGTCAAAGAGCTCGACAGCGGATTCCTGGCTCCCTACCGCTACTATGAAATCAAATACCACGTCACCTACCTGACCAACGACAAGGTGCAAGAAGAGAACTTCGCCGTTTGGAAATTCAACCAGGCACTTAGCAGCAAAAACAGAGCATTGGCCATGGCTATCGAGAACTACATGATCGAACAAGTTGAAAACGGAAACTACACCGCTTCACCGCTGAAAGACATGTCCATTCCCAAAAACAAGGACAACCAGGCGCTGCTCAACAACAAACTCTATATGCAATACTATCTGGCACCGAAATTGACAGAAAGCATTGCCAACGAAATGGACAAAATCTTCAACCTCAACACGGCAAACGTCCAGTTACTGTTCAACACCACAGTCTGTGACGTACTTCAAAGAGAAATCACCTCTCTAGCCGACATCACCAAGACACAGGCCAACATTGACAAACTATACACCATTCCCGGCATTCCCAAAGACCGCGTCAACGCATTGAATATGGAATACCAACTCAAGATTGTCAACTACCTTGAAACCGTTCCTGCAAACACTGAGACAGCTGCTCTTTCCGTAGCAACGTTTGCTAAAATCAAGGAAATCAGAAATCCCAAGATGGACAGCTGGCAGAATGCCTACAAACTGGCCTCCTATTTCGTAAAGAAATACGATTATTCATACGCGCTCTCTCTGATGGATCCGTTCTTGGATGATCCGACTATCTCCGACGACTTCATCATGTCTTATATTTCTATTGCAGCACACCGCGAGCAGACCTACCTGAGTTCCCTTTTCACCAAAGCCGTGAAATTAGCTTCCGAGAAGGACCCCGCACGTCTCTGCGGTCTTTTCGACAAACTCCCCTACTCCGTTTTAGAGAACGAAGAAGTCAAGGCTCTGGTCTGCAAAGCCTGCAACAGATAATTAACAGCAAACACAGTAAAGCGACAGCCGACACATCGAGTTTTTTGGTGTGCATAACTATAATTATAACAAGAAGAGCAGTCCTACGAGGACAAGCGCCCGCCAACAATGGAAGACATCAAGCTAACAGAAGAAATTGAAGAGTCCGCGAACAAGGACGAACTATACGAACACTTTCGATTTGTGGTAGACCCCGGCACCGAACTGCTGCGTATCGACAAATACCTATTCAACCTCATCCGACACACATCGCGGAACAAGATCCAGCAGGCCGCCAAAGCCGGCTGTATCTTAGTGAACGGGAAGGCTGAGAAGCAAAACTACAAAGTACACCCCAACGATGTCATTTCGGTGTTGATGCCCAATCCGCCGCGCGACACAGAAATCCTGCCCGAGAACATCCCGCTCAACATCGAGTACGAAGATGACGACTTCATGATTATCAACAAGGAGCCGGGCATGGTGGTTCATCCCGCTTTCGGCAACTTCACCGGCACGATGGTGAATGCACTGTATTACTATCTCAAAGACCAGAAGCTGCCCGACGGCTCTCCCATGAAACCCCTGTTGGTGCACCGTATTGACAAGAACACCTCCGGTCTCATCGCCGTGACGAAGAACGAACTCGCCCAGATGCGACTGGCAAAAGTCTTCTTCGACCACGACTTGGAGCGCAAATACTGGGCACTCGCCTGGGGCGACTTCGAAGAGGACGAAGGCACGATTGTCGGCAATGTGGGCCGCAACCCCAAAGACCGCATGGTGATGGCCGTCTTTCCCGAAGGCAGCGACCAAGGCAAGCACGCCGTCACCCATTGGAAAGTGATTGAACGCTTCGGGTACGTCACCCTTGTGGAATGCCAGCTGGAAACCGGACGCACGCACCAAATCCGCGTACACATGCAGTCTATCGGACATCCGTTGTTCAACGACGAATCCTACGGAGGCAACAGGATATTAAAAGGGACGACATTCAGCAAATACCAACAGTTCATCCGCAACTGCTTCGCGCTGATGCCCCGCCAGGCGCTTCACGCCAAGTCCATCGGCTTCGCGCACCCGACAACCGGCAATTTCGTGAAATTCGAGTCCGAACTGCCTGCAGACTTCCAAGCCGTCATCGACAAATGGCGCAGCTACGTTCAATCCAACAAAGAATAATACTACTGATTACAGATAACAGCGCGTACCGTTTCGGCGATACGCGCAATTTTCGCGTGCCGCACATTGAGCACAATTTTTGGTACTCTTCCCACCCAAGCGCACAACACCTAACATCGACTTCATCGGCACCATCAGATTGGAATCCAGAAAAGTGATGCCAATCTGCTCGACATTTAGCTGTTCGGCAATGGCGCGATTATCCTGCAAAGAGGTTCCGCCATAACCAGGGCAGAAGCGAAAACCCAGATTTTCGAAAGGAAGGCTGGATTCAAACTCATCGGCACAGTACTCCAAATAGGCGGAAGCCGCGGCATCAACGATTAAGGAATACGACATATCTATCAGCTGCAGCCGACGAATTCGGCGGTCCACTTGGACGCCCAGCGTGGTAGCGCACAGCAAATAGCCCTCCGCACCAGCCATATAATTTTGATAAGCCGGCGAGTTCATAAAATCCATCGGCTCGACGTGCTGGTCATAAATATATTTGAATGTGGACAGCTCTTGCACCTCCGCTATGGCGCGTTCCACCTGCTGACGCACCGCCTCGCTGACGACAGCATCGGGTGAGTAGCGCAAATAGCGAAGCACCGCAGCAAACAAATCTTTATTTGAGAATCCGGTCTTCATTGTTGGCGATAAAGGACTTCCAATTGTTGAACTTATTGCCGCCGCCCACCACCACGCGTGCCTGCAGATGATGGCAGACAGCCGCGGCCAAAGCATCCGTGGCATCCAAATACTCAATATCGTCTTTCAACGGATACATGTGGCACAACATCGCAGCCACCTGTTCTTTGGCAGCGTTTCCATTGCCGGTGATGGACTGTTTGATTTTCCTCGGTTCATACTCGAAGACCTCCATACCGGCATGCATACATGTGGCAATGACCACGCCCTGCGCCCGGCCAAGCTTGAGCATGGACTGCACATTCTTTCCGTAAAACGGCGCCTCAATGGCCAGTATGTCAGGATGGTATTCCTCAATCAACGCATTTATCTTCTCATAGATGAATTTCAACTTGGCATAATGGTCCGGAATCTTCTTCATCTGAATCACACTGATGAGCTCAACCTCAGACTTGTTGAGATTGGTGTTCAAAAGGGCATAGCCCATCACATTGGTGCCGGGGTCAACACCGAGAATCTTATGCGATGTTTTGACTTCTTCCATTATTTTTCAAAAAAAAGAGACCTCATTTTGTAATCAATCACGGCATTGTGTTCAACTAAGAAATCATTGCCGAGGATCATTTGGATTGGCTGCTTGTGCAAACGGCAGTAGGCTTGGTTGATATAGGAAAAATCAATTAGAGCCATATTATCGTAGGCCGACTGCTTGAAATGGCCGATTTTAAAGTCAGGGATATTGGCAATGCGGACCTCGAAATCGTCACCGCCGATGCCAGCCGTTACGCCGTCATGCTCTTCGGTATGCAATTCCGGCAGCAAAGACTTAGCGAAAGCCGCATCCATGCAACTATGTGACGCACCAGTATCCAAAACGACTCTAATGGGCTGTCCCATAACGGAAGCCTTGATTAGCGTATGAAAATCCCCATCTTCAAGTTGGACGATATTGAGTTTTGTTTTATACATTTAGGAAAATATAGACTACAAGCACGACGCAGGCACGCGTCCTGCAATCTTTTCAATCATAAAAAATTATTTCACAGCCAATGCTTTTTGATAAAGAACAGCACCAGGACAATTAAGATGATGGCGCAGAAGCCCACCACAATCAAAAAGGCATAGGGAGAACTCGAGAAGGGCAAAGCCACGTTCATACCATACAGACCGCTGATGAAGGTCAACGGCAGTACAATGGTGGAGATAATGGTGAGCATTCGCATAATCTCGTTGGTTTTGTTCGTCTGCAATGAATCGAACGTGCT
The DNA here is from genome assembly GCA_024400835.1 of Bacteroidales bacterium. GTDB lineage: Bacteria > Bacteroidota > Bacteroidia > Bacteroidales > WCHB1-69 > F23-D06. The sequence goes on from JAKSMC010000001.1 coordinate 31,980, forward strand.
GGAAAGCCCGTCAACCAACTCGCCGTAGTCGTCAATCATATCCCACATCTTCTGATAGAAGTCGAGGATATTGCCCCAGTATTCTTCCATATCGTCAGCGAAGCCCTTCACATCGCCGGATTCGAACAGTTTGAAAAGGCGCAACTGCGGTTTGAACATAGTATTCAACTGAATGATGTTCTTACGGAAACGCGAAATCTGCTCAATGATTTTTTCAGACTTGCTGCTGAAAAGTTCTCGATTGATAAAGTCCAATTCCGTGCCCATGCGTTCCACGAGCAGGAAAGTCTCCTTCATCATTCTATATAATATATGGTATAAGATAGCGTCGCTGGTACCGCTGATGTCGTCTTCGTCTTCAGGTTCCGGATGGATTTTAGTATAATTGAACAAATCCTGCACCACATAATGGGAATTGCCCACCGTGATGAGGTAATCCTGGCCCCAGAAAATCTTGGTTTCTTCAGTTTTCACCAATTGCGTACGCTTGTCCAGCAAAGGGAAATGCAGGACTAAGAAGAAATAGTCGTCGTAAATATCTATTTTGGGACGTTGAACGAAACTGGAACAGTCATCTATATCCAAAGGGTGGAAATGGAAGTTATCCCTTAAAAAGTCAAGGTCTTCGACTGTCGGATTTGTAATATGATTCCATTTAAAGGTACCAAAATCGATGGTATCTACCATAAATAACCTCCTTTCTCTTTAGGATTAGAAACTGAAAATGACTACATCTTGGTGCTTAATTTTTTGAGGGCGCAAAAATACAAAAAAGTTATATGCGCAAATATGGATTTTTTTTGATTTGCGATTAGTGATCTGAGGTCTGCGGCAGGGATGTTCCTCCGCAGTCTTTAATAATGTGATAAATGGCCTCCATTTTGTCGTCCTCGGGGAGTGCGACATCAATCCAGTGGATATCCATTCCGAGGCGTTCCATACGGCGGAACCACGTCATCTGGCGTTTGGAGAACTGATGGATGGCCACATTCAGTTTCTCAAACATCTCTTCATAATCAATCTCACCCAACAGATACAACGTCACGAACTTGTATTCGAGGCCATAGCGGAGCAGGATTTCCGAGGGAACGCCGGAATCCAACAGTCCGCGGATTTCATCTACCATGCCCTCTTCCAATCTGGCTTTCAGTCGGGATGTAATGCGGGAGCGGATAAGGTCGCGTTCGCCGCGGAGACCGATTAAGACAGACGGCACAGGGTCAGACAGAATCTGTCCGTCATCCTGAAAACTGAAGCGGTAGCCTTGAATGACGGCTTCGATATACAGGCCGCTACCGCCACAGAGGACGATCTGCCTGCCGCGGGACTGGATGTCACGCATCGCTTTGAAAGCCTCCTGCTGATAGCGGAACACATTGTATTTCACACCGGGTTCCTCAATATCGATGAGATGATAGGGAATATCTTGCCCGTTGTAGCGATATTCGGAGATATCCTTACCCGTGCCGATATCCATTCTGCGGTAGATCTGGCGTGAATCAGCGCTGACGATTTCGCCACCGAGTTCAGCCGCCAAGCGCACCGCAATGTGCGTTTTCCCCGTTGCCGTCGGGCCCAAGACTGTAATGATAGGATGTTCGTCAGTAATCATGGAATCGGTTGTAGTTTGGGTTCGTCGTAAATTTCCAAATCAGAGATATTGTCCCCGTCAATCTTCAGTCGCATCATCGTCAAACGGGTATGGAAGCCGTAACGTCCGGCGGCGCCGGGATTGATGAACATCAGATTGTTCTTCTTATCATACATAACCTTCAAGATATGGGAATGGCCGGCAACCAGCAGTGTCGGTTTTTCCTCCTGAATCAATTGCAAGCCTTCGGGGAAATACTTGCCCGGATATCCCACAATGTGCTTTATGGCCACCTTGTGGTTTTCGCATTGGAAAACCTGCGTCTCAGGAATTTCACGGCGGATATCCCAATCGTCGCAGTTGCCATAGACAGCGCGCACCACGGGGGCAATCGCCTGCAGTTCGTCCAAGATAAAGTCATCGACAATATCGCCTGCGTGCCATATCTCATCACACTCCTTGAAAAACTCAAAGGCATTGGGATGAAGGTAGCCGTGGGTATCGGAAAGTATGCCTATTTTCTTCATTCCTTCACCGGATTACGTTGTTTGACCACTTCGAACAGTGTGATTCCCGTAGCCACGGAGACATTCAGTGAGCGCACCGTGCCCACCATCGGAATGGTTACCGTGTCATTACAATGGCGCAGATAATCCCACGCAATGCCCTCATACTCATTGCCCATAATCAGGCAGAGCGGACCGGTGAAATCTTTGTTGTAAAGCGCGTGGTTGGCCTTTTCGGTCACGCCCACCACCTCAATGCCGGAATCTTTGAGATACTGGATAACCTCCACGAGATTGGAGTGGCGACAGACTGGGATCTTGTTGAGTGCCCCTGCGGAGCTCTTCACAGCATCCTCGTTAAGTTGCGCGCCGCCATTCAGCGGAATGATGATTGCGTCAACGCCGGCGCATTCAGCCGAGCGGGCAATCGCGCCCACGTTGCGCACGTCCGTCACCTTGTCGAGCAGCAGTAGAAACGGAGTCCTACCCTCTTCGAAAATCGTCGGAACGATATCGTAAATGCTGCTGTACTCTATAGCCGACAGGAAGGCGACCACACCCTGGTGGTTGTTGCGCGTCAGCCGGTTGAGTTTCTCGAGCGGCACATATTGGAACGGGATTTTATGCTGGCGAACTTCGTAAAAAAGCTGTTTGAAGAGTTCGCCCTGCAAACCTTTTTGGAAGAGCACCTTGTCAATGGTCTTGCCACTTTCGATGGCCTCGAAAATCGGGCGCATGCCGTAAATCAGGCTGGTGTCCTTTTCTTTATCGCGATTGTTTGGGAACATTATTTTCAAGTAATAATTAAGAGTTAAAAGATAAAAGAGCAAGTAGATGTAACGCCATTGCTATTTCTGTGGTTTGCGCACATAGTGCGGCATCTCCATCGGAATCTCCATAGACAATTCGATATATCCGGCAAATTCCCCGTTGTCGTACCAAGGCGACTGGTAAATCAGTTTCTTGATTCCGTTTTTCTCAATGGTATAGGCGTTGACGTTGTGGTTTTCCAACAAACCGAGCAACTTGGTGCGCGCTGGTTCCGGATGGCAGTCCAAGAGTGAATTGCCAATCAAGGGTTTTCCATCTTTGCAGAATGTTGCAACAGATTTGTCATTCATTTCCAATATCTTGCCATCTTTGTCACAAATGGTGACGGAGAACGGCGGTTCTTTAAAGTATTTAAGCATAGTATCAATAATTTATCTTTTTCAAAAAACGGCGCAAACTTACATAAAAAATCGGAATGAGGAGAGGCATTCTTCTCACGCATCTCTCTTCTTGGCAATCCTCACTCGTTTCAAGTTCAGCATATTCACCGGGTTCGTGCCCATGCCAGTCACATTGGCGCGAGTGAAACGCACCACTTTGTCATAGTAAAGCACCACGAAAGGCGCATCGGCAACCAGCAGCGAGTCCATACGCGTATAGCAGTCATTGCGTTGTGCTTCGTCGGCGCAACGTTGTGAGCGCTCGTACAGTTTGTCAAAGTCAGGATTGACATAATAGGTATAATTCGAGCCCACAGGCTGGAGGTTTTTAGAATAAAACAAGGCCATATAATTTTCGGCATCGGGATAGTCGCAAATCCAGGAGCCACGGAAGAAGGGAAGTTGGTAGTTGCGCATCATCTGGCGTTGTTGTGCGCCCTGCATCACATCCATTTTCAGCTCGATGCCGAGTTCCGACAGTTCGTGCTGCATATACTGCACCAAGTCAGCATAGGAGGCCGACACCGCCACTGAGATGGGTGGCAGGCCTTTGCCGTTGGGGTAGCCCGCCTCCGCCAGCAGTTTCGCTGCCTTCTTCGGGTTGTAGTCATAGCCACCCGTGCGCGCTGGGTTGTACGAAGGCATACCCCGCGGCACAAAACCAGCCGTGCCGGGATAGCCAACGTTGTTGCGCAGGTATTTCATCATCTTCTCGCGGTCGAATCCGTAATTGATGGCCTGACGCACACGCTTATCCAAAATCGGGTTTTCCTTGTCGCCAGGCTTCAACATAAAGCCCAAATACTCCGTATTCAGATAAGGGCCTGTAAGCAACTTCACTTCATCCTTGTAATCCGGATTGAGGCGACCGTCTTTGGTCAACAAGGCATCTTTGTAGCAGGCTTCTATACCTGACATAAAGTCCAAAGAGCCTTTCATGAACTCCATGAAGACAGACTGTTTATCGACAATGAACGAGACGGCGACAGCATCCAGATAGGGCAGTCGGGTTCCTTTTTCGTCTTTTTCAAAATAGTCTGGATTCTTACGCATAACGAGTTTCACGCCTTCCTGCCAGAGTTGGAACTGGAACGGTCCCGTGCCCACCGGGTGATTGCGGAAATCCTTGCCGTAGTGTTCCACGACCTCTTTTGGAACGACAGAACAGTATTTCATTGTCAAGATGCCGAGGAAAGGTGGGAACGGCTCGGAAAGTTCTATTTGGAACACCGTATCGTTAAGTGCGCGAAAGGCAGCCTGGCCCTTCTCATCACGTTTTACTTTCTGAAAAATCCACGCACCCGGAGAGGCCACTTCGGAATCTAAAATACGGGAGAAACTATAAACGAAGTCTTGGGCCGTGACCACTCTCTTTTTCTTAAACGGAAAAAATGGCGTGTCATGGAACGTCACATCGTCGCGGAGGGTGAAAGTGTATAGCAGGCCGTCTTCCGAGATGGTCCAGCTTTTGGCGATGGCCGGAACGATATTCAGCGAGTCATCCAAATCCACCAATCCGTTATAGAGCTGGTTGCACGGCCAAATCACGGCCTGGCCCGACGCATACGCCGGGTCCAACGTCTGGATGCCGTTGGATTCGTTGTAATGAAAAATCATCTTATCCGATGTGTCGTACTTCGGTTTGCACGCGCCAATCAGTGCTGCCAGCACCAACATCGCAATGACTATATTTACACGGAAAGAGACACGCATAGAACATTCAGCAAATCCCAAGAATCGTCCATTTTCATCTTCAACTAAGAGAGCGATTGATTAACTTTCTTAGAAGATTTGAGAATCTGGTTGTATTCTTCAGGGGTGATTTCAGCATTGAAATAGTAGACAGGGTTCACGCGCTGGCCGTTTTTGATAACCTCATAATGGAGGTGGGAGCCCGTGGACATACCCGTTGAACCGACGTAGCCGATAACCTGGCCGCGTTTCACTTTCTGGCCCGGTTTCACAGCTTTTTTAGAAAGATGGGCGTAGAGAGTTTTGTAGGAATATCCATGATTAATGACAATGGTGATACCATAGCCGCCGCCCGGGCTTTCGCTGGAAACGGTGCCGTCAGCCGTGGCAAAGATAGGTGTGCCCTTCGGTGCGGCAATATCCACTCCGGTATGTGCGCGCAGCCTTTTCAGAATCGGGTGATAACGGCGGCCGAAACCAGAGGTGATGGCGTACATGTTCTTCAGCGGACGAATAGCAGGAATGCAACTCAACATATCCGTCTTGTTTCCAGCAATCTTCTCCAATTGGGCAAAAGACTTGGCCTGTGCAGCCAAACGCACGGTTAGTTTGTCTGCCTTCTTGTTGGCCTCCTTCAGCAATGTGTAGGCCTCCGTTCGGGAAATGCTGTCGAAACGGGAGTCGTCGAGAATGAGCGGATAACGCTCGCTGGCCGGCACTGGGTCAGCCTCCAAGATGGTTCGGTACACATTGTCGTCGCGGTCCTCGATATCCAACAACACGTCAGACATCACATCCAAACGGGACGTCAGGTATTCAACTTCCGACTTCAGCTCGTTGTTCTCACGTTCCAAAATCTTCACCTTCGGAGAATCGACAAAGTAAAATGCAATCCACACAAATATCAATGCCAGTGCAAAACCACTGGCGAAAACCCAAATCACCCTTTTGAAGACGTGCTTGAAACCAAGCTTCACCTTCTCGTATGAAAGCGTCTCTGGATTAAAGTGATAAATGGACTTTGGCATGATATCTATAATGGATTGTTATTCTGAATTATTTACAACCGATACATATTTGGTCACCGACACCATAGTTGCTGATAGCGCCACTATTACGCTTGATGATGATCTTCAACTGGATGCCGTATTTTTGAGCAATATAGCGGTAAGTGTCTCCTGCAGCCAACGTATGGAATTCAACCGGAGACTTAGTGCTTTTCATTTCTACATAAACAACCTCATCCTCAATAGGCTCGGAATCGTCGTAAACATCATTGTAGAGACGGAGGTTCTTCTCTGTAAGTTGCAGTGATTCTGCCAACTTCTTGTAAGTATCACCGGCTTTGGCGATGATGAACTTTGTCTTGTTGTTTTCGTATGTAGGACGTGAGGTGTACGGATAATAGGCAACTTTAAACGGCACAGAATAGGGGTCGAGGACAAAGACATTTTTGCCACCCACTTTTTCCGGTGCCGGGAGAGTAGTGACGATGGTATCGTATTTCACCGTCTTGGGCTGTTCTTTTTTATTGACAATGACGTCGATGCCGTTGACTTGGAGCGTGTCTTGCTTGGATTTCGCAGATGGCTGCTGCTGAGCCGGAGGGGTTGTCTGCGCAGCCACGGGCTGTGTTTTCGGTGCTTGGTCTTCAGGAGTCTGAGCCGATTTTATGGTACTCGGCTGAGAGGTTGCCGTAGTCGTATAGGAGATCGGCGTAGTTGTAGTGTTCGTAGCGCGTTCAGGTTGAGGAGCAGTCATGGCCTGCAGGGCTGTCGTATCTCCGATTTTCAGAGCCACCTTGCGGTCATAATGCATCAGATAGTATTTCTCAATGATGGAAATCAGCGTGTCCGCATAGCGCGGGTTGCCGGAATATCCAGCTTCCTTCAAGCCGATGGCCCAGGATTTGTAATCCGTGATGGGATAATAGAACAGCTTCACATAGCGGCTGCGTTGGGAAAGGAACAGTGAATGATCACGATAGGATTCTTTTACAGAAGCATATTTTCTATAACAGTAATCACTGGAGTGATTTTCCGTTTCATAAAAAGTTTCACCCGTCCACTCGCTGGTATGGCACATAATGCCGAAGTGGTTGTTGGCTTCCTTAGCCACCCTGTTCATTCCAATCTTGGAAGAATAGATAGCCTGTGCCAGAGTGATACTGGCCGGAATGCGGTATTGTTCCATCTCCTGCATGGCCAGGTCTTTATACTGGTCAATATAGTCATAGACCTGATCATCAAGAGTATAGTTCTGGGCATAGCCAGTCACAAGCCCCAATATCACTGCCAAGAGAAGTACTGTCTTTTTCATAGTTGTTGAAATTTTAATGTCTTAATAAAATTTGATCACCGGGGTGTATAATCGAATTTTCATTCAAATTATTGTATTTGAATAAATATTCTAATTGTACGCCATAGCGTTGGGAAATATATCGCAGTGTTTCACCGGTTTGCACGATATGCACACGTGCCGTGTTGGTTTTCGCTTTGGATTCGATATAGACGATTTCGTTCTCCACCGGCTGGCTGCCGTTGGGAGCGTCATTGAATTTGCGGAGGTTGGTCGCTGCCACTTGGACGTCGCCCGCAATAGTCTCGTAAGTATCACCCTTTTTGGCGATGATGAAATAGGTTCTGTTGTTTTCAAAGACCTTGCGGTAACTGAACGGGCTGTTTCCTGCGGGGTAATCGTTTCCAATAGCCGTGAACACCTTCATATTGCCGGGAGCCTTCGTTTCCTGCTTCTTGGCCGGAGTGTCCTGTGTTTTCGGTTTCTGGGATGCGGGCTCTTGCTTTTTGGTGACGCAGGCGAAATCTGCCGGGCTGGCGCCTTGCATGCAAAGCGTATCCAGACGGGCGAGGTTATAGCGTTGAATCAGGCTGATCAGCTGGTCTGCATACTTGGGGTTGGTGGCATAGCCGTCTTCTTTCAATGTACGGGCCCAGCCGGGATAATCCAGAATGTCCAAAGCGAACAGGTTGGCATAGCGTTTTCTGTTTTTCAAGAAAAGAGAATGGTCATTAAAGGATTCGGCCACGGTTTCGTACTTGCGGAAACATTCCTGGAGTTCGTCATCATCAATCAGGATAGTGTCACCTGTCCAATCCGTATGGCACTTGATGCCGAAATGGTTGTTGCCATCTACTGCGAGGTGGCTCTTTCCGCAGGCACTTTCGAAAATGCCCTGGGCGATGGTGATACTTGCCGGAATCTTATGTTCCACCATCTTCTGCATAGCCACGTCTTTATACTGGTCGATATACGCATAAATGTCCTTCTCGGTATATTGCGCGAAAAGACAAAACGGCATCAACATCGAAGACAGAACTATGCAAAGGATTTTATAACTCTTTCTCATTTCAAATCTTATTTCTCAAATTCATTATTGCAAGGCTTCCATCACCATTTTGGTGTAGAATTCCTTAAGGTCCAAATTATTAAATCTCACTTGTTCGGGGACGATGCTCAACGCGGTTTGTCCCGGAATAGTATTGACTTCGAGGAAATAGGCCACGCCATCATCTTCGGAGACAATAAAATCGACGCGGACGACGCCTTTGCAGTCCAGGTGATGGAACAGACGGGTAGAGTATCTTCTGATAGCCTCCTCATCAGTTTGAGAAAGAACCGCGGGGGTAATCAGTTTATGGCCCACAGCCGAATATTTGGCGTCATAATCATAAAATTCGTTGGTAGCGACGACTTCCGTAATGGCCAGCACGCGCACATCCCCGTACACGGAGGTCACGCCGCAGGTATATTCGTGGCCGCGCACAAATTTTTCAATCATCAGCTGATTGTCGTACTTGAAAGCCTCCTCGCAAGCCGACTCCAGTTCTTCACGTTTGTGGACCTTGGTAACGCCCACACTGGAACCGGAGTTGCAGGATTTCACGAAGCAGGGATAACCGCAAACGCGCTCCACGCGTTCGATGTCGATTTCGTCGGTGCGGTAGAAATGCAATGACGGGGAGACAGGTATGCCCAGCGCGGCGGCGGAGACATTGCAGTAGTATTTGTTAAATGTCAGCGCCGAGCAGAAACTTCCGCAACCGGTATAGGGCTGTTTTATCATTTCGAAATAGCTTTGGAGCTTCCCGTTTTCGCCGGGAGTTCCGTGGATGGCGATGAAAGCCACGTCAAAGGTTATCTTCTTCCCATCGATATTAAGGGAGAAATCGTTTTTGTCGATGGCATATTTGTTACCCTGCTCATCCGTATAGCTCCAATCGGCGCCCTTGAAATGGACGAGATAAGGGTTGAATTTTTCACGATCAAGCTGATTGAAGATATTGTCAGCCGTTCTGAGGGACACTTCGTATTCGCCGGAATCCCCGCCGGCGATGACTGCAACGTTGTACTTATATAAACACATAATAATATAAAATTATGAAGCTGCAAAAATACAGTTTCGGTCCTATGTTTCCAAGTAGTGTTTTTTGGATTTTTAAACAGAAAAGTGTGTATAAAGGGCTATTGTTGGACCTCGTGGAAATGGTAATATTCGCCTTTCAGGGCCATCAGCTGTTCGTGGTTGCCGCACTCCACAATGCGTCCGTCCTTGACGAACAGTATCGTGTCAGCATAGCGGATAGTGCTCAGACGGTGTGCAATGACAATGGCGGTATGTTCTTTTACGTAGGGCATCAGCGCTTCCTGGAAAAGGTACTCAGATTCGTTGTCCAAAGCGGATGTGGCCTCGTCCAGAATGAGCACCTGCGGGTTGCGCAGCAGGGCGCGGGCAATGCTGAGCCGCTGGCGCTGGCCACCGGAAAGCCGCATCCCACGGTCACCGATGACAGTCTGATAGCCCTCCTCCATTTCCGTTATGAACTGATGGGCCTGGGCAATCTTCGCTGCCGCATAGACCTGCTCTTCCGTAACATCGGGCAGACCGAAGACGATGTTGTTGTACACCGTGTCGTGAAACAGTATGACATCCTGGCTGACCATGCCGAAGAGGTTGCGCAAATCGGAAATCCGGTACTCCTGGTTCGGCACGCCGTCTATCAGAATCTCCCCGAACTTGACATCGTAAAAACGCGGCAGAAGATCCACCATCGTGGATTTGCCGCTTCCCGACGGGCCGACAATGGCCACCATCTGCCCTTTGCGCAAGGTGAAATCTATATGGTGCAGCACATCGCAAGCCTGTTCTTCCTCGACATCATTATAGGAAAATGATACGTTTCTGAACTCTATCTTCTCTTTAAGTTCTTCTATAGACTTCGGATTTTCGCATTCTGTGATTTTCTCATCCGCATCGATAATCTCATACACACGAGATGCCGCCGTGAGACCTTTCTGCATTGTATAATAGGTCGATACCAAAGACTTGGCCGGAACAATCAGCCTTGCGAAGACAACGAAGAACAGCATAAACTGCGTGCTTTTCCCCAATGAAAGTTCCGGCACCAGTTTGAAGCCGACAATCGTGATGAACATCATCGCCAGGATGCACAGGAACTCAATGAGCGGAGCGCCGAGTTCGCTGATACGGAACACCTTCTTGTTGAGTCGATAGAATTTGAAATTGTTCTTTTTAAAACTCTCATAGGTATGTTCAACGGCATTATAGCCCTTGATGACGCGCAGTCCGCCGACGGCCTCCTCATACATAGAGCTCATCCGGCCGAGCAGTTGCTGGGAGCGCAGCGAATACTGTTTGATGTTACGGCCGATGTTTCCCAACAGGAATCCCATAAGCGGCAGCACAACCAAGGCGACCAGGGAAAGTTTGACGCTGATGGAGAAGAGTGCTATGAGGAAGACGACAATCATAACCGGGTCGCGGCAGATAGCCTGCAGCGCCGAGAATATGGACCATTCCACTTCGAGGACATCGGCGCCGATGCGGCTGATGATGTCGCCTTTACGTTGTTCCGAATAGAAAGAAAGCGGAAGGACGAGCAACTTTTTGTACATATCGTTGCGGAGGTCCTTCAATATGCCCGCCCGAATCGGAGCCAAGCAGTACATCCCCATATAGCGGCACAAATTAGACAGGAAGGAGAGCACGACCATCACGCCGGCGATATAGAACAGCGCCGAGGTTTTTCCGAAGCGCAGGATGACCGCCCCCATATAATAGTAGAAGGTGTCGATAAAATATTTCGACGACATCGCAAATTCCGGACGTGTTGCCACCGACTGCACCTGGTCGAAAAGCACCGACAGGAAGGGCACTATCATGCCCAGTGTGAAGATGGAGAAGAAGGCATACAATATGTTGGCCACCAACACCAAAAGAATGTTGGCCTTATATTTAAGCAGATAGCGTAACAGACGTTTGAGCTGGGTCATATTGAAGATTGAGGGCGCAAAAATACAATTTTAATGTGATAAATGGCGATTTCATCCTTACGCGGCTTTTCGGGAATGTTTGAAGCCTAATAGGCTGTTGATTATCACATTTTGTGATTTTCGCATTATCGCATTATTTTTGTATTTTTGCCGCCGTTCTAAAATTGTACACAATGGCAAAATATCCAGACACCATAGATAGGATTACGAAAGCCCGTTTGAGACTCTCCGCATTCGGCTCCGTCCTGAGTATCGCGCTCACGATGTTCTTCGTCGGCATCCTTGGTTTCTTCGCCTTCTTCTCCACTCAATATCTCAAGAATCTTTCTAAAAATATTGAAATAGAGGTCCTGTTTTATTCTGACGTCAAAGAGGCTGACATCATCGCCTTGGAACAGCAGGTCAAAGTGAAGCCCTACATTGCCGCATCGCGCGTTTCCTCCAGAGAGGACAACACCCGTGAGGCCATCAAAATCATCGGCAGCAACTACACGGAAGTCATCCCCAACCCGCTGAACGCCTCCATCATCATCAGCGTCACTCCTGAATACGCCAACACCGACTCCTTAGCTAAGATTTCCAAAGAGATCAAACGCAACGAGATCGTCCAAGATGTTGACTATCCGGACTTCATCGTCAAAAAGGTCAGCAACAACTTCCAGAAAATACAATGGGTCATCCTCGGCATTTGCGCGGTGTTCATGTTCATCACCATGCTGCTGATTGCCAACTGCATACGTTTGAACATCTACGCAAAACGTTTCAACATCAAGAGCATGCTGTTAGTAGGCGCGACACCGAAGTTCGTGCGCAAACCTTTTATCACCAAAGGCCTTATTCAAGGCATTTGGGGTGGCATCATCGCCATTATGCTCCTCGCCACCGCTCTCTTCTTCGGCAACAAGTCGGCACCCGAATTCGTGGACTTCTCACAAATGCTGTACATTGCCATCATCTTAGGCGGCATCCTGCTGCTCAGCATCCTGTTCACCGTCATCATCTCAGCGATATCCGTGAACAGATACATCCGCATCAAAGACGAAAGACTTTATTTATAAATCATTTACCTATATTACAATGGCAACCGTTATCACAACAAAGAAAAACGAAAAACAAAATCCTGCCAAACAAGGCAAACGCCCACCGCTTTTCCGCAAAATCAACTATATCCTGATGATTGCAGGCGCCATCATCCTCATCATCGGTTACTTCTGCCTTAAAGGCGGTGCCGTAGCCGACCCCAACACCTTCGACGGCGAAATCTTCAGTGCCCGCCGCACCGTGGTCTCCCCCATCTTGATGTTCGCTGGCCTCGTCATCGAAATCGTCGCCATTATGTGGCACCCCAGAGCTCCAAAGGAAAATAAAGACCAAGAAGAAGCTTAATCATGAGTTGGTTCGAATCCCTTATACTCGGCATCATCCAAGGGCTGACCGAGTTTTTGCCCGTGAGCAGTAGCGGACATCTTACCATTATGTCCAACATCTTCGGTCTCTCCGGCGAGGAAAACCTGACCGTCACCGTGGTCCTTCACGTGGCCACCGTACTCAGCACCCTCGTCATCCTCTGGAAAGAGATCGTCTGGATTTTCAAAGACCTCTTCACCAAACAGTCGTGGAAAAGCTACAGCGGCCTCAACGACGGCACCAAGTACGCCATCAATATCCTGATATCTATGATTCCCGTGGCCATTGTGGGCTTCTTTTTCAAAGACAAAGTGGAAGAAGTCTTCGGCTCCGGCCTGCTGATTGTGGGTATTATGCTGTTAGTGACCGCCACCCTGTTGGCCTTCTCCTATTTTGCCAAACCGCGCCAACGTGAGAACATCTCCGGACTGCACGCCTTCATCATCGGCGTAGGACAGGCCGTGGCCGTATTGCCAGGACTGTCACGTTCCGGAACGACCATTGCCACCGGCCTCCTGCTCGGCAACAAGAAGGAGCGACTAGCTCAGTTCTCCTTCCTTATGGTCATCCCGCCGGTATTGGGTGAAGCTTTGTTAAACGTCATCGACATCATGGACATCGGCTTCAGCAATGCCATGAGCGGCGTATCTCCCGCAGCGCTCATCGTCGGCTTCCTGGCCGCATTTGCCACCGGCTGCCTGGCCTGCAAATGGATGATCAACATCGTAAAAAAAGGCAAACTCATCTGGTTCGCCGTCTATTGTGCCATCATCGGCATTCTCGCCATCATTTTCGGAATCTAATGGGAAACAAACTCGTACACGAAGCCACCTTCATGCTGCCCGAATTCGACGTGAATCCGGAGTGCGACACCCTGTTGTTTGACAAACCGTACAAATGCACCTCCTTCGACATCGTCGGCAAAGTGCGCCGCATGGTGCAACGCCAGGTGGGCCACAAGGTGAAAGTCGGACACGCCGGCACGCTTGATCCTTTAGCCACAGGTCTGCTGATTATCTGCGTGGGCAAAATGACCAAACAGATAGACTCCATCCAAGCGCAGGTCAAAGAGTACACAGGAACGTTCCGTCTGGGCGCCACCACACCGAGCTTCGACTTGGAACATCCCGTGGACTGCGAATATCCCTTCGAGCACATCACCCCGGAATTAGCTGAAGAAGCCGCCAAGAGCTTTATCGGCAACATCCAACAGGTGCCGCCGGTATTCTCGGCCGTCAAGTTAGCCGGACGCCGCGCTTACGAACTCGCCCGCGAAGGTGAGGAAGCACCACTCGCCGCCAAAGACATCACCATCTACGACTTCGAACTTCCCAGATTCGAACTTCCGGAAATAGACTTCCGCATCAAATGCTCCAAAGGCACTTACATTCGCGCCATTGCACGCGACTTCGGTGAGAAATTAAACAGCGGCGCACACCTGACTGCCCTCAGACGCACCCGCATAGGAGACTTCTCCGTTGACGACGCCATAAAACCCATTATGTTGTAAATCAATTATTTATATCTAATTTGCAACATCTTTTCCATATATAGAAAATAAAATTCTATAACTACTTGAACTATTTGAAAAAAAGTGTATTTTTGCGGTCCAAATTTTTAGACAACAAATAAAGCAATAATAAGATGAAAAAAGGTATCCATCCAAAAGAGTATAGAACGGTTGTATTCAAAGACATGTCAAACGATTACGCTTTCTTGACAAAGTCTACCGTTGCTACAAAAGACACCATTCAATGGGAAGACGGAAATGAATATCCGCTGGTTAAGTTAGAAATCTCCAATACATCTCACCCGTTCTTCACAGGTAAGATGAAACTCGTCGACACCGCTGGTCGTGTTGATAAGTTCCGCAACAAATATGCTCGTCATTTGGACGCTAACAAATCTAAATAATCCATAATATTTTGTACTTTTGCTGACCTTTTTTGTAGAACAAGAAAGGTCAGTTTTTTTATTTATTAACTCCCTGAAGATGAAGGACATATCCCTTTTAGAAGACATTTTAGACAGCGACTCCAACTTCATACCGCTCTTTTCCTTGGATGACGAAGCCAGCCTCCAAAAAGTCCCCGTGCCCGACGAAATCGCCCTGCTGCCCTTGCGCAACACGCTCCTTTTCCCCGGCATGATTATCCCCATCAATGTGGGCAGGACAAAATCCATACGCCTGGCACAGGAATATTCCCATTCCACGGAGACCTTCGGCGTCATCGCACAACGCACCAACGACGTGGAAGAGCCCACCGCAGATGACCTCTACAAAGTCGGCACACTGGCCCGCATCATCAAGCACATCACTATGCCCGACGGCGGTGTGACCATCATCGTGCAAGGCATCAAGAGCTTCACACTCAAGGAAATCACACAGACAGAACCTTACTACAAAGGCGCTGTCGAACCCCTCGTCACCAACGAACTCGACCCCGCCATTGTCAACCACAAGAACTTCAAGGCCTTAGTGTCCACGCTTCGCGACACCGCAGGACGCATGATCAAAATGGCGCCCAACATGCCACGCGAGGCCGCACTCGCCCTCAAAAATATCGAAAGCAACTCCTTCCTTATCAACTTCCTGGCTTCCAACCTCAACACTTCCGTCGAGGACAAACAACACATCCTCGAGGAAACCAACATCGTTGACCGCGCCAAAACGGTACTCAAGTACCTCAACCGCGACATCCAGATGCTGGAACTCAAAAACCAGATCCAGGACAAGTCCAAACAGGAGTTGGACAAACAGCAGCGCGAATACTTCCTCAACCAGCAGATGAAGACCATCCAGGAAGAATTAGGTGGGTCTCCTTCTGAAAAAGACTACGCCTCCCTCAAGGAACGCGCCGCCAAGAAAAAATGGGACAAGGAAACAGCAGCGCTCTTCAACAAGGAGTTGGAAAAACTGCAACGCACCAACCCCATGGCGCCCGACTACTCCGTACAGCTCAACTACTTGGAGCTGCTCGTTGACCTGCCGTGGAACGAATTCAGCAAAGACAACTTCGACCTGCAGCGCGCCCGCAAGGTGCTCGACAAAGACCACTACGGCTTGGACAAGGTGAAGGAGCGTATCCTCGAGTATCTTGCCGTCCTCAAATTGAAAGGCGACATGAAGTCTCCGATTCTCTGTCTGGCAGGCCCTCCGGGCGTGGGTAAAACCTCCCTCGGAAAGTCCGTCGCCGCCGCACTGGGACGTAAATACGTACGCGTCTCCCTCGGCGGTCTTCGCGACGAGTCTGAAATCCGCGGACACCGCAAGACCTACATCGGCGCCATGCCCGGCCGCATCATCCAGAACATGCGCAAGGCCGGCTATGCCAACCCTGTGTTCGTATTGGACGAAATTGACAAAATCACGGGTATGAACGTCCAGGGTGACCCCTCCGCCGCACTGCTGGAAGTTATGGATCCCGAACAGAATAACGCATTCTACGACAACTACCTGGAGACCTCTTTCGACCTCTCCCGCGTGCTCTTCATTGCCACAGCCAATGACCTCGGCAGCGTACATCCCGCTCTTCGCGACCGTATGGAGATCATCGAAGTGCCCGGATATCTGGCCGAAGAGAAGCTGGAAATCGCCAAACGCCATCTGGTTCCTAAGCAGTTGGACGAAAACGGATTGAGTAAGAAGGACCTTCAGATTCCGGCGAAAACTATTGAAACGGTCATCAGCGAATACACCCGCGAATCCGGTGTGCGTACGTTGGAACGCACGATTGCCAAAATCATCCGCAAACGTGCCGCGCAACTGGTTCAGGAAGGGCATATTGAAAAGAAAGTAGAACCTAAGGACCTGAAAGAGATTCTCGGCTCACCCATCTTCCAATTGGAGAAGGCTTTCGACAACTCCGTACCGGGCGTGGCCACAGGCTTGGCTTGGACAGCCGTGGGCGGTGAAATCCTCTTCGTGGAGGCTCTGACCTCTCCGGGCAAAGGCGAACTCACCATGACCGGCAGCCTCGGCGACGTGATGAAGGAATCCGCCACCATCGCCTACGAGTTTCTCAAAGCTCACGCCGAAAACTTCGGCATTGACCCTGCCGTCTTCGAAAAGAAGAAAGTCCACGTGCACGTGCCAGAAGGTGCCACCCCGAAAGACGGCCCTTCCGCCGGCATCACCATACTCACCGCTCTCATCTCCGCGTTTACCGGCAAAACCTTGCGCGACAAAATCGCCATGACCGGTGAAATCACCCTGCGCGGAAAACTCCTCCCCGTGGGCGGCATCAAGGAGAAAATCCTCGCCGCCAAACGCAGCGGCATCTACGACATCGTGATGTGCGCCGACAACAAAAAGGACATCGACGACATCAAAGAGAACTTCATCGACGGTATGCACTTCCACTACTTCTCCTCTATGAAAGAGGCCGTGGAGTTCAACTTCGGCATTGACCGTTAACACTGGCTGTTAGCCATTTAAACTTTGAACCTTAAACTTTGGCAGGGCGAAAATTTTTCGTCCCCCATTATAAAAAGCATTATGGAAGACTTTCAATCAGCACTGACGGAACGCGAAGGCATCGAGCAGCCTCTGCAGGTAAACCCCAACTTGGTACGTCGCAAGCGCAGGGTACTGTCCTTGGACGACTATGTGAGCGGCATCCTCAAGGGTGACCGTGTCATATTGAGCCGTGCCATCACGTTGATTGAGAGTGCCAATCCTGAGCATTTCGACATGGCGCAGAGCATCATCGAGCGTTGTCTGCCGCATTCCGGCAACTCATTGCGCATCGGCATCACGGGTGTGCCCGGCGTGGGCAAGAGCACCTTCATCGAGGCGTTCGGCAAGTTGCTCACCGGACTGGGCCACAAAGTGGCCGTTTTGGCCATCGACCCCAGCAGTGAGCGCACCAAGGGCAGCATCTTGGGCGACAAGACGCGCATGGAGTCCCTGTCCGTCGATCCTGACGCCTTCATCCGGCCTTCGCCCTCCGGCAGCACCTTAGGCGGCGTTGCCCGCAAGACGCGCGAGAGCATCGTGCTCTGCGAAGCCGCCGGCTTTGACGTCATCATCGTCGAAACCGTTGGCGTAGGCCAATCAGAGACGGTCGTGAAGTCCATGGTGGACTTCTTCCTCTTGTTGATGCTGGCCGGTGCCGGCGACGAGTTGCAGGGCATCAAACGCGGCATTATGGAGATGGCCGACGGCTTGGTCATCAACAAAGCCGACGGCGACAACAAGCCCAAGGCCGTGGGCGCACAGGCCCAGTACAGAATGGCCCTCAAGCTGTTCCCGAAGAACGAAAGTTGCTGGGACGTGCCCGTAGAGGTGTGCTCCGCACTTGAAGGCTTTGCCATCGACAAGGTGTGGAATATGATACAACGCTACGAAGCCCTCACCAAAGGCAACGGCTACTTCGAGAAAAACCGCACCGAACAGAACGTCAACATTTTCTACAACTGGATAAATTTCACGTTACAAAACAATTTTTACAATGACGAGGAAAAAGCCCTGGCCATCGAAAGGCTTCTGCCGCTCATCCGCGAAAAGAAGATCTCGCCCTATATGGCAGCCTCCTCGCTCATCTGACAAACAACAACACACACCAATATGAACAAGGTCTCGGAAAACCCTTCAAAAAACCGAACATTACCCCCGCTCGTCGTAATCGTAGGTTTGCTTGTCACCTGCTACCTGACGGCCAATGTCATGGCCGTGAAATTGATCAATGTCTTCGGCGTAACCATTTTCGACGCAGGCACCATCATCTTCCCCATCACCTATATGTTAGGCGACGTGCTCACGGAAATATGGGGATATCAAACCGCCAAGCGCGTGATCTGGCTGACATTCTTCTGCGAAATAATCTTCACCGTATTTGTCTGGATAGGCATTTGGCTGCCCTTCCCGGAGGAGACTGCCGCCAACGCGGAAGCCTACCATCAGGTATTCGCCTTCGTGCCGCGCATCACTATAGCGTCGCTTTTAGCATTCCTATGTGGCGAGTTAATCAATGCCTGGGCCATGGTCAAAATCAAAGAGCGCACCAAGGGCCGTCATCTGTGGATACGGACCATCGGTTCCTCCGTGTTCGGCTACATCGTTGACACCACCATATTCGTCTGCATCGCCTTCATAGGCACAGTGCCCACGCGGGACATACTCTCGATGATAGGCATCCAGATTGTAGTCAAGTTGCTCATTGAGAGCCTCGGCGCCACCCCTATGGCATACGCTCTGATTGGGTGGCTGAAGGCCTTAGACCTTGATATCGAACATTGACATTGACTTTTTGGGGGCGCATCCTGAAATCTGAAACCTGAAACTTGAAACTTAAAGCTCACTGCGTCTTTGCGGTGAAAACAAAACCGCAGAGGCGTGAAGAGGCAAAGTCCGGTTATTCGCCAAAGGATGAACCGTCGAAGCAATGGGTGCACAATCGCTCTTTGGGCAGGCCGATGGCCTTGGCAATCGTGTCTAACTTATTGAATTTCAATGTATCGACACCAAGGTGTTTGCGAATCACCTCCACCATATTGGCGTATTCTTTCGTTGTGTCGTCACAATATTTTTCAAGATTTCTGATTTCACCGCCTTCCAGTTCGGCAATTACCCGGCGGGTGATGAGTTCCATTTCCGTTTTGGATGCGGAGAAGTTGAGGAAGTGGCAGCCATAGTTCAACGGCGGGCAACTGATACGGATGTGCACCTCCTTGGCGCCGTAGCCGTACAGTTTCTTCACATTGTCGCGCAACTGCGTGCCGCGCACGATGGAATCATCGCAGAAGACAATACGCTGGTCCTTCATCACGCCGGTGTTGGGCAGTAACTTCATACGAGCCACGTGCTCGCGCGTGTCTTGGTCAACAGGCATAAAACTACGAGACCAAGTGGGAGTGTATTTGGTAATACCGCGTTTGTAGGGCACGTTTTTGCCGGCAGCATAACCTAAGGCCATAGCGATTCCTGAATCGGGAATGGCGGACACCATATCCACTTCGATATCATCCTCCTTGCCCATTTCGTAGCCGTACATATATCGTGTGTTTTCAACGTTGATGCCCTCGTAATCAGCCGTCGGATAGCCGTAATATATCCAGAGGAATGAGCAGACCTGCATCTTGGGATTGGGAGCCAAAAGTTGTTCAACGCCTTCGGCCGTCACCTTCAGAATCTCACCAGGAGCGACAAATTTTTCAACAGAGTAGTCCAGGTTGGCAAAGCTGTGGCAGTCGAAGCAGAGGGCATGCGCACCCTCTTTCTTACCGACCACAATCGGCGTACGGCCGTAATAGTCACGTGCCGCAATAATGCCGTCATTTGTGAGGATGAGCATAGAGCAGGAACCTTTGACCTTGCGATAGACATTCTGGATGCCGTCCACGAAATCCTTGCCCTGCGTAATCATCAAAGCAATCAGCTCCGTAGGGTTGGTCTTGCCGGAGCTCAGTTCCGTAAACTGCTGATTTTTCGACAGACAATCCTGTTCCAATTCGTCCAAATTGTTGATCTTAGCCACTGTGACGATGCCGAAACGGCCCAGATGCGAGTTCACCACGATAGGCTGAGCATCCGTATCACTGATGACACCGATTCCGGCATTGCCTTTGAACTTAGCAAGGTCGTCACCGAACTTCGTTCTAAAATAAGAATTTTCTATGTTATGGATAGAACGATGGAACACATTGTTCTCAATTGTCACCATACCGCCACGTTTCGTGCCGAGATGGGAATGGTAGTCAATACCATAAAAAAGATCAGGATTGCAGGGTCCGTTGGACACAACACCAAAAAATCCGCCCATATTGTTTTGATTGATAAAAAGTTTGTGTTAATGTTGAATTTTTAGCAAAGTGAGCGCAAAAATACATTTTTGATTTTTTCCTCAAACCGCCCCAACACCAAATTTATTACCAATTTATAAACAATATGCCCAAGCCGTATAAAGGCCGTCATCAGCGGCGGAAAGAAAAAAAACATCGCATTTGCAATAATCAGTGATTCTTTACGTTACCCTTTTGTTTTTCTAAAATCAAGCACATATGAAAAAACAGATTCTATTTTTATGTCTGCTGTTCTCGACAACAATTTTTGCCCAAAACGAGAACAGCTACAATCCATTCAAAGGCTTCCACATCGGTCTGACGACGCAGGCCGAACTGGTTTCACCGACCATTTACCAAAGCACATCGGGCGGCAGTAATACGCCTTTGGCAAAACCGGGATTCGATTTTGAAGGAGGCCTTGAGTTCTCCTATCACTTTGCCAACTATTTCGGAATCTCTGCAGCCCTTGACTTCGGATCCACATTGGTTCAGCACGCCATTTTAGCAGACGGCAATGGTTCATACATTCCCTGGGAGAAGATTTCCAATCGAACATACAGTTTTGCGTGCCCCGTAAAGTTCGAATTCCACTACCCCGTCGGCAAAAACTTCTGGCTGATGTCCGACGTCGGCGTCCGTCTTGTCCAAGGCCAATTCGGGGCATATTCTACAAGCTGGGACGGCTATATAATAAATGAAAATGGGGATTTCGAGCGCTCTTCAAACTTTGAATCCGAAATCGATTACGGGAAGAAAAGACTCTTTGCCGACCTCACTTTCGATATGGGATTTTACTATCAGTTGCCATACGGAGATCTCCTCCGCGCTTCTGTAGGTGCAAATCTGGCTTTCCAGAACTACGCAGAAGGCAGTTATACCATTACGCCCACCGATGGCAGCGCTCCGGAAAGTGGCACCATCGTCTCACGCAACAATTTCGCGAACTTTCAACTATCCTACATCCACACTTTCAAAAGATACAAAGAGCGGAAGCAGACAGATCCGTGGCGTACGGAACTTCCCCGTCACGAATTCCAGTTCAACATCGGCGATCCGCACTATGCTATCGACTGTAGTTTTATCGGATGGGATGCAATATATCATGACAGATTCTTCACACCTGGCGCTTACACTTGGACGCAGCCACTGCCGGACTACACCATCGCGCGCTGCACCCCGACATTCTCTTTCAGCTACCACTATCGCGCACTCAAATGGCTATGGGTGGGCGCGACCAGCTCCATCACAGGCTTCAAAGCCACCTACCGCGACCGACTGACGGATGAAATCACCGGATCGAAAGGCGAAGTCCTCGGAACCCTTATGGGCGATTTGCGTTTCTCCTATCTCAATCGCCAGCACGTCACCCTCTATTCCGGCTTCGGATTAGGCATAGCATTTGACAACCAAATCGGCGTCTTTCCTGCAGGGCAACTCACCGCTTTCGGCGTGAAAGCCGGCGGCAAGCACTGGTTCGGAAATCTGGAACTGGGTATCGGGCAAAAAGGATTTATGTCCGCCGGCTTCGGATACCAATTTTAGAAAAAAACAACCCCAAAATTGAATTTTATTATGAAAAACATCGTTAGAAATATAGTATGGATAGCTTTGGTTGTAGTGCTGGCGGGCTGTGAAATCGGACAAGGCGAACTGCAAAAAACCAAAACCGGCAAACTGATGTATGATGCCTGGAGCGAAGATATGTGGACGCTTTTCAACAAGATTATCGAGCCCGCATTCAATTTCAACAGCTGGCTTACCGCACCGGAAGCCGAAAGAGATGAGATTCTCAAAGAGTACTTCGTAGGCAGCACCACCATTTCCAACGAAGGCGGACAAAAATGGAAAATTGAATCTCCCAACGAGGAAGACATCCTCTACATTACTTTAGTAGAAGGGCAATCTTTATACGACGACAACTGCCAAATCCACGTTTTCTATCAAACCGAGAGCGAAAACGAGCCCGTTTTGTCATCCGAATTCATCATCAGCAAAGAAGAAGGAAACAGTTGGTCTGTGCATAAAGAAGGAGATGCCCTGCACTCATTGCAGCTGTCCTGGCCACAGTCTGCGGGCATACTTCCGAGCATCAAAAATTCCACATTTACCATCCAGGGCAACGGCATCTTCAGACATTGCTCCAATTATTGGAACTACCAAGGAGAGGATTATGTCCAGATCCAGACGCAAACCGACCTGCTGTTTGACATCACAGAGCCAGTGACGTGCACGCTCGAAGAGAACGACATGTGGTGGGTTTGGCCAAGTTACGCACAGATTGCGCAATTTAAGTCAGGGGAACTCACTTTGAAAGCCGAAGACGGCGAGGGCAATTTCAACATTGCCAACATCACCATAATTGACGAAGACAAAATCAGTGTTGAAATCGAAGGCATAACGCAGACTTGGGAATCAGACGATTAGCCGATTTTATATAACATACTATCAGCGAACATTTTCCATTAGGAAGATGTTCGCTTTGCATTGTGGCTAATTTCGTCAGCGATTGACTGCGGCATAGACCTTTTTTTGTATTTTTGCGGCCTTGCAATAAAATAGGGTATTTTCAGTTATCCTATTTCAATTTTTTAGATTATGAAAAAACCTAATACCAATAGTTTGGGATTTCACATACTGGCGGCAGCCGTCGGGACATTGCTGCTCCTGTTCGTGATCATATTCCTCTTGCGCATCTTCACCCGCCACGGCAGGGAATTCGAGATGCCGAGTTTCATCGGGCAGAATGCCGAAGAGCTGACCCAGAGAGGCAAAGCCGAAGGCTTCGTGTTCGAAGTGAGCGACAACTTGTATGAAAACGGCAAAGAGCCCGGCACCGTGCTCAAGCAGGACCCCGCGCCGGGTGAGAAAGTGAAGAGAGGCCGCAAAGTGTACCTCACCGTCGCCGCCTCCGAGCCGCCCACCATCAAGATGCCCGAGCTGCACGACATCTCACTCCGCCAGGCACAAATCATCCTGGAAGCACAGGGACTTGTGCTCGACAACGTCATCGAACGGCCCAGCCCTTACGAAAACGCCGTATTGGAAGTCCTCTACAAAGGACATGCCATCCATGCCGGCACGGAAATCAAGATGGGTGAGAAAATCACCCTCGTAGTAGGCAAAGACATCGGCGACCTTCCCGATGAGGAGACGCCAGAAGAAACAACTGAACCCGAACCTTAATCTGCTCTTAACAAAATATGATATCCAAGACTAAAACCATCCTCACCTTTTTGGGCATACTGTTCTGTCTGCCCTTACTGACTGTAGGACAAGAATACGTGACCGGTCTTTCGCAGAATCCCGTCTTAGTGAAAGCCGCCAAGCAGGCCCCGCACGCAACGCGCAACGCCACGGCCGTGAAATTGCCCTTCGTGGACGACTTCTCCGGAGGCGTCGGCTATCCTGACGCCAAGTTGTGGACCGACCGCACCGCATTCGTCAACAACTCCTATCCAGTCATCCCGCCTTCCATCGGCGTGGCCACATTAGATGCACTGGATGCCAACGGCCGTGTGTACGCACACGCCGACCGCTCCTCATTCCCCGCTGACACGCTGACGTCACAGCCGATACGACTGGACAGCAACTTCACGCACCACCGAGCCATGTCCATCGGCGACTCCCTATATTTCAGCTTCTACTACCAACCCGGCGGCGGTTGCAAGGCCACCCCGGCCGTAGAATGGGAGCGCATCGGCGACGCCCCGGAATTCGATGACGAACTCATTCTCGAATTCGGCTATTCGACTGGCAATATGATATTTACCGGATACATTTATGGCGAGTACATTTTAGGGCCAAACGAGTACCACATCACCGGCGACACCATCGACAATCCCTTTATGCCTGGGTGCATCTTCATTTTTGAAAACGACGCCTTCGCCGGCGAGACCATCCTCATCCCCACCGACTCCGTATTCGGCGAAGAATATGTTTGGAACAGAGTATGGTCCGCAAACGGCACCACCCTGGACACCTGGCTCTCCGAAAACCCGCTCCAATATTTCAAGCAGGTGCTCATCCCCATCACTGACCCACAGTACCTACGTAACAACTTCCAGTTCCGCTTCCGCAACTACGCCTCCCTCGACCTCGACTCCTGGAGCAGCAGCAATATCATCGGGTGGGCCTCCAACTGCGACCAATGGCACATCGACTACATCCGTCTCAACACCGACCGCAGCGCTAACGACATATATCCCAACGACGTGACTTACGTCAGCCCCGCGACCTCTGCACTGACGCAATATCAGGCTATGCCCTGGCACCAATATCGCACTACCGACATGGCCTCCAACTTCCACAATGAGCTGGCCAACATCTCCAGTTCCACCAAGAACACCTTCTACAACTACAAGGTCACGCATAACGGGACCAACGTCTACACCTCGCAGGTGAACAACGAGAACGCCACACCGTTTACCACCAACGGTTTGCACGACTACACTTTCCATGCCAACCCGGCCATCGGTTTTGCATACACATACGACAACGAGGACAGCGCAGAATTCGTCATCACCCACGTATTCAGAATGGAGGGTTCCACCGACGAGTTGACACGCAACGACACCTGCGTCTTCAAGCAGAAATTCGAGAACTACTACGCCTATGACGACGGCACAGCCGAAGCCGGCTACTGCCTGCTTTCCTCACAAGGCAGCCCAGAAGCCTCACTGGCCGTACAGTTCACCCTGGCAGAACCCGACACACTCAGATGCGTGCGCATGTGGTTCAACAGCGCATTGAATGACGAGAACGTCGACTACTTCACTCTGATGGTATGGGGCGACAACAACGGACAGCCCGGAGAAGTCCTCTACTCCCTGGATTCCCAACTCCCCTACCACGCTGACGACTTCCTCGACTTCGCCAACTATTATCCCGAAGAGCCCATAGCACTGGAAGGCACCTTCTACGTGGGATTCTGCCAAAGGCACAACACCCAGTTGAACCTCGGCTTCGACCAAAACAACGACGCACGCGGCCACTTCTTCTATAAGACAACCAACGAATGGAGAGAGTCCTTCTACAAAGGAGCTCCGATGATTCGCCCGGTGGTGGGCAAGGCCTACGACCACTCCGGCATCGCCGTGCATACGCAAGCGCCCGCTCTGAAACTCTATCCGAACCCAACATCCGGCAACGTCAACATCCAAACGGACGAAGACGTTTACGGGCTGGAATATCAGATTTTCGACATCTACGGACGGCTCCTGCAAACCAACAGCCTGACGAGCGAAAGTATCAGTTTAACAGACTACGCATCAGGCATATACATCGTAAAGATTTTAAAAGACAATCACATTATCCAAACCGAAAAAATCATAAAGAAATAACATGAACCTCAACCTCTCCAGACCACTCATTTTCTTTGACCTCGAGACTACCGGTCTCAATGTTGGCAAAGACCACATTGTAGAAATTTCCCTTATCAAAATGATGCCGGACGGCACGGAAATCGAACGCACGGAGCGCATCAACCCCGGCGTGCACATTCCCGAGGAGTGCTCTGCCATTCACGGCATTTACGACCAGGATGTGGCCGACAAGCCGACCTTCGCGGAACTGGCCGACGACCTGCTCGCATTCATCGGAGACGCCGATTTGGCAGGCTTCAATTCCAACAAGTTCGACGTGCCCTTGCTGTTAGAAGAATTTTTGAGAATCGGCAAGAATCTTGATTTACGCAACCGCCATCTTATTGATGTCCAGAACATTTTCCACAAGATGGAGCCGCGCAACTTAGTGGCAGCGTACAAGTTCTACTGTGACGGCGACCTCACCGACGCGCACCAGGCCAGCGCCGACACCCGCGCCACCTGCGAGGTATTCAAAGCCCAGCTGGAAAGATATGAGAACGTGGAATACACCGACCCACGCACACACGTCAAAAGCAAACCTATTGTCGGCGACGTCAAGGCGCTGAGCGCATTCACCCGCGAACACCGCAACGTGGACATGGCCGGCCACATCGTCTGGAACACCAAAGACGAGGCAGTCTTCAATTTCGGCAAACACAAAAACGAAGCCGTGAAAGCCGTTTTCCTGAAAGAACCGGCTTATTACGATTGGATGATGAAAGCCGACTTCCCATTATACACCAAGGAAGTTATCACACAGATTTACCACGAAGTCTGTTTGGAAAGGAAATTCGGGAAATAGATAAAATCAAACCAAAATACAGGGGAAAGGGCGGACAAGAATCCGCCCTTTTTGCATTTCAACGGAGACGGCATGAAGGGTGGCAAAAACATGAAAATTTATTCCTTCGAGGCAATGGTTTGTAAAGGAAAATATACTACATTTGCCACCGCATAAAAATGCGGTGGTTTTTTGTGTCAAAAACCGAAAAATATAATTTTATTATACTATAATTCAACAACTTACTAAAAAAATTTAAGTTATGGAAAAAATTAAATCATTGGCTGATCTCAAGAAAAGAAGAGAAGAGCTTCAATCCAAGATTGAGTTGCGCGAAGAAGGCGACAACGTAGAAAACTTGGTTCAGATCAAGGTCGCAATGGCTACCTGTGGTATCGCATCTGGCGCAAAGCAGACAATGGAAGCCATCATTGACGAATGCAAAAAGCAAAACGTCAAGGCCGTTGTATCTCAAACAGGCTGTATGGGCTACTGCTATGCAGAACCCACAGTGGAAGTTAAAAAACCGGGTGAGGATCCTATCGTATTCGGTCACGTCGACACCAACAAAGGTCGCGAATTGGTTACCAAATACATCATGGGCAACGAAATCCTCGAAGGCGTAATTCCAGTTAACTACGAACAAATCGATAACAAATAATAAGGAGGTCTCCAATGGCAAATTACAAATATCACATTTTGCTCTGCGGCGGTACAGGTTGTACAGCTTCAGAAAGCCCGAAAATCAAAGAAAACTTCATTAACATCTTAGCAGAAAAGAATCTTTCCGAAGACGTTCAAGTTATCGCCACCGGTTGTTTCGGTTTCTGCGAAAAAGGCCCCATCGTCAAGATTCTGCCGGATAACACATTCTACACCCAGGTAAAACCTGAAGATTGCCGCGAAATCATCGACGAACATATCATCAAAGGTAGAAAAGTCCAAAGATTGCTTTACGAGAACCCGGAAGACAAAAAACACATCTCCGACTCCAAGCACATGGGCTTCTACAAAAAACAAATGCGTATCGCTTTGCGTAACTGCGGTTTCATCGATCCTGAAAACATCGACGAATACATCGCACGCGACGGTTACAAAGCTCTCGCTTCCGTTCTCGAACAAAATGATCCTAAGGCAACCATCGACCTTTTGAAGAAAGCTGGTTTGCGTGGTCGTGGCGGCGCTGGTTTCCCGACCGGTTTGAAATGGGAACTCTGCGCAAAGAACGCTGCTGACCAGAAATACATCATCTGTAACGCCGACGAAGGCGACCCAGGTGCATTCATGGATCGTTCCATCTTGGAAGGTGACCCACACTCCATCATCGAAGCTATGGCTATCGGCGGTTTCTGTATCGGTGCTTCCATCGGTTTGGTTTACATCCGTGCTGAATACCCGCTGGCTATCCACCGTTTGGAAGTAGCTATCAAACAAGCTCGCGAATATGGCTTGCTCGGCGAAAACATCTTCGGTACAGACTTCAGCTTCGACATCATCCTTCGTTACGGTGCCGGCGCATTCGTCTGCGGTGAGGAAACTGCCCTTATCCACTCTATGGAAGGCAAACGTGGTGAACCTACCTTCAAACCGCCATTCCCTGCAGTTGAAGGTTATATGAAGAAACCGTCCAACGTGAACAACGTTGAAACTTACGCCAATATCCCTGTTATCATCAACAAGGGTTGGGAATGGTTCTCTTCTATCGGTACAGAAAAATCCAAAGGTACGAAGGTATTCGCATTGGCAGGCCAAATCAACAACGTTGGTTTGATCGAAGTTCCTATGGGTATCACCCTTCGCGAAGTCATCTACGAAATCGGTGGCGGTATCAAGGGCGGCCGTAAGTTCAAAGCCGTTCAAACCGGTGGTCCTTCCGGCGGTTGCTTGACCGAGAAGTTCCTCGACACCCCGATCGACTATGATAACCTCGTGGCTGCTGGCTCAATGATGGGTTCCGGTGGTATGATCGTTATGGACGAAACCTCCTGTATGGTTTCTGTCGCTAAGTTCTACCTCGACTTCACCGTTGAAGAATCCTGCGGTAAATGTTCTCCTTGCCGTATCGGTAACAAGAGACTTTGCGAAATCCTCGACAAAATCACAAAGGGCCAAGGTACAATGGAAGATCTTGAAAAACTCAAGAACCTCGCCAAAGTTATCAAAGACACCGCTCTCTGCGGTCTCGGCCAAACATCCCCGAACCCTGTTCTCTCTACTATCGACAACTTCTGGGATGAATACGTCGCTCACGTTGTTGACAAGAAATGTCCTGCTGGCCAATGCAAGGCTCTGAAACAATATGTCATCGATCCTGACAAATGTAAGGGTTGTACGGCTTGCGCACGCAATTGTCCTGTCGGCGCTATCCATGGTACAGTCAAGAACCCGCATGAAATCGATCAAAACGCTTGTATCAAGTGCGGTACCTGTATCGAAAAATGTAAGTTCAACGCAATTAGTATTAAATAGTAAAAGGGTATTAATATGGATTTGATTAAATTAACAATAGATAATAGAGAAGTTGAAGTACCAAGAGGTACCACTATTCTTAAAGCCGCTAAAGGCATGGGTATCGATATTCCTACCCTTTGCCATTTCGAATTGGAAGGTTTCAAATTCCACAACAAACCCGGTGGTTGCCGTGTTTGCGTAGTGGAAGTTGCTGGCCGTCGTAACCTCGCTCCTGCTTGCGTCACCGAATGTATGCCGGATATGGTTGTCAAAACCAACTCCATGCGCGTTCTCAACGCTCGCAAAACGGTGTTGGAACTGATCCTTTCCGACCATCCAAACGATTGTTTGCAATGTGCTAAGAGCGGCAACTGCGAACTCCAAGACCTCGCAATCCGCTTCGGCATCCGCAAAAACCCGTTCACCGGTGCTGAACACACACAATCTTCTTACAAAGTAGAACTTTCACCTTCTATCGTTCGCGATATGAACAAGTGCGTTATGTGCCGTCGCTGCGAAACAATGTGTAACGAAATCCAAAGCGTTGGCGCACTCTCCGCTATCCACCGTGGTTTCCCAGCAGTTGTTTCTACAGCTTTCGAAAAACAACTCACCGAAACTCCTTGCGTATTCTGCGGCCAATGTGTTGCAGTTTGCCCGGTTGGCGCTCTTACAGAAGTTGACAACAACGGTAAGGTTCTCCGCGACATCGCTGATCCTGCTAAGAAGACGGTTGTCCAAGTTGCTCCTGCTGTACGTGTTGCTCTCGGCGAAGAATTCGGCATGGCTCCTGGTTCCATCGTAACCAAGAAGCTCACCGCTGCTCTCAAGGCTATCGGTTTCGACTATGTATTCGACACTGACTGGTCTGCCGACTTGACCATCATGGAAGAAGGTACCGAATTGATCGGCCGCCTCACCAAGTTCCTTGCTGGCGACAAGAGCGTTAAGATTCCTTTGATGACATCTTGCTGCCCTGCATGGGTTAACTTCTATGAAAAACATTTCCCGCAATTAAGAGAATATCCTTCAACCGCTAAATCTCCGCAACAGATGTTCGGCGCTATCGCTAAGAACTACTTCGCAGACAAAATCGGCTGCAAACGCGAAGATATGGTTTGTGTTTCCGTAATGCCTTGCGTTGCTAAGAAATACGAAACCGGTCGTGAAGAACTCGCTAAGAACGGCAATCCTGACGTTGACTACTCCATCACCACTCGCGAATTGGCTCGCCTCATCAAGATGGCCAACATCGACTTCAACAGCCTTCCTGATGCAGAATTCGACAGCCCGCTCGGCGAATCAACAGGTGCTGCTGTTATCTTCGGCGCAACTGGCGGCGTAATGGAAGCTGCTGTTCGTACCGCTTACGAAGTTATCACAGGCAAGACCCTCCCGAAAGTTGATTTCGAAGAACTCCGTGGCCTCGAAGGCGTTAAAGAAGCTACCGTACACGTACAAGACGGTTTGGATCTCAAACTCGCCATCGTACACGGCTTAGGCAACGCTCGCAAGATGCTCGAACTCATCGAAAAAGGCGAATGCCCGTATCACGCAATCGAAGTTATGGCTTGTCCTGGTGGCTGTATCGACGGCGCTGGCCAACCTTATCACCATGGCGATTCCAGCATCATCAAAGCTCGTTGGGAAGCTACTTACCAAGCCGATAGAGAAATGCCGATCCGTAAATCTCATGAGAACCCGTCCATCCAAGCTATCTACAAAGAATATCTTGGCGAACCGTGCGGTCATCTCTCTCACGAATTGCTGCACACTCACTACTTTGACAACCAAATCAAAGTGGAGGCTGAATAATTAATTAATCTGTAAAATTATAAATTATGGCAATAACAGTAAAAATTAATAAAGAAACTCATGATAAGATCGTTGCTATTTGTAATAATTTCAACAACGATCCCGGTGAATTGATCAATGTATTGCATCAAACACAGGATTTCCTCGGTTATCTGCCCGCAGAAGCTCAGGAATTAATCGCTGAATGTTTGCATATGCCTACAGCTAAGGTTTTCGGCGTTGTATCTTTCTACGCTTTCTTCACCATGACCCCGAAGGGCAAACACCCAGTATCCGTATGTATGGGTACCGCTTGCTACGTCCGCGGCGGCGAAAAGATCCTCGACGCTTTCAAGAGCGAACTCGGTATCGAAGTTGGTGAAACTGACGCTAACGGCGAATTCTCATTGACATCCTTGCGTTGTGTAGGTGCTTGCGGTTTGGCTCCTGTTGCCCTCGTTGATGGCAAAGTTTACGGCCGCTTGGTTCCTGCTATGGTTAAGGACATCGTTGCTGAATACAGAGGAAAATAATTTTCCAAATATATTCAATGAAAAAGGCGACCGAATTGGTCGCCTTTTTTTATTTTATTTTAATAACAATATTAATTAATATTTAACTTTTATATATCTTTGCATCCTCAATATTTTGGATATGAAAAGATATATAACAACCTCGCTAATCTGCCTATTGGCCCTGTTTTCAAAGGGGCAACAGGAATCCGACAGCTACATCGTCGCCTTCTACAACGTGGAAAACACCTTCCATCCTTCCAACGATTCCCTTACTAATGACGACGACTTTACGCCCACGGGGCTCTACCACTGGAGCTATAAGAAGTACTATAAGAAAATCAGCAACATCGCAAAGGTGTTCATCGCGATGGGGAAAGGCAGCCCTCCGGCCATCATCGGTTTGGCGGAAATAGAGAACGAGCAGGTGTTGAAGGACATCTGCTATCATTCTCCCCTTCAGAAATACGGGTACAGATACGTGCATCACGACTCGCCCGACCGCCGTGGCGTGGATGTCGCCCTACTCTACCGCGACACCATAGTACACATCCTGCGCGAGCATAAAGTGCCTATCATATTCCCTTTTGAGCCGAACACTCGGAATCGCGACCTGCTGTACGTGTGCGCGCAATTTCCGAATGGCGACTCGCTGCACCTCATAATCAACCACTGGACCTCGCGATACGGCGGATATGCGGCCACCATCCCCAAACGAAACTATTATGCCGATGTGGCACGGCAGATTGCCGACTCGCTCTTAGGCGAAAACCCAAAGGCCAACATCCTGTATATGGGCGATTTCAACGATTATTGCACCGACGAGAGCCTATCGCAGCACCTGCGCGCCAAGCCCTTCCAACCCGAAAACACGAGGGACAGCCTTTTCAATCTTATGTATTATTTTGAAGGCATGAACAATGTGGGCTCACACAAACACGAGGATTTCTGGCGATGCCTGGACCAAATCATCGTTTCGCGAGCCCTGATATTTGATGAAAATCAATTGCGCATTATCAATCACATTCCGCACATCTTCAATGCGGACTTCCTCCTTGTGCCTGATGAAAAATATGGCGGCGTGAAGACTTTCCGCACCTTTTTAGGACCGCGTTACATCGGCGGTTACGCCGACCATCTTCCAGTATATATAGTGCTGGGACTGGAATAAAACAAAAAAATCATATTACATATTTGATTATCAATATAATAAAAAATAGTATAAAAAACTTTTATATCACATATTCGTGCTATATTTGCAGCACGATTTTGGACACTCACATTATGAAATGGGCAGAGTTGAAAAAAATCATAACTAACAAAGGTTGGTACCTATTCCGACACGGAGCAAAGCATGACATTTATGCACATAAAGACTCCGAACATAGAATTGCTATTGGGCGTCACAACAACGAAGAAATACCGACTGGAACATTTAGACAGATAAAAAAAATTATTGGATTCTAATTGACACAAAATGAAAGCAATTGCACTAATAGAAAAAGGGAAAGAAGGTAGATTTCACATCTACTCAAAAAATATGAAGACACTCATTATTGGAGATGGAGACAGCGTTTCAGAAGCAAAAGCGGACTTTGAAAACACAGCTCAAGAAATTATCAGCACCTATGATACAGGGAATTTGCCAAAGGAATTGCAGAATCTGACATTTGAATATCATTATGACATCGGCGCACTTTTCAATTATTACGATTTTATCAATATGAGCAAGTTGGCAAAGCGAATAGGCATTAGCGACTCCCTCATGCGACATTATAAAATCGGAGAATATATTTCACAATCACAACTTCAAAAGATTGAAGATGCGTTACACGACATTGGCAAAGACTTCTCCGAAATCAAACTATTTGTATAGCATTAAGACTGTTATTCCACGCTCACCTCATCCATCATTATCCAGGTCTTCTCGCCGGGGTTGCTATGCCATTCGGGTAACTTGGAGACAGGCTGCGCCTCAATCTTGATGTACTTCACATTTTTGTTCGCAACCTTGTGACGTATGATATAGACTTTTGCCTTGCTGTTTTCCTTCAATGCCGGGTCAATAGGCAATGCCACTTCCTCGGGTTCACTGTATTTGATGCCGTCTTTGGAATAGGATACCAACACCTTTTCGGGCAGGAACACCCACTGGGAGGGATTGTGCGAGAAGCTCAACGACAAGGCTGAAGTCCCCGAAGTAACGAGTTGCGGTTTCACCACCAGTTCCATTGGTTCACCGAAATAGCCCATCCAACCATCGTAGTAGTCGGCCGGATTGCCAATCTTTTTATCTGCCAGCACCTCAGCAGACGGGTCATAGGGCTTAGTCGGCTGCGAATGTGAAACCACCTCAACGGATGGCAGATTGTCCCTCACACTCGTAATCGCGGCATTCTCGAAAAACAGATAGGGCGTATAAGCTGATTTGTCCACGAAGAGTTCCTCAAAATGCTGGGAATTGCCCACTTGGAAATGTACGCCAAATTCGCAGTTACCATCAACAAGATAAGGTGCTCGGGTGCTCGGACCGCACGTGGCGGTACCAAGTCCGGCCTGTTTGTAATCGATATTCAAAGTATAGAAATCACGTGGCTGCAACTCGTTGAGATGCGCTGCCTGCTCCAAGTCCGCATCCGTATAGGGATAGATGCTAAATTGGAAAGGCTCGTTCAAGATCTCATAAGGCTCCCACTCATAGAAATAGCACTTTTGCATTTGCACCGACAATGCCCGTTGCTGTTGGGCATCCAGTAACGACAGATAACGGACGCCCATACGATTGCCGGCTGCTTGCGGACGCACATACGAATGGAACAATTCATTGGATGATGCCGCATAATGGCCAACCATCCCACACGATTGTCGGTCGGAGTAAGTCTCCTGACCATAACCCACCCACTCCACATTGGCCAACTCTTTGGCAATCTGCATTTGCAGGCCCACTTTCGGGTATCCGGACGACACCAGCAGCGGTGTGATTTCATTCTTCAAAAAGACATCGCCACTGCCCACCATCGTGTAGGTCTGCTTGACGCGAAAGACCTCTTCCCCATTGTCGTTTTTATAAAGGCCGCTATATGCTAAGACAACCTTTTGTGCTTGATTATAAATGCCTTTTCGTTCCAACGAATCTTTTTGCTTTCGAGTGACTTCTCCATATGCAGTAATATCCACATCCCAAATGCTGGGTTCATAATGCAGATTATCCAATCCAACGCGTTCCCACAAGTCCTCGCCATGCAGATCACGCTCGTCATTGTCGGTAGGCGGCCGCCAAAAGCAGAGTTTTGGACCTTGCTTTACCAATTCCTTACCAGACTCTGTAATGGATACCAGCCCAGTACCATCGAAGACGATTTTCATCTGTTGAATGGTGATTTCCATCGTCGAACCCTCATTCGAGAATGTCATCGGGACATCTTTCAGCTTTTGCATTTGGGGACTGCTCTGCGGTACGGGCAACTTGAACTGCTCGTACGCCAGGACCGCGTTGGAATCTTCTTTGGAAACCAATTGGAAATCCAATTGCACATCCCTGCCAGCCGGTACGGGACCTAATGATTTTACCTGGTCAAGCAAGCGCTGCGGCAGCACCAACTCCGCGGTATCGTGCGGGGCAAGACGCACCAGCATCACGCCACAAAGCGTATCGGGCTCATCCATAGAGACGTTTATGGTATTGCCTTCATCAAGCCTCAGGATAGGAGCGTCGGGGGCGTATTTCAAGAAATCATCAGGATGTACGGGCTTCTCGTGCGCCACGTCGGGGCGCAGGCGATAGCGCAACTCATATTCGCTCAGGTCACTGAAATCGAAGCGATTGATGATGCGAAACTGCATTTCTGACAAATCCACCGCCTCGATTTTCATCGGCTGATAGACTTTTTTAACCTCTGCCAACTGCGGATGCGGTTTGCGGTCGGGGTCAACCAACCCGTTGACGCAGAAGTTGCCATCGGAAGGAACGCTCACCGCCGAGTCAACGACGTTGGCTTGCACGGCTATATTGATGGGGCGGGTGAAGTCGCCGCCGTACGCGTAATATTCCTGACCGTTTTCATCGTGCGTCAGAACGCCCTGATCGACCCAGTCCCAGATGCAGCCACCCTGGAGCAAAGGATATTTGTAGATGGTATCCCAATAGTCTTGTAAGCCGCCGCAGCTGTTGCCCATCGCGTGCGCATACTCGCACATGATGAAGGGGCGGTCGTGTGGAGTACGGGCGTACTCGGCAAGGTACTCCACAGAGGGATACATTATGGCCACGATGTCAGTGTTGCGGTCGTAGAGGGCACGCTCGTACTGCACCGGGCGCGTGCTGTCCTTGGCTTTCAGCCAGTCGTAGGCGGTCTCATAGCAGATGCCATTGCCCGACTCGTTGCCCAACGACCAAGTAATGACACACGGGTGGTTCTTGTCGCGCTCGTACATATTGCGGGTACGCGCCACCGTGGCATCCAAAAAGTCGGCACGCTTGGCCAGCGACTGCTCACCGTAACCCTGCGCATGCGACTCGGCGTTGGCCTCGTCAATCACGTACAGTCCCAAATAGTCGCAAAGACCGTAAAATTCCGGTGTGTTCGGATAGTGGCAGGTGCGCACGGTGTTGATGTTGTTGGCCTTCATCAGCTTGAGGTCTTCCAAAATGCGATGGTCGGCCACGTGGCCCGTCAGCGGGTCGTGCTCGTGACGGTTCACCCCTCGGATAGTCACGGGTTGCCCGTTGACCTTCAGCAGACCATTTTCAATTTTGACATTGCGGAAACCGATGTACATAGAAGCATAATCTATCCAGCGTCCTTTTTTATCATCTATCTCAAGATCTATACCATATAAATTGGGATGCTCGGCCGTCCACGTTTCTACGTTAGGGACATCCAAATGCAGATTAACGGTTTTGCGGCATACCAATTCATTGTCCGACGCACTTGGTTCAAATCGCACCTCTTTCTGTACTCGTTCAAGCACGCCATCCACGATAAGCTTGAGCTCGTAAAGTTGCGTCTTTTTGCTACGCGGAACTTCTACCGTAACCTCTACGTCTAATTTGCCATTGGTATAAGAATCGTCCAAATCGGCTACCACTTTGTAATCCACGATGCGCACTTTGGGTTGGGTATAGAGCACAACCTCGTGGTCCAGGCCGCTGAAGCGCCAAAAGTCCTGGCACTCGAAATAGGAGCCGTCGCTCCACTTGAAGACTTGGATGGCAAACAGGTTGGGTTCTCCGAACTTCACGTAACGGGTGATATCGAATTCGGAGTTGGTCTTGGCATCCTCGCTGTAGCCGACAAATTGTCCGTTCACCCAGAGATAGAAACAGGACTTCGCGCCTCCGATGTTGATGATGACGGACTTGTCCTGCCAACTTTTGTCGATAGTCACCCACTTGCGATAGCTGCCCACGGCATTGCCTTTGACGGGCACGCGCGGCAGGTCGGAGTTGTCAAAATCGTTTGTCGTATTGACATAGATAGGGATGCCGTAGCCGTTGAGTTCCCAATTGGAAGGCACTTGCAGTTCTTTCCATTGGGCATCATCATACTCTGTTTTATAAAAATCCGTCGGGCGCTCGTCAGCATTTTCCACATAACGGAACTTCCACGGGCCGTTGAGATCCAGCTGCGGAATCATAGCGCTCTCGTTATTTTGGAGGATATTGGCCCGCGGGTACAGCTTGTTTACTTCGAACACGGCAGGGTCCTGCCATTCGTTAAAAGTCTGGGCAGAGATTTGCAGGGCAATGCAAAGAGCTATTAGGGAGAGAAAATGTCGTAAATGATTCATAGCCAAATTTTATTCCTATTCCACAAGTGATTTTATATATTCGATAAAAGAATAGGCTTGGTCAGTAAGAGCAGCAACATCTTCTTTTGTACACAAAACGAAATCATCATAATCACCACTTTGTCGTTTTTCAAAAAGTGTTGATAGTGTTTTCCCTATCTCTATTGGAACAATTCCGGAAGCCACGAAATGTAAACCAAACATTGTTTTGACCCCGGCGTGACTTTGAGCTTGCAAATCATTTTTCAGCAACAAAGAAATAACCGCATAATAGCAAGCATAGTATAGTCTGTTAATAGCAGCATTATAATATCCTTCTCCGGATAAAAGTGCTGCTTCTTTCATAGTTTCAGAAGCGCGTTCCAAACGATACTTCACCAAAGCATTTTTGCTTTCTATATCTAATATTTGTTTCATAATATAATGCCTTCATTTATAACATTCAAATAAAAAGGAGTGTTAAACGGACGGTTGTCCCAATTCTTTTTCGACATGACAATCGGGCTAATAGTCACACCCGACTCTAATTCCAATTTATACAATGGAGTGGTTATACTTTGTTCTCGTTCTATAGACAAATCATCCTCATCTAATAAAATCAGAATGTCTATATCACTATCTGCCCGTGCATCGCCACGAGCCTCACTTCCATATAGGATTTTTGTTGCCGATGGGGCTATATGGCTTAATAAATCTCGTATTTGCTCAACAACTTTGGGACGTTTCATTTCACTCTTTTTTTTTAGCAGCGCAAAAGTACATAAAAAACTTGTAATTTTGCGCTCTCAAAAAAAACAAGACTATGACATTCGCTCTATTGATTTTCGGGCTTGCCAGTCACACCTTGCTTTCCGTCATCATCGGACTGTTCGGGGCACGGCGGCGCATCGGCTTCGGCTGGACGTTTCTTTTGTCAGTACTGCTCACGCCCATTGCCGGACTCATCGGGGTCCTACTGTCAGACCCACTGCCGGGGCAGGAGAAGAAATGGGGCTGTGTGGGCACAATATTGGCCATGATGGTCATCATCACCCTGCTGATCATCGGCGTGGTGCTAATTGGTGCTTTTTTAGCTTAATTGATCTGTTATGAACATCGAATCCTGTCGTGAATATTGTTTGGGCAAACCGCTCGCCACGGAAGACACGCCGTTTGACGAGACCACCTTGGTCATCCGCGTGATGAACAAGATTTTCGCCTGTTTAGATATGGAGCGTCCCGACCTCGTAGTGCTGAAGTGCGACCCCGCCTATGCCATCGAGTTACGCGACCGCTACAGCGCCATTGAAGGGGCGTGGCACTGGAACAAGAAATACTGGAATCAGATTTTCTTTCACGGCGATGTAGATGACGATCTATTATGTTCTCTCATCGACCATTCGTATGACGAGGTTGTCAAGAAAATGCCCAAGAAAACGCAAGAACTCATTCATAAGGCAAACAATAATCTATAATACTATGAAGAAGTTATTTTTCCTAACACTCATCTGCACTTTTATCAGTTTTTGTCTGGCAAGCACACCTGACTCGTCACGTATGCGCCTTCCTCTGCCACCACGCACGCACAAGCCGCTGCCAAAAGTCAAATTGGACAGCCACCGCAGCAATTTCGAGCTCACCAACTTAGTGGTGTTCATCCGTTTTGCCGACGACCCAGAAATAGACAAGTCTTTTGAAGATATCAACAGGATATTCAACGACTCGTCAGCCAACGCAATGTCTGTGTTCAACTACTTTGATGCGATGAGTTATGGAAAAATCCATTACAACACTGTTTATACCAATCAGATACAGAACAACACGATTGTATCGTACTGCGATCGGCATCCGCGCTGCTATTTCGAACCATACTCAGTCAACAATCCTGAAGGTTATCAGCCATTTTCACCGGATTCAGTCTGTCCGCGCGAACGCCAGCTTTTAGCCGACGCCCTTCATTACATAGACTCTTTGCACTTAGTGGATCCCAGCATCAATCTGGACGGCAATGAAGACGGATACATCGATAACATCAGTTTCATCGTCAAAGGCGGATGCGGTGACTGGGCTTCCTTGCTTTGGCCGCACATGGAATTCTTCAATGACGAGCCCTACCCTGTCACCGTCAACGGTGTTGCGCCCTACACCTTCAATTTCGAACTGGAAGGCTCTGGATACTACTTCTCCGCCAATGTCTTCTGCCACGAGATGTCTCATTCACTCGGACTGCCCGACCTGTACCACTACTACGAATATCAGGATGTCGATCCTGTAGGAGCTTGGGATATCATGGGCAGCAACAATATGCAGCAACTCAACGCGATGATGAAATACAAATTTTTAGGCATTGTGGACGAGCCCATTCAAATCACCGAAGACGGGGACTATGAGCTCTTCAGCAACGCAACCTCAGACGTTCAGAACTGCTACTACATCAAATCCTCGATTGACAGCACTCAATGGTACACCATTGAATATCGCAACGCTTACGACTATATGGACAACGTATATAGCACCGGGCTGCTTATCGGCCGTTGGGTGGATACGATGGATGTCAACAACATCTATTCGTCTGGGGATGCGCATTTCGACTTCTACAACAATGCTCACGGCTATTGGATTTTCCGACCGGGCAGCAGCAGCGACACCATAAACGGGGATCTCTATTCAGCCGCATTCGGAACCTACAAGCCCAACTTCGGGCCAACGACGGA
Organism: Bacteroidales bacterium; assembly: GCA_024400835.1. Lineage (GTDB taxonomy): Bacteria > Bacteroidota > Bacteroidia > Bacteroidales > WCHB1-69 > F23-D06. The sequence continues at coordinate 71,868 of JAKSMC010000001.1, forward strand.
CCCACATCCTTACCTTACCGACGGAACTCCCGAAAACAGTTTCGAAATCAGCAATATACATAGAGACAACGGCAAATTCATCTTCCACGTCCACTTTCTGAATGTTGGTGTTGAGGAACACGCCACAGCCGACATCCGCATCTTTCCCAACCCTGCCTCCGACGTTCTGAACATCGAAGGTTCTGGCATACAACAAGTGCAGATTTGCGATATGTTAGGCAAAGTTGTAGTTACAAGCAGCACTCCCGACAACCACATAGACATTTCATCGTTGGATGACGGAATCTATTTGGTCAGAATCTTATCCGACCAAGGAATTGCTGTGAAGAAATTCATTAAGAAATAGCGATTGCGCTATTTGCGGCCGTCGCCCACGATGATGCGGCCTTGCGGCTCAGCATACTCCGTTCCGATTTTCTTGTTGAGGAATTTCGTAATGTAGGTCTCCAAAATCTCGGCATCACTGCAGACAGCGTCTTTTGTGATTACGATGTTCGGGAAGACAACACCGTCGCCATTGTCTCTAAGGACGTAAGCACTGGCAGCAATAGTGTAATGTGCCGTAGGAACGATAGGTTCGTACTCACCCGTGTTCTTGTTGAGGACAGTCACATGATGAACACGACGTTTCCCATTGACAGAAGAGAACACTCCATTACCGTCTACAATAACGGAAGAAGCGACAGTTGTATCGATTTCATATTTCAGACCGGAAACTTGAGCAAAGCCGCCGTTGTCAACCGGGCTTCTTCTTGAAGTCATCTCCAAAGCATCAAGTACGGCCTGGCCGGTGACTTCACCTACAGCAGCCTGGCTGTTGAACGGGAACACGGACAACAATGAATTCAGCGTTATTTTCCCAGCCGGAAGGTCAGCACGGATGCTACCGCCATTGCACCAACCGATGTCCGTATTCTGGGTCATTCTATAAGCGTCAGCACAAAAGTCGCCAAGATTACATTCGAGTTTGCGAACGATACGGGCGCCTGCCTCGTCATTGATGGACTGTGCAACAGCGCTGCTGCCGATTTCACGTCTGCCAGCCTCATCAACCTTATTCTTCACGGAAGCAGCCCAGAAGCTGACCTTGCTGTCATAGAAAATCTCATCCGTCGGAATCAATTCCGTACTGATATGACCATTGGATTTGATAATCAAACGGCCGACATTAGCGAAAGCCGTACCGGTAGAAGAAAGCACTACCTTTTTGCCCTTGCTATTGAGAACCGTCTGCTGAGGAATTTCACTATGAGCGTGGCCGTCCAAAACGACGTCAATGCCAGAAGTATGGGAAATCAATTGCAAAGAAGTGGGAGCACTGCCCACATCGCCAAGATGAGAAATCACCACAACGTAATCAGCACCTTCCTGACGAGCCTGGTCAACTTCATTTTGTACGATCTCAAAAAGTCTGTCCTGGCAGAAAGTATAAACGAACTTTCCATTTTCATCTTTGAAATAAGCCGGAGTAGAAGAAGTCATGGATTCGGGTGTTGAAACACCAATGAAGGCAACATTCAGCTTGCCAAATTGTTTGATGGCATGGCCGTCGAACATCGTTTTGTTTCCGTCTATTGTTCTAAAATTGCAGCTGAGCGTCTTAGCGGTCAACTTCTCCGTCAATTTCTGTAACTGCGGTATGCGGTAGTCAAACTCATGATTACCTAATGTAATGAAGTCATAACCAACGACATTCATCAACTCCACAATATATTCTCCTTTGTTGATAGAGCCGAAAACGTTTCCGGAAACGAAGTCACCGCAAGAGACCAATGCCACATTCGGCGTCAGATTTTTCATCACGTCACGTTCGCCAGCCATACGGGCATAACCGTCAATAGCACAGTGGACATCGTTATCATATAAGATGACAACGTCCTTAGGTTTGATATTTTGTGCATCAATTTGGCCAACTGAGCCAAATGAGAACAATATCATTATTACGATAACAAACTGATAGATAGAATTTTTCTTCATTTGAATAGCTATTTTTATTGAAGCCGCAAAAGTATGAAAAAACTTTGGCTTAAGGCTTTATACATTAGCCTTTTTTTGTACCTTTGCGCCTTTCAAAAGCATTATACAATGAAATATAAAATCTCGAAGGGACTTGACTTGAAGTTAGCAGGCGAACCTGTGGACAAAGAAGTCAGCATTCCGATGTCCAAGACATTTTACGTGAAGCCGACTGATTTCCGTTGGTTCACCCCACGTCTACGCGTTCAGGAAGGCGCATCCGTTGACGTCGGCACACCGTTGTTTGCCGACAAGCAGGATGAGCGCATCGTCCTCGTTTCTCCTGTCAAAGGCACAGTACGGCAGATTGTCAGAGGCGAGAAGCGCGCTATCCAGGCCGTGGTCATAGAGGCTGACGAAACCCCTGTCGTCACTCGCACTGTGGACTTTGCCGAGCCTACCGACAGCGCAACTATCCGCGAAATACTACTGCAGAATGGTCTGTGGGCCTGCCTGCGCCAACGTCCGTTTTCCACTATGCCGAGCCCAGACGTCACCCCGACCGCCGTCTTTGTGTCCTGCTTCGACTCCGCTCCGCTTGCCCCCGACTACAATATATTATTAAGAGGCAGGGAAGAGGCTTTCCGCAAAGGCATTGGCATCCTGCGCTTAGCGGCTGACAATGCCCCGGTGCACATTTGCATGCGCGAAGATGGCCAAAACGAACTTTTCGAAAGTTGCGAGAATGTCAGCAAACACTACTTCAGCGGACCGCATCCCGCCGGCAACGTAGGCACGCAAATACACCTTGTCAGTCCCATCAACAAAGGAGATGTCGTATGGTTCGTCCATCCCGCAGAAGTTGCCCGTATCGGACAACTGTTCCTCAACCACACACTGTCCTTCGACAAGAAAGTAGCCCGCACCGGACCCTGTCTGGCCACTACCGGCTACTTCGACACTGTTTATGGGGCAGACATTTCCGACATCCTGTTTGCCAATCTGCCTGACAAAAGTTTTCGCAATATCAGCGGCAACGTGCTCACAGGAGCTCTGCTTGCGGAATTTCCGACTGTCCGCTTCTATGATTACCAAACCACAGTCATTGAAGAAGGCGGCAAACGGGAATTCATCGGCTGGCTGCTACCCGGCTTCAAAAAGTGGAGCTTTTCGCACACCTACTTGTCCTGGCTCACCAAAAACAAGGTTTACCAACACAACACCTCATTGCACGGCGGGCGCCGCACCTTTATGATGACCGACGTATATGACAAAGTCTTTCCTTTCGACATCATACCCTTGTCATTGCTCAAAGCCTGCTACATCAAAGACATCGAACAGATGGAAGCCTTAGGCATTTACGAGGTGGATGACGAAGACTTCGCCCTCTGCGAAGTGGTGTGCCCGTCCAAAATGGAATGTCAGCAGATTGTACGCGACGCACTTTGTGAGTTAAGAGTTAAGAACTAAGAGTTAAGAGTTAAAAATTGAAAATATTAGATAATGGCAAAATTCAACGCATTATTTGACGCCATAGACTCGTTTTTGCGGACGCCAGCCACGGTGACGACCAGTGGCAGCCACATCCGCGATTCGGTCGATATGAAACGCATCATGATCACCGTGATGATAGCCCTATGTCCCGCGCTGCTTTTCGGCATGTGGAACGTAGGTTACCAACATTTTTTAAGAATGGGTTATGAGGCCAGCATCTTCGGATGTTTCTGGTACGGCTTTTTGAAATGGCTGCCGTTAGTCATTGTGACCTACGTCAGCGGTTTGGCCATTGAAGTGCTGTTCGCACAAATTCGCAAAGAAGAGGTGGCGGAAGGCTTCTTCGTCACAGGCTTCATCATCCCGATGATTATGCCGCCTGATGTGCCGCTTTGGATTGTTGCCGTAGCCACGGCCTTTTCCGTATTGTTCGCGAAAGAGGTGTTCGGAGGCACCGGCTACAACTTCCTGAACCCGGCGTTGGTGGCCCGCGCCTTCGTATTCTTCGCCTACCCCTCCGTCATCTCCGGTGATTCCGTTTGGGTATCCAGGGCACCGCAAGACGCCATCACAGGAGCCACGCCGTTAGGCATGGTGATGAACGGCAATATGGACGCGATGCCTTCCACGCTGGAAATGTTCATCGGCACCATCCCCGGCTGCATCGGCGAGACCTGCAAAATCGCAATCCTGCTTGGTGCCGTCATCCTGCTCCTGACGCAAGTGGCCGACTGGCGCATTATGTTCTCCGTATTCACCGGGGGATATGTCACAGCTGTGATTTTCCGTGTCTGCGGGTTGTGCGTGATACCGGGCTACCAGCAACTGCTGATGGGCGGATTTCTATTCGGCACCGTCTTTATGGCCACGGATCCTGTAACAGCGGCACACACAGAAATGGGCAAGTACATCTACGGCCTGTTCATCGGCATATTGGCCATCATCATCCGCGTGCTCAACAAAGGCTATCCCGAAGGTATGATGCTCGCCATCCTGCTGATGAACATCTTCGCTCCGCTCATCGACTACTGCGTCGTGCAAAGCAACATCAAGCGAAGAGAAAAACGATTGTCTAACGCTAAAAAAACGACCCGATGAAAAACTTCAGCAACACCTACATCTTTATATACGTCACTGCGCTGGTATTAGTGATTGCCGTTGTGCTGTCTGCCGTGGCCATCGGGCTCAAGCCCAAACAGGAGGCCAACAAGCAGGCCGAAAAGGCACAGCAGATCCTGAAGGCGGCCGGATATCCCGACATCGAGCGCACGAAGGCCGTTGACTTCTTTGCCTCGGTGGCGCAAGCCAAAGAGGGCCAGGAACGTGAAATGTACAGCATCCGCTGTGCCGACGGCACCAACGGCACCGTAGTTTCCCTGCGGGGCAAAGGACTCTGGGGACCCATCTGGGGTTATGCCGTACTTTCCGAAGACAACACCACAGTGAAAGGCGTCTCCTTCTCGCACAAATCCGAAACCCCAGGCTTGGGCGCAAAAATTACGGAAGAGAACTTCACACAGTCCTTTGTCGGCAAAAGACTTTATGACAAAGACGGCAACTTCGTATCTGTAAAAGTCGTACCCAAAGGCAAAGGCGGCAACATTGCCGAAGAGAACCGCGTAGATGCCATCTCCGGAGCTACCATCACCTCAAAAGGGGTGGATAAAATGCTGCAAGAATTGAAAATTGAAAATTGAAAATTATGAAGAAATATCTCGGACCTTTAAGCAAAGACAACCCCATATTGGTGCAGATTTTAGGAGTCTGTTCCGCTTTGGCGGTGACTGCCCAGATGAAGCCGGCGGTTGTAATGGCGCTCTCCGTCACCGTGGTGTGCGCCTGCTCCAACTTCATCATATCGCTGATGCGCAACACCATCCCGCCACGCATCCGCATCATTGTACAACTGTTGGTTGTCTCCTTCTTCGTCATTTTAGTTGACCAGGTGTTACAGGCCGCGCTCTACGACGTCAGCAAGATGTTGTCCGTGTTCGTCGGGCTCATCATCACCAACTGCATCATTATGGGCCGTTTGGAGGCATTTGCCCTCTCGCACAAACCCATTCCCTCTCTCATTGACGGTGTCATGAACGGGTTGGGCTACGGATTAGTGCTCGTCATCGTGGCCTTCTTCCGCGAACTGCTCGGTTCCGGCACGCTTTGGAACCACCAAGTCATCCCACAGGCATTGTACAATGCCGGATACCTCAACAACGGCCTGATGATTCTGCCGCCTATGGCACTCATCTTGGTCGGTACGCTCATTTGGATTAAGAACGCTAAATTCGACAAGGTAAAATGAAAGATATAGTTGACATCTTCGTACGTTCGGTCTTCATCGACAATATGATTTTCGCCTATTTCTTAGGTATGTGCTCCTATCTGGCCGTATCCAAGAATGTGAAGACCGCCTTCGGACTCGGACTGGCCGTGTGTTTCGTACTGGCCGTCACGGTGCCGGTAGATTATCTCCTGGACAAATACCTGCTTCGCGAAGGTGCGTTAACCTGGTTGGGTCCGCAATTCGCCACTGTCGATTTGTCGTTCCTGAGCCTCATCATCTTCATTGCCGTCATTGCCGGCATTGTCCAACTTCTGGAAATGATTATCGAGCGCTACCTGCCGGCACTGAATATGGCATTGGGCATATTCCTGCCTCTGATTGCGGTGAACTGTGCCATCTTGGGCGGTTCGCTTTTCATGCAGGAGAAGAACTTCCCGACAGTATTCCACAGTTTCTCCTACGCACTCGGCTCGGGGTTAGGCTGGTTGTTGGCCATTGTGGCCTTTGCCGCCATCCGCGAGCGTCTCAAATACTCCAACATCCCAGAACCTTTGAAGGGCAACGGCATCGCCTACATCATCACCGGACTGTTAGGCATAGGTTTTATGGCATTTTTAGGAATATAATAGTTCTCAAAACCCAATAGAATGAATCTCACGACAATCATAACTGCGGCGATTATCTTCCTGGTCATCATCTGGCTTTTGGTGGCCATCCTGTTGTACGCACGCAAGAAAATGGTGCCGGAAGGCAAAGTGAAAATCACCATCAACGGTGAGAAAGAAGTGGAACATGAGCGCGGCTGCTCACTGTTGCAGGCGCTTTCAGACGAAAAGGTATTCGTCCCGTCAGCCTGCGGTGGCGGTGGCTCGTGCGGCACGTGCCGCGGCAAAGTGCTCTCCGGCGGCGGCGAAATACTGCCCACCGAACTGGCCCACATCTCCCGCAAACAGGCCGCCGAACACTATCGCCTCTTCTGCCAGGTCAAAGTGCGCGAAGATATGGAAATCGAAATCCCCAAGGAGTTCTTCGGCATCAAAAAGTGGAAATGCACCGTGCAGTCTAACAACAACGTGGCCACTTTCATCAAGCAACTGGTCCTCAAGTTGCCCGAAGGCGAGAAGATGAACTTCAAGTCTGGTGGCTATATCCAGATCGACATTCCCGCCTGCACGGTGGACTACAAGAATATCGACGTTGACGAGCAATACCGCGCCGACTGGCAGCGAATGGGGCTTTTCGACTTGAAGATGAAGAACAGCGCCGACACCGTGCGCGCCTACTCAATGGCCAACTACCCTGCCGAAGACGACATCGTGATGCTGAACGTCCGTATCGCCATTCCGCCTTTCAATCGCAAGAAAGGGTGTATGGAGAAGGTCAACCCCGGGGTGGCTTCTTCCTTCATCTACAACCTCAAGCCCGGTGACGAGGTTATGGTTTCCGGGCCTTACGGCGAATTCTTCGTCGAGGACACCGACCGCGAGATGATGTTCATCGGCGGCGGCGCCGGCATGGCTCCGATGCGGTCCCATATCTTCGACCAGTTCAAGACCAAGCACACCACGCGCAAAACCTCTTTCTGGTATGGCGGCCGCTCCCTCAAAGAGTTGTTCTATATGGACGAATTTCAAAAGATTGCCGACGAGAACGACAACTTCGAGTTCCACATCGCCTTGTCGGATGCCCTGCCCGAAGACCACTGGACTGGCCCCACGGGATTCATCCACAACGTCATCTTCGAAAACTACCTCAAGAACCATCCCAACCCAGAAGATATCGAGTACTACATCTGCGGCCCACCGATGATGCTGCAGGCCGTCCTCAAAATGCTCGACAGCCTCGGTGTCACACCGGAGATGATTCATTATGATGACTTTGGCGGGTGATATAAAATAGATAATCCTGAAAAAAAACAATCATTAACTAAATTCATATCGCAATGAAAAAATTATTCTACTTGTTGGCTGTTTGCGGACTGATGCTCGGATTCAGTGCCTGCAATCCGACACCAGATCCAAATCCCGGGCCGGATGACCCAATTATCAATCCTGATTCTACGAACACTTCCGGAGATGATAATCTTCTAGGAATTTACATCGGGGAATACGATTTGCATATCGATGTCGAAGGTTATTACGTCGATGATGAGATTTCCGACAGCCAATCCGAACAATTTGACGGCACTTTGTCCATCGCTCTGCCCGAGGGGATTGAAAATCCTGCATTTGTAAATGTACAAGGTAAGTTCAATTTCGGCAATGGCGAGCAACGCCTGATTTACAACACCACAGGAGCATTGGATGCCAACGGCAATTTGGTATTGGAAGACAACACCTATATGGGTGGTGCTGTCCCCATCACCATCTCCTATGAGGCCATTTCGCAAAACCAACCACTCACTTGGCATTCAACAATGTCTGCCGAACTCAGTGGATACAATATCCGCTATGAACTTTATAACATAGCCACCAAGATTCGATAAACCTCATCTTTACGCATAAAAAAATCCCGGCTGGAACCAGTCGGGATTTTTTATTTATGCGAAATCAACGATTAGTCTTGCATCAGAATTTCGAGCATCTTGATAGCGCAGTCGCTGATGATGGAGCCCGGTCCGAAGATACAGGAAGCACCTGCATTGTAGAGGAACTCGTAATCTTGCGGCGGGATGACGCCACCCACGATGACCATAATGTCCTCGCGGCCGAGTTTCTTGAGTTCTTCGATGACTTGCGGCACGAGGGTCTTGTGACCGGCAGCCAGAGAGGAAACGCCCATAATGTGGACATCGTTCTCGACGGCTTGCTTGGCAGCCTCGGCAGGAGTTTGGAAGAGCGGTCCCATATCAACATCGAAGCCGATGTCGGCATAACCGGTAGCGACAACCTTGGCGCCACGGTCGTGACCGTCCTGGCCCATCTTGGCAATCATGATACGAGGACGACGGCCCTCTTTCTTTGCGAATTCGTCGCACATCTGACAAGCCTTCTTGAAGCTGTCGTTGTTCTGTTGTTCTGCACTGTACACGCCTGAAATCAAATTTATTTTTGCTTTATAACGACCGTACACTTCTTCGAGTGCGTCGGAAATTTCACCTAAGGATGCGCGAACGCGAGCGGCCTTGATGGAGAGATCCAGCAAGTTGCCGTTGTCCGTCTTGGCACATTCGGTAAGAGCAGCCAAAGCAGCCTTGACATCTGCCTCGTTGCGGTTGGCACGAAGTTCTGCCAGACGTTTGAGCTGAGCCTCACGAACCGTGGTGTTGTCCACTTCGAGAGTTTCAATCGGAGCTTCTTTGTCCAATCTGTATTTGCTGACACCGATGATGGATTCCTTACCGGAGTCGATACGAGCCTGCTTGCGTGCGGAAGCCTCTTCGATACGCATCTTTGGAATACCCGTTTCGATAGCCTTGGCCATACCGCCGAGGGATTCGATTTCCTGGATGTGCTTCCAAGCACGATGGGCGATTTGGTGAGTGAGGCTTTCGATGTAGTAGGAACCAGCCCACGGATCGATGGACTTGCAAACCTTGGTTTCCTCTTGGATGTAAATCTGGGTGTTACGGGCAATACGAGCGGAGAAATCCGTCGGAAGTGCGATAGCCTCATCCAACGCATTGGTATGCAAAGATTGAGTATGGCCGAGAGCGGCACCCATAGCTTCAACACAGGTACGAGCCACGTTGTTGAACGGGTCTTGTTCGGTCAGTGACCAGCCGGAGGTCTGGCAGTGCGTACGCAAAGCCATAGACTTCGGATTCTTGGGATTGAACTGTTTCACAATCTTAGCCCAAAGCATACGAGCGGCACGCATCTTGGCGATTTCCATAAAGTGGTTCATACCGATACCCCAGAAGAAGGACAAACGCGGAGCGAAGTCATCCACGCTCATACCAGCGTTCACACCGGCACGGAGGTATTCGAGACCGTCAGCCAGCGTGTAAGCCAGCTCGATATCGTCGGTTGCACCAGCTTCCTGCATGTGGTAGCCGGAAATGGAAATGGAGTTGAACTTCGGCATATTCTTGGAAGTGAACTCGAAGATGTCGGCGATAATCTTCATAGAGTGCAACGGCGGATAGATATAGGTGTTACGCACCATGAACTCCTTGAGGATATCGTTTTGGATGGTACCGGAAAGTTGGTCCATAGAGACGCCTTGTTCCTCAGCGGCCACGATATAGAAGGCCAGGATGGGGAGAACGGCGCCGTTCATCGTCATAGAAACGGACATCTTGTCCAACGGAATCTGGTCGAAGAGGATTTTCATATCGAGGATGGAATCCACAGCGACACCTGCTTTGCCGACGTCACCGACAACGCGTGGGTGATCAGAGTCGTAACCACGGTGGGTTGCCAAGTCGAAAGCGATGGAAAGGCCCTTCTGTCCGGCAGCAAGGTTGCGGCGGTAGAAGGCGTTAGACTCTTCGGCGGTAGAGAACCCCGCATACTGGCGGATTGTCCACGGGCGGAAAGCGTACATCATAGAGTACGGTCCGCGGAGATACGGCGGAATACCTGCGGTGTAGTTGAGATGTTCCATACCGGCAAGATCGTCAGCGCCATAGACCTGTTTCACAGGAATCTGTTCGGCTGTCATCCAATCCGCGCTGATGTTGTTTTGTTTTTCCCATTCACGAAAATCTTCGTGTTTTTCGGGGACTTTTTTAAAGTCAACGTTAGTAAAATCTGGGCGCATAATATATTAAAGTTTATAATTTTCTACGAGGCCGCAAAAGTACATAAAAAGTTGTAAAGTTTGTAACAAAATCCTCTTCCTTCTCGTCATGCATAATAGAACAAATTGTATTTTTGCACCAATTTAAAACACAATGCTATGGAAAAGATGATCAAACGCCCTTTAGTAACACGCATTAAATTATTTTGCATCAGCACATTAACAATTTTAAGTTTCTCGTTGACCGCCCAAAACATTTTGACTTATACGGCCAAAGATAATCTTGACTACTATATCCAATTGGACCATGTTGTTGTGGAAAACCTCACTCAAAATTGGACAGACACCCTGTACTTTCCCGACACCATCCTGTACCTGTCTGGCGTCGGCATCGAGGATTATCAGACAGACATGCCATTTTCTGTGGCACAAAATGTTCCAAACCCATTTGAAGGAACCACTTCATTCTCCGTCACGCTCCCCTACCAAGACAAAGTCGACTTGAATGTTTTCGACATAAGCGGCCGACTCATCCTTCAAAAATGCCAGCAACTTGGCCAAGGCATACACCATTTTCAAATTTCGTTAAGCTCACCGCAGACCTATTTGCTGACCGTAAAAACCAGCAAAGATCAAGCCAGCATCAAAATGCTAAACCAAGGTCAGTACGGATTAAATCGCATTGAACATCAAGGCAATACAACATTATCCAACAGTTTAAAATGGACCAGAAACGGCGTTCCTTCCTTTGAAGATGGTGACCTGATTCGCAGCACGGGTGTTGTACTGATGGACGACGGCACGATGTTCAGCAGCACCCTTGAGCAGCCGCAAAACATGGGAGATGTCGTAACCTTCACATTTGAGCCATATGAAACATCTAGTTCCGTGACTTTAACCGAAACGATTTTCATTCCTGATGGAGAAAATTGCGGGAATGGTTGTTTTATTGAAAAGCCATTCCTCTTCACCCATTTCGCGCCCGGTGCGACCATACAAAGTCCCGACGACATCCAATATATCCGTTTAAAAATGGAGCATGCCCGAATAAGTGATTTAAATATCGCCATCCTTTGTCCCAATGGACATTACCTTCCTGTGCTAAGCACCAGTCCTACCTACACGCCGACTTTGTCATCCTGTGCCGAACTAGTTAATGACTTAGAACCAGGTTGGCACACAACTGCGGATGCCTCATTAGATGCCCACATGGGATTGTACAATGAAAACGATGGTATTGATGCGTGCGACACAGCGGTCAATCCGATGGGAATTTGCTGGAACTACTGCTGGTCGAATAGCAGCACGAATGGATATCAATATGCCTGTGGAAACGCATACGTGTATGAGGACTGCAACCACATTTCCGCAGCTAATCCGTACGCCAGCGCCACATCGCTTTATGTTGACTCCACAGATGTGGCCAACATGGTGAACGTTTACCACCTGGATGGGAACCCTTCAAACCTCATTGGATGTCCTATGAATGGGGTATGGACAATTAGGGTCATTGATTATTCCGGACAGATGAATGGATACATAGAAGAAATGGAATTGGCGCTGCAACAAAGCACTAATTACAAAGCAGTTTCTACCTCCCAAGCAAGTAAGCAAACGAATTCAAAGAACAGAGGAAAACTACTTCGAAAAAAATAAAAAAGGAACGCCATCAACATCCGATATCGTTAATTTGGTCCTCAAGATTGAGGGCCTTTTTTTCATGATAAAATACGCCTTAATGAAACTTGAATAAAGATTTCAGAACGATGTTTATTATTCAAGAGATTTGTGTATCTTTGCGGTTTCTTAATTAAAAGGTAAAATTTCGGTATTTTATTGTCTATAAAACTTTTATGAAAAAAACAACGACGATTCTGTTACTTGCTGTTGCCCTTATCGCAGCATCTTGTTCCTCACAAAAGAAAATCGAAAAAGATTCCAAGAAGGATTCCTCAGCAACTAACACTGAAACAAACACCAATTCTATGACACAGGTTCTTATCAAGACTTCTATGGGCGACATCAAGATTGCCCTGTACAACGAAACACCACAACACCGCGACAACTTCATCAAGTTGGTGAAGGAAAGTTATTACGACGGTGTTCTTTTCCACAGAATCATCAAAGGTTTCATGATTCAGACCGGCGATCCGGATTCCAAGACTGCGAAACCCGGCCAGCGCCTCGGCTCCGGCGGCCCTGACTACCGCATTCCCGCAGAGTTTGTTTCCACCTTGTACCACAAACGTGGCGCCGTGGCCGCAGCTCGCGACAACAACCCTGCGAAGGCCTCTTCCGGCTCCCAATTCTACATCGTGGACGGCGAGGTTTACACGCCTGAAAAGCTGAACTGGATCGCACAACGCGCCGGCAAAACCTTCTCGGCAGAACAACAGCAGATCTACACCACCGTCGGCGGCGCCCCGTTCCTGGATGGCGACTATACCGTATTCGGCGAGGTGGTGTCCGGCATGGAAGTCGTTGACAAAATCGCTGCCCAGCAGAGAGACCAAAACGACAGACCCGTGGAAGACATCAAGATCATAAGCGCAAAAGTTATTGAATAATACCACATATCTATATGAAATCTGTAGAAGAAATCAGAAACGAAATCGAAAGTTTCAAGATTGAAAATGCGGAAACACTCGAACAGTTCCGCCTCCAATTTTTAACGAAGAAGAGCGACATCCAGGCCCTTTTCGGAGAAATCAAGAACATCGCTCCGGAAGAGCGCAAGGCCTTCGGCCAAAAAATCAACGAGTTGAAAGATTTGGCAGAGCAGCGCTTTGAAGAGCAGAAGGAGAAGATGGAGAACGCCACATGCGCACAAAGCCAGATTGCCGACGTCACCCGTCCGGCACACAACATCGGCGTGGGCTCCATGCACCCCATCTCCATTATGATGAACCAGGTGCGCCGTATTTTCGAAGACATCGGGTTCACGGCTGTCACCGGTCCGGACATTGAAGACGACTGGCACGTGTTCACCGCACTGAACTTTGCCGAAGAGCATCCGGCCCGCGACATGCAGGATACCTTCTTTGTAGAACTGCACCCCGACGTGCTGCTCCGCACGCACACCTCCTCCCTGCAGGTGCGCACGATGGAGAAACAGCAGCCCCCGATCCGCGTGATCTGCCCGGGCCGCGTGTTCCGCAACGAAGCCATCACTTCCCGCGCCCACTGCATCTTCCACCAGGTGGAAGGCCTCTACATCGCTGAAAACGTCTCCTTCGCCGATATGAAGCAGACCCTGCTTTATTTCGCTCAGAGAATGTTCGGCCCGGACGTGAAGATTCGCCTCCGTCCTTCCTATTTCCCCTTCACAGAGCCCTCTGCAGAGATGGACATCTCCTGCTACATCTGCGGCGGCGAAGGCTGCAACCTCTGCAAGCACACCGGCTGGGTTGAAATCCTCGGCTGCGGCATGGTTGACCCCAACGTGCTCGAAAACTGCGGCATCGACAGCAAGAAATACTCCGGCTTCGCCTTCGGCCTCGGCATCGAACGTATGACAATGCTGAAATACACCACCAACGACATCCGACTCTATTTCGAAAACGACGTTCGCTTCCTCCAGCAGTTCAAAGCAGCAACCAAATAGTGAACAATTAATTTAACATTATCAATAATGACTAAGAAATTCAAATTCATCAACACGATTATCGGTGTGATCATCGGCATAGTGGCTTCCGCCATCTATATCATGACCGCCGAGCCCACCGTATCCTGGTGGGACTGTGGTGAGTACATTGCCACGACAACAAAAATGTTAGTAGGACACCCCCCTGGGGCACCGACATTCCAACTTATCGGTCGTATCTGCTCCCTGTTCGCAGGCGGTGACGTCACCAAGATGGCCTTCTGCGTCAACTGTATGTCAGCCGTATGCAGTGGTTTGACCATTATGCTGCTATATTTCACCATCGTACGTCTGGCTCGCAAACTCGTGGCCAAATACGGTGAAATGAACCTCCCGCGCTTCATCGCCACAATCGGTGCCGCTCTCGTGGGCTCTATGGCATACTGCCTTTCCGACACCTTCTGGTTCTCCGCCGTCGAGGGCGAAGTGTACGCTATGTCATCGTTCTTCACAGCCCTCGTGTTCTGGTGCATCCTCAAGTGGGACGAAGAGTACGACAACCCCAAGGCCAATGTCAACCCCAACCGCTGGATTGTGCTCATCGCCTATTTGGTAGGCCTCTCCATCGGTGTCCACCTGTTGAACTTGCTGACCTTGCCGGCTATCGTCCTCATTGTTTACTACAAACTCTCCAAGGAAGCCACCGGTATGGGCGCCGTGCTCGCGTTCGACATCATCAGTTTCTTCTTTGCCTTCTTCTGCCCGCCAATGTGGATGTTCCTGATTTGGATTTTCATCACCATCCCGTTGTTCGTGCTCTGCGTGAAGAGGGAAACCATCCGTTCCAAAGCTGAATGGGGCGTGTTCCTGTCACTCTGCGGCTCCGTCGTCCTCTTAGGTCTCATCCTCTGGGGCATCATTCCGCAAGTGGTGAACCTTGCCGGCAAGTTCGACCTCGCCTTCGTCAATGGTCTGCACCTGCCATTCAACTCAGGCACCATCTTCTTCTTCCTGTGCATTGCCGCCCTCATCGCTTGGGGCATCTATTCCGGATATAAGAAGAACAAACCCATCCTGCTTGTTACCACCTTCTGTTTCGCATTCCTGTTGATCGGCTACTCCACATTCTTCACTTTGGTGATTCGTTCCAACGCCAACCCGACGATTGACGAAAACAACCCTGAAGATGCCGTGGCTCTGTTAGCATACCTCAACCGCGAACAATACGGCTCCAACCCGTTGTTCTACGGCCAAAGCTACAACACCAAGGTCGTAGGTTCCAAAGACGGCAAGCCTGTCTATGTAAAAGACAAAGCAAACAAACGCTACGTCGTTTCTAACGATAGAAAAGAAGACCAGCCCATTTACGACGTGACCGGCCAGATGCTCTTCCCGAGAATGTGGTCATCCGAAAAACAAGGCGAATACATCAACTGGCTGAACAACCGCTATAACAGCGACAGCCCGGCAGACAAAGAGAACCGCCGTGCTATGGCCCGTGGCGAACTGCCCACCTGGCAGCGCAACATCAAGTTCATGCAGACCTACCAATTCGGCTACATGTACTGGCGTTACTTCATGTGGAACTTCGCCGGCCGCCAGAACGACCTTCAGGGCCGTGGCGACTATATGAACGGCAACTGGATCTGCGGTATTCCCGCTATCGACAAACCGATGGTCGGCGACCAAAGCAACCTGCCGAAGGGCCTGCAACGTCCGGGACACAACACCTACTATCTGCTCCCGCTGCTGCTCGGCATCATAGGCATCTGCTTCCAAACCAAGAAAGACACAGCCAACTCTTTCATCGTGTTCATGCTCTTCATCATGACTGGTTTGGCTATCGCATTCTATCTGAATATGTATGCATTCCAGCCGCGTGAACGTGACTACGCATTTGCCGCTTCATTCTACGCATTCGCCATTTGGATCGGCTTCGGTGTGCTCGGCATCTACAATCTCTTTGAAAAACTCAAAAACAACAAAGTACAGATTGCCGGCGCCGTTCTCACCACCGTCATCTGTTTCTTCGCAGTTCCTTACGTGATGGGCAACCAGAACTGGGACGACCACAATCGTTCCAACCGCTACACAGCACTGGCCATCGCCAAGAACTACTTGGATTCCTGCGAACCGAACGCTATCCTCTTCACCCTCGGCGATAACGACACCTTCCCATTGTGGTACGCCCAGGAAGTCGAAGGTTACCGTACCGACGTCCGCGTCTGCAACCTCTCCCTGTTGAGCACCAGCTGGTATGTTGACCAGATGAAACGCAAAGCCTACAACTCCGACCCGCTGCCTATCTCCATGACTTGGGATCAATATAAAGACGGCACTCGTGACGTGCTCTATCTGGAAGCTGCCGGCAACCAGTTCATCGATTTGAAAGCCGTCGTCGATTACGTCAAAGATCCGCAATTCGATCATTCACGTCATTTGCTGTTCTTATCTTCCGACAAGGGTTACCGCAGCAACGGCCGCGCTATTCCGGCAAGTTTCTCCCTGAAAGTCGATAAAGAGAAAGTACTCGCCAACGGTACAGTAAAACCCGAAGATGCAGACCAAATCGTTGACAGACTGGAATGGAACATGAAGACCGACGGCGTCAACCCGCTGGCCAAGGCCTACATCATCATGATGGACATCCTTGCCAACAACAACTGGGAACGCCCGATTTACTATGCTTCCACCACTGGCTCTGAAGCATATCTCGGTCTGGAAGACTATTTCCAATTGGAAGGCTTCGCTTACCGTCTCGTTCCTATCAAGACACAGCGCAATGGCTATGAGACCGGCCGTATCAACACCAAAGTCTTGTACAACAACTTGATGAACGTGTTCAACGACCACAGCCGCGTTGACTTGCTGAACAACCCCAACGCCGTCAAGAATGAGGCTTATCCGTATGCATGGGGTGGCTTCAACGACCCACGCGTTTACCACAGCGAAGACAACGTCCGTCTCGTATCCCTCATCCGTAAAATTTACAGCCGCCTCGGTGAGCAACTGAACCGCGAGGGCGACAAGGTAAGAGCAGAAAAGGCTTTGGATCAAGGTAACAAGATTCTGCCTAACGAAACATTCCCGTATGCCGCTGCCATGTCCAACATGTACGGATACACCCAGAACTGTATTTTCTACATGAAAGACTACTTCAACTTGCACACCCCGTCAGGTGACAAGAAGGGTATGGCTATGGCCAACGACATCTGGAACGGCCTTGTAGAAATGATCAATTGGTATAATGACAAAGACGAAAAGACATTGAATTTCCACAGTGAGGACATTCGTTATGACTTCATATTCATGAACTTCCTCTTGACCAATGTCAACTATCCGGGTCAGGGTCTTGCTCCGCATTACAAAGAGCTGAAGATGGACAAGGTGGCATCTTACTATGCTAACGAACTGAACACCAGCATCAGCCGCAAACTTCGTGAGCCGAGCTTAGACCAACAGGCACTTGCCAGCGATTTCCAAGAACTCCATCAAATCATGGATATTGCCCAAATCTGCGGCAACAGTGCTTTGGCCAATAAGATCCAAGGCATCGCTGAAGCTCAGTTCAGTGCTATTGAGGCAGCAGCCCCGGGAATGGGAAACGCTTTCAAACAGTACTACAACAACACACTGGGCAAATCCCAACCCGAAACTGAAGCAGCAGACTCTACGGACTCTGCCGCTAACAACTAAACAGTTATTTTCCAACAATCTCAAAAAGCCGCAAGGACACATCAACCCGTTGATGTTCTTGCGGCTTGATGGGAATAAAAAACAAGTTTTATGAAAAAATTTGCCGTAATATTATGTGGCTGCGGGACCTTGGATGGCAGTGAGATCCACGAGTCCGTGATGACGCTCTTGGCCATCGACCGCAACGACTGCGAATACAGCATTTTCGCACCCAATGACAACCAATACCATGTGATGAACCACATCACGCACCAGCCCATGCCCGAACAACGCAACATGCTGGTGGAGGCCGCACGTATTGCCCGCGGACAAATCCGCCCACTGGAAGAGTGCAAGGTTGAAGATTTCGATGCTTTGGTATTCCCTGGAGGCAACGGCTCTGCCAAAAACATTTTCACCTACGCTCTTGAAGGCCAGAACTGCAAGGTCAGAGAAGATGTCGCCCAACTGGTGAAGGCATTCCACAAGGAACGCAAACCCATCGGCGCACTCTGCATCGCTCCGGTTATGCTGTCCAAAGTGCTCGGTGACATCACCATCACGGTAGGCAATGACGAAGGCACTATCCGCAACGTGCTCTCATTCGGCTCTCAACACATCAACACCCAGCAGAAAGAGGTCATCTCCGACAAACAGAACATGATTTTCACCACGCCGTGCTACATGCTCCCCGCACGCATCTCCGACATTGCCGACTGCGCTGAGAACCTCATCGAAGCCATCCTCGACAACATACAATAAATATGAAGAACGTCGTGCTTGTCGGCTTCCCAGGATCAGGGAAAACAACCATCGGCAAAAAACTTGCCAACTTCCTGCATCTCGAATTCCGGGACTTAGATGTTGAAATAGAAGAACGCTATCATTCCAGCATACCCCATATTTTTGAAAAATATGGTGAAAACACCTTCCGGGAATGCGAGTACGACACACTGCAGGAACTGCTTTCCAGTAACGGGAAACTCATCGCCACCGGTGGCGGCACGCCCTGCTTCGGAGATGCCATGCAGTGCATCAACCGACAAGCGACCTCTGTTTATCTGAAACTTTCTGAAAAAGTGCTTTTAGAAAGGCTCCTCAACAGCCACAAGAAAAGACCTCTGACAGATCACTTGAAAAAAGAAGAACTCGGTCAGTATATCCATGACACACTGCAACAACGTGCTCCCTATTACGAACAGGCAAGCATAATATTGGAAGAAGAAAAATTGATAGACCTCTCTCATATTGAGAACTATTTTGCAATATTAAAATTCGAGTAAAATGACGATTGCCGACATCTGTTCCATAATAAAACCCATTGCCCAAGCCCTCGGCAACATCCGTGCCGACATTCGGGAGCTGAGCATTGACAGCCGACAGGTCAAACGGCCTGCCGAAGCCCTCTTCTTTGCTTTCAAAACAGAAAGGAACGACGGTCATCAGTACATCTCCAACCTCATCGCCTTAGGAGTGCGTAATTTCGTCATATCCAAATCCGTAGCAGAACTGCATTTAAAAGATGACACCGCTGCATTGGCCTCATCATGCAACTTTCTACAAGTAGAACAGACCGTGGATGCACTACAGGCCATCGCCACGGCGCACAGAGCCATGTTCTCCTGCCCAACTATCGGCATCACGGGCAGCAACGGCAAAACCATCGTCAAAGAGTGGCTCGCCAACATGCTGTCGGCCGACCGATGCGTCACCTGCAGCCCCGACAGCTACAACTCCCAAATCGGCGTTCCGCTGTCCGTTTGGCAGATGCACGACAAAACGCAAATCGCCGTTTTCGAAGCCGGCATTTCCAAACCCGGTGAGATGGAACATCTGGCCCGAATTATTCAGCCCACAATAGGCATTCTCACCAATATCGGCATGGCCCACGCCCAGTTTTTCCAGAACAACAGGCAGAAGGCCATTGAGAAACTCAAACTCTTCGAGCAGGCCGACGCCCTCGTCTATCACGACGACAACGACGAGTTCAATCATTTGCTGACGCTTCCTGAGTACCAACATCTCCATAAAGTATCCTGGGGCAGTAGCGAAGCGGCCTACCCTATTACCGCACGCCATTCGGAAGGAAATCAAACCATCCTCGATATGGGCGGCTTCACCTACAGCATTCCATTTTTAGACGCCGCTTCCATTGAGAATGCCTGCCACGCCATTGTCACAATGCTGCTTCTCGGTTATAAGCCGGAAGTCATCAACGGACGCTTAGCGCAGCTGTCACGTGTCAATATGCGAACGGAAATACTCGAAGGCATCAACCATTCCGTCCTCATCAACGACACCTACAGCCTGGATATCAACTCTTTGCGTGCAGCCCTCGACTTTATGGACACGCAGACGCAGTTGAGCAACAAGACCCTCATCATCTCAGATTTCGAACAAGTTGGAGAACTATCTTCTCAGAATTTCAAAGAGCTCAACACCCTGCTACACCAACACAACATAAGCAACCTGATGGCCGTAGGACATGATTTCTGCGAACACCAGGACTGCTTCGACCTTGAAAACGTAAGATGCTATCCGGACACCCCGATGCTGATGCACCGACTGCGAGACTTGGATTTCTCGTACCAGTCCATCCTCATCAAAGGTGCCCGCAACTTCCATTTTGAAAAAATCGTCCAACGACTACAACATAAAACGCACCTGACCATTCTCAACGTCAGTCTTCCGGCCATCGTCCACAACCTCAACTACCATCGTTCCCTATTGAAGCCCGAGACGAAAGTCGTGGCTATGGTGAAAGCCCACTCCTACGGATTAGGCGATGTCGAGCTTGTCAACGAACTGGTACACCAACACATCGACTACCTGGCAGTGGCGTACACCGACGAAGGCGTGCGCCTCCGCAAACGCCATATCCAGACCCCCATCATCGTATTGGGCGCCGAAGCGCACAGTTTTGATGTTATGGTGCAGCAAAACCTCGAACCCGAAATCTTCAACTTCTACTATCTGCATGAACTGGAAAACGTCCTGAAAAGGCACCCGCAGATCCAGCAGTTCAACATCCACGTCAAAGTTGATACAGGTATGCACCGACTCGGATTTGACGAGCAGGACATTCCGGAATTGATAGACATTGTGAAGCGCAACCCGCAACTCCACATAGCCTCTGTCTTCTCCCATCTGGCCGCAGCAGAAGATCCGGCAGAAGACGCATACACGCTGCACCAAATCCAACTTTTCCAAAAGATGACAGCACAGATCTGCCAGGCTTTCGACTACCCCATCCTCCGGCACATCCTCAACAGTGCCGGCATTGTCCGTTTCACCGACTACCAATTCGACATGGTGCGCCTGGGCATCAGTCTGTACGGCTTCTCCGGCATTCCCGAAGTGGCCGCCCACTTGCAAAATGTAGCGACACTGAAGACCGTCATCACGCAGGTCAAAAGCATACCTGCGGGAGAAACCATCGGCTACAACCGCAGTTACAAGCTCACGCGTGACACGCAGGTGGCCATCATCCCTATCGGCTACGCCGACGGCTACCCCAGGGAGCTCAGCAATGGCAGGGGACGCGTCATCATACAAGGTCAGAAAGTACCCGTCATCGGCAAAATCTGTATGGACATGTGCATGCTCGACGTCACAGGCCTTACCGTCCACGAAGGCGACGAAGTCATCGTTTACGGCGAAGGCAACACGGCCGCCGAAATGGCCGAAACCAGCGGACTCATCAGTTACGAACTGCTAACACGGATTTCACAACGCGTGCCCAGAGTCTACATTAAAGAATAACAAAAACAGATTGTTAGAAAACACCTACCTTATCTCACGAAAAAATAAAACAACTCTTAATGAATCAGAAATTTAAATTATCTTGGAAAGAACAAGTTTGGGCCTACACCCTGCTTGTAGTAGGCAGCTTCCTGTTTGCTGTCGGCGATGTAATGTTTGTCAACCCCTATTTGCTGGCCCCCGGCGGAACCTACGGTCTGGCCAACGTCCTGAACACGGTATGGCCGTGGAAGATCAGTTTCTACGCCATCTGTATGGATATTCCCCTGCTGCTCATCGGTTCCTGGATCCTCGGACCGCGTTTCGGCATCAAAACCATCGTCTCCACCATCTGCATCTTCGCATTCACCTTCCTGCTGGAAAGCACCTGGGGCTACAATCCCGTCATCCACGAGGGCATTATGGAAAGCGCTGCCGTCAACAACTTCGTGCAGATTCCGCACAGCACTATGTTCTTCATCCCCGACTACTTCCTGAACACCGTGGTGGCCGGTGTCATCTACGGCGTGGCTATCGGACTGATTTTCAAATCTGGCGCGACATCCGGCGGCAGTGACATCATCTCTATGATCCTGCACAAATACACGAAAATCTCCCTCGGCACCTTGGTGCTGATTGTAGACTCCTGCATCACGCTCACCACTCTTATCGCTTTCAAACAGATCAGACTGCCCATCTACTCCATCATCCTCATCGCTATCGAAAGCAAGGTCATCGACCTCATCGTAGATGGTATTAAATCCTACAAGACAGCCTTCATCGTCACCGACAACATTGAGGAAGTCCGTGATTTCATCATCAACGATATGAAGCGCGGCGGCACCACCTTCGCCGGCACCGGACTCTATCAAGGCGCTGAACGCAAGATGATTTACGTCACCTTGGACCGTACAGACCTCATCAAACTGAAATCCAACTTGCGCCGCCTCGACCCCGCTGCTTTCGTCAACGTCATCGAAAGTTCCGAAATCATGGGCCTCGGTTTCAAGGCACTCCCTGAAGAATAGCCTTTTTCAGTACTATTTCATCACCAAATAACTATTTTACTATTTTTGCGCTCCTTAATATTTTAGCAAATGGTATCTCCTATTAAGAAATTATACCTAAAAGTCAGGAATTTACACATCACGCCCCCGTGGCTGATCATGCTGATGGACATCATCTTGGTGGCCATCGCCGTATTCCTTGCGCTGTTCATCCGCGACAATTTCCAATTCCCGGCGCATCTTTACACCTCCGACTGGGTATATGCACCGATTATCATCCTGATAGTCCGCTTTGTGCTATTCGAAATCTTCCAAACCCATCACTTAGTAGTTCGCTACACAAGCACCAAGGACGTTGCTAAAATATTCTGGGCCTGCTTCTTAGGCACCTTCATCATCGGGCTCATCAATTTCATCGACTACTACCTGACGAAACATTTCCTGGTGCCCAACTCCGTATGGATTATGGAGTTCTTCATCACCACCGTATTGATGGTCACCTATAGGTTCATTTTCAAGATGTACTATATGGAAACCATGAATCCGGCCAAGCGCAGAAAGAACATCGTCATCTTCGGCGCCGGTGCCTCCGGTGTCACCACCAAGCGCACCATCGACAGAGACAATGCGTCAAAATACAACGTGCTGGCATTCTTCGACGAAGACGCCACCAAGATTGATATGCAGTTGGAGAGCCTTCCCGTCATAGACCTCAAGTTTCTCAACGACTTCCTGAAAATCAACAACGTCTCATTCCTGATTATCGCTGTCCAGAAAATCACCAACGCGAAGGTCAAAGAGCTCACGGACATCGCCTTACAGTACAACGTCAAAGTGCTGAAAGTGCCGCCCGTGTCCCGCTGGCTGAACGGCAACCTCAGTTTCAAACAAATTAAGAAAGTCAAGATTGAGGACCTGTTGGAACGAGACCCCATCCAACTGGACCTCTCGCTGCTCAATTCGGAATTGAACGACCAAACCATCATGATTACCGGCGCGGCCGGCTCCATCGGCAGTGAAATCGTACGACAGCTGCTGAATTTCCACTACAAGCAGCTGATACTTATCGATGAGGCCGAGACGCCCTGTTTCTTCCTGCAGAATGAAATCATGCAGATTAATGGGATGGACCGTGTGAACCTGCACATTTTCGACATCTGCGACACGCAGCAGCTGGACAAGTTCATGCAGCTGTACAAGCCCGACGTCATCTACCACGCCGCCGCCTACAAGCACGTGCCGATGATGGAGAAAAACGTCCGTTCCGCTATCAAGGTGAACGTCGCCGGCACCAAGTCTTTGGCAGACATGGCCGTCAAATACGGAGCCAAGAAGTTCGTCATGGTTTCCACCGATAAGGCCGTCAACCCCACAAATGTGATGGGTGCCTCCAAGCGTATCGCCGAAATGTACGTTCAGGCTCTGAATTTCCACCAAAGCACCACGAAGTTCATCACCACGCGATTCGGCAACGTACTGGACTCCAACGGCTCCGTGATTCCTATTTTCCGCAAACAGATTGAAAACGGCGGGCCCGTCACTGTGACCCATCAGGACATAACCCGCTACTTTATGACGATATCCGAAGCCTGCCAGTTGGTCATCACGGCCGGCGCTATGGGCAAAGGCGGTGAAATCTTCATCTTCGATATGGGCAAATCCGTGAGAATCTACGACTTGGCCAAAAAGATGATTCAACTTTCAGGACTCACCTTGGACAAAGATATCTCCATCAAAATCACGGGACTCCGGCCTGGCGAAAAACTCTACGAGGAACTTCTGGCCAACGAAGAGAACACCACGAAGACCACACACAAGAAAATCATGGTCGCCAAGGTCCGCACTTACGAATACGAGCAACTTGTTCCGAAGATTGAAAAACTCATTGAGCACCAAAACGACGACGACTTCACCATCGTTTCCCTGATGAAAGACGTGGTGGAAGAATTCAAAAGCAAGAACTCCGTCTTCGAAGCCATTGACAACCAACGAGAAAAGCAGCAATAGACATGAAGAATTTTGCCATCATAGGCGTTGGCGGATATGTGGCGCCGCGCCACCTCAGAGCCATCAAAGATACGGACAACAACCTACTGGCCGCGTATGATGCCTGCGACAGCGTCGGCATCTTGGACAGTTATTTTCCCGAGACCTTCTTCTTCACCGAGCAGGAACTTTTCGACCGCCATTGTTCCAAAATCAAAAATGCGGGTGGCCACATCGACTATGTGTCTGTCTGCACCCCCAACTACCTGCACGACTCGCACACGCGTTACGCACTGCGTTTAGGCGCTGATGTCATCTGCGAGAAGCCTTTGGTGCTGAACCCCTGGAATATTGACGGCTTGCAGAAAGTGGAACAGGAAACCGGCCACAAGGTCAACAACATCCTGCAACTGCGCCTGCACCCGTCCATCATCGCGCTGAAAGAAAAAATCGACAACGGCCCGAAAGACAAAATCTACGACGTTGACCTGACCTACATCACGGCAAGAGGCCATTGGTATTACGCATCCTGGAAAGGCGACGACCGCAAAAGCGGCGGCATAGCCACCAACATCGGCATCCATTTCTACGATATGCTCACCTACATTTTCGGAGAAGTTGAGAAAAACGTCGTGCACATCGCCACCCACGACCGCGTTGCGGGCTTCCTCCAGTTGAAAAAGGCCAACGTACGCTACTTCCTCAGCATCAATGCGAACACATTGCCCAAAGAAATTGCTGCCCAGGGTTTGAGAACCTATCGCTCCATCACAATAGAAAACGAAGCATTCGAATTCAGCGGCGGATTTACCGAGCTGCATACAGAAAGTTACCGACAGATTTTGAAAGGCAACGGCTTCGGATTGAACGAGGTACGCTCCTGCATTCAGACCGTTTACGACATCCGCCAGGCCAAGCCCATCGGACTGGTCGGCGACTACCATCCATTAGCCGCACTGCCCACCGAACCGCATCCGTTTGGTTGGTAAGCACTATTTTCATCAGGCATAGGAACAATATCTAATCGCAGCCACTTCATTCAAATGTGCATTATTCATCCCCCACTGCGCAATAGGCATATTGATTGTGTGTTGGGGGGCAATATGTGCGGGTTGTTATTATCAATTCTCAATTCGGGAAGCGGGGGCGAAGATAGGGAATTATTGGATAGGGGTGCTATTGGAATTTCAGGGAACATTATGTGACTTCGGTTTGATCAGTTCAATGATTACGCATTCTTTCAGCGCAAGACAGTCTGAGACTGTTAGATCTTTCGATTGACATATATTTGAGAACAGCGCGGAGCCGCTGTCATGCGGGATAATGTTTAGAATGTATTGATTGAAGAATAGAGAATCCCACTTCATAAAAAACTCTTCCAAGGCGCTTGCTTGAAAACATGAGTAACGATAGTTTCGTTCGCTATCTTGTCCTATCCAAGAGTATAAATGAATGACACATTCATAATCTCGCTTATCTTCTAAAAAATCTTTTAATTGATTGAAATATATCTTTGACATATCCTCATAAGAGGGGGTAAACGAAATGTACATTGTTGTATAAGCATAAATTGCCTGAAAATTGCCTAAAAATCAGTGTTTTATAACGATTTTTGCCGGATGACCGCTACCAAACGAAATGTACATTTGCTTTAATTTGAGTTTAATTTTTGCCTGGAGTTTGATGTGTTTGCTTTAATCTTCCTTTTATTGCCCTGAATATTCATTGTATTTTGACGGATGAAACCCCGTAAATTGCCGTATTTGTGGCCGTTTGCGGGGTTTTTCGTGTGCTTACGGATAGCGGCAATATTATGACGGCAGGCCGTTCATCCGCGTGCTGATATGTGGATTTGAAACGGCGTTTTGAAGGTGTTTAAACGGGTGTTTAAATGGTGTTTTTTGGGTGAATTTTGTCATTGTTAGGACACTTGTTAGGACACTTGTTAGGACAAAAACACGTTTTTGGCATACTTGGGTTTACCTCCCATAAATTTACGATTTGCAATGAGTTTGCCGTTTTTGTGCGTGAGTTGACCCGATAATTTAAGCGGTTTTTTACGGCCGTATTTTGTTTAAATTACGGTAAATCAGTGTTTTAATATGTTTTTTACCGGTTTTTTCGTGCTGCTTTTATGGCGAAAGTGTGCGTGGCGGCTTTGCGGGGTGCGTGGTGTGAGCGTTGTGTGTACCGCGAGGCGCGTGTATGTTACTCGAGGCGGATGACGCCTAACACGATGCTGACACTGCGGATGTCTGATTTGGGGATGCTGAATGGCGGGTATTTCTCTTTGTTGTCTGACACCAGAAGGATGCGCTCCGGATCTTCGTCCTCGAAGACACGCTTGACAAGTGCTCCCTGGCTGCTATCGATAACATATATCTTTCCCCACTGGAAGAAAAGAATGTCCTGAACGCGACGGCAGGCAAGTATGTCTCCGTTACTATATTTGGGATACATAGATGAGCCGGAAACGCGGATCATATACTCCACGTTGAGGTTGGCGAACTCGGGAACGATGTAGTGCTCGCAGTCTATGAAGCGCAGGCCGAGGTTGTCGCCAGCCGGGATGCCGGCAATGGCGTCTATTGGGATGAGCGGGACACCGGTGTCTGACGGGCGGGCTACCGGTAAGTCTTTTCGGAGCATTGGACCTTGACCAGTGACAAGCCATTCAAGTGAAATTTCGGGAAAATGTTTTAGAATTGTTTCTAAATTAGATGATGTTACACTTCCTCCCTTGTCCAAAAATCCATTAGACAAACCTGTAATTTTATAAAAATCACTTTTTGAAAGTTTCTTTTCTTTTATGAAAATCAATAGATTAGACTTTGTATCCATAAATTTATAGATTTTTTTCTATAAAAAGATGCAGTAGTTTAGATTTTTTTCTATTTTTGCCACCGCTGTTCTGTTATAGAACAAGCGTCCAAAAGTACGATAAAAAATCAAATTAGTTACAATAACATTTAAATAGCGAAAAAATGAAACAGATTACAAGAAAAGAGGAAATCGAATTGCTCGAAAAGTTGTTTGACAGCGACAGCATCTTTGCGATGACTTTCGCAGAAGTGAAGGATGCTATGATCAAGGCCGTGAAAGACGACTGCGGCGACATACTGATGTATGCTAAATTGGAAAACATCGGGCTGTGCCGACTCAAAAGGTATGACGAACTCGGCCTTAAGCTTGTCGACATCAAAGAACAGTTGAAATCAAAGGAAAATGAGTTGAAAGCCATCAAGGACGAGAAGTCGAAGTTGGAGAAGGAGTTCGAGGAACTCAAGAGCAATGCGAAGTTGCTGCAGTTGCAATACAGGATGCTCAACTCCTATTTCAAGATGGACGAGTTGAAGATTCGGATCCTCAAGGATAAGGACTACCAGCTGACCGATGACGACAAGAAGTTCCTTGTGTCATTCTCAGGATGCTAAAGAAGATGCAAACGATGGGGTGGACAGCCCTCGGGTATCTGGAATGTCCTTCCCCATCAACCCATAGCCGTAGATAGGCGCTGAAAACGGAATGCGACGGGGTTTTTAGTAAGGCAATGATTTTTACCCTCATACGGTTGCCGGTTCGAGTCCGGCCTACGGCACAAAGTATTAACCAATTAAATCATATAACTATGTATCCGAACAAACCAGTAAACTATCTCAAGAAGGCGATTGTGGCAAGAAGGGTCGCCGTAGTGTCAATCGTCATCGCGTTGGTGTGCGTGCTGATGTGCGTGGGCTATGCGAAGCAGTCGAACGAGGCGTACAGATGCGCAGACAGTTACCAGCAGAGTGCGTGGGACGAGTACAGCACCATTGACAGTTTGAACGAGGTGATAGACACGATGGAGGGTGATATCTGGATAGCAAATCACTATAACAATGAATAAGGTAATGAACAACGACAGCAGGATATGGACTCCGAAGGGCACGGGGCTGATGCTGGCCAGAAGGTTCAGCGTGAGTCCGCGATTCGTGAGCATGGCCCTTACGGGCCAGCGAAGCAGTGCCACGGCCCGGAACATCAGGGCGGTGGCCGTGAGGGAGTATAACGGCAAGGAGATTCTATAATGGCAGTGTATTACAACAACATATTATGCGTGAGCAGTCGCGAGATGTGTGCGGGCATTGTCACCTACGCCAATCTGAACAAGCTCATCACCCGCAAGAAGGTGGATGTGGTGAAGCGCGGCGGCGGCGAGGACAATCCGAGCCTCATCCGCTTCGACAATCTGCCGGAGAGGCTGAAGGGCGCATACGTGGAGAAGTACGGCAATCCGAAAGACACGGAGAAGTACGCCTCGTTCACGGCGTTCATAGAGGACGATTTCGAGGCGGAGCGTTACTTTGCCGAATACACCTTTGAGGACGGCAGCCATCTGACCGACGACGTGCAGCGGAAGTACTGCGCAAATGCGCGCGTGCTGAACGCCGTGGTGAAGTGCCAGAACTGGAAGCGCCCGTTCATCAAGGCATTGGGCGGCAGCCACGGTGTGAACGGCTACATCTGCGAGGCGGTGAACGCCATCCGCAACGATGTGCGCTACGCACATACTCTCCCGGAGAATGAGAGAAGACTGGCGAGCAAGGCTGCGGAATACCGCAGGAGCGGCTATGCGTCTCTGGTGAGCGGCCGTCACGGCAACCGCAACGCGGGCAAGGTGCTGACCAAGGAGCAGGAGTCAACGCTCCGCACGCTGATGGGCAACTACCGCAACTTGGACAACGAACAGATATTGGCCGGTTACAATGATTTGGCCAAGACTTTCGGATGGAAGAGCATCAGCGCCTCCACGGTTGGAAGACTTAGAGAAAAATGGAACCTCTATCTGTATGGCCAGAACGCGGGCGAGACGGCCTTCAACAACGACAAGCAGATGCTGGTGAAGAGGACTGCGCCGAGTGCGTCGATGATGTACTGGGTGAGCGACGGCTGGGACGTGGAGCTGCTGTATCAGAAGACTTCCATTGACAAGCAGGGGCACTCCGTCACCACTTACCATAACAGGCTTACGGTTGTTGTGGTGTTGGATCCGGTGGTGAAGTACCCGATAGGCTACGCCATAGGCGACCACGAGACGGCGGGCCTCATCCGCGAGGCGTACCGCAACGCGCTGCTCCACACGAGGGAGCTGTTCGGCAAGATGTACCGTCCGGCTCAGATTCAGACCGACAACTACGGCAGAGGTGCGCTGAAGGGCTTCTACCAGGCGGCATCGGCCAAGTACTACACGCCGGCGAAGGTTAAGAATGCGAAGTCGAAGGTGGTGGAGCCGTATTTCGAGCAGATCAACCACGACTACTGCCAGCTGATGATGAGGAACTGGGCGGGCTACGGCATCAAGAGTGAGAAGCAGCCGAACCCGGACTATCTGGACAAGATAAAGCACGACTTTCCCGATGAGGAGGGATGCCGCAAGCAGATTGACTACATCATGCAGTGCGAGCGCAACGCGAAGGTGGGCGAATACAGGAAGATGTGGGACGCTCTGCCGGAGAGCGAGCGATACGAGCTGAGCGAGGCGGATTACCTTTACTATCTCGGTGAGAGCACGGCGCGCACGATACGCCTGCAGCCTATGGGCATCTGCCCCACCATCGGAGGAGTGCAGTACTATTACGACTGTTTCGACCTGGCATTCCGCAAGTACAACTACCTTGATTGGAGTGTGAAGTACGATCCGAGCGATATGGGCCGCATCTTAGTGAGCGGTGACAACGGCAAGGTGAGATTCGTGTGCGAGCGCAAGTACGAACAGCCGATGGCGCTGCTTGACCGCAGGGACGGCGATGCAGAGGAGCTGACGCGCGTGCGCCACTACAACAAGGCGCTGAAGGAGATGGTGCTTGACCGCAACGAGGAGGACTACCGCGTGACCCGCTCCATTATGGAGGAGGTGGGCCGCGACGAGATGCAGCTGACGAAGATGCTGTTGACGGACAGCTGCGGGCAGCACAAGGACAGGAGGAACCAGGCACGTCTCACCGGTGAGGCGAGAAAGGCTCTGGAGGCCGCACAGGCGGCTGAGGCCGTTGAAGTGGAGGCCGAGGAGCGCTCTATGGCTGAGAACTATCTTAACAGCCGCGTGAATTTCGATGAATTTATCAATTAACCTATAAGTTTATTTATATGAAAATCGAGTTGAAACAACAGATTGTGGATGCGGCGAAGCAGTATGCCGCCGAGCATTCACTCAGTCAGAACGACCTTGCCAAGCGTGCGGGCATCAGTGCGAAATACATCAGCGACATGTTCAACGGAAAGACTTACACGGTGGCGAACACGGCCACAGGAAAGACCGTTGAAATAGCTGATAAATACTTTGTAAAGCTTGCCGAATACGTGGGTGTGAGCGTTAAGAAGGAGTATTGGCACCCGGTGCAGACTCCGCAGATGGAGCGCATACTGGTGAGCCTGCAGGTGGCGAAGGAGAATGGCGAGACCATCATCATTATCGGCGAAACCGGATGTGGTAAGAGTTACGTATGCGACCTGTTCCGTAGGAAGTACCCGGCTGACACGTACATTGTGACGGTGAGCCAGACGGACAATATCACGGACCTTATCGAGAAGTTGGTGTCAGCGTTGAAGATCAGCATTTCGTCAAAGACGAAGAGCGGCAAACTGAACGAGATTATCCGCTATTTAGCGGACAAGCGTTCGGACGGACAGGAACCGATGGTTATCTTCGATGAGGCCGAGTATATGAAGCAGCCTGCACTGTGTGCGATGAAGTCTCTGTATGACAATCTGCACAAGGTGTGCTCCATCGTGCTCGTAGGAACCGACCAGCTGCTGAACCATTTTGAGCAGATGAAGAGAAAGAACAAGGACGGCATTCCTCAATTCTACAGAAGGGTGAAGTTCGGTGTTCGCAGACTGGAACCCATCGACAGACGTTTTCCCGGCTTTTTGGATGACATCCAGGATAAGGATATCAGAAGATTCCTCATGGAGAATTGCGACAACTACGGTGAGTTGCATGATGTTCTCGTTCCCTCCATGAGAGAGGCTGACATCACGGGCGAACCGCTGACGGTTGAGTTTATCAAGACGGTGTTGAACATCAGATAGTCGCTATGAAAAGGTCATTGACAGTTCGAAACATCATCGATAAGAAGTACGATACCATACCTTTCACTGGAGAGTTCCTTGATTCTTTTGGGACTCCGGAGTCAACAGGTGTGTGGTTCATATGGGGGAATAGCGGCAATGGCAAGACCCGTTTCGTTATGCAGCTGTGCAAGGAACTGTGCAAGACGAAGCACGTTCTGTTCATTCCGTTGGAGGAAGGCAGCGGCATGACTTTCCGTGACGCTGTAGTTGGCACCGGGATTGCCGATGTTGGACGCAGATTCCTGGTCAGAGACATGCCGCCGTTTGATCCGGATGCGATGATCGAGGAGTTGAAGGACAGGGTGAGGAAGCAGCGCAGCGCGGACGTGTATGTGATTGACTCTTTCCAGTACACGGGTTTGAATTTCCGTCAGTATGTTCAACTGAAGAGTGTGATGAAGAACAAGCTGCTCATCTTCACGAGCCAGGCAGATGGCAAGCAGCCGGTAGGCAGAAGTGCAAAGTCTGTGATGTTCGATGCCATGCTTAAGGTTTGGGTTGAAGGTCATCAGGCGTTCAGCAAGGGACGTTTCATCGGTCCGAATGGAGGAACCTATACGATATGGCGTGAAGGCGCTGAAAGATATTGGCCATTGTAAATCCGAGGCTATGAAGATAACGAGCAATCAATTGAGGGCTGTCCAGGCAATACTTGGAAAGATCACATCCGACAGGGATGACCGTATTTCCCTGTTGAGCGACATGTTCGAAAGACCCATAACATCAACCAAGGATTTGACATTCGATGAGGCGAAGTTGATACTTGAGCGTTTCGGAGGTGATGAACTGAAGGCCATAACCGTAAGGAAGCAACAACTGAAGGCAACGATTTATCATCTGAGCATGAAGATTGAATTTCTTAACCTAAGTTATCCGGGTGATGATTACGACAACCGGAGGATGAATATGGCGAAGGTGGACATGTGGTTGCTTACTCACGGTATCGTCAAGAAGCGTGTGAAAGAGATGAGCATTGCGGAATTGGGCAAGGTGATCGGGCAGATGAAGGCGATACTTTCGAATTTATAATTGATAATTTAGAATTGATAATTATGAAGTTACATTTGGTAGTTACAGGTAAATATTTTGATATGGTAGCCTCAGGAGTGAAAAAAGAGGAATACCGATTACACAATCTCTATTGGCATCGTCGGATAATGAAGCAACACATTATTGAGTCAGTGGTGTTCCATAGAGGATATACTGGCATAACGCACGAACGGGAGTGCTTGAGAGTCAGAGAAGGCATTGGAAAACCGGAATGGGGCGCTCCAGAAGGAGAGGTGATCATATTGGAACTTGGAAAAGAAGTGAGATATTAACAACAACTTAATCGATAAATAATATGGACCCAAGATCACAATCAAGAAAGAAGCTGTTGGATGAAGGCTACAAGTTCATCCGGTTGATCGAAGCACGAGATTCCAAACCCCATACGATAACGGTATGCGAGCGATACGGAGCGTGGCGGAAGTTGGAGACGTTTCCGTCAAATGCGGCAATGGTGAGACGTGCCAACGAACTTATATCAGGAGGCAAGTATTTGTGCCTTGATTATTAACCTTTAAAATCATTAACGAAATGGCAAAGACAAGAGAAAAGAAGACGGTTTACACCGGTGTTTCCCAGGAGGAAATGGAACAGGCGTTTGCGGAGTATGCGAAGGCCGATGCAAGACAACAGAAGATCCAGGCGGAAATGGATGTTAAGATGACTCAGATCCGCGAGAAGTGGCAGGATGAACTCTCCAAGCTGCAGGAGACCAAGGACAAGGCGTTTGACGTGATGCAGGCATACGCTGTAGAGAACCGAGCTGAAATGTTCAGCAAGCGCAAGAGTATGGAGACGGTTCACGGCACCATCGGTTTCCGCTTGGGCACTCCGAAGCTGAAGAATCTGAAGGGCTTCACCTGGGCAAGCGTGACGAACCTGCTGAAGGAGTTTCTGCCCGCCTACGTGCGCGTGAAGGAAGAGCCGGACAAAGACAAGCTGCTTGCCGACCGCGAATCGGAAGATGTATATCCATTGTTCGAAAAGGTTGGCGTTGCCGTTGTCCAAGAGGAGACTTTCTTCGTGGAACCCAAGAAAGAGGAATAGATTTTTAAAAATTCGTATTATTATGCAATATTTTGATAGTAAAATAGTAGCTGCATGCAGTAGTTTTGTCGGCAATAAGATTAACGGGGATGGCATCTCGTTAGCCGACAAGTTCATTGACGAAGAAATGTATCCTATTGTATTGGATAGGATAATCGCGTCTATTGATGACGAAAATATGGAATATAGATTTGTCAACCCAGAATGCAATTTGATCAAGTGTGTTTGTGACGAATTGTTTTCTGCAAATAACGTTGAAAGTATATTCCTTAACAGTAGCGCCAATATGGCACGACATCTTTATGATTCGCCCGGTCTCTATTTAACCGGTTCAAATGTTATTTTTGCATACGTGAAAGACATATTCTATTCCGGAGAGATGGTTGATGCCGTAGCCGTCGTTAAAGATGTGTATTACAATACGAATAGGTCTCTGATTGTATCCAACCACTCATTGTCTGCAGAATATGAAGTTGCAAGGGTTAAAGACCCCTCTATTGCAGCCCTTATTCTGAATACCGGCAAAGACGACGGATTGAGGATTCTTTGTTCAAAAGAGTCTCAGAAGGCAAGGAATTCACCATGGTTCATCGAAGAATTTCTTAATGCACAACAAGTATATAACGACTATGTTATGTATAGAAATCTCCTTCACGGTGCTCGCAATTTCATCGAATGCAAAATCGAAGACGAATATGAAATTACGGAGATTCAGAAACTGGAGAAGATGCACGAGTTGATTAGTTTGGTATGTGATCCTGAGGTGCTGATGGTGTCTGTCGATATAATTGCCGACGAGTTATTCCGCGATGACAATCCAGATTTGGCAGATCATTTTGTCAGGAGAATGGAAGCATTAGGCATTGTTCACGACTACTTGCTTCCGGTACGTGATGTCCCTGGTTCCATGAAGAATATTAAGATGAAAGTCGGTGATAACGTTATCCGAATCAAAGATGTCAGCAAGATTAAGGATGTTGATGGAGGAATTTTGATAGTCAGATAATCGTCCGAAACAAAAGCGTCGCGTGGTATCCCGGTATAGGACGTAAACGGATAGGCGTCGGGGTTTGTAACGTGCCCTCATACATTAGGAGGTTCGATTCCTCCACCGGGAGCAAGAGAATTGATAATTAATAATAGAAAATTGATAATTATGGGAAAAATGAAGAAAGATGACAAGACTGTGTGTAGTACGGACAAGTTTGTGTTCGTGGAGTATAACGGAGAATGGCCCGCTTGCGCGTACTGCATATTCGCGGACAGTCCGGATGTTGTGTGCGACACTAAGAAGTGCCGCGACTATGAACGCGAGGATGGCAAGAACGGATATTACCGTGCCGCCAACGTAACCAAGTTGAGTCACCCGGAACCCAAAGGAGGCATCCAATGAAGGTGTATATAGCCGGCAAGGTTACAGGCCTCCCATTGGGGGACGTGTTCACGAAGTTCGGGCGGGCTGAGTTCTGGCTGAAGGAGAAGGGCCACGAGGTGGTCAATCCGCTGAAGCTGTGCTCGTCGGCGTGGAGTTGGAAGAGATGTATGCGGGTGTGTCTGGCGGAGCTGGTGAAGTGCGACGCGATATGCATGCTGGAGGACTGGGGCGAGAGTGCCGGTGCGAAGGTGGAGTATTACGTGGCGGCATCATTGGGGCTGACGGTGATGGCGTACAAGGCGAGCAAAGGAAGTAGGGTTTAGTGATTAGGGTTTAGTAATAAGTAAAAAATATAGGATTGCAGTTATGAGAATTTTTGAAGTTACAAGTGACAAGTACAAAGGCGTTGTCGTGTATAAGTTTGGCGATGACGACCGCTTTGCCGGTGTGGATTACAGCGGCGCCGAAATCAATGTGGGCCAGGCGAACTGGATTATGCAGCACCTGCCCGCCAATGCGAAGTCGATGGCTCATCTTCCCGGGACGAGCGCGAAGGTGGTGGAGATTATCGAAAAGGTGGATTTCCAGGCATTCTGGGACCGCTACAACGACAAGGCGCGTTCGTCAAGGGTGAAGACCAAGAAGGTATGGGACAGGATGCCGAAGTCGGAGCAGATACGCGCGTATCATTTCGTGCCGAAGTATTTTGCGAGCATTCCTGGCGGAATTATGAAAAAGTATGCGACCACGTATCTGAACGACAGGCTTTGGGACAATGAGTAGGTAATAGGTAATAAGTAATAGGTAATAGGTATGAATAGGTTTAAGATTAAGTTGAATGGGGTTGAGATGAAACAGTTGGCGATGACGGCAGTGAATGTTGCCAAGTGTCAATGTCCGGTTAGCAGTGAGGCCGACCTGGTGCTGACCGAAACACTGGAGCGCGTATGGTCACGGCTCCGCAATATGTACCGTCCGGACAAAGACAAATACACAGTTCAGATGAGCGCTGTGGAGACGTCGGTTATCTACGCGTATGTGGTTCCATTCCTGGTTGCCACAGACGACCCTATGCTGCAGTCGTTCGGCATGCGCCTTGAACAGGATCTGTTCAACCAGATAAACAGGGAGTGCAACATTTATAATGCGATGAACTATGGGACGCGTTGATTTGAAGCTGCTGTACGATGTGATGGTGACGTACTACGGATGCCCGTTCAAGGTGAAGACCAGGCGCCGCTACTTCAGCGACAAGAAGGCTATGTTCTCGTATATCGGTCGAAAGTTGGGAGCCACTTACCAGGCGATTGCGGACGAGATCGGTATGCGCAACCACGCGAGCGTCATCCACGGTGAGGATCTGATGGAGGAATTAATAGCCACTGATCCAACGTTTAACCGCCAATTAAATGATATTATGGACGAGTACGAGTTCAGGCAGTGGGCTGGGATATTGGTGTAAAAGAAACGAATCAAAAAAATATTTATCCGGTTGGGCTTAGTCCAATCGGATTTTTTATATTTTTGCGGCCCCATTCAACAACACAACTATGACAACATTTGAAATCATTATCTCTATCATATCCTTGGTCGCCACAATAGGTGTCTTTTCCTTCTTATATAAGATAGGAAAGAAGATCGGTGGATTTGAAGAATCCCTGAAAAACATCGGAGCATCGATGGACGGCCTCCCCTGTGAAAAGCGAAAGTCACAGTTGGAAGATATTCATGCTGATGTTGTTGCCATAAAAACTTTCCTTACTACGAAGTACAAGAATACGGAGGCGATTTGGGGAATGAAGCACAGCCCTACAGTGTTAAATGAGAATGGTCAGAAACTGCTGTCTGAAATATCAGGAAACTCATTCTTAGAGAAGAACAAAGATTTCTTCATTAAGGAATTGGAAGAAAAGAATCCAAAGACTCCATTGGATGTTGAGACATACGCCAATGATGTGTTGTTGGAGAATACGGACAATGAAATCTTCAATGGTATAAAGAACTGGATTTACAATAGTCCGGCACTTACGATAAAGGAAGGTGATTCTACAAGAGAGTACACCGTAACGCTATATGACGTATGCTATGTGCTCAGTATTCCGTTAAGAGACCTTTATCTTGATTTGCATCCTGAATTGATACCAGCAAAGATAGATCAATAAAAAAGTTATTGACAATGAGACGGAACGGCTTGCAGAGATGCGGCCGTTTTTTTATTTTTGCGGCAAACAAAACCGTGAATAAGTATGGCAAGAAACAGACTGAACCATCTCCTCTATTGCAAGAAGGTGTGTGATATCGTTAAGGAACACTACGAGCCGGATTGGACGACATACGCGGCGGTGTGGAGACGGTTTGTGAATCCTGTCTATCCGATGAGCTACCCCACGTTCATCAAGATTATCAATATGCCGAATCTGGATGGGCAGATACAGGAGGCGCAGCGTATGGCGGAAGCCAAACGCAGGGCTTCAGCGGCCAATGTGGTGCGCAACCAGCTGGATCTTTTCGGCGATTAGTCTTCGGCGATGATGACGGACGGAGCGGCCGTGACGGTGGTGAAACCGGTTTTGACGGCGGAGTCGTCAATCATATTGCATTTGTATTCCTCGATGTTGTCCACAAACCTTTCGTGGTTGTGGTTTGGGATGGTCTTGGTGCGCATCCAGGAGTTGGTGTTGGAGGCGGAGAAGTTCTGCATGGCCGCCACCACCTTGTCCACGATGTCGAGATATTCGAGCGCCTTCTGTTCGAAGCAGTCCGGGGTGTAGTCGGCGGTGTCGTTGAACCACTGGGTGACGATGTGCAGCCGGACGAAGAGTTCGGCGCTCTGCACTCGGTTGCCGAGGGTCTTCCAGTCGTGCGGCAGAAACTCGACGAAGACGGCGGGTGTGGCGAACGGGGTTTCCTGTTCGATAAACTCGACCTGCTGGTTCCAGAGGTCGAAGTGTTGGAATAGTTGTTCGTTTTGGCCGTCGGTGATGGTTTTGAGGCGGTTCTTGATGTCGAGGTATAACTGTTTTTTCATCGTTGTGCTATTTGTTTGAGTTTGCGTTCGATTTCGGAAATGATAAGTTTGTTGAGTTCGTCGCTGGGTCCCATGAACTGTCGTTTCGGCATAATGAAGCCTTTTCCCCTGCCAGAGCGGAGGCCTTCGTTGTGTACGCGGCCGTAAGGTTCTTTGGAGCCGAAGGCATTGGGGGCGGTCCAGATGACGACCTGTCCGTTGGAGACGGACTTTATTTCGATGGAGCGAGCGAGGTCGCCGGTGTCGCCGGTGAGGATTTTGCGTGAGGTACGAGCGGGATGGTGTTTGGCGGCGTACCTGTTGGCCTTAGTGCCGGGCGTTCTGCGCCGCACCTCCTTCCAGGAGACACGTCCCCAGGCTTCGTTCTGGAAGTTCTTCTTGAAATAGGACACGGCGGTCTTGCCGGCTATGGTTGGGGCATAGTTGGCGAAGAGTTCCCTGAACTCGTTTTCGAGGCGCTGAATTTCGCTGGCGAACTGCTGTGGGGACATGGTTTATTCGTCTTTGGTTTTAATGATGATAATTGCAGCAATGATAAATCCGGCAACTGCAATGATTGTACAACAGATTGTTTCACACATAATGATGGTGTTTTTTTATTTTTGCGGAATTGTTTAACTAAAAAATTCAGTAATATGACAAAAGACGATGTTACATTTGAATCATTCGGAATGTCTGTTCAAGCAATTGCAATTGCGAAGGCCTTAAAACGCATGATGGTTCCTGCTGAGAAACAGGATGAGTTTGTCAAGCAGTATAAATCATGCTTGCGAGAGGTTCTTAAAGACATGCAGAGTCGGCATTCCGAACTAAGTCCGATAATACAGAAGCTACTTTCTGATGAACATCAGAATTTATCGGACGAACAATAACACGTGCCGTTATTGAAACTATATCCGTATTATCCGTGAAATTCTCCAAGGCCTCCTCTAATTTGTTCAGGAGGTCTTTTTTTGAGATGTTCTCTTCGCAGATGTCAATAATGGTTACGTCAGAAACACCTGCTTTCTTTTCCTTATCTTTCGGAAATTCTCCAGTACCAGTAGTGCTTTCGGTATATGGACGTTGAGGGCAGGCAGCGGAACAGAAGACGCAATTCTCTGTGTCGCGCTCTTCATGATAGGTTTTGCAGAAAAATTTCATAATATTTTTGATTTGTGTTGTATGTTGAAAAAAAATGTATTTTTGCGGTCGGAAGCATCTGATAGAATCATTGGGTTGCGTACAGCGACTATGACTATTGGATGCTTTCATCTTTTTAGGCTTTAACCATTGTATAAAAACAGAATTCTCCAGTCTTGTACTCAACTATTTCCAGAAGAATATCGGTTCCATCTGGAAGTTTTGACTTAAAATAATGAAACCATTTAAGTTTTTTCTTTAGTCTTAAAGTACGACCTTTATTGTGAGACAAGTCAACGGATTCTTTTTTTACCCATTCTGAATTTCTTATATATTCAGGTATTTCGTTGACTATTTGGTTCTTTAACCAAAATTGTTTAGTGCCAAACATTTTATCGGCATATTCACGTATACTGTATTCTTTAAATATCACCTCGTGATTTTCTCCTTGGACTTCACAAATTGATTTTTTTTGAAGTAGGTCATTCACTTTTGCTTCTTTTTGAATTATATTTCTTGCAAGTGATTGACATACATTTTCAACTGATCTTCTCCTTTTTCCATTTCCCGCTTGTTTGAAGTAGGTGCATTCATCAGTGAAGACTTCCCCGGTTTCTGCGGGGTTGCCGTCGAGGCCGGAGGCGTGTATGCCGCCGCCGTCGGAGCGGTATTCGTCGAGTTCGTCGGGGGTAAGGTCGTTGGTGTTGGTCGGGTCGTCGGTTTCCTCCCAGTCGCACTTGCAGTTCCAGAGGTTGCCGGGCTGGTTCTGTAGCCAGAACGGGTCGTTCTTGGGGAGTACGAGTCCTGCGAATCGGAGGTGCAGTTCGCGCGGGTTTGCGCTCCTGGTTCTGATCCATCTGAGGTTCGGGTATAGTTCGTTGGCTACGGGGTCGGCGTTGAAGTCGGTCCACTGTTTGGCGGTGCGTGCCCGTGCCGTGGCAGTGTTGTACTCGGCGGCCTGGTAGCGGTTGAAGGTGTTGAGCACGGCCTTGGCCACCTTTTTAAAGTCATCGTCATCGGGCCACTTGTCGCGCTGCCGTTTGAGCTGTTCGGTGAGGTGGTAGGCCTTGTATGCGGCAAAGCGGCTGACGTTGCTCTGCAGTTGCGCCTGGAGGTCGAAATACCTGTCGCCGTACTCTTCGGATGATAGTACTCCGGCAACGGCCTTGCGCAGGTTGTCGGCATAGGCTTGGAAAACATCGGGCTGTATGTCCTTGGCCTCTCCGGTCAGGACCTCCTCGATGACTTTGTCGTAGAGTTCGCGTTTGGACAGGTTGTAGGGTACGGGGAAGGAGTGCAGCGCGTTGAGGACTTCATCGGTGCTGTTGTGGAAGTATAGGTTGTCGAGTGCGGCGAGCGCGGCGGAGTCGGACAGGTCGTTGCCTGTCCTCAGACGAAAAAATCCCGGATGCGGTTGAAGAGGTTGTTGGCCTTTGGTTTGGTTCTGCCGTGTTCGTCATCATCCTTTAAAGGGTTTTGAAGCGGCTGTTCAAAGGCCTTGAAGGCGTGTTTCATTTCGAGTTCCTCCTTCATCGCCTCGTAGTTGTCGGGTTTGGGTATGTCGAACTCCTCGTAGAGGTAGTCGTCTTCGACGGGGATTCTGTCGGAGATGGAGCTGAGTACGTTCCACTTGGTCTGGAGTTGATTCCAGTCCTTGTCGGGCGACTGGTACCAGATGAATCCTCCGGCGAGGTTGATGCCGAATCGTTTGAGTATGGCTCGCAGACGTGTGTTGAGGATGGCGAGTACGAACTTCTGGTCGCTCTCGGTCTTGGCGTCTTCCACCTCCTTGTGCACTTCGCCGAGCGAGCGGGCGCCCTTGTCGCCCTGTTCTGTGGTGAGTGTGTTTCCGAGGATGGTTTTGGAGATGGCCGCGTCGCAGGCCTGCACGAGCCGGTCATAGACCTCGTTGGATCCGGTGGAGCCGCCTGTTTCGTGAATCTTGAGTTCCGAGTTTCGGGGATGCAGGCAGTAGCCTGCGCCGCTCCACTGGATGAGCATGTCTTCGAGCTTGTTGCGGGTGTTCTCGTCGTAGTCGTCATAGATCATCTCACGGAAGGGCATTCCGAACATCTCGGCGAACTGCGACCAGTCTCCGAAGCCGCCGCGCTTATAGATGACGTACTGCGCCGCCTTGGCGAAGAGGCCCTTGTCTTTGGGGTCGCCTGCCCAGAGCATGTAGTTGGCGAGCGGAAGCTCTTTGAAGAGCCAGTCCTTGGAAACGAGGGACTGCTGTTTGGAGATGCATTCGAAGCCCTCTTCCGGATGGACGTGCTTGCGAGGAATGAGGTCGAAGTCTATCTTGTAGGTTTCCTCGTCCTGGTCATACCAGACGCCGTTGATCTGGATGAGCGTGAAGCCCCACATAATGCTGTTGTGGATTTCGCGGATGAGGAGCCTCATATCCGGGGAGTTGAGGAGCGCGGAAATATCTTCGTCTTCCACGCCGTCGCGGACGAAGACGAGTTCCTTGTTGAGGATGGCGTCCTGGCGTTTGCCCCAGGTGGCCTCGATCTGTCCGTCGAGGAGGATGTCCTCGTAGAGGTCGTAGAGATGAGTTCTGTTTGGGTTCTGGATATTTTCGAAGGCTCGGATGGCGGCCTTCCAGTTCTCGATGTCCTGCGTGTTGTGCGGGGCGTTGAGGACGTTGATGTTCTGCACGATGATGTTG
The DNA here is from genome assembly GCA_024400835.1 of Bacteroidales bacterium. Lineage (GTDB taxonomy): Bacteria > Bacteroidota > Bacteroidia > Bacteroidales > WCHB1-69 > F23-D06. The sequence continues at coordinate 113,683 of JAKSMC010000001.1, forward strand.
TCGGGCTTCTTGCCCTTGGTTCGTTTTACGGCCATATCACATTTGGTTCTTGCGTTTGCGGTTGCCACCGAAGGAGACGTAAGACGAAGTGCCGGTGGTTCCAGTTCGTCTGGTCAGAGCGTCGATGGAGGCCCTTTCGGCCTGCACATCCTTGAGGAAGGCGATGGTGTCGCGGTAGGCATCCCTTCTAACCTCGGGCATATTGACGGGGTTGGATATTTTGAAGCAGTTGTAGAGCGCGACGTCACGCACGAGCCGGATGACGAGCGGCGAGCGTTCGGAGCCGGTCTTGGCGAACTCGGCGCGGATGTCGTATCTTGCGGTAAGATAGCTTTCCACTTCGGACTGTGCTTCGGAGATGGCCTGTTCGGCGTTTTCGGCATATCGCGTGATGACGTTGAGCATCTCGCCGTGTATGCCGTATTTGAGGTCGTTGATGTCTAAGTACATAGTGTCGGTTATTTGGAGATATAGAGGCAGAATCTGTCAAGTTCGGTGAAGTCGCGTAGTCGTTTGCTGAAGACGCCGCGGTCAATGAGCAGGTTGATGTGCTGCCTGTCGTAAACCCTGATTTTGCCGAACACCTGTATAACATAGTGTCGTTTTCCTGTCAGCTTTCGCATCCTGTCGGCATGACGGACGGCGCTGCGTACCCGAAGAAATCTGATAAGTCGTTTGCATAAGTCAATCATTTTAAAGTGGACTAAATTGGTTAAACACGTTTTTTATTGCGAGGGCGTCTGCCCAGAGTGATCTGTTCGGAGGACTGCTGTCTTGACTTCTGGTTGGCGATGAACCATCCGCCTTCGACGCAGTCGGGGCCGTCGGCGGGCGCTTTGAGCTGTGGAGTGACGAGGAGGAACTGTTCCGCGAGCCGGTCGATATGCGGGTTGCCCTTTTCAGCCTCGTTGAACACGAGCCGTCCGCAGCGGTTGAGGGGTTCGAGGTTGCCCTCGATACGGCTGAACTTGTCGGGCTTGCTCCTGACGTCGGGGGCTATGTTGAGATAGTAGCCCTTTTCCCTTGCCTTGGCTGCGAAGAGCGGTATGAAGACCTGTTCGTAGAAGGGGTCCTGCAGGGTGTTGTTCTCAATGAAGTTGTAGAGCTGTGCGGACGAACCCTCGAAGGCCTCGTTTATGTCGTAGAACCAGTCCACGAACTCGGCGTTGGTGGCGTGGTCGAGGCGGCATTTGAGTATGTAGCAAACGCCGTCGAGGATGCCGATGGCGCACACGGCCTTCATAGAGCCGGCCTTGTTTTTGGAGTTGGCGGGAGAGGGGTCTCCGTAGATGATGATGTGCTTGAAGCGGTTGGCCTTGGGGACCTTTCCCCAGGTGAGTTCCCTGAACACGTCGCCCATAGATAGCGGGTTGTTGAAGTATTCCTGCTGGATGGCGCGGGTGGAGAGTTTGGAGAGGAGCCAGTCGATGTGTTCCTCGGAGTTCTTGCTCCAGGAGGACTTTCCGTTTTTGTCGCGGATGTTGATGATGTCGAACCTGTCGGCCATCTTGCCGGCTCTGGCGATACAGCAGTCCTTGGCGATGATGTTTCCGTTGAAGAGGATTCTGACGTTGCCGGAGACGGAGACGGTGGGGATGAGGGCCTCTTCGACCCACTGCCACTTCTGGCTGATTCGGTCGGGGTTGCGGCATTCCTCGTCGGTATCGATGTCGTCCACGAGGATGGCGTCCGGTCGCGCCGCCTCGTTACGCGTACCACGCGGGGACTGTCCGGCGCCGAGCGCACGGAAGGAGCAACCGCACTTGGCCACGAACTCACCCGTTTCCCAGTGTCCGGGATTGGCCTGCGTACCGTAGTCGTTGATGATTCGGAGGTTGAGTTCGAGCTGCATCATAAAGGGGAGCAGGAGCCGGCAGGCGTTGTCGTAGCTGTTGGATACGAGGAGGAAGTTTCTGATTTTCCCGGTAAGTGCGAGGTAGAGGAATTCGAACATAGAGCGTGCGGACTTGGCCAGCTCACGGCTCCAGGCACGCACCTCGTACCAGCGTTCGTGCTCCAGCAGCCGTTTGGTGGCCGCGATATGGAACGGCGCGGGTTCGGCGGTGCAGTATTTTGGGAAGTAGTATTTGAACCACTCTTCGGGATGGGCTTCGAGCCTCCCGATACGGCGCTGCCTGTCGATGTCGCTCTCGGAGCTGTCCACCTCCACGTCAGATATGAACTGGCTGTAGTACTGTTCCCAGTCCTGCAGAAGCTGTTTGTCGTTTGGTTTGCGAATCTTGGCCATTACAAGCAGGATTTAATATATGCGTTGAAGAGTTTGGCGACCTCCTTGCTGGTGTCGAATCCGGAGGTTTTGCGGACGAAGGATAGGAACTCCTTGCCGGTGGCCATTTTCTCGGCGATGTTGGTTTCGGTTTCGAGGTTCTTGATGGCGGCGGTGATTTTGAGTATGGCGTCCGCATCTTTGGAGCCGGCGAAGTCGCAGCCCTCCTCGCGTCCGTCGATGGCGTCGGTGAGTTTGCGCAGCTGCCGGTATAGGCGTGCGAGCTGTTCCTCCTTGCCCACGAGGAGCGAGGTCTGCAGTTCCTCCCATTTGCCTTCCTTCACCCATTTGCAAATAGTCACTTTGCTGACGCCCACCCTGTCGGCTATTTCGGCCTGCGTGATACTCGAATCGTTCAAGTAGAGCTGTCGGGCGTAGTCTTTTTTCTGTTCCCTTGTCAAGTCTGCCATAATATGCGCTGTTTAGAAATTCGCGGCAAAATTAAACGATGTATCGTAAGGGAATAGGAAACGTGCGCATAGTGCATATAGTTGTGTATTATAATGTTATATTTCAAAATATTGTCATTTCGGCGCTGTATTTTTGCCGCGGATTTCAAAAGAAACGATATGGCAAAGACGAAAAAGAAGGTCGGTGACGCGGAAGAATGCGAGATATACCTATATGGTATCATCGGCCGCGGACAGGAGATAGACACGAACGTGCTCATCGCGCGGTTGGAGGAGAGTCGCAAGTCGGGCGTGCGCAAGTTCACGTTCTACGTGAACAGCGACGGCGGGGAGGTGGCACAGGGGAGCGCCCTGTTCAACTACCTTGACCGCACGGACGTGGAAGTGACGTGGGTGGTTGACGGCATAGCCGCCAGTATGATGGCGGTGCTGATGACCAATCCGAAGCACCACGTGAAAGCGGCGCGCTATGCGAAGTTCATGTACCACCGCGTGTGCGGCTATGTGTATGGGAACAGCGACGAGACCCGTGCGGCCGCCGATATGATGGACAACTTCGAGGACACTCTGGTGGATATGCTGGCATCGCGTACGGGGCTTTCGAAGGAGGAAGCCAGGAGCAAGTACTTCGACGGTTTGGACCACTGGCTCAGTGCGGAAGACGCGCTTCGCGAAAAGCTGTGCGATGAGATCATCAACACCGGCAAGGACATCAAGGAAATGGAGAACATCACGAACAGCCGTGATGCCTTTAATTATTACAACAACCAAATTATTAACTTAAACAAGCGAGAGATGAAAGATCCCAAAGCATTTGCATCCGCGCTCAACATCAACGAGACCGATGACGAAAGCGTCGTTCTCGGCCATGTGAAGACGGTAGTGAACGAAAGAGAGACCCTGCGTCAGCAGCTTCAGGCCGAACAGGCGAAGACCACGGAACTCGAAAACCGCGTGAAGGCGTTCGAGGGTGCGAAGGTCAAGAACCTGATAGACGCCGCCATTGCCGACAAGCGAATCGGCGAAGACGACCGCGAAGCCTACACAAAGCTTGCCGAACAGGATTTCGACAACACCGAGAAGATTCTCAACAAGATGAAACCGGTGGGAAGAATCAAAGACCAACTTTCCAAAGATGGTGCGAAGCCCGAAGAGTCCGGCTGGGACTTCGACAAGTACCACCAGGCGGGCAGACTTGAGAACCTGAAGAAAGACAACCCAGACCGATACGCCGAACTGTTCAAGGCGAAATTCGGTCACGAACCTCAAAATTAGCATTATGTATTACAGAAAAGAAAGCAACGCAAGCTACAACTTCGTGGCACCCAACATTGAGAAGGATGCCGACAAGAAAGTGGAAGTGGTGTTCCCGACCAGCGAGTTGGTAGAACCCACGCTCTCATCCAACGCGGCCACCGTGAAGGTGGAACGCAGCACCACCATCATCGACCTCGGCACGCTGAGTGCGGCGGCCACCATTACGCTTGAACCCGGCAACGACCTCGCAGTGGGCAGCATCGTGGTTGTGAAGTCCACGAGCGACAGCACCGCGCGAGCAGTAACCGTAAAGAAAGGCGACGACACTGTGGCCAGCATCAGCGGCGTGCAGAGCGCTACCGTAGTAAAACAGCTGGTGTGGACGGGCAGTACCTGGGTACTCATCGGCTAATCAATCACCAAATCAAAAACATCAGAAATGAAAAAAAGATTAAGATTCTTATTAAGCTTGGTTACGGCGATTCTGTTTGCCGTATGTATGGGCGTGGCGTTCACGCCCGCGGTTGGCGCGGCCACCTTTGTGGCATCCAACCTGGTGCACGTTCCTTCCGGCGCAGCCGGTATGGCGGTTACCCCGGAGATCTGGACAGACTACATTATCGGAAATCTGTTCAAGGACAACGAGTTCCTGCTCCATTCCGTTGACGAATCGCAGTACGTGATCGGCGGCACGGTGGTGCACATTCCGCAGGCTGGCAGCCCGAGCGGTGTGGAACGAAACAGAACGAAACTTCCGGCCACGATTACGCGCAGACGCGATATCGATATCACTTACGCATTGGATGAGTTCACCACCGATCCGCGCTTCATTCCGAATGCGGACACTGTGGAACTCAGCTACGACAAGATGTCCAGCTGTATGACGGAAGACATGATGTACTTGAAGCAACTCACCGCAGAAGCCATGCTCTACAACTGGCGACCCACCTACTTCATCAAGGGTACCAAGACCAAGAGTTCCGACTACACCGTACACGGCACGGGCGTGCGTACAGGCGTGAGCGTCGAGGACTTCAGCAAGGCGAAGAGCATCTTCAACAAGTGGGGCATTCCCAAGGCGGACCGATATGTGATTCTGCCTACGGAGATGTACGACCAGCTCTGTGCGGACGTGCGCAGCTCCCAGAACGACAACCTCAGTGCCGTATATGACAATGTGACGGGCGAACTTCGCAAACTCGAAGGTTTCACCATCATCGAGAGAGCGACCGCTTTGTGCGCATCCAACTCCAGCCTTTCCGCCGTCAGCGGCCAGAAATACTTCAAATGGACCGGCAATGACCTTACCTATTCCGTGGAAGACTATGTCGGAATCGAAGGCGGCAAGGCAGCCGACGCCACCGCCGCATGCCTTTACGGCCTGTTCTGGCATCCCACGTGCGTGGCCCGCGCAATGGGCAGCACCCAGATGTTCAACAACGAAGGCGACCCGACGTATTACGGCGACATCTACAGCTTCCTGCAAAGACTCGGCGGTCGTGCCCGCAGAGCGGACGGCAAGGGTGTGTTGGGCATTATCCAAGAATACAGTGCCAGTTAGCATATAGACCTATGGCAACACCGAGAGGCATACGAAACTGCAATCCACTGAATATCCGTCGCAACGGGGAGCGCTTCCAGGGCGAAGTGCTCCCTGGGAGCGACCGGGCGTTCAAACAGTTCCAGTCGATGGCATACGGCTACCGTGCGGCATTCGTGATATTGGGCTCCTATCTGGCCTGTGGCAAGAACACCATAGAGAAGATAGTGCGGTCGTGGGCGCCACCCACAGAGAACGCCACTGAGTCATACATCGCTCACGTGGCACAAAACAGCGGCGTGGCGAGAAACAAGGTGCTCACGGCCAACAGCGGCGGCGACTACCGCAAGATAGTCGCCGCAATGAGCCGCTGTGAATGCGGAGTGGCGGCCAACATGTCGGACGTGGAAGCCGGGTTCAGAATGCAGAGCAAGATACGCGGTTAGAGGAAGCAACTCTAAGCAAATCTAAAGTAAATAGGTGAAATGGGAATATCGGAAATCATAAGCATCACATTGAACTTCATCCTGATGGGCGGCATAGCGACGCTGCTGACGGTGAAGAGCGCGAAGGCCAAGGCGGCAGCCGAGGCCAAGGGCGTGGAGTTGGACAACGAGGAGAAGGTGAACCGAATGGTTCAGGAGTATTTCGTGAACCCGCTCAAGAAGGAGATGACCTCCCTGCGTCGCGAGATCACACGGTTGAGAAACGCGGTGGAGCGCATTCCGGAATGTCCCCATTCTGCCGAATGCCCGGTGAAAGAGTCACTAAAGGATTCGGATAACAATGAAAACCAAGAGGAAGATGACAATCAGCAATAAGCTAAAATGGATTATTGCGGCAGCGGCCGTACTCGTAGTGGCGGTGTCGCTCACCTTCGGCATTGCGGAGCACGCCCACCGGCGTTCACTGCAGCGCCAGGTGCAACGGCAGGAGACTGTGATAGACAGCCTGTTGAACAGACCCAAGGCGCTGATGGACGTTGACCTGTATGTCACGGACAAGAGCGTGAACAAGATTTACGGGCGTTACAACAAGGGATTCATCACGATGCCCCAGGAGCGCCGCTACATTCTGGAGGTTGACAGCGTCCGAACCACTTTGAAATAACCCTTAAACAATGTTGAAATGGCAAGTAAGAAAGAAACAAACACGGTTCCCAACGCGGTGCAGTGGCCGACCGTGAAGGCCGGACGCTTTGTGTGTTCGGACGGCACGGAATGGACAGACGGCTATCATGCCAGATTGCACCAGAGAACCCTGAACAACCAACAGTCAACCCCAAACAAGCAATAATATGGCAAGAAAAGAATTAAACGACATCAGATTCAAAAAGGGCAACGGCGGCATGGGCCGTCCGTCAGCCTCCAAGGACCAGGTCAGCGGTTTGATTTTCGGCGGATTCGGAGCGAGCGTGCTCACCTTCGGCAGCTCAGCCGGCAATATCAAGGGCTTCGATGCTGCGGACAGCACTCCGTCGGCCTACATCCGCAGATTCACCTACGTGGAAGAGCTTGCGGACGCGGGCATCGTATGGACGAAGAGCGGCAACGGCTCCGGAACCAGCGGGGCGCTCACTGATGCCGAAAAGGCAAAGAACGCGCTGTACTACCACATCAGCGAGTTTTTCAGAATCAACCCGAACGGCACGCTGTACGTAATGGTGAAGGCCGGAGCAACGGCCGCTGCGGCTGCCGACTTGGAGACCATCCAGGTGTATGCCGGCGGTGAGATCCGCCAGTGCGGCATCTTCAACTCCACCCTGCTCACGGCTTCAGGGCTTCAGACACAGCTTGCGTCTTTGGAAGCCGCCCACATGCCGATGAGCGCAGTGATCACCTATAACGGTTCCTCTGAAGAAATGAGCGACCTAACGGGTACCAACTCAAGCGTGGCAGCCGGCAACTGCAACGTGTCCATCCTCATAGGCTGCGACGGTGACGCTGATTTGGCTGCCGACCTCGGCGACTACGCCTTCTACGGCTGCATCGGCGCGTGTATCGGCGCGGTGAGCAAGGCATTGGTCAGCGAAAGCATCGCGTGGGTGGAGAAATTCCCGCTCGGACTCAAAGAACCCGCCCTGTTCAATGGCAATCTCATCAAGAACGTGTCCGTCGCAGACAGAGAACTGCTGAACGGCAACCGCTACATCTTCGTGGTGACGCACACCGGAGACGCGGACAACTACTTCAACGACAGCCACACCTGCGACTTAGACAGTTCGGACTATGCGTACATCGAGAACGAGCGCACGATTGACAAGGCGTGCCGCGGCATCCGACAGAAGCTGCTTCCCCATCTCGGCTCACCGCTGAAGGTGAACGCCACTACCGGACAACTCAGCGTTGACACGGTGGCGTTTCTTGAAACGGAGGCCGGCAAGGCGCTGGAAGAGATGGAGAAGGCGGGCGAACTCAGCGGCTACAAGGCCGAAATTGATCCGGAACAGAACGTGCTGAGCACGGGCACCGTGGAAGTGGTCATCAAGAACGTTCCCATGGGCGTGATGCGCAAGGTGAACGTGAAAATAGGTTTCACAACTAAACTGTAAGAACTATGAACGGAATACCATTGATTAACGGTCACGAATACTGCTGGGCAGACATCGTGGTGAACATTTACGGGACCCCGATTACGGGAATTACCGGAATCGACTATTCAGACGACCAGGAGGTGGTGGACGTGTACGGTGCGGGCAGATACCCGGTAAGCCGAAGCAAGGGCCGCATCACCTGCACGGGCAAACTCTCCCTTTTGGCATCGGAAGTGAACGCCATTACCAAGAAGACTCCCAACGGGAGACTTCAGGACCTCCCACCATTCGACATCATCGTAAGCTACATTCCCGACGACGGCGGCGTGGTGGTGACGGACAAGATCCGAAACTGCCAGTTCAAGAAAAACGAGCGTTCGTGGAGCGAGGGCGACACGAGCAAGAGCGTGGATCTTGATTTGGCCGTGAGCCACATCGAGTGGGGAAAATAACAAACCTTTTTGTTTAATTGGATGTGAGGGGGATTGAGAGGACAGGTTCTTGGTTCCCCTTGCTTTTAAAATCAGCACCGAAATGAATAAAGAAATCGTAATTACCGTCAGAGACGGAGAACAGGAATACAACTGCATACTTAAACGCCCGGACATTCCCACGCTGAGCCGCGTGAACAAGCTGGCCAAGGCAGACGAAGTGCTTGCCGCGCAGGAACTGATTAAGAACTGCTGGTTGAGCGGTGACAAGGAAATCTTGGAAGACGCCTATATGATGATGGCGGCAGTGGGCCAGATGGGCAAACTGAGCGAGGGCATCACGGCCGAGATAAAAAACTGATAGCGGCATTCACCATAGGCGAGGACGACGAAAAGTCGGAGCTTATGAAGATGGTTGCCCTGATCAGAGCGAACCTCGGTATGGATCCGAAGGAACTGGATACGGAAAGCTTTGCGGAGGCCTATTGCCAGGCCGAGTGGCTGGAGCGGTTCCGGCTAAGGAATCAGGCGGAAATGATAGCCGCGATGTTCGGCGGAAAGAAGAAAGGTTAGTACCAATCGTCTTTTCTTTTCAAACCCTCTTTGTAAATCAAAAATATCCCTACATATTCAAGGATTACCAAAATCACCAAAAGAATACCGAGTATCATAGCCGTTGTTTTTAATGACGCAGCAAACATACAAAATAAAACAATACGATGAGCAACAACGTAGTAGATTTTACGATAAACCTGAACGGAAACGCGGTAAGCGGGTCTGTGGAGCTGAAGGACACCATCCAGCAGCTGCGCGAATCGGTGGACAGGGCCGTGAAGTCGTTTGCCCAATTCGGCGAACTGGCCTCCGGGCTTGACGTGGTGACGGGCACGGTGGAGAAGGTGACGCAGTCGTTCGGGAAGATGGTTGACTTATCGATGGATTTCGAGCGGCAGTACGGCAATCTGAAGTCTGATATGGACCAGAGCGCCAAAGCCACCCGTGATGCTGCGAATGCGATGAACGACTATGCGGAAAAGTGCGATGATGCGTCCACAGAGACCAAGGACCTGTCGGAAGATGTTCGCAACGTGGTTGATGAAACCAGCCGGATTCCATCCGTTTTCGGAGGAATGTCAGAATCAATGGGCCATCATATAGTCCACCTTGATTCATTGGTCAATGTGATTGGCCATGTTTCCCAGGCGTTTTCCACCTTGGTTGGCACCTCGTTGGAGTTCGAGCAGCAGCAGGCAAACTTGAAGACGCTGCTGAACGGTGATGCGGAAGCCACGGAGAACCTTGTGGGCAAGATACGCGAGTATGCGAGCGCGACGGTGTATGACCGCAGCGGCTTGGTGGAAGCCCAGAAGACGATGATGGCCTTCGGCTTGGATGCCGAATATGCCTTCGGGAAGCTGAAGAACATCGGCGACATTGCCTTGGGCGACAAGCAGAAGATGCAGTCGCTGGCTTTGGCGTTCTCACAGATGAGCAGCACGGGCAAACTGATGGGTCAGGACCTTTTGCAGATGATTAACGCGGGTTTCAATCCGTTGGAGGTCATCAGCCAGAAGACGGGCAAGAGCATTGCCGAGTTGAAAGAGGAGATGTCGAAAGGCGCCATCAGTGCGGAACAGGTAGCCCAGGCATTCGAGTGGGCCACCGAAGAGGGCGGACGCTTCTACAAAGGTGCGGACACCGCCGCCGAAACCACCGCCGGCAAGATAGCCAAGATTCAGGACAACATCGACAACTTCAAGGTGAGCCTGTTCGAGTGGTCGCACGGTGCCACGGCCTATATAGCCGAGTTGACGAAAATGGTTGTTCCTATCGGGCAGATGATTCCTGCGATTGATTTGGTTGCATCTGGAATCAAAAGAGTCAAGGCATTGGACTTTTCCGGTATGATGACGAAGTGGAAGCACTCGGTGAACGGGGCGCGGATCAGCTTGGCGTTTATGCGCAAGGACATAGCCACGTGCAACATGGCGTCATTGGGATTCATCGGCAACACGGTTCGTGCCACGATGGCGGTGGGCAGATTTGCCACAGTGGGGCTGTTCAACGCCCTGAAGGGCATCGGAGCCTACATACTGTCGTTGGTGACAGGCGGAGCCGCCTCGAAGACGTTTGCGAATGTGGCGACGGCCTCGTTCGCCCAGTTCGCACTGTCGGCCAAGGCCGCGTGCAAGGCGGTGGGTTTCGCCATCAAGAGCATCCCCATTATCGGCTGGATAGCCGCCGCAGTGTCTGCGGTGGTGGGTCTCGGCGTACTGCTGTGGAACAAGAGCGAGAAGTTCAGAAGAGTGGTGTTCGGCGTATGGGAGTCCGTCAAGGCCGTGGCGAACAATGTGTTTGTGGTGTTGAAGACAGTGGTGCAGGTGGTATGGAGTATGATTCATCCGTTGTTCGTACGCATCGGCGAACTGTTTTCCCAAGTCAGAGAGAGGGTGCGCCCCATACTTCCCAAGATCCGCACATTCGCATCCAAGGCGCTGCAGGTGATAGTCACGGTGGTGAAGGTGGTGACCGCCGTTGTTGGCGGCATAGTGGGTGTTGCGGTGCTCGTGATAAAGGGAGTCATCAGTGTCATACTCAAATTCCGTGAAAAGGCAGTTGCCGTTGCCACATCGATCAGGGATTTCTTCGGCAATCTCGGCCAGTCCGTCGTAGGCGCTGTCCGTCAGGATATAGACGGGATTGTGGGATTCTTCAATGAGATGTATGATAGAATCGCCGGAGTGTTTTCCAAGATAGGGAACTTTGTCGCACAGGTATGGTCGTGGGTGTCGAATACGGCAGGCTCCATCTGGAACAATATGATTGCCAAATTAGGTGGTGTTGCCACCTGGATAAAGACCAAGATGGTGGAACCCATCAAGGGAGCATTCCAGAGTCTGTGGAATATCGTCAGCGGCGTGTTCGACAAGATTCTGAACAAATTAGGTAGACTGTTCGCCCCCATCCGCGAACTGTGGAACAAGGTTTTCCCCAAGGACAAGATGAAGGACGTGTCGAGTGCGTACAGTGCCGGGGCGAAAAAGGGTTCCGAATCGTGGAAGAGGGACAAGGCTTCAAAAGAAGAAAAAACCGCTCTGTCAGGAGACGTTGACACTTCAAAGGTCACGGAGGTTATCGGCAAGGTGTCTGTTTCCGGAGAGGAACCAACCACCAAGTCTGGCAAAACCGCCAAGGGGCTTAAGGATGGCGAGATGGGCAAGACCGCAGGCGTGTCAGCCGGCAAGGCCCAGCAGATCACCATCAAGTTGGAGAATATGGTGGGCACGATGAACTTCAACGGCAGTCTCCAGGAGAAGGCCTCCGACGTAGAGGCGAGACTCACGGAGATGATGGCCAGGATACTGGGGATGGCGGAGACGGCGGTGTAGAGGGTTTCAGGTTTCAAGTTTCAGGTTTCAGGTTTCAAGTTTCAGGTTTCAAGTTTCAGGTTTCAAGTTTCAAGAATATGGGAGCAGAGAGGATAATCATAGCATCGGCGGCTACGGCGGCCAAGTATTCCGGAAAGGTGACTGACGGTGTGTCATCGACTCCGTACCCTCTTGTGAACGAGGATGTATATGGCAGGGACATCGTGGTTCCTCTGACGCTGAGAGGAAGCAAGGACCAACTGTCGTTCAAGGAGGCGGTGGTGAACGTGAGCCGCAGCCGGAACATCGTGGCCACGCCCGTGCTGAACGGTCGCGGCACCGTGAAGGAGATGATTACGGAGGGCGACCTGGACCTGACCATCACATTGGCGGTGGTGAGCAACACGGAGGCTGGTGACTATCTTGACGATTCGGTGGTATCATACGACACGTATCCGTATAATGGTGTGGAGCGTCTGCGCAAGCTGTTGGACGAGCCGGAACGCCTGGACGTGGTGAGCGACTTTCTGAAGTTGTTCGACTTAGACGGGGGTGATTTCGGTATTGTGGTGAAGAGCTACTCGGTACACCAGGACACGCATCTGAACCGACAGGTGTTCGAGATACAGGCGGTGAGCGACTATGACTACGAGCTGTTGATTGGGGAGTAGGTTTCAGGTTTCAGGTTTCAAGTTTCAGGTTTCAGGTTTCAAGTTTCAGGTTTCAGGTTTCAAGTTT
>JAKSMC010000010.1 GCA_024400835.1 Bacteroidales bacterium
CTGTGTTTTCAAGGCTTTCAGTTATGTCGTAGCCCGCAAAATGACCTATAGGTCTTATTTTTTGCCCTCAAAAAAAAATTATCGGACACCAATAATAAAATTTAGCAACCTATAAAATTTCACAAATTTGAATTATTAAAATAATTATTCAAATTATTCTCATTATTCTAATTGGTGAAAGCACGCCGCAGGCGGAAATTCGTGTCCATTCGTGCTAATTCGTGGGAAAACAACTGCCTACGAATTGGCACCAATTAACACGAACTCACATCGCCCAGATGAGCAGGCCGCCGCAGATGATGAGGCCGCTGACGATGAGGTCGATGATGCAGAATCCCATTATGTCTTTGGCGTTGAGTTTTGCGATAGCTAACGCTGGAATGGCCCAGAAGGGTTGGATGAGGTTGGTCCACGCGTCACCCCAGGCGATGGCAGTGCCGGTAAGTCCGGGATCCACGCCTAAGTTGGCGCCTGCCGCAAACATAATGGGTGCCTGGATGGCCCAGTGGCCGCCGCCTGATGGTACAAACATGTTCAGCACGGCTGCGCATAGGAAGGTCAGCAGCGGATAGGTCGTCGGGGTGGATATCGAAATGCAGGCGTCGCTGATGACTGTGCCGAAGCAGATGCCTGATTGTCCCACACCCGTGATGATGCCCATAATACCGGCGTAGAATGGGAACTGCAGCAAAATGCCGGCTGCTCCGGAGGCTGCCTTCGTGAAGGCGTGGACGTAGGCCAACGGCGTGCCGTGTAGGATTACGCCCGCAAACAGGAATAACATAATCACGGAGTTCAAATCCAATGAACCGCCGCGGAAAAACAGTTTGATGACCAGATAACCCAATCCCAAGATGGCAACCAACCAGCTCAGCACACGGCTGTTTTCCATCTTTTCGGCAGGTGTAGTGGATACGGGAATAGGTTTCGGTTCCTCTTCGACCAACAATGCGGGATCCACCGTGATGGCGTCTTTCTTCGGGTGCATCAACGAGTTGACGACCACCAAGGCAATGATGACCATCAGCACTATAATGAGGTTGTGCGGGTCGAGGATGGTTTGGGATACGGGCACGGGTTCGGTGAGCACACCGTTGGTGGCTTTGGCGAGCGCGTCGCCGGGAGTGGCCATGGTTAGGGGAATGGAACCGGAAAGGCCGGCGTGCCAGACTACGAAACCGCTGTATGCGGATGCAATCAGCAGGCGATAGTCAACCCCTTGCAGTTTGCGGGCAATCTCCTTGGCGAAAATCACACCCACAATAAGACCAAATCCCCAGTTGAGCCAGCAGGCGATGGCGGAAACACCTGTCACTAAGGCGATGGCGCCGGCAGGAGTCTTCGGTAGTGATGCCATAGCGCTGATGCCTCGTTTTACTACAGGCGCAGCTGCTAATGTGGAACCGCAAACCAACACCAAGGCCATTTGCATGGCAAAGGCCAACAGCCCCCAAACGCCGTTGCCCCAGTGCTCAACCACTTCGATAGGGGTCTGATGACAGATGGGCATAGCTAAAATGGCGGCCAGGAATGTCAGGATGATGGCGAAAATGAACGGTTCGGGCAAGTAGCGTTGTACGAGTTTGACGCAGGCTTTGATGATTTTTTGAAACATGCAACTGAGGATTTGATGATAAGGAATGTCTATTAATTGAGGTTGCCGAGGACGATGTCGATGCGGTCGTCAAAGGCCTCGCGGGTGGCATAGCCCACGTGTGGCACGAGCACGCAGTTGGGCGCGCTGAAGAGCGGATGGTTCTCTGCCAAGGGCGGTTCCTTCTCGTAAACGTCAATGCCGGCGCCTCCGAGTTTTCCGGCTTTGAGCAGGTCGGCGAGTGCGTCGATGTCAACGACATTGCCACGGGCAGTGTTGATGATGACGGCCGTGGGCTTGCACTTCTCCAATAACTCGCGACTGATGAGGTGGTGCGTCTCCTTGGTCAACGGCACGTGCAGGGATATGATGTCGCAAGTGCTCATCAGCTCCTCTAACGTGACGTATGGGATGTTGTGCGCGAGTATGTCTGCTTTTTGACTGCGGCTCCAGGCTACGACTTCGCAGCCGAAGCACTGCAGCAAGAGGGCAGTGCGGATGCCGATGGCTCCGGTGCCGACAATGCCGACGCGCTTGCCACGCAGCTCCTTGCCCAAGAAGTTGTTGCGCGTGCCGCCTTGACGAATGTCTGCATCCAAGGCCGTGATGTGACGATATACGTCGAGCATCAGGCCGATGGCCAACTCGGCAACACCTTCAGTAGCATAGCCAGAGGCATTTTTCACTTCTATGTTATGTGCCTGGCAGTAGTCTAAATCGATGTGGTCCAGACCCGTGAATGCCACGTCTAACATTTTCAATTTAGGACATTGTGATAATATGTCGGCACCGATTTTGATGTTGGAAACGATGACTACTTCGGCGTCTTTCATACGCTCAATAAGTGTGGCTGCGTCTTCTTTACGGTCGCGATAACAGATGAATTCGTGATTGTCTTTGGCTAATTCCGCTGCAATTTCCTGGGCGCGGTTCTCGCTGATGCCGATAGGTTCTACAGATACTATTTTCATTTGTGTTGTTTTAGAATGTTGTGAGGTTATAAGATAACGGGAGCTTTTTCCACTTGGAGTACTTCGCCGGTGACTTTGTCGAACAGGATAGCTACAACTGAGCAGTGCTCAGGCACCCAGTCCTTGCCTGCGAAACTGACGGAATAGCCATAGGTGTAGCCGTTGCCTTTTTCAAGTACGCCGTTTTCGGTCAGCATACCGCCGTAGGTGCCGTTGATGGCAGCACGCAGCACGTGGTTGTGAGTGTATTCAGTCACCATCTCCTCACCGTCCATCTGCGGTTTGATAATGCCGTCTTCTATCAAGAAGAGTGACAAACTGAGCGGATGCTCGTAGGCTTCCAACATGGAAACCTTGGCGTTGACTTTCAAATTGCCAGTGGCAGGGAAGTCGTATTGGTTGATGACTTGGATGGCGGCGTACACTTTGCTGCGGTCCACTTCCATAATCTTGTTGTACCATTCGTCCTTACCCCAGCCGCCAGTGTGCGGTACGCGGTTGACGATGCCGGCAGGAACGGAACTGATGCCGAAGTCGTTGGCCAGTTGGTTGCCGGCTTCCGTGCGGAAGTCGTACGGAAAGCTCATCGTGGTGTTGGCCAGTGCGGTGGCGTGGATGCCCACGGTGATCAATGTGTCTTGGAAAATTCCGTGCAACTCTTCCAACTTCTGGTGTGCGCTCGGACAGTTCACACAGCGGTGTCCGGTGTATTCTTCCAAAAGAACCTTGCGGTAAACGCCGCCGTCTATTTCCGGAAAATCAACTGTTACGGCTTCACGGCCGGAAGAAACAACGTATGGTCCTTCGATTTTATCGCAACTTACCAACAAAGCTGCGATTGCTATAATGAGTGTTGTGATTTTTTTCATAATGATAACTCTTAATTCTTAACTCTTAACTATTAACTTTTAGAAGGAAGTTGTCAATGACAAACCTACGCCGTAAGAAGCAGGTACTGCACGGCAGACGCCGCCGATGCAGAGAATGCCTTCTTGGGTTTTGCCGAAGTTAAGGGCAATACGAGTGGTGTTCCATACAAAGGCTCCTGCGATGTTGTAGTAGTGCAGACGCATGTTTGGGTCGGCATTGCCGTAGTTCCACTGGTCACCGACGGAAATGAACCAACGCGGGCTGATGGAGTATTCCAACATTCCGTAAACCCAGCTGCCTTTGTCATCCTTGGTGTAAAGATGTTGTGCTTCCAAACGCAGGGAGTGCTTGGTGTTGACTTTGTAGGTGAGGTCGGCAGCGACCAAATGACCGCGCATCATGCCGCCGTGGCCTTGCAATTCGGTAAGGTTGTAGGTGATGTAATTGTATGCCAAGATGAGTTTCCACTGCTTGGTGAAACGGTGGCTGATTTCCAAACCGATGTCTTGGTAGAGCAGCTCGGGACCGAATTTGAAGAAGGAGGAGGTGTAGCCGTCTGTGCCGGCCATGGTGCCGTATTCAAGAGCGGCGTCAACAGGTTGTTGGTCGGTGTTGTGGAAACGAGAGTAGTTGAAGGTGAGGTCGGTTCCGTATTTGCCACCGAGTTTGCTCTTCTTCGGAATCTGGTAGTTGACTTGGATTTGTGCGCCAATCTGGCTGTTGGGCTGGGAAGCGTAACTGTAGTTGCCAATCAACTGATAGGAGTACTGACGGTTGATGGCCGGGATGTTGTTGATGAAAAGCAGGGAGTTCTTGTTCTGCATGCGCTGGCTGCGGAAGTCCATGTTGTCTGCGCGGATGAAGGAGGCTGCTACGCCGAAGCCTTTCATGGAATATGTTGCAGAGAGGAACAAAGCGTCGCCTTTCTTGTAGATGTATCCGTTGGTGATGTTGGGATCGTTCATCTTCTGGGCATATTCACCATCCAGACGGAAACCTTTGTATCCGAAGCTCAGGCGGGTGGCCCAAACGGGAACGTTTTGCGGAATCTTGTCCGTGGTGATGGTTCCTGCGGTGCGGTTGGCGGTGTCGTCAGGGAACAATGTGACGTTGATTTCGTCACTGGCCTTTTCGAACTTGCTGACAAAGGAAGCACCGATGTTGGCGGTGAAACCCTTTTCCTGCATCTTGGGGATGAGTTCGCCTAAGGCAACTTCGCCGTCCAAACCGCGGACATAGTCGTTACGGCCGGCATAACTTTCGAAGTTCAGTCTTTCAATACCCCAGACTCCTTTGATGTAAATACCCTTGTATGGGGTCACTTTGACACGCGCGCCCAAAAGACTGTTGTCGATACCTAACTGACGGTCTTCGTATGCGCGAAGGGTCAGTCCGTTACCGAACTGGTCGTAGAAATTACCGGTGGTGACTTGGATGAAGCTGTTTTTGTAGTCTGCGAAGAAATATCTGACGCCTTGGCCTTTGTAGTCGATTTTTTCAAAGTCTAACAAAGGGAACTGGTAGTACTCGTAACGGACACCGGCAGAAAAGCCGCCGTTGGAGTAAAGCAGGTTGATGAAGGCATTGGCACGCACTTTGGAATCTACGGGCTCTGCTCCGATGAGGGAGTCGGGGATGTAGTACATGCCGTTAAAACCGAAATCGCCGCTGATGCGGCTGTTGCCGAGCTGGTGCTGAGCCATTGACGTGGTCAGCGAACATAACAGCAACCCTAATGCTATAATGCGTAATTTTTTACTCATATACTGTTGTTTAATGATTATCAAATAATTGTATTCTATAAACGACTTAATGCATCCCTCAAACACGTTGGTGTCCGGGGGATGCACATAGGTCTTGTGTCCAATTTATGTTCAGCCTCTATTTTTCAGCGGCGAGACCTTTGATGATTTCGTAAACTTCGTTCTCACTGCCTGGAGCATAGGATGTATGTTGCCATACAATCTCGCCCTTGCCGTTCAAAATGCACATGTAGGGTACGTCGTTGACGTTCATGGCACGCTTGAAATCTGAGTTCACGTCAAGAAGCACTTCGTATTCCCAGCCTTTGCCGTTGACAAACGGTGCGACGCGTGCTGATGTCTTGGCGTCGTCAATTGCGATAGCATAGAGTTTCACGCCGGTTTCTTCAACCCAGTCCTCATATTCGTCAGCAATAGCTAATAATTCTGCGATGCAGGGCTTGCACCAGGTAGCCCACAAACTGACGATGATGGGCTTGCCGTCGTTCTGGATGTCTTTGGTGTTGAAGATTTTTCCGTCAACAGTCTGGATGTCCACTGCTGGAAGTTTTGCCAGATGCTGGTCTTTTGCAGGTTCTGCGTTCTGTGCGCTTAAGGCAAAGCATGCAATCAATGCGATTGCTAACAAGATTGTCTTTTTCATATTCGTTGGTTTTTATTGTTTATTTCTAATAAAAGGATTGTCTTCTTCTTCTTGTATGTTAATAGGATAATGTTTCTGCAGGTAGTCATACAGACCATCTTCCGGGAAAGGTATGTAGCGGTCGATGATTTGCCCGTTGTCCTTCATTATCATATATTCTGGCAGTGTCTCTATGCCGTTCTCCATCAGCCAGTCGTAGTTGCCGTCAAAGTGAAGTATCGGCCAGGTGAACATCTCTTCGTATTTCTTGCAGAATTTCTCGTATTGCTCGCGGTCCGGATCGATGCTGATACTGATGAAATGCAACTTCTCGCCGTAGCGTTTTTGAAATTCCTGCATGATGATCATTTCACGGATACAGTCAATGCAGTCACTTTGGAAAAGCTGGACATAGATGTCTTTTCCTTCGAATTGTTTAAGGGAAGTCTTCTTTCCCTTGCTGTTTTTTAAAGAAAGGCTACGGTCTATCTCCAGATTTGGTGTGAAACGAGCTAATGCGTTGTCAATGTAGATGATGTGTTCTGGGAAATGTGAAGAAGCCTTGATGTATTGCAGCAGTTTGACGGTGTTGCCGGCGTCAAATTCTTCGTTGTCATGAAGCTCGATGAGGTTGAGGATGAGCACGAGTTCGCGGATACGTTCGTTGGTCAACATAGGGTCACGTCCCGTCTCGTTGAACAGTGTCAGATAGTCAGGCTCCTCGTTGATGGTCCTGGACAGGAGGTCTTTGCTGATGTATCTGGAGTTGTACAGATAACCGCTGTAGTTTTCGGCAAACAACATCATGTATGCCGGGTTGTTGTACAAAATGTAGTCGTTGTCGAAATATTTCTGATAGAATTGGCGGCTCTCTTTGGAAAGACAGAGTTTGTCAAGCATTCCGCAGGTGTAGTAGGCGTAAGACTGATAGAAGTTCAGCGGGTTGTACTGTATGTCGAAATGGTTGTGCAGCAAGTCGGTCAGCGTGTCGTATGCGGCCATGTCGTGGTCATAAGTGATGCGGAATCCGTAGTAGTTCATGGCGCGGCTGAAGTAGTTGCTGAACCGGTTGATTTTGTAATTGAGGTCGTTTGTGTCGGTGTTGTCCGTGGTGATTTGCAGATAGCCGCCGTATTTTTCAGGATTGACGAGTTGGAAAAGTACAGTGTCCACGGTGATATGGAAGTTGTAGGAGTTGTTGGGCACCACGAAGAATTCGGCTTTTGTAGTTCTGATGGCGAGTTGCGCCATTTTAATCTGTTTGGTGGAGTAGGAGAGTTTGAATTTTCCGTTTTTGTCAATCTTGTCGGAGGAAACTACTGTCGGGATGTTGTTGAGAAGGTCATCGAAAATAAGCAGCCGGATTTCCTCATTGGCGGCAAACGGGGCGTCACCGGTAATGGTCACGGGCTGTTGGGCCTGCACCAGCCGGGGGGCGATGAACAGACAAATCAACAGCATAATATGAGTGACACGGAAACGCATTACAGGGGCAATTCTGGGAGTTGGTAGGACAGGAATCTTGAATAATCGGCTTTCAGCGACCAGAGCTCTCGAACTAAGGATGATGAGACTGCGGCCCATTCAGCGGAAGCAGGAATGAAGACGGTTTCCACTTCGGGGCAGAGCGTCTTGTTGGCGAGGCGCATTTCTTCTTCCAGCGCGTAGTCTGAGGCGTTGCGAAGCCCTCGAATGAGATACTGGGCCCTGGCCTTTCTGCATAAGTCGACAGTAAGTCCTTGATAGGACGTTACTTCGATTTTTTCGTTGCCGTTGTAGATTTGTTTTATCCATTCCATGCGCTGCTCAACGGGGAAGACGTCTTTTTTATTGTAGTTGTGTCCGATGGCGATAATGATGCGGTCGAAAAGCGGGAGGGCTTTCTTGACGATGTCCTCGTGCCCTTTGGTGAACGGGCAGAACGAACCGGCGAATACAGCGATGGTTGGCATGGCGTTAGTCTCTTAAAACAGTGAAATTATAATCGTCGAGGAACTTGATAAGACGTGATGGATTGGCATTGAACGAGGTGTCGAATTCCTGCGGCACGACGTAGTCCATTTGGTCGAGGATGGCAGGGGAGATGTCGTGGAAGGTTTGCGGCGTGGGCTCGCCTGCCACATTGGCGGAAGTGGAGACGATGGGATGCCCCAAGGCGCGGATGAGCTTCTGACAGAATTCCTGCTGCACAATGCGGATGGCTATGGTCCCGTCAGCATGAGCTAATTTATCCGGCAGGTTCTTGGCTGTAGGGTATATGAATGTGGTTGGGCGTGACACGTGGGGAATGAGGTCCCAGGCAATCATAGGTATTTTATCAACGTACATGGGCAGACGTTCTGCAGCATCCAGAAGGATAATCATACTCTTCTTCTCGTTACGTTGCTTGATTTGGTAGATTTTCATCAAAGCCTCTTCGTTAGTGGCATCACAGCCAATGCCCCAGACCGTGTCAGTCGGGTAAAGCAATACTTTTCCGGCTCGCAACAGCTCCGCACATTTTTCTATTTCCTGTTCCATCTTAATTGAAATTCGAGGGCGCAAAAATACAAAAATATGTGCTTATTTTGTCATCTTCACTATCCTATATGCATTGCTTTTCTTTATTTTCAACCATGGGATTGTATATGGTAAAAACATGCTGTCTGAAATAGCGTTTTATGGCATTTTTTTGTACTTTTGCCAACTTTATGTTTTTGAATATTCTAAAATAATAATCTATTAATAATAAAGTGTTTATGAGAAAAAACCTTTTGATGCTAGGAATCGTGCTGATGCTTGTCTCAAGTACTTTCGCACAACATTTCAATGTTACTCGCAATGACTACGAACAAGTAAACATCTCTTTTACTGCCGCAGACATTCAGACTGCTGTTGAAAAAACGCAGCATGGAACCTTTACCAAAATTGAAATGGAAGACTACGGCCTTTCTACCGAAGTGGGCAAACCGCAGCTTCCCGTCATGTCCAAATTGCTCGAAATCCCCGTCTGTGACTCTGTGATTGCCACGGTGACCAATGCTCAGTATGTGGAAATGGATGCTGCTGAATTGGGCATCAATAACATTTTGTACCCGGCACAACCTTCTTACCCGAAATCTTTTGTCGGTGAGAAACAATTCGTGCTCAACAACGATGTCTACGCAAGAAACGCTTTCTATTCCGCACCCCTGGTCCGCGTGGAAAAGACTGGCATCATGCGTGATGTTTGTCTGGCTAACATCTACGTTTCTCCGGTTGCATACAATCCCGTGACCAAGAAAATTCGCATTTACCGCAACGTTGAGGTCGAGGTTTCCTATGTGAACGCTAATATCCCGGCCACATACGAATTGAAAACCAAATATGGCAGCCCGATGTTCCAAAGCGCTGCTGAGGTGGTTGCGAACCCGATGCCGAGAACTCGTGACGAATTCAACGGTTCTCCTATCAAATATCTCATCGTCGCTCACTCTATGTTCCAAAACAATACTGATTTGCAGAACTTTGTAAACTGGAAAAAACGCCTTGGCTATCTCGTCGAGGTTGCCTATACCAGTGATCCTAATGTGGGAACTACGAATACTTCTATCAAAAACTTCGTCAAGTCCAAATATACGAATGCCACAGCTGAAGATCCGGCTCCGACCTTCCTCTTGCTGATTGGCGACCACGCTCAGGTTCCGGCTACTTCCAGTACAGAACAGAACTCTCATGTGACGGACCTCTATTTCGCAAGCTGGACCGCCGGCGACAATATCCCCGATTGCTATTACGGCCGTTTCTCCGCTGAAAATGTGGATCAGTTGTCTCCGCAAATCGAAAAGGCTTTGATGTATGAACAATACACCATGTCTGATCCTTCCTATGTGGGAAAAGCTGTCCTGATTGCAGGTACCGATAGCTATTGGTCTTCTTCTCATGCAGATGGACAAATCAATTACATTTATAACAACTATGTAAACACAACAAGCACTACCCACAATTACAGCACGGTGTACAAACACAATTACAACAGTTCTTCACAGGCTGCAACTATCCGTGGCGAAATCGGCGCCGGCTGTGGCTGGGCCAATTATACGGCGCATGGTAGTGAAACAGGTTGGTACGATCCCGAATTCAGCAATTCCCAAGTTTCTGCTATGGGCAATGAAGGTAAATATGGTCTGATGATCGGCAACTGCTGTCTTACAGGTAAGTTCAATTACAGCAGCCCCTGCTTCGGCGAAGTCTTGTTGAGAACACCGAAGAAGGGTGCTATGGCCTACATCGGTGCCTCCGAAGTTTCCTATTGGGACGAGGATGCTTACTGGGCTGTCGGTGTCCGCAGCAACGTGAACGCCAATATGACTTACAATGCGGCCAACCTCGGTGCATACGACAGAATCTTCCATACACACGATGAAGCTCATGCCAATTGGTGTACAACTTTGGGCGGATTCATGACGGCTGGTAACCTCGCTGTTCAGTCTTCCAGCAGTTCGAGAAAGAAATACTATTGGGAAATCTACCACATCTTCGGTGATCCCTCCATCAAACCGTATTTGGGCATGCCTTCTACAATGTCAGTCTCTTCTGATGACGTCATTATGATAGGATCCAATACTTACCAAGTCAATGCTGCCCCGTATGCTTATGTGGCATTAACTTTGAACAATGAATTTGTGGCTGCTGCCTTTGCAGATGCTTCTGGCGCAGCAACACTCACATTGCCCACTTTGACTCCTGGCGAATATGAACTGGCAGTTGGCGCTCAAAACTACGTACAATATTTCAAAACGGTGAATGTCATCGTTCCTTCCGGCCCGTATGTCGTAGCTAAAGGCATTGAGATTGCCAATGGCGAGAATCCTATCAATGGTACTACATTCCATTATGACCTTACTCTTGAAAACCTGGGCGTCGACGCTGCTACTAATGTCTCTGCTACAATGACCTCCTTGACTAGCGGCTACACAGTAACTCAAGGTACTGCTACAGTCGGCAATATGGCGGTGGGACAAGTTTCCAATGTTGCCAACGCATTTGCTATTTCCATCCCGCAAAGTGCAATTGACCACGAACATGCCACCTTCAGAGTTGACGTTAGTTGGCAGGGCGGCAGCTGCTCTAAAGAGGTCGTCCTCACTGTTGTCGCTCCCGATGTGCGTGTCACTTCCGAGGAAATTCGTCCGGTTGCAGGTACTGCACCTAACTTCGCTCCTGGTGACCAGGCTGTTGTCGCAGTTACTCTTGCCAATCTCGGCCACGCTGATGCTCAGAATATAGTTCTTGACGTGACTTGTAACTATTCCGGTGTCGTTGTGTCTTCTCCTTCCCAACAGGTTAGCTATCTGGCACAATCTTCCAATACTGCTATTTCATTCGACATCCAAATCAGCGCAGATGTCCCAACCGTATCTTTCGTTCCGCTTTATGTACATACCTTATATAATGGCAATCACTTCATTGATACTATTATGCTGACCGTCGGTAATGCTATGGAAACTTTCGAAACCGGTGATTTCAGCCTGTTCAATTGGAATACTAGCAGTTCTAATCCGTGGCAGATCACGAATAGTGCACCGTATGCAGGCACGTATTGCGCACGCTCTAAGCAAAGCTTGGCAAACAGTTCGAATTCCCAATTGACTATTACGATGACGGCTACGATTGCCGGTGACATCTCCTTCTTCAGAAAAGTATCATCCGAAGATGGGTATGATAAATTCATTTTCTCCATTGATGGTTCTAAGAAAGATGAAATCTCCGGTACGGAAAGCTGGGCACAGGTCTCTTTCCCTGTCTCTGCCGGTACTCATACTTATAAGTTCAGCTACGAAAAAGACTATAGCCAGTCCTATGGTAGCGACTGTGCTTGGATTGATAATATTTCATTCCCGGGCATGGGCAATGTCGTGACTGAAGATGTCCAAGATCCGGTTGGCATTGCTGAATACGACAACATGAGCAATTTGTCCGTTTATCCTAATCCGACAACGGGACAAGTCACAATCTGCAATGCTCAAAACTTTTTGCGCAATGTTAATGTGTATGATGTTTACGGCAAATTGGTATTGAGCGAAAACGTGAACGCTGAAACCGCAGTCATCAATTTGTCCAACATGCCGAGCGGCCTTTACATCGTTAAGGCTGTTGATGGCAACAACAATATTTCAACTTCTAAAATCATCAAACGATAATGGCAAACACATCCGAACAATACGATGAGATCATCAAACAGTGCCAGGATATCTTTTCCAAAAAGGCATACGATTACGGTACGGCTTGGCGCATTCTCCGTCTGCCTTCCCTGACAGACCAGATTTACATCAAGGCCAACCGCATTCGCAGCATTCAGGAAAAGGGCGAGGCCAAAGTCGCTGAAGGCATTATTCCGGAATTCATCGGAATAGTCAACTATTCAGTGATGGCCCTCATCCAACTCGAAGTCGGTGTCGCCAATGATGCCGAACATCTCGAGATGCCGCCCGCTCAGGCTGTCGAGTTATACAATAAATATATAAATGCAGCCAAGAGCCTCATGATGAACAAAAATCATGATTACGACGAGGCTTGGCGCCAGATGCGTATCAGCTCTTTGGATGACATCATCCTGATGAAATTGTTCCGTATAAAATCCATTGAGGATCATAAGGGCAACACCATCATTTCCGAAGGCCTCGATGCGAACTATTATGATATTATCAATTATTCTATGTTCGCACTTATTCGTCTGGTCCTTGAAAAAGAATCCTAAATTTTACCATTATGAATATCAATAAAGAACCTGTTTGGCTGAAAATTATCCGCATATTGCTCGGATGCTTGTTCCTCTTTTCCAGTTTCACCAAGGCTGTGGACCCGGTGAACTTCGGGATCACGATGAATGACTATTTCGTCTCTTTCCGAATGGGCTTCCTGCACCCGTTGGCTCAGTTTGCTGCCGTCTGCGCTATTGCCGCTGAGTTTGTCTTAGGTTGCATGATGCTGCTTCGCGTGCGCCCGAAACTGGCTCCGTGGGGTTATCTCATCTTTATGACCTTCTTCTTCTTCCTCACCATGTGGCTCGCCATTGCCGAATATCTGGAAGTCAACAATATCAAGTACTTCGGCGTAGTTCACGACTGCGGCTGCTTCGGTCAGGCCGTGAAACTCTCCAACCTCGGTACTTTCCTGAAGAATGTCGTCATCATCATCCCGACAATCATCGTCTTTATCAATCGTAAAAGAATTCCGGATATCCGCCTCACAGTCCTCGGACAATGGGTGGCTATAGTTATCTTTGCTGTCATTACGGTGCTGTTCCAATTGTATTGCATTCGCCACCTGCCTCTCATTGATTTCACAGACTGGAAGAAGGGCAACGATGTGGTGAAAGCCTTTATCGACCAACCCGGCGAAAAGGAATCTGTCTTCATCTATAAAAGCAATGCCGACGGCAAGGAGGTGACGCTTAATGAAGATGAACTGATGGAACAAGACCCTGATTTCTATGACAACTATGAATATGTGGACCGCAAGGACAGAGAAATCACGAAGGGTCGAAAACCGGAAATCGATGGTTTCAATATGCTGGATTCCAATGGCGCCGACCACGCTTACGACTACTTCAGTTATGACAATAAAAAGGATGTTTACGTTCTTTTTATGAACGATTTGAAGGAAACTAAAATCAAAGGTCTGGAAAAGGCTAAATTGCTGGCCGCCGATTGTGATAAACACGATATCGAGTTCGTGGCTATTACCAACAGTCCGCAAGAGGATATTGACAAGTTTATGAACAAATACGAATTGGAATTCCCATTGTATCACAATCCTATAGATCCGGTTCACGGACCGTTTATGGTGCGTGACGCCGTGCGTTCCAACCCCGGTATCATCAAAATCAACAAGGGCGTTGTTGCCGGCAAGTGGGCTTGGCGCGATTTTCCTGCTAAAGTTGACGAATAGAAACCTCTCTGAAACCAATGCTGCTTGCCTGCGTTGGTGCTCTAACATCTGATTATATGCTATGTTAATATCAGAAATATCCAAAACTATAACGAACAGTTTGCAGCCGCTTTACGATGCCCGTGAGGCGGCTGCAATTGCAAAGTACTATTTAGAGGAACGGTTGCACTGCCAGGCATACGAACTTGCCTTGCGGGGTAGGGAATCCTATCCAGAAGCACTCTTGGAAATCTTCAATACGGATTTGGAAAAGCTGAAGACGGGCTGCCCCTTGCAGTATGTGCTGGGAACGGCTGAGTTTTATGGCCGGCAGTTTGACGTGTCTCCGGCCACATTGATTCCGCGCCCCGAAACGGAAGAGCTGGTGATGCGCGTGGTTGGGGAGTGCCTGGATGCTGAATTTCCGATGCCGCATCCTGTAATCTGGGATGTGGGCACGGGCAGCGGCTGCATTGCCATAACGCTGGCCTTGGAAATCCCTGGCGCAACGGTTTTTGCTACCGATATTTCCGCTGAGGCCTTGGCCGTGGCCCGACGCAATGCCGAGAAATTAGGCGCCAAGGTCGTTTTTGCTCAGCACGACATGAGGGATGTGGCGCATTTGCCTTTTGGAAACCAGCGCTTTGACTATATTGTGAGCAACCCTCCCTATATTCCCGCATCGGTGCGTGACCAAATGCACGCCAATGTCCGCGAGTTTGAACCCGCCACCGCTCTTTTTGTCCCTGATGAGCGCCCGCTTATTTTCTACGAGGCACTGGCCGACCTCTCCTCTGTGGTTTTAAAACCGGGCGGATATTGCCATTGCGAGACCTATGACGATTTTCACGAAACCTTGACCGATATGTTTCTGCACAAAGGCTTCAGCGCTGTTGAGTCATTCTTAGATCTTAACGACCGTCCCCGCGGCATATGCGCGGTGAAGAATGGACAAGAGCATTGACCTTTGTGATTTGAGACTTTCAGCCATTAGCCGATAGCCGTTGGCTGTTTCCTCATCAGTTATATTTTTCCAGATCAGCTTTAACAAAAACGGGCCGCCAATGCAGCCCGTTTTTGTTTTTTATTATGTTCGGAAACACTATTTCTTCACCACTTTGACAGTATTGCTGTTGAAGCGTACGAAATAAATGCCAGCGGTGCAGTCTTCAAAATTGATGCGGATTTGGTCGGTGTCTGCAAACACTGGGGCATTTACGAGGCGGCCGTTCATATCATATACGTTCACGGAAGCGGCATTTTCTACAGAAGCTGAAATGGTTACTTCGTTGACGACGGGATTAGGGTATGCTACCACCTGAGGAAGTTCGTTGTCGCGGATGCCGGTGCCAGTGCTGCCTGCGGCAATTGGTGTGTTTGGAGTAGTTTCGTAGGCGCATTGCAACCATTGAATTTGCAGGCCTGTGGAGACAGTGCCGGACACGTGAACTTTGGCCCAGCCGTAGTGGGTGTTTCCATTGATTTTAATACGGAAACCGATGTAGCTGTCGGCGTCGCTTGGGAAAAGTGTTTCGTCTAAGTAGTTGACGAGGTATGCATCACCTTGTGCCTCCCAGTTGCCATTGGAACCGATTGAGGTGCCTGCTGTGAGGGGCTTGACATCATCCCAACCGCCAGCGTCTAAGGTGCCGTTAGTCCAGATGTTGTTGCCATTTTCCGACCAGGAGAACATCAACATCGCGTTGGTATGCGTAACCTCAAAGCCGGCGTCACGAATATAGAATTCGGCAGTGCCGTCATTGTTGAAATCAATGCCGTAGGAACCTTCAAAATTGCCCAAAGTACCAGTTACGATGGAAGCGTGAGAGATTATTGCGGTGCCGCAGAAGATCAGCATCAAGATAAAGAGTTTGGAAAAACAAGTAGATTTTTTCATAGGATTTGTTTTTAATGAATGATAATTTAGTTAGGGCCGCAAAAATAAAAAAAAACAAAAAAACCGCTCCCAAATGGAAGCGGTTTTTAATATTGTCGAAGTATAATCTACTATTAGATGATACCTTGAGCGAGCATAGCTTTAGCAACGCGCATGAAACCAGCGATGTTAGCGCCCTTAACATAGTTGATAGAGCCATCAGCTTGTTTACCATATTCAACACACATATCATAAATGTCGTTCATGATCTTGTGCAATTTAGCGTCAACTTCAGGAGCAGTCCAGTTGATGTGACCTGCGTTCTGGCAGATTTCAAGACCGGAGGTAGCAACACCACCAGCGTTTACAGCCTTACCAGGAGCGAAAGGAATGCCAGCGTTTTGGATAGCTGCGATAGCGCCAGGTTGGCAACCCATGTTGGAAACTTCAGCAACATATTGTACGCCGTTAGCGAGCAATTCTTTAGCGTCTTCTTCAGCCATTTCATTTTGGAAAGCGCAAGGGCAAGCGATGTCACACTTAACCGTCCAAGCCTTCTTACCAGGAGTGAAGATAGCTTTGCCAGGGAATTTGTCAGCCATATCTTGAACTTTGTTACGACGAGAGTCGCGCATAACGAGCATATAGTCGATCATTTCTTTGTTTACGCCTTCAGGAAGTTCGCAAACGCCATCAGGACCAGAGAGAGCAACTACTTTAGCGCCGAGTTCGGTAGCCTTTGTAGCAGCGCCCCAAGCAACGTTACCGAAGCCAGAGAGAGCGATTCTCTTGCCTTCCATTTTGTCGCCGTTTTGTTTTACCATGCGTTCAACATAGTAAATAGCGCCGAAACCGGTAGCTTCCGGACGGATGAGGGAACCACCCCAACCATAGGATTTACCTGTCAAAGCGCCCGTGCTGTGTTCGCGAGCGAGTTTCTTGTAAGCACCGTAGAGGTAACCGATTTCACGACCGCCAACGCCTACGTCGCCTGCAGGGCTGTCTTGGTCAGCACCGATGTTGCGCCACAATTCATACATGAAAGCTTGGCAGAAACGCATGATTTCAGCATCAGATTTGCCTGTAGGATCGAAATCAGCACCACCCTTGCCACCACCGAGAGGCAGATTGGTCAAAGAGTTTTTGAAGATCTGTTCGAAACCTAAGAACTTCAACATTGAAACGTTTACTGCAGGGTGGAAACGGAGACCGCCTTTGTATGCACCGAGAGCAGCATTGTATTGTACACGGTAACCTAAGTTCGTGCAAACTTCACCTGCATCGTTTACCCAAGTAACGCGGAATGTGAAGATACGATCCGGTTCAACAAGACGTTCGATGATTCTTGCTTTTTCGAATTCAGGATGTTGGTTGTAAACGTCTTCGATAGTTACGAGGACTTCTTCTACAGCCTGCAAATACTCTTTTTCGCCTGGATGTTTGGCTTCCAGGTTAGCCATGATTTCACTTACTTTCATTTTACTATAATTTTTTAATAAGGTTAGTAAACTGTTTTTGTGCTTTTTTCAAAGCGGCTGCAAAGGTATAAAATTTATCTTCATCCGCAACCACAAAAAAACAACAATATCGCAAGCAATCGAAAATATTTTTGCGATGCAGTTTTATAGGTTTTATTATCGGATAAGGAACTGATTTGTAGGATTTACTATTTCGTGTATTCGTAATAGAGAACATCCATTCCTTCAAATTCGCCAGTCACGGATGTGCCTACGCGCTTGGTCGGATACTTGCCATCATATTCGTATGTGTAGGTCATTGTGTCCGTCATCTGCTCGGTTTGTCCTCCCCAGATTACCAATTCCATTGTGGTGATGACCTTTGTGAAGTTGTTTTTGCTCAAGTTCATATCCAGACCGACGGCCAAGGTGCTCAGCATATTGGTCTGGTCGCTGAACTCTGCCCAAGAACAACAGGTCGGGTTGAGCATGTTGTCGTATTCAAACGTGCAAGTGAGGAAGTCCATAACTGTTCCGTCGTTGGGGTCCTTGATTTCGCAGGTCATCTTTGTGACATTGTCGCCTGTCCATTCGAAGCGGTAAATCAATTCCATCCACAGTTTGGCGTTGCTGTGTTCTTTGATCATACGGAAGGCTTTGTCGGCTACATTTTTGGGAAACAGCCTACGCATCAGTTTTGCATTGTATTCGGGAGCACCCGTCATTGAGATTTCGGAAATTTTGCCATTCTTATGGGTGACTTTTCCTTGAGACACGGAAACGCCGTCGTTCAAATGCCAGATGATTTCGGACAGGAACTTGCCGTCGTATTTGTATTCGGCGTATGAGCCGTCGCTTTCATTCACGCGAACGATGCGGTTGCCGTCGTATTCCGGTGTCAGAACCACGTCATTGATACTGCCGTCAGGATCATAGAACTTCTCGTAGGCGAGTTTGTTGCCGTCCCAGACATATTCCATAATCGGCTGCTGGCTTTCACCGGCGCGAATCATACTGATTTTTCTTTTGGGATTGAAAACACCCTCTTTTTCACAGGAGCAGCAAAGCAATACGGCTGCCAATAAAGCAAAAGCTATTTTTTTCATTCTTTAAAAACTTTTAGATTAGTAAATTATGATATTTTTTGATGATTCAATTTAGCATTCGACGCTGTCAGTACTCTTCATCCATTTTTCTTCCGTGAGCCTCTTTTCCTGTATGTTGATGTCTATTATCTAAAACTTCAGACTAATATACTATTATTGTATATGCCACCATTCTGACGGGCACAATTGGTGTTTATATGTTTTCCAAAAGTCGTCAAATCAGTTCGTTTTCCGAAAGGCGTGCAAAAGTACAAAAATTATACTCAAACTCAGTTTGCGGTCAGCCGCATTACGTAAAAGCAAACTTGTCCGATAATGGATATGGACTCAATTGTCTCTGATTTTTTTGGTCGGAAGAATGTTTATTAGTATTTTTGCCGCCTTAAAATTTCGATGTTATGATATTAGAAAAACTGGAGAACTACAAGATATTCTTGGCTTCCAAATCTCCGCGCCGCCGCGAACTGCTCCAAGATATGGGCATATCTTACGAAATTATTTCCACGGATGTGGAAGAGAACTTCGATCCTTCGCTTTCTCCCGAAGATGTGGTAATGTTCCTTTCCAAACTGAAACTTTCCCCCATTGATATGTCGCAATATCCTGACAACACGATCTTCATCGCTTGTGATACCATTGTGGTAATGGACGGGCAGATTTTGGGCAAACCTAAGAACTCCGAGGATGCAGTGCGCATGGTCCGTGCCCTCTCCGGACGCACGCACGTCGTCTATAGCGGTCTTACCGTGGCTACCCCGAAACGCACGCTGACAGACTACCGCGCTACGGATGTCTCCTTCGCCGAACTCACGGAAGAGGAAATCGAGTACTATGTCCGCCAATACCAGCCCCTCGACAAGGCAGGTGCCTATGGCGTTCAGGAATGGATCGGCTGCGTCGGCATCAAGTCCATTAGCGGCTCTTTCTATAATGTGATGGGACTGCCCACCCGCCTGCTCTGGCAGATGCTGAAGGAGGTGACGGAGGAGATTTGACGTTGACTTTGACTGTTGACATTGACTTTGACATTAGCCGTTAGCTCTTCCCCCTCCCTCTCTACTATTCTACCTCTCTACCTCATCTACCTCTCTACTTTTAAACCGTAAACTTTAAATATTAAACTTCACCTGATGGACTTACTGCTGAATATTTCCTTTGAGGATGTTGTTTCCAAAATCTCCGGTTGGGTATGGAGCCCGCCGTTGGTTATTTTGTGCCTGTGCGCAGCGCTCTACTTTTCGCTTCGCACGCGCTTTGTGCAGGTTCGCAGAATAGGCGAGATGTGCCGACTGCTGTTCAGAAACGATAAGGCCAACAACACGGGCATAACCTCGTTCCAGGCCTTTTGTCTGGCCTTGTCCGGACGTGTGGGCACCGGAAACATCGTTGGCGTGGCCACGGCCATCGGCTATGGCGGACCAGGCAGCATTGTCTGGATGTGGATCATTGCCTTCTTAGGTGCCGGCTCCGCTTTTGTGGAAGCCACGTTGGCCCAAATATTTAAGGAAGAGCATAACGGGCAGTTCCGCGGCGGCCCTTCGTACTATATAGAAAAAGGATTGAAATGCAAATGGCTGGCGGTCGTCTTTGCCGTGGTCGCCTTTGTCGTCTGCGGTTTCCTGCTGGCTCCGGTTCAGAGTAACGGCATTGCCATTGCTTTCGCCAATTCGTTACATATTAAGCCGATTTACGTGGGCATCGTGATTGCCGTCTTGCTGGGATTGATTGTCATTGGCGGCGTGAAACGTATAGCGTACGTTGCTGAAATCATGGCTCCGCTGATGGCTATTCTATATATAATATTGTCTCTTATCGTCTTGTGTTGCAATGCCTCTGCTATTCCGGCTGTTTTTATGGATATGATAAAGGGCGCTATGGGTACGCATGAAATTTTCGGCGGCATTATAGGCAGTACGATTGCGTGGGGTGTGAAACGCGGCATCTATTCCAATGAGGCAGGGCAGGGCACGGGGCCAATCGTGGCCGGCGCCGCAAAAGTTTCTCATCCTGTCAAGCAAGGCTTAGTACAGGCTTTCTCGGTATATGTCGATACGCTGTTGGTGTGTACCGCTACCGCGGTGATGATTTTAGCAACGAAAACGTATAACGTCGTAGATGCCGCAACCGGACAACATCTGTTCACCTCTCCGTATGCGCTGGGCGACCCTGACGTTTCGTATACGGCAACGGCCATTGGCACGCTGATAGGTAGCAATGCCGGCAATCTGGTGGTGGCCGTCGCACTGGCTTTCTTCGCTTTCACGTCGATTATGGCTTATTATTACTATGCGGAAACCAGCATCGTCTATCTTTGCGGAAAGGGGAAAAAGGAAAATATCATGGTCTGGGTGCTGCGCATCGGCATCCTGGCTGCTGTCGTCTATGGTTCTACCAAGACCGCCAAAACGGCTTGGGACTTGGGCGATATCGGCGTCGGAACGATGGCGTGGATCAATATCATAACTATTTTGTTACTCAGTCCGAAAGCACTGAAACTGCTGCGCTCGTATGAGAAACAGGAGAAGTCAGGGAAAGAACCTGTTTTCAATCCCAAGGAGTTCGGCATTGAGAATGCGGATTTTTGGGAGAAGAAAGCTGAGACAGATACGGACGAAGCAAATTAGCTGGGTCTGTAAGGAAAACAAAACAGGGTGACCGTTTGGCCACCCTGTTTGATTATGTAAGAATCTGTTTATTTGATAACAACTTTGCGAACTGCCGTGCCGGCGTCGGAAGACACTCGTACCATATAGGTGCCAGCTGTAAAGCTGCCGACGGGGATGGTGATGTTGTTGTCGTTGTATGTCCCGTTGAACACTTTCTGGCCTGCCATATTGAAGATTTCCACAGCTGTGATCTGTTCGGAAGTGATGTTGATGTTCTCAGTGGCGGGGTTCGGGGCAAGTGTGATTTCGATTTGGTTGTAGTCGTTGATGCCGACATTGACGAAAGTGACGTCGATGTTTATTTCAATTTCTGGATGTTCGAAATCATTGGAATAGATGTGCAGTGCGCCGGTTCTGTTGCCGAGTGCGTTGTTGCCGGCAAGGCCCACATTTATATTCTGGTTGTCGGTGGCAATCACGGTGCCTGTTGTCATAGACGGAGCAATCCAACGGGTGATGGGCGTGCCGTCAACGATGACTTTGATGTTCCAGTTGTAGGGAAGGTCTGCGTTGTTTTCGGAAAGTCTGTACCAGGAAGGACCGCTCTTCGTCCAGTTGCCGTAGTAGTCGGCTTGGTAGGAATCGTCGCAGCCGACGCCGCCGCCATCAACGGGTTGGTCGATCCAGACAGAAGCCCAGAGGTCGCCGCCGTCAATGACGACGGGAGTGTTGAGGGTGACGTTGTTCCAGCCGTCAACCGGGTAGAAATCCTGTTCGTAAATCATCTCGCCAGGGCCTTCCGTAATGAGGTTCCCCATTTTGTAGATTCTGATTTTGGCCGTGGTGATGGCGGTGTTGCTGAGTCTGACCTGCACTTGGTTGATGGACCGGCCTATGTGGTTGATGAGGTCCTCGGCCGGCACGCCGATGGCTGCTTCCCATTGTGCGCCGCTGGTGAAATTGATGCTGGTGTATTCATCTAAGTCGTAGGAGAAAGTGGATGCGCCAGTGGATGTGTTATTCGGCACGGGAATGTCGTATGTGGGCACGATGCGGAAGGACAGGGGGGCGTCGCCGGTGTTGTTGATGGAGAAACTGTAGTTGGTGGTAGTGGTGAAGTCGAGATCTGTCAAGACGATGTCCTCGTCGGGGGTGACCACGATGTTCGGGGCGGCTGCGGCTGTCAGTTCTGTGACGGAGAAGTTATCGACGTAGTAGGTCCCGGTGCCGTTGTTAGGAGCGCCGGCATAGAAGTTGATGGAGCCTAACTGGTTGATGCCGCCAGTGGTGCTGCTCTGCTGGTAACTGAACGGCCAGACTGCCACAACGACGTCGTTGATGATGAGTTTTGCGGAGTCCAAGTCCAAGTCTATGTCGTTTTCGACGTGGAACCACGTGTTGGCAGGGTAGGAGAAGGAGTGTTCAACGCCGCCGACGGAGAGGTAGCCGCTGCCGTTGTTGTAGAAGTAGCATTCGAGGGCCCATTGGGTGCCGGGTGCGTAGTAGTGCTGGATGTTGAAATAGGCGCCGCTGCCGCTTGATGGCACGTAGTAGTCGTACTCGATTTTGTAGTGGCCGGATGTTTGGTTGGCAAACGGATAGATGATGTCATTGCTGCCGGTGATGTACAGGGAGTTCGGTGCCGATGCGGCCTGTGTGGAAGAGATGGCGGCGTCTTCGGCACTGCCGGGAGCGTTGCTCCAAGTGGTCCACGCTGCCGTGCTGGTTTGCGCGAGGCGTGAGCCTGCCGTGTAGGAATCAAAATTGTCGCTGAATACGACGGTTTGTGCCATGGTCCAAGACAAAGCGGCAACAAACAATGCTGTAAGGAATAAAGACTTTTTCATAATCATTTATTTTGGTTAGTAATACATTTGAATGGTGCAAAGGTATAATTTTTTATTTTTGCAACACAAAATAATGGGAAATTTTAAAAAAAAATTTTTTTATGGAAAGAATTACACCACAATGGATTGACACGTTGAAACCCAATGAAATCTTTGTATTCGGCAGCAATTTGGCTGGTGCGCACGGCGGTGGCGCCGCCCGTGTGGCCATGAACAAGTTCGGTGCCGTGTGGGGCCAGGGCGTGGGTCTGCAAGGACAGAGCTATGCCATCCCGACAATGCACGGCGGCCCGAGACGCATCCAGCCGTATGTGGACGAGTTTATCATCTTTGCCGAAGAACACCCTGAATTGAACTTCTTGGTGACACCCATCGGCTGCGGCATTGCCGGCTTCACGCCCGAGGACATAGCCCCGCTCTTCGCCCGTGCCAAGGACCTTGAGAACGTTTGGCTCCCAGAAGATTTTAGAAAATTATACGAATAATCGTAGAGACGCGCCAACGGCGCGTCTCATTACGATAATTCGCGTTCGTCATTTTTCAAAAACCGAATAATTATGATAAAACATAAAAACGAAATCGAGACCGTCACGGTCGAAAACCAAGGCAACATTGCCGGTATTATCAACAAAGAAGTGATTCTGACGCCTGCCGAAATGTTGGACAAGGCCTATATGTTCAACGTCATCAACCTTCCTTCGGGGAGCCAGATCAAGGAGCACCCGCACTTTCCGGATGCGGAGATTTACTATATTCTGGAAGGCGAAGTTGTGGTCACGGACAATGACAAGCGCGAGGTGCTGCACGCCGGTGACGTGGTCTTCACGGGCAACGGCGACCGCCACAGCGTCAGCAACGAGAGCGGCCACGATGCGAAGTTCTTGGCCTGCATTTTGAAGTAGAGGACCACAAGGGCAGCCTTTGTCTATTTTCCCGATTTCCGGCGGTTGCACTCGCGACAGAGCATCTGGCAGTTTTCGGCAACGGTTCTTCCGCCTTCGTGCCACGGCGTGATGTGGTCGGCCTCCATCTGATTCAACTCAAAATGTTTGTGGCAGTGCGGGCAGATGCCAAACTGGTTTTCGTAGGCCGCCAACTTCTGTGCCTCGCTAAAAGCACGAATAGATAGGAATTTCTCTTTGCGCGTCAAGATGTAAGGATAGATGCCCGTCTTCTTGGTCACGTCGTCGTCCAATATCAACTTCTTAACCTCTTCGTCCACGGCATTGCTGTCGATGACGCTGTCTTTGAACTCCTTGTACAGCGAGCCCCAGTCGATGCCCTTCATGATTTTCTTGCGTTCTTTGGTTGGATGAAATGAGCTTTCTATCCACGTGATGACCGATTGGAAGAACTGCCACAATGGAGCGGAACTGGCGTCGTGTTGGTGATTGGACATATAGACATTGATGTTGCCGTCCGAAATCCAGGAGATGGCCGTTTCCAGGTAGTCCTGCCGGATGGCGGATCCCGTCAGAAAGTCGGAGGCAATCTTGCTGGCCACGCAGCCGGGTTTGCTGAAGTAGCGCTTGGCATCACTCACCCACGAGCCCGCATACACGGCGTTGCGCAACTCCTGATCTGTCAACTCCTCGCCCGCGATGTTGATGGTTTGGAACCACTTGAGTTTCTCGCTGTCGCTGCCGCTGCAGATATAGACGTTGAGCTCGTAGTCCAGAATCTGCTGCTGCTCGTCGGGCTGCAGGTTGTGGAAATAGCGGAACAGGTAGGCGAAGTCGCCGTTCACGTACTGGCAGATGCTGATGGTGCGCTGCTGTCCGTCGATGATCTCGTAGGTGCCGTCGTCGCGCACAGCCCAGTACATCACGTTGAGCGGAAATCCTCGTGTGAGTGTGTCAATGACGGCATCGCGCTGTTTGTCCTTATATACAAACTCGCGCTGGTAAGGCGGGCGCACATCAAGTCGGCCGCCGTAGGCGCGTACACCGTTTTCGGCATTGTCCTCGTAACCTTGTGTCAGGTCGCGGACGGTAATTTTGTGTAGTTCTATCTGCATAATGGTTGGTATTTGTTCTTGTGAGCCCCAGGTTGCGGTCGTCACTGCGTTCCTCTCCCCAGGTTGCGCCCTCCATTTCATTCCGGGCTTACTTGGG
This sequence comes from Bacteroidales bacterium, assembly GCA_024400835.1. Taxonomy (GTDB): domain Bacteria; phylum Bacteroidota; class Bacteroidia; order Bacteroidales; family WCHB1-69; genus F23-D06. Next base: position 24,717 of record JAKSMC010000010.1, read on the forward strand.
GTTACCGAGGTCTTGTCCCTCCGGGACTGCTCAAGGTACGGCTTCGCCGTGATGTTTTATATGTTGTTATTGCTTCTCATTATATTTCGTTTCTTCCTCCGCGGCCAATGGCAGGGTGCCTTCCTGCTGCACATACTGAGTAGCTGGCTGCCGCCGACGGATGAGGATACGGGAATACATTCTTTTTCCATTTATATATCCTCTATCGTATTTTTCTGCTCCATCTATATAAATGGTCCTGAGATAATCTGCTTTCTCAGTTATTCCGATAATTTCAAATTGTTCTGGATTATATTTATCCAAAAATGTGATTGGCACGCCTATTACGCCGTTGTAATCAGCAGGAATATCAGCGGTTTTATCCACATTGATGGCATCGTAATTGTCATATTGGGGATATTCTTCAGGTGAGTATTTTTTGAAAAGGATCAAATTTTCGTGGCGCTTGTTTATTTCAAGATTTGTAAACCAATTAACTCCAGAAACACGAATCATTCCTTCCCTATGATCACCTGCTGTAGCAGTGTCCTTATACTTACTAATAAAATGTCCTGCTCCTCCTTTAAATCCGTAGCCTAACCAAATTCTATTTTCCTTGATGAGAGGAAAAATTTCGCGATATGTAATTGCATTTTGATGTCCCACAATCACAAACTTCTTCTCATACTCAATCAACTGTGCCACATATTCCCTAAATAGTGAAAATGGCGGATTGGTAACCACAATGTCGGCTTGTTTCAATAGTTCAATGCATTCTTTTGAGCGGAAATCGCCATCACCTTGAAAATAGTTGATGCCGATTTCGTTCGGGTCGGGAACGCGGTTGTTGTTTTTATCACCGTTGTATTCCAACCAGATGGCCCGTTCCGAATTGTTTTGTGAAAACAGGTCCCGCTCCTGGTTTTTGTAACAGGTGGTAATCAGTTTCTTCAGTCCTAATTTTTCAAAATTATAGCTGAAGTAATGAAAGAAATTGCTTACGCGCGGGTCGTCGCAGTTGCAAAGCACCACCTTGTCTTTGAAATGCTCTTTGTAATGTTTCAGTTCGTTTTCTATATCGACAAGCTGCGTGTAGAACTCGTCTTTTTTGGCGTTCTTCGCCTGGTTAAGGTTCTTGTTTGCCATATTTGATTGATAGTTTTTTGCAATGCTATCAATCTTAAATACGGATAAAAAGAAAGGTGCAGACCTTTCTATCTTGTCCACGAGGAGCTTCGCACGAACCCCGTTACTCATCTAGATTAGCCCACACCTTTTTGGTGTAAGCATTAACATTATGATGAGTAACAGAGAGCAAAGCTCAAGTGGGTTAGCATTTATCCGATAATATCAAATCACCAGGTTGCGAAGCTTTTGATTTGGACAAGAATAATAGCTAATGCGTTATTTTATAATATGTTATTTTAAATTTTCTTTTTCTGTTGTTATGTTTTTTTATATGTTATCTTTCTTGTTCATTTTTCACCACTTCCCAATGTCCACCGTTGTCGGGTCCGATGCGAATAACGAGCCCTTTTTCTTGAAGGCTTTTGATATGTTTGGCAACGGCTCTCCGTGAAATTCCAAGTTCTTCGGCAAGTTCATCAGTTGTTATATTTGTGTTCTTTGATATTAAATCAATAATTTTCTGTGAACTTTTCTGTGAACTTTTCTGTGAACTTTTCTGTGAACTTTTTTCATTGACCATTTCCTGATTATTGTTACGGGAAATAATCACATTCAATCCGCCGCTATTGATGGAAAATTGTGGCAATTCAATATTTGAATCGCTGAATGCACGACAGACTTTTTCAATGCCCCTGCCCCAGGATTCAATAAACCCTGCTTTGTAAAAGGCGTTGGAAATTAATGGATTGCGTGGTTTTGACTTGTGCTTTTGCAGGAGATTTTCAATAGTGACACCCTCCATCAAATCACCATCGTTCCACAATTCGATGTATTGGTCGAAAATTTTCATCTGAATGGTCGATCCCATGTAATCCTTGTGGCAAATGGCATTGTAAATCAATTCCCGCAAGGCATCTTCCGGAATTTCCAATTCTTCTACCCGTTGCATACCCTCGTATCTGATGTATGAAAGCAAATATTTCTGGCGCAAAAGTTCAACCACTTTTTCGGCCATTTGAATGATGTTGCCTGAAACCACATCCTGACTCCACAAGTCGCTGTCGGAAAATCCGAATCTGCCGATTTTGAATTCCGCAGTTGGAAAATAGCGTTGAGGATTGTTCCCGAACAGTAAAATTGCAGCGTATTTCAATTTTCCATCATCCGTTATCAGATTCAAATTTTCAAGCACGGTTTCTGTCGAATCAGACAAAGCACTTGTTGGTAAACGCCGCGCCCGAACAGCATGTTGCAGGTAATAGTCAATGGCATTTCTGTTAATTCGTTCCAAAGTTGCGGTTTCGTGCGGTATATCATCCCACGAACGCCCCATTTTTTTCAGAAGGAATTGCTGCAACGCGGCACCTTTCAGCTCTTGCTTGGTGCTTCCGCTTCTGTAGTGATATTTGCCCTGAAAATTGATAGGGACATTGCTCGGCTCAACGATGATTTCAATATAATCCAAGTCATCTCTCTTCAAAAGGTTTGTTTCGCACACTATGCCCAAATAATTTACGATCTTGTTCGGAATGTCCTCGCCTAACTTATGGGCGTTTTTCAAGCCGATGACCTCACCGCTGTCATTCACACCAATGTACAAAACACCGCCTTTGGCGTTTGCAAAGCCGCAAATCCATTTCAGGTACTCGTCGCGCCACGATTCCTTGTATTCGGTGTTTTGAGTTTCGTTGTTCATTTTACGCCTTTTTGTTTTGAATGTGAAATAATAGCTAATGCGTTATGTTACTTTAAATTTCTTTTTCGCTGTTTCTTACAATGCCTTTTACGTGAGAATTTCCAGCAGGCTGCTGGAAATTTTTAAAGCGCAAAAGTACAACAAAAAAGAACACCACACTTCGTGTTCGTTGTTTTCTTTTAGGTTCCCGATGACATAAAAGATATAGGCTCCATAAACAGCCCCATTTTGCAACAACTAAGAGGGTTTTATCGAAATAGAGAATTTTTTTTGCGCTTTTGTCAAAAGTTGTCAGCCGTGCTTCGTATTTTTGCCGCCGAAAAGAGAAACATAAAAAGACATTCCTATGCAGACACAAATTCTAATTCTTATCATTGTATCGGTACTCAATCTTGTGGCGATTGTCGTTGCAGCAGTTGCTGTTGTCCGCCGTTTGTCGCGGGATAACAGTCAGGAACTGATGGAGCAATTTGCGCGCAAACTTTCAGAAGAGGGCCGAAACCAACGTGAGGAAATCCAACATTTGGCAGAGCATCTGCGACAAGAAACAGCCTTGCAGGCGCGTGCCCAAAGGGACGAGTTTTCCGCTTCTGTCACGCGCTTTCAAGATGCTTTTGATAAAAATACGCAGCGCCTGGTAGATGCACAAAAAGAGCAGTTTGCCCAAATGAACCAACGCCAAAAGGAATTGGTGGATACGACCGAACGCAAGTTGGAGGAGATGCGCAGCACGGTGGATGAAAAACTACAGAAGACTCTGAACGAACGCATTGGACAGTCGTTCCGCTTGGTAAGCGAACAATTGGAAAGTGTTCAAAAAGGCTTGGGCGAAATGAAATCCTTGGCCACGGATGTCGGCGGACTGAAAAAGGTGCTCAGCAATGTGAAAGTCAGGGGCACCTTCGGGGAACTGCAACTGCAGCACCTGCTCGAACAGATGATGTCGCCGGAACAATATGAGACTAATGTGCGCACGGCACACACGGGTAGCGAGCGTGTGGAATTTGCCATTAAACTGCCAGGCAAGGAAGAGGGTGACGGCTTTGTCTATCTGCCGATAGATTCTAAGTTTCCGAAAGATGTGTATGAAGATTTTGCCGAAGCGCAGGAGTCGGGAGATACGGCTACTGCGGAGGAAAAGTCGAAACTGCTGGAAACGGTCATCAAGAAGATGGCAAAAGACATTCATGACAAATATCTTGATCCGCCATATACCACTGACTTTGCGATTATGTTCCTGCCGTTTGAAAACATCTATGCGGAGGTGATTCGGCGTACCACGCTGATGGAGGAACTCCAGCGCACGCACCATGTGATGGTTACTGGTCCGACCACGTTGGGCGCTTTGCTGAGCAGTCTCCAGATGGGTTTCAGAACGCTTGCTATCCAAAAGCGCAGTAGTGAGGTTTGGAAGACTTTGGGCGTGGTAAAAGCGCAGTTTGAAAAATTCGGTGGGCTGTTAGACAAGGCTCAGCGCAACTTGCAGCAGGCCACTACGGCCATTGACACGCTGAAGGGAACGCGTACCAATGCCATCATACGTTCTCTTAAAGAGGTTGAAACCCTGCCGTTGGGCGATGAAGATGCGGTGAATATCCTTCCCATCCTCGATGATGACGACGTTTAGCCCACAGATTTTATTTGCTTTCCTATTAGTCCATAGTTATCTTAGCATAGTGTTGAAGTTTGGAACTGATATTACTGAATAGTGAAGCAATCTTGTTTTCAAATATGGTTTAATATTTGAAATGAGGAAATCATCTTTCTGATAATGTACAAACCTACAGCAAACCGGCGGAAAAGCACTCAAAAAAATCACAATAAAAAAATCACGACATTCGTATTTGTGAGTAAAAAATAGTATTTTTGCCGCGTCATAAGTGCCAGTGTTCACAAGCTGTACATTTGCACTATAAAATGGACTTATAGGATACTCAATGCGAGTATCCTTTTTTTATCAGAGCACTATGAAACTAGCAACAACCATACAAGAACAAATCCAATTGCTTCAAAACAGAGGAATGGAAATATCTGACATTCAAAAAGCTGGTGAGATTTTATCAGATATTGGCTATTACCGTTTGGGATTCTATTGGTTCCCTATGGAAAAGAATGTAAAAGGGGTCAGAAATCATCTTTTTAAGCAAGGCACAAGATTTGAATCTGCAGTGGAGTTGTACTATTTCGATAATGATTTGAGAAAACTGCTCCTCCCGTATATCCTACGAGTAGAGGTTAATTTTAGAACACATCTCATTTACCTTGCTTCTAATCAGTATAAGAACGAACCGACTTGGTTTGTTGATCCCAGGTATGTAAATCAAAAATACATCAATGAGTTTCTGGTAACATATTTAGATATTAAAAAGAATACCATTATTCAAAAGCATCATAGAAAATACCCACATGACACTTATGCGCCAGCTTGGAAAACTCTTGAATATGCAACTTTCGGTCAAATAACTTTACTGTATCAATCGCTTAATGATAAAAGCCTGCAAAATGATCTCGCTTGGCAATATAATATTAGGAACCTGAAAGTATTTCGTAGTTATCTGACGACAATTCGTTATTTGCGAAACATTTGCGCGCATGGTCATACCTTGTACGATGTGCAGTTGCCGCAAAGTATTCTTACAGGTCCATTAGAACTGCATAACGATGACACGCATAATCTGGTTGGTGCAATAAAAGTGCTTGAATACCTTTTACAGAGCATATCCCTAAACAGAGCGTCTGACTTGAAAAGTGACATTGTCAAACTTCTTGATGCTGCAAGTCCGGAAATATTCTCCTTGGTTTCTTATTTAAGAGGCATTATATAAACTTCCGGTATGCCATTTTTACATTATTTTGATTTACAATAGCATATCTTAAGGTTGTGTCTATTCTTACATGGCCAAGCAGTCTTTGCACCTGCTCAATCGGCATACCTTTGTCAATAGCCATCGTCGCCAATGTTCTTTTGAATTTATGAGGATGTACCTAGTCTATGCCGAATTGCTTTCCAAGTAGTTTTAGCAAAATTCAACTCCACCTATAGTCAACCGATTAGGTGAATCTTTATGTAACGTCTCTCTCCCCAAAGTTATTCACCCTCCGCTTTGCATCCGTGGAAGTGCCACTCTTCTGCGGCCTTTTCTGGCGTGATGAAGGCGTAGGTCAGTTTCCCGACGGAGCAGAGCACGCCTTCGTCATTGTATAGCGAAACCTCGATATAGGCCAGATGCCGGCGCGTTTCCAGAAGGTGCGCCCGCAAGGTGATGGGCTTGCTGGTCATCATTACGGGCTTCTTGTAGCGGACCTCCAAATTGGCAGTAACGCCCGTGGTCTGCAATTTGCGGTTCACGACCCATTCGGCAATCTCGTCGATGAGCGCCGCCTGGATGCCGCCGTGCAAGGTGTTTACCCAGCCTTGGAAATGGTCGCGGGGATTCCAAACGGAGACAATGTCTTCACCGTCTTCGTAAAATTCCATCCGTAGTCCGCCTTCGTTTGTCGGACAACAGCCAAAGCAATAGTAACCTTCAAGTCCTTCCCAGGGATTTTGCAAACGCTTCATAGTCGTGAATTAATGTGAGTGTGATATGATTATTTGAAAATGAATAATATAACGATGTCGTATGTGTGCTTGTGGTACTCAGTCGAAATATAAATCGTTATGTTAGCCGATGGTAAAAATGCCGGAACCAGGTGCCTAATATATTATTGTTTGTTGAGGAAATCGACGATGTGTCGGAGTACCTTCCGTTGTCGGTTGATGATGAGGTGGTTCTCGCCGTGTACGAGATGAAACTCTGGAGCAGGGTAGAGGTCGCGATACTTCTCGCTGCACCACAGGGGCACAATGCCATCGCGGTCGCCGTGGATGATGCAGGCGGGTCCCTGTAGTTTGGCGGTTTGACAGGAAGAAAAAGATACTGCTATCAGCGTTATGGAAATCAAAAAAGACAATATACGCATAAGGATAGGGTTTTAGTTGTCGTTTCTTACGATTACCGTCTTTATGTTGGAGTCGAACGCGGCGCGCTGCCCCTCCGTCATAAATTCGCGAATGACCATACGGTCGGCGACGAAGTCCAGCTCGTTGCGCTTCACCTCGGTGAGCGTGCCGTCGGGATTCAGCGTGCCCGCGTAGTGCTTCGGCGCGCGGATGAGCGTGGCCAAGTAGATGCACTCCGGCATCGTGAGCTCGTAGGGACGCTTGTGGAAGTAGAACTCGGCGGCCTCGCCAATGCCGATGACCCCGGGCGCCCATTCCACGATGTTGACGTAAATTTCAAACATCCTCTCCTTGCTGATGAGGTGCTGGTCCTCAATCAGCCACACCAACAGTATCTCTTCGAATTTGCGGGTGAGCACTTTCTTTCTGCTTAAGAATAGATTCTTTACCAACTGCTGCGTAATGGTGCTGCCGCCGCGACGCATCTTGCCGGCCTTGATGTCGGCTGCCAACGCGTTCTCCATTGCGGACTTGCAGAATCCGTTGTGCACGAAGAAGGCACCGTCTTCCGATGCCAGGATGGCCTGCTTCAGCAACTCTGGAATTTCGTACGAAGGACAGAAGTAGGGGTTGTTAGGTCCGATCCACAACGAGCGCACGGGCTCGCCGTTGTCGTAAAACGTGTATTCGAATTGGTCGTTGAAACGTGTGATCTCGCCTAAGCCCTCGGCAACGCGTACCGAACGCTGGCTGTTTACGAAGTTGAAGTCGAAATCCAAACTGTCAACACACCCGAAATCACAATCGAACAGGCAGTTGAAGCCCATCTTGCCCGTGACTTTCATGTTGGGGATGACTTGGAACAGGTCGGCAGGCAGGGAGGCGAACAGCGGTTCTGCATCACGGTCTTTTTCGTTGATTTTGAAAACAATGCGTTTGCTCTTGTCATTGGAAAACCGGACGTAGGGGTGCAGCGTTGCGCGGTTGAGCTTCACCACGGAGGTGGAATCCAGCTCTATGGCTTTGGCGAAGACCGACATCTTGAGGTCGGCCCCGACGGAGTCGATGCGCACGGGCACATCGGCGATGTAGTGGTGCTCGCACTGCAGCCCGCGGATAGTGCCCGACAGCGTGCAGTCGGTGTGCTTCTTGTTGGATTTCAGCAGGGTGAACTGCCCCTTGGCTTCGTGCAACTGCACATCCAGTTCCTCGAAAACCTTCAGGAAGGGTAGGGACCCGACGGTTTGCGCACCGCCCTCCCGGACTAACTCGCCGCCGTATTGCTGCTTCTTTCTGTCAACATTGCAGGCGATGGACCACGATTCGGGACGCGCGCTGCCGTCTTGCACAACCGCTCTGCCCGTGCCTTTGCCGTTGCGCATCTCCCAGTCCGTGATGGTGTAGCGAACGTGCGAGGTGTCAATGTCCGTGACGGCTGTGAGCTTGTCGATTTCCATATGTGTGGGACAGATATCACTGACTTTGCCTAACAACTTCGTAACCAGTTTCTGATAGTTGCGTTCGGACTTGGTGCCGTCGCCCTTGCTTTTGATGAAATTGTAATTGCATTTCCCATTTTGCTTTACCGCATGGATGTTCAGATTGTTGGCTTCAATATCTTTAATAATGAGCGTGCGTTTGAAGCCTTTCCAGACCTGCACTTTGGTGCGGATTTTGTCGGAGTGGAGAAACGGTTCAGAGGCTTTCTTGTCCTGCACGGTGAGATCGTTGATGCGGATGTCGAAAGTGCCGAAGATCGAGTAGTGGACGATTTTCAACTGGCCTATATCGATGTTGACGTTGCGTTCCTGTTCCACTTTGGCGATTTTTTTATGGATGGCCTGTTTTGCGAAAACAGTAACTAACAGGCCAAGCGTGATGAGCAACACTAAAATTGCACTGCCAACGGCAATGCTGACTTTGCCTTTTTTAGAAGAAAGTTTTTTGAAAAAATGCCAATTCATTGCACCGAATTTATGAGGGTGCAAAAGTGCATTTTTTTTCTTTTTTTGTACACGGTTGAGCAATAACATTTGTACTTTTGCGTTCCTTTCGCTTTATCATAATATCCTGCCTATGAAATTGTCTACGTACTCCTATTGCTTCTTGTTTTTATTGTTATCTGTAATGGCCACGAGTTGCCGAGCCGGCAATGCGCCCGAAGACTCCATCCCTCATCCGATGATGGCCAAGGTGGATTCCACCAAGCATCTCTATTTTTACAAACCGGACCAGTACCATATGGACATTGTCTGCGGCGAGCGGCCCGATACGTTGGATAACAATGTCATCTTCTGTGCGGAAGCGGCGTTTACTGGAAAAATCGTGGACTCTTTCTACCATACCAATATCGCTGGCAACCACGTCTGTGGCGGCGAATTTCACAAAGGTTACGAGTGCAAGGCCAATTCCGGTGGCTTTATCTTCTATAAGGATAACCATTGGGCTTTCTTGAAAAAGGCCGACTACAACGCCAAGTTGAAGGATACGAACATACAATGCGCCTACGAACAGGCTATGGTCGTCAACAATGGGGTGGTCTATCACCCCTATTTGATGAAGCCCGAGCGCCAGGAGATTTATCGTGCTTTGTGCGAGAACAAAGACGGCGAACTGATGGTGGTGACGGCCAAAGAGGACATCGCCTACGAGAAATTCGTGCAGGCATTGGTCAGCGAGTTGGATGTCAGAAACGCCCTCTATATGGATATGGGCATTGGCTGGAACTATTCGTGGTACCGCAACGAGGATTCCACGTTTACGTCCTATTTTCCGATGGCCAAGTGGACGCAGTATCAGACAAATTGGCTGATCTTCAAAAGGTAGCAGGTGACTATTAACTTCTTGCCACTGCTGTGGTTGGGGATTCCGCTGCACTCCCTCCAGTCGCTTGCGGAATGGTGGGGCTTTTCGGGTGGGAAGACCGAATGGGCGGTGGCGCGCCCCATTCCGCAAGACCGACGGCAGGAGGTCGAAGCGGAATCTCCACAATATACTGTTGAGAATTGATAATGGGGATTCGTGTGTTTTTTTTAGGTCAACTTGTATATAGTTATACGATTTTTTCACTATGTTTGCGGCTTTATTGATAAAAACTATCGGTATTGCGGAAATGTACTTATAACTTATTGATTAGTTATCCTCTATACGTGTCGGCATGCTGTGCTCGCAGTCGTTGTGGGGTAGGTGGTGTTTTGTCCGGAATTTTCCCAAAAGTTCAAAATCTCAAAGTTTTAGATTTCAGGGCTCAGATTCCCATTTCCAAATTTTCACATTGAACAAAGATTAATTATTATCATAAATTACTAAAAATGAAAAAGATATTCCTCGCTTTAGTCTTGTTGGCAGCCGTTATGCAAGTGACATTCGCGCAGTGTGGATTTGTGACCGTTGCCTACGATGACGACGTCACGCGCAGCGCCGCGTCGGTGGGCCAGATGTTCACCTTAGGCATCTCCAATGACGGCAACTATGCTAACGAAGGCCTCCAGCAGTCGTTCCTCTACCGTGGCAACGACACGCTGCTCTACGAGAACAGCAGCTACCCCGTGGCCTATCGACCGGCCGAACGCATTCCGGCAGGCAATCCGCTGAATGTGGAAGTCGGCGAGACGCCGGTCTATCTGCTGCCCACGCAGGGCCTCGACTCCCTGATCAGCGTGATGGCCTACGGTGTGACCTTTGTCAACGACACCACTGTGGTGGCTCCTTACAACGTGTGCGAGCACAACTTCGGCTTGCAGCAGCCCTTAGTGCTGCCCGACGGCTCCGTGCCGCCTGTGCAATATAGCAATAATAAACCCGCCACGTACCCCGTGGGCGCTGCCACTTCCGTGACCTGGAACTTCAGCGTGGCCGACAAGTCACTGACCGATATCCAGCAGGTGAACGTCAAGTTCCCACCCTGCGGCACGGACAATTTCAATGCTGACATTGCCAATTATCCGTATTCCACCACTTTGCCGGATCCTTTTGTGGCCACCGACTTTGAAAACAACGAGTACAGCACGGTGCGCATCGACTGCTACTGCTGGACGGCTGAGAACCTGAAATCCACGAAGTACGCTGACGGAGAAAACATTTCCAATCCTATGGCATACGTGAGTGCTGAGCACCCTGATGCGGCCGCCAACGTGGCCCGCTATGGTTATCTTTACAACTGGGATGACGCAGTGCGCGCGCCCCTCGCTCCTGAAGCCACCGAAGTGCAGGGTGTCTGCCCCGATGGCTGGCATCTGCCCACGGAGGCAGAGTTCGCAAGTCTGGCCAACCACTCCGCCTTCGAACTGATGTCAACCACGGACTGGCTTAGCGGCGAGGGTACTAACGCTACGGGCTTCACCGCGCTGCCCGCCGGCAAATATACAGACGTCCGTTTCGAGAACCTCTTGGGCGAAACCCACTTCTGGACCGAGACTTCCGTGTCAGCCACCATCGCCCGCTACTGCTCCCTGATGCACGGCTGCTCTGAACTCGCCAACTACAACGGCAACAAGGTGAACGGAAAAAGCGTCCGCTGCCTGAAAAATTAGGGCTCAGAAATTAGGGTTCAGGGCTTAGGGCTTAGGGATGTCTACTAATCTACTAATCTACATCTCTACCCATCTACATAGCTTAATATTGTAATAACTCAATAATTTAACAATGAAAAAAATCTTACTAACATTAGTTTTGCTGATAGGCATTGTGGTCGGGCTGTTTGCCCAGAAGCTGACCTATCAGGCGGTTATTCGAGACAATAACCAGCAATTAGTGGTGAACACGGCCGTGAAGGCAACCGTCACCATCACATTCACCACGGGCGTTCCGTACGCTGAGGAGGTGAACGGCAGTACTAATATCCACGGTCTGCTCTCCTTCGAGTTTGGAGACGAAACGCTGGCCGGACGCGACTGGACGGGTGCGACCATCGCCGTGAAGGTGGTGAACGCAGCCACACCAAGCACGGTGTATGTGAACGACGAGGCGCGTCCCGTTTCCGCAGTGCCTTACGCACTGAACGTGAACGGACAGTCTATCCAAAACTACCTGACAGAGCACAATTATGTGGATGAAACGGAATTGGACAGCCGCCACTATCTGACCTCTGATAGCGCTGTGATTACCACGATGCAAGGCAACATTGCGAATCTGACGCAGCACACCACCAAAAGCGCCATCCGCGACAGCGTGGCAGGCCAGATTCATGACAGCATTTCTAATATGGCGAATGTTTCCCATATCCACACCAATAAGGATTTGCTTGATACATACAACCAAACTAACGCCGACTTGGCGGATGCCGTAGCCAAAAAGCACGCGCACGACAATGCCGCTGTTTTAGCTGCGACCACAGCACCATACACCGATGCCGACAGTATCAAATTGAAGGGTATTGCAGAAGGTGCTGAAGTGAATGTGCAGGCTGACTGGAACCAGAGCACTACCACAGCTGATGACTACATCAAGAACAAGCCGACGATTCCGACGGTTCCGACCAATGTTTCTGCCTTCAACAACGATGCCGGTTATATCACCGCCACGGACGTTCCCGCACAGGTGAACGCTGATTGGAATGCCACAAGCGGAACGGCACAAATATTAAACAAACCGGAACTCTTCAGCGGCAACTACAATGATTTGTCCAACAAACCGACGATTCCTGCCGCAGCCAACAACGCGACACTGACCATCCAGAAAAATGGAACTTCTGTGGGCACCTTTACCGCCGACGCCTCTTCTGACAAGAGCATAAACATCACGATACCTACCACCACGAGCGAGTTGACGAACAACAGCGGGTTCATTACCACTGCCAATGTTCCTACCAATGTGAGCCAGTTGAACAACGATGCAGGCTATGTGAGCAACAGCAACTGTCCGACGGTTGACCTTTGCGAATTATATAATATGATGACGTCTTTGCAAAATACTATTGCCCGTCAGGACAGCATGATCAACGCGCTGAACAACGAACACCATTCGTTCACCTGCGGCACCTCTACGGTTTCCGACCACGAAGGCAATGTGTATAACACCGTGAAGATAGGCACCCAGTGCTGGATGGCCCAGAACCTGAGAACTTCTACAAATGCCGCAGGTGCAGGCAATATTTACACTCCTACAGCTTCTGAAGTGCCTGGTTATGACGTAAACACCTACGGCCGCCTCTATGACTGGGCAGCCGTGATGCAGGGCGCTTCATCCAGTGATGCTGTTCCTTCTGGTGTGCAGGGCATCTGTCCTACCGGCTGGCACGTGCCAAGCGACGCGGAGTGGACGCAGCTTACCACCTACGTGAAAAGCAAGTCCGAGTATCAATGTGACGGCGCTGACAATATTGCCAATGCGTTGTCCGCTGCCATAGGGTGGAGTTACAATACCAGCGAAGGTTGTTATGCGGGCAGTATCAGTAGCACAATAAACCTCACAGGTTTTTCGGCCGTTCCCGCCGGCTTATACAATGTCCGTTCCTTAGATTTTAGCCACAGCGCCTTCTTTTGGAGTACTACCGAGTCCGATAGCAACAACGCGTACTACCGTAACCTGAGCAGCAATGACGCCGAAGTGTCCCGCTGGGACTTCTCTAAGGATTACGGTCACTCTGTCCGCTGTCTCCGCGATGCGAGCATTGGCGGTGGTGATAACCCTTCCGAACCGGCAACGATGAGCTGTGAACAGGTGATGGAATGTATGGGCGACACCCTCGGCCAACTCAACGCGAAGATAGAAGCACAGGGTGCTGAAATTGAAACACTGAATGGCACTGTAACCTCACAAGGCAACACCATTGACAGCCTCGCTCACTTGGTTGACTCCCTCTCCAACCTTCCACACGGCGGCAACACTCCAGCCACATTCACCTGCGGTTCTTCCAAGGTCAAGGACGTTGACAACAACGAATACAACACCGTGGCCATCGGCAACCAGTGCTGGCTGAAGGAGAATCTGAGAACGAAGACACTTCAATACGGCCAAGTATGGACTAAAACAGATGTGGATTCCGCAATCTACGGTCGCTACTATGATTGGCAAGCCGCAATGCAGATTGAACAAGGTAATAGTACGAGTTATACCGCAGGAGATAAGCATCGCGGCATCTGTCCTGCCGGCTGGCACGTGCCGAGCGATGCGGAGTGGACTGCACTGACCGACTACGTGAAAAGCAAGTCCGAGTATCAATGCGGCGGCAATGCTGCAAATATCGCCAAGGCGTTGTCCCAACCTACGGGGTGGAGCAATACTGATACAGGTTGCAATGCGGGCAACACGGGCGACAAAGCGAACGCCACCGGCTTTTCGGCTGTTCCCGCAGGTCTTTGCTTCTACGGCAGTTTCGAAGATTTCGGCGACGACGCCTGCTTCTGGAGTGCTACCCAGGACGATGACTTCGACGCTTGGTGTCGGAGCCTGTACAGCAACGCCTCCTACGTGGTCAGTAGATCCGCCACTGGGGAGTACGGTTTTTCCGTCCGCTGTCTCCGCGATGCGGGCGTGGGCGGCACGCCGGGCGAAAACGAGACTGGTGGCACAACGCCCTCCGCACCGGCAATGATGAGCTGCGAGCAGGTGATGGAATGTATGGGAGACACCCTCGGCAGACTCAACGCGAAGATAGAGGCACAGGGCAATACTATCGACTCTCTCGCCAACTCGGTTGACTCCCTCTCCCGCCTCATCCCTGACTCGCCCGGCATCCCGACTGACACGTTCATCTGCGGCACCTCTACTGTGACGGACCACGAGGGCAACGTCTATAACACGGTGCAGATTGGCGACCAGTGCTGGACGAGGGAGAACATGCGCTGTACGACCTCCCCGAGCACGGGTACCAACATCCTGGAGTTTCCTGCCAGCAGTTACACGTATTCAGGCAAGAAGGCGTACTACCCGAATGACGACGCCTCCAATGTGGCCACATACGGTCTGCTATACAACTGGAATGCCGCAGTGGATACCTTCAACACGGCGTATGGAGAGACGAGCACAAATACCAGTTTAAGCAATGCGGTAAGTGTTACGTTCAGTGGCAACCGCAGAGGCATCTGCCCCGTTGGCTGGCACGTGCCGAGCGATGCGGAATGGACACAGCTGACCACGTATGTGGGCAGCCAGAGCGAATACGTGTGCGGCAGCGACAACACGAACATTGCCAAGGCCTTGGCCTCCACCACGGGCTGGAGCAGCAATTCTAACGATTATGTTCCAGGCAACGACCCATCAACGAACAACGCCACCGGCTTTTCTGCCGTTCCCGCTGGCAACTATAGCGGTAGCTACCTCGCTTTCGGCAACTACGCGTATTTCTGGTCCGCTACCCGGAGCACTAGCAACACCGCCTACAACCGAACCTTGTACTACAATAACGCCAACGTGAACAGCGGCTACCACGCTAAGTACTACGGCTACTCTGTCCGTTGTCTTCGCGATGGCGGCGTTGGTGGTGCGCCTGCGACCAACGAGAGCGGCAGCGCGGGCAACGCCGGTGGCAGTCCCGACAGCGGCTGCTGCACCGAGCTTGGCGCACGCATGGACAGCCTGCAGAACGTGATTGATGGATTGCAGAATACCGTCTCTTCCCAGGACAGCGTGATCAACGCACTGAACAACGAACTCCACCCATTTGTCTGCGGCACCTCCAAGGTGACGGACCACGAGGGCAACGTCTATAACACGGTGCAGGTAGGCGACCAGTGCTGGACGAAGGAGAATATGCGCTGCACGACCTCTCCGAGCACGGGAACCAGCATATTGGAGTATCCTGCCAGCAGTTATTCCTACACGGGAAAGAATGCGTACTACCCGAATGACAACGCCTCCAATGTGGCCACCTACGGTTTGTTGTACAACTGGTGTGCTGCGGTGGATACGTTCAACACGGCGTATGGGGAGACGAGCACGAACACTGAGTACAGCAATGCGCCAAGCGTTACGTTTGGCGGCAACCGCAGAGGCATCTGCCCCGTTGGCTGGCACGTGCCGAGCAATGCAGAGTGGGACACACTGACCAGCTATGTAAAGTCACAATCGCAATATGTAAGCGAAGGTTGTACGGGTACGGATAATGCTAATAGTACCTATTGCATAGCCAAGGCGTTGGCTTCCACCACGGGCTGGAGCAGCAATTCTAACGATTATGTTCCAGGCAACGACCCATCAACGAACAACGCCACCGGCTTTTCTGCCGTTCCCGCTGGCGTCTACGGCGGCAGCTACGGCCGTTTCGGCAACGACGCGTATTTCTGGTCCGCTACCCAGAACTCTAGCAGAAACGCGTACGACCGCGGCCTGGACTATGGCACCACCCTCGTGGACCGCTACGGCAGCAGTAAGTTCCTCGGCTTTTCCGTCCGCTGTCTCCGCGATTAGACAAATCGATAATTGACAATTGAGAATTGACAATAGGGCTTCGTGCGTGTTTCGTGCGAAGCCCTTTTTCTTGATCGGCAGTGCATCGTCATTCCGTGGCGATGCGGAGGAATCTCTTGACAAGACCGACGGCAGGAGCTCGAAGCGGAATCTCCACAATATACTGCTGAGTTGATTCGAAAGACGAGAAGAATGGCAATGAATATTATTTACCGCCTTATCACAATTTTTGATATTTTTGCGCTCTTTTGAAATTTTCAGCTATGAAGAATGTTGCGATTTTAATGGCGGCGGGCAAAGGCACCCGTATGGGCAGCGAGGTCCCCAAACAGTTTGTGGCAGTAAACGGGAAGATGTTGATGGAGTACTCATTGCAAGTTTTCCAGGATCATCCGCGCATTGACGAGATTGTGGTGGTGCTTCCCGCCGACTATCTGGAAGTGGAGGAAGTGCTGACCTATCTGTTCACCTACTATCCCAAGGTCACGCAGGTGCTGGCCGGAGGCAAGGAACGCTTCGAGTCGTCCTGGGCGGCCATCCAGTGGTTCGTCGAGCGCCGTGACGACAACCTCTTGCTGCACGACGCGGCCCGCCCCGGCATCACTTCACGCATCATTGACGACTTGCTGGACACCTTGCAGCACGAGCAGGCGGCTGTTACCGCTATGCCCGCTACCGACACGGTGCTGCGCGTCGGCGCCGACGGCAGCCTTGTGGAGACACTCAACCGCAGCGAACTCTTTTACGCCCAGACACCCCAGGCTTTCCGCGCCGGACTGCTCTACGATTGCTTTATCGATTTGATAGAAAAAGACGATGGCTTCGTGCCTACCGACGAGAGCGGGGTGGTGGCCCATTACCGTCCGGATGTGCCCATCAAAATCGTACATGGCGACTCCCGGAATTTCAAAGTCACCTATGCTGAAGACGTTCAGCGTATCTTGGACTAATTATTAAGAAATCTATGTTTATTACAAAGCCATAGCATTCTATGGCTTTGTGTCTATTTTGCGTACTTTTGCGCCCTAAATTTTAACTCATGAATAAACTCTCAACTACAAATCTCAAAGGAGATATTTTTGGAGGCATCACGGCGGGCATAGTTGCCCTTCCGTTGGCCTTGGCGTTTGGTATTCAAGCATTTGGTGTAATTGACGTACAAGACGTCCCCAATATCGGGGCGGTCGGCGCGCTCGCCGGCCTTGTCGGTGCGATGATGATCGGCTTCTTCGCCGCACTCTTCGGCGGAACACCGTCGCAAATCAGCGGCCCCACCGGCCCGATGACCGTGATTACGGCAACTTTGATCTCCGGAATCTGGTCGTCAACCACATCCCCGACTATCGAATCAGTCCTCATCACTATGTCTGTGGCCGGTATGCTGTGCGGCCTTTTCCAAATGCTGTTCGGCTTCCTGAAAATCGGGAAATACATCCGATACATTCCCTATCCGGTGCTCTCCGGCTTTATGAGCGGTATCGGCATCATCATCATCCTGCAGCAGATTTACCCGCTTTTCGGTATGAAATCGCCTGTGCTGATTGTGGATATGATCACGCAACTCCCCGCCAAAATCGGCGGCTACGACTTGTACGCGCTGCTGTTCGGCCTGGCCACGATTGCCATCATCTATCTCTTCCCCTTGATAACCAAAAAGGTGCCGGCAACATTAGTAGCTCTGATTGTGGTTACCGTTGTTTCCGTCTTTGTCAAGAACTTCAATCCGGCCCTGACCATTGGCGAAATCCCGTCGGGCTTGCCGCTGCCGGTCTTTGCCCAGTTCTCCTTGAAGGGCGTTGCGTGGGGCACCGTGCTGAAAACGGCTGCCATTCCGGCCCTGACACTGGCTGGTTTGGGCTCTATTGACACACTGCTCACTTCTGTGGTCGCCGACAATATTACGAAAACCAAGCACAATAGCAACAAGGAACTCATCGGCCAGGGTGTCGGCAACTTCTTCGCCGGTCTGTTCTGCGGCATTGGTGGCGCCGGTGCTACGATGAGAACGGTAGTGAATGTGAAAAGTGGCGGTCGTACGCGCCTGTCCGGTATTGTCCACGCACTGTTCCTGTTAGCCATCCTGCTCGGCCTCGGCCGCTTCGTGAAGTACGTGCCCCTGTCTGTGCTCTCCGGTATCCTGATCACTGTCGGTATCGGCATTATCGACTTCAAAGGCCTGAAAGACCTGCCCAATATCCCGCGTGCTGACGCCGTGGTCCTCCTCACCGTCCTGTTCCTCACCGTGTTCGTCGATTTGCTCGTGGCTGTCGGCATCGGTATGATTATTGCCTGTGTGCTCTTTATGAAGCGCGCCGGCGACTTGGTGGAAAGCGGCTACAACGCCGGCGAAATCACTAAGTTCGATAAGGAACTTCCATGGGAAGATGAACAGGGACTGACGGATGAAATCAAACATCAGATTTACATCCAACGTTTGAACGGGCCTATCTTCTTCGGCTCAATCACTCGTTTCCAGGAAGTTATGCACGACGTTCCCGACAATGTCAAAGTCGTCATTATCCGTATGCGCCTGGTCAGCTTTATGGACCAATCCGGCTTGTATGCGATGGAAACAGCCATCAAGGATTTGCAGGAAAAAGGCGTTGAGGTGCTGATGACGATTATCCAACCGCAGCCGATGTATATGCTGACAAAGATGAACGTGATACCGGCCATCGTTCCTCAAGAACACACTTTCCCGACGTTTGAGGACTGTACTGTCTATCTGGAACAAAAATTCAATCTGTCACGTAACAAAAACTGATTTTTTGCGTTACGCAAAATGCTTTTTTTAAATATGATAAAGAATAATATTTCGGAAGAAGACAGGAAGTTTATGCAGATGGCTATTGACCTCTCCGATAGCAATGTGGATGCCGGAGGAGGTCCTTTCGGTGCGGTCATCGTGCGCGAGGGCGAGGTGATTGCCGCTTCTGGCAATCGCGTGGTGCCCAACAACGATCCTACCGCCCACGCGGAGGTTATGGCCATTCGCGAAGCCTGTCGGAAACTCGGCACATTCGACTTGAAAGGCTGCACGATTTATGCCTCCTGCGAGCCCTGCCCGATGTGCCTCAGCGCTATCTACTGGGCCGGCATTTCCAAAATCTATTATGCCAACACCAAGGCTGATGCCGCTGACATCGATTTCGACGACTCCTTCATTTATGACCAACTCGACCTTCCGATGGAGGAACGCTCCATTCCCTGTGTCCAAATGATGCGCGATGTAGCCATTCCTGTTTTTAGAAAATGGCGTGAAAAACCCGATAAAGTTGAATATTAGTCTGATTTATTATAGGGCGAAATCAATATAGAACAGATAGAAAGTTATAAGGAAAAAGGATAACGCAGCAGATGAAGATACTCAGCATTATAGGGGCGCGTCCCCAGTTTGTAAAGGCCGCCATGGTCAGTGCGGAAATTGACCGCGCAGACGGCGTGGAAGAGGTTCTGGTGCACACGGGCCAGCATTTCGACGCCAATATGTCGCAGCTCTTCTTTGACGAGATGGGCATGCGTGAGCCGGATTACAACCTGGGCGTCCATTCGCTGCCCCACGAGGAACTTGTCGCCCAGATGCAGGCCAAAATCGAGGCCGTCATCGCTGAGGTACACCCCGACTGGGTACTGGTCTATGGCGACACCGACTCTACTTTGGCGGGCGCGCAGGCCGCCCACGCTTGCGGCATCCGACTCTGCCACGTGGAGGCAGGGCTTCGCTCGTTCAACAACCAGATGCGCGAGGAGTATAACCGCATTCAGACCGACAAACTCAGCGATGTCCTTTTTGTCCCTACTCGCCGCGCCATCCTGAATCTTCAAAATGAGGGCATTGACGACAGCAAAATCGTGCCGACGGGCGATGTGATGAAGGATGCGGCCCTGTATTTCGCACAAAAGATGCGCAAACCCCAAGTGGATTTGCCCGAGCGCTTTGTCCTCTGCACGATGCACCGCGCTGAAAACACCGACAATCCCGACATTTTGAAGGAGTTGCTTCTGGCTTTGGAGATGATGTGCAACAGCATTCCGGTGGTGCTGCCCCTGCACCCGCGCACGCGCCAGAAGATGCAGGCCATTGGCTACCCGATGGAGCAGTCGCCGATTACTTTCATAGAACCCGTGGGCTACTTGGAAATGCTCTATCTTCTGCACCACTGCGCCCTGGTGATGACCGATAGCGGCGGCGTGCAGAAAGAGGCCTATTTCGCTCACAAATACTGCCTCACCCTCCGCGAAGAGACCGAATGGATGGAACTTTGCGCCCGAGGCTACAACCATCTGTTAGGGCACAATCATGTGAATATCGTTTCCACTGCCCAAATGATTTTGGAATTGCCTCCCTTGTTTGCTGACGACCTGTACGGCGACGGCCATGCGGCCCGCACCATCGTGGAAACCTTAATGAAATAAGCTCAATATCACGAATGTGAAAGAACATTTTAGATTCGCCTGAACGCAGAATAAATATTAATAATCATCATATAAAAACTATAAACAAATTTCAAAATGAAAAAACTTTTATTAGCATTAGTCGCGCTGACCTTCCTTTTCAGCGCCTGTAACAAAGAGGGTGTCTATACCCCGAAAAAGAAACTTTCCGCTGTTTATTATCAAGCAACCGGCAGTGATCAAAAAAAACTTTATGAAGAGTATGTGTGGAATGGAGACCTGCTGAAAGAGAAATTGTTCTATGCTTCTATCGTAGATGGATATCTTGGCAATTTAGATTTTGTCCCTACATACGAAGGCAAGCGTGTGGTTCGTGTGGATGAGAAATTATCAGGAGAATATGTGGACTATTTCTATGATGGAAAATTCCTCACCCACTTGACCTATCATTTTGGAGATTGGGTCTCTGAGGTGGACGTAGAACATAAAGATGGAAAAATATCCAAGATTTCCTTCCACGCCGATACGCTGATGGGCAATGCCGGTGCTGAAAAACTATTAAGTAAGTTCGTTTCTCAAGACGAAATGAACCATATTAAAAAGATTATGAAACAGAACTCAAAGTACATGGGTGCTGGTGTGGTATCTTTTGACTTGTCATACACTTGGAAAGGAGATAATGTGGCTCAAGCAACGATGGATTTATATCAATTGGGAGAATTGGCCCTCAAACAAATTGTGGAGTATCAATATGATGAGATGCTCAATCCGTATGCAATAACCTGGTCTGATTTCGGTTCGGAGTTCCAACTGGTACAAAATGCCGTCGAACTCAGATTGTTGTCTATGAGCAAGAACAATTTCACTCAGTACAAGCGTGAGGAAATATACTATATCGAAGGAGAAGAGGCTTTCCGTCAAGAATATGTAAACAATGTTACATACGAATATGAAGGCAAGTACCCTGTCAAAGCCGTTCAAAACTATCATTACATAGATGATCCAATTTATGAAGACGTATTCTATTACGAATACAAGTAGTGAACTGTGACCGAAAATGGTCAGTATTAGATTTTAACACGAAATATAAATAACCTAATTATGAAAAAACTCTTATTAGCATTAGTCGCGCTGGCATTCCTGTTCAGTGCCTGCAACAAAGAGGGTGTCTATATTCCGAAGAAGAAACTTTCCACCGTTTATTATCAAAAAGCCGGCAGTGAACAAAAAGATCTTTATGAAGAGTTCCTGTGGAACGGCAACAAGTTGGCGAGCAGAATATCCAAAGGCTCGTTGATTGATATGTATTTCCACGATGTTGAATTGGTCCCCACTTACGAAGGCAAACGTATTGTTCGCGTGGATGAAAAGATAGCCGGTGAGTATGTCGATTATTTCTATGATGGGAAACTGCTCACCAAACTTGTTTATCACGCCGGCAATATGACCGCCGAAGCTACTGTTGAACATAAGGATGGTAAACTCTCTCGTGTCTTTTTCCCAAAAGCTAAAGCAACGGGCGAGGATGTAATTGCAAAATTGATGGGTGTGTTTGTCCCTCAAGAGCAAATCCAAGATATGTACAAAGTGTTAAAGCAGAATGCCAAATCCCTTTCCGCTGTGGATGCTGAAGTGTTATGGACCTGGGATGGTGACAATGTCGTGGAGGTCACTTATAACCTTTATAATGAAGATGGAACTCCTGTCACCAATTATGTTGCCAAATTAACACACGACAACAATCTTAATCCGTATGCTATCAGTTGGGCCGATTTCGGTTCTGAATCCCAAATCAAGCAGCAAAGTTATGGTTGTACCTATTTTACTTTGAGCAAGAACAATATAGTTCGAATTGAGCATACATATACAATCAATATGCCAGCTCCGCTTGAATCTTATTATTATCAGTCTGTGGAAGAGATTACATACGAATATGACGGCAAGTATCCTGTCAAGGCCACTCGTACGGAAGAAGGAGAGGTTACAGGAACATTTTATTACGAATACAAATAGTGAACTGTGACCGAAAATAGTCAGCATTAGATTTTAACACAAAATTACAAAAACATAATTATGAAAAAACTCTTATTAGCATTAGTCGCGCTGACATTCCTTTTCAGCGCGTGTAACAAAGAGGGTGTCTATACCCCGAAAAAGAAACTTTCCACCGTTTATTATCAAAAAGCCGGCAGTGAACAAAAAGATCTTTATGAAGAGTATCTGTGGAACGGCAACAAGTTGGCGAGCAGAATATCCAAAGGCTCGTTGATTAGCCAGTTTTTCCACGATGTTGAATTGGTCCCTACTTACGATGGCAAACGTATCGTTCGCGTGGATGAGAAGATCTCTGGCGAGTATGTCGATTATTTTTATGAAGGAAAACTGCTCACCAAACTTGTTTATCACGCCAGCAATATGACCGCCGAAGCTACGGTGGAACATAAGGATGGTAAACCCACTCGTGTCTTTTTCCCAAAAGCAAAAACAACGAGTGAGGATGTAACCGCAAAATTGATGAGTGTATTTGTCCCTCAAGAGCAAATCCAAGATATGCACAAGGTGTTAAAGCAGAATTCCAAATCCCTTTCCGCTGTGGATGCTGAAGTGTTATGGACCTGGGATGGTGACAATGTCGTGGAGGTCACTTCTAACCTTTATAATGAAGATGGAACTCCTGTCACCAATTATGTTTCCAGATTAACATATGACAACAATTTTAACCCGTATGCTATCAGTTGGGCCGATTTCGGTTCTGAATCCCAAATCGTGCAGCAAAGTTATGGTTGTACTTATTTTACTTTGAGCAAGAACAATATTGTTCGAATCGAGCACACGAATACGATTACTATGTCTATTCTGCCTGAACCTATAGTTTCTCAGTTTGCCGAAGAAATCACATACGAGTATGACGGCAAGTATCCTGTCAAGGCCACTCGTACGGAAGAAGGAGAGGTTACAGGAACATTTTATTACGAATACTAATGTTGCGATAAATTTTGAAAAAATCTTATAAGTTATTGATATAATATAAAATACAAACATTATTTGATTTTTTGATTTGAAAAACACTATTTGTTCATTTCTCAAAGGCGCAAGGTTATTATCATCACACATTAAGCGCAAAAGCAAATTTTGCGCGATCATAAATTCCCCTTCTTTTAGAAGGGGTGCCCGTAGGGCAGGGTAGTGGCATAAACATCACGGCGAAGCCGTACATTATTATCCGTTATATAAAGGTTGCTTCGCAAACACCCATATCACTACCCCGGCTTTCAGCCACCCCTTCTAAAAGAAGGGGAATGGGCGCCTCCGTTCGGGCAGGCCCGACGGGAATAGAACAGATATATTGGCATTCGAAATTTATCGCATCAGTAGTATATTACGAATACCAATAGTGAACTGTGACCGAAAATGGTCAGTATTAGATTTTACACGAAATATAAATAACCTAATTATGAAAAAACTCTTATTAGCATTGGTTGCGCTGACCTTCCTTTTCAGTGCCTGTAACAAAGAGGGTGTCTATACTCCGAAAAAGAAACTTTCCGCCGTTTATTATCAAAAAGCCGGCAGTGAACAAAAAGATCTTTATGAAGAGTATCTGTGGAACGGCAACAAGTTGACGAGCAGAATATCTAAGGGCTCTTTGAT
Organism: Bacteroidales bacterium; assembly: GCA_024400835.1. Taxonomy (GTDB): domain Bacteria; phylum Bacteroidota; class Bacteroidia; order Bacteroidales; family WCHB1-69; genus F23-D06. The sequence continues at coordinate 48,857 of JAKSMC010000010.1, forward strand.
CAATCAGTATTTCAATGATGTTGAGTTGGTGCCTACTTACGAAGGCAAACGTGTTGTCCGCGTTGATGAAAAGGTGTCTGGTGACTATGTCGATTATTACTATGATGGAAAATTGCTCACCAAGCTTGTTTATCATTCCGGCAATATGACCGCTGAAGCTACGGTGGAACATAAGGATGGAAAAATATCCCGAGTCTTTTTCCCAAAAGCTAAAGCAACGGGCGAGGATGTAATGGCAAAATTGATGCGTGTATTTGTCCCTCAAGAGCAAATTCAAGATATGCACAAGGTGTTAAAGCAGAATGCCAAATCCCTTGCTGCTGTAGATGTTGAAATGTTATGGACCTGGGACGGTGACAATGTTGTGGAGGTTGTTTCTAACCTTTTTGATGAAGAAGATGATGAAATTCCTGTCACCAATTATGTTTCCAGATTAACACACGACAACAATCTTAACCCGTATGCTATCAGTTGGGCTGATTTCGGCTCTGAATCCCAAATCGCGCAGCAAAGTTATGGTTGTACATATTTTACTTTGAGCAAGAACAATGTTGTTCGAATTGAGCACACGAATACGATTACTATGTCGTTTCTGCCTGAACCTATTGTTCAACAGTTTGTGGAAGAGATTGCATACGAATATGACGGCAAGTATCCTGTTAAGGCCACTCGTACGGAAGATGGAGAAGTTTCCGAAACATTTTATTACGAATACAAGTAGTGAACTGTGATTGGTGCTCAGTGACCAGATTTGATAAGTTGCTATACAATAAGATTTACTGAATAAACAAGTCTGTCATTCTGGTCATTTGACAATATATCCAAAGTCCCGAAGAAACGCATTAGTTCCTTCGGGACTTTTATTATGATGAATACCATCAGTGCAGTTTGAACAATTCTCCAAATCATCATCTTCCTACTGTGCGGGAGGTGCGCTGATGGCGGCGAAAATCACTTTTGATACAAATTCTCGAACCTCTTTTTCTGGGATAAGTTTCCAAAGGCGTGCTTTTAGTTCATTTTGATAGACTTTAACGGAAGGTGTTTTCACCGCGCTACCGGAAAGATACCACGTAAGATGATCTACTAACTTCCAATTTCTGAGAAGTGAATTCCGCAAATCTACACATTGCCATATTGTCCCTATTCTGGCAATGTATCGTAAGGATTGACGTTCCGCCTCGAGTTTTTGAGACTTGCATCGATACTGCCGTTTACATATTTCCAGTACTTTTTAGGCAGAGACGCATATTCCGAATAGTAAATGTCTTTGAATGCTCCGACGCGCAATAAGACGTTGTTGCCCAATAACACGGCATCCTTGTCCAAGACAGAGATTCGTTTGTTGTGAAAACGAGAATATATAAAGAACTCGGGCGTGGCCATCGGCAAATCTATGTCGAAAACATTGGATGAAGGACTATTAATATTATAATCCAAGGTCAAATGCGGGATTTCCGCTTGGTCGCTTACCGAATACACCTTCACGGTGTAATACATAAGTTCCTTGGTTGGCTTGGGTATGGATAGCGTGACATCATCCGTATAATAGGCCTTGATGTTCGGATCGTTTTCAACATACGAGTTGCGTAGGGCTTCCCATTCGGCGGAGTCGGGCATCAAATACAGGATGACTTGGAAAAAAATCCAATCGTCCTTTATGCGATCTTTGTTGTTTGGATGTGGTATGTGGAAACGGAAGGTAAGACTGTCGTTGTCGCAGACGGACTCGCGGGCGTGTTGTTCGCGACGATGGTATTGTAAAGATTTATCGGAAAAAAGGTAGTAGCTGCTGGAATCTTTTTCATAGGTGCCGAAACTTTGCACATTGCCGGGTGTCAGTCGAGGACAGATGTCGCACGGCCAAAGCACATATTTGTAAGTGCCGTCGGCATAAAATGTTATGATTTGATCGTTTTTTTTATATACCACGCTGTCACCGTGCTGTGCGGAAAGCGTGCAGGCGGTGGCAAAAAGGATGAGCAATAGGGTGCAAAGTCTGTTCATATTAGGATGTTTGAAAAGGGGTGCAATACAAAAAAACATTTCCAAATGCTTTTTCATCTCGTCAGTTCTTCATCGACACCGAAGAGTTTGGCGATGGCGAAGGCTTCCATGGGGACCTCGTCCGCATCGGTTTCCACCAAGGAATAGTCCATGTAGTCGCTGATGTTGCCGACGGTGAGGGCTTGGTTTTCGTGCAGTTGTAGGCCTTTGACGCGGAGGCGGCGGCAACTGGCGTCAATGCCGCTGTAGTGCGTAGTTACCAATGCGGTGATGCCCAACTTCTGCGTCAGGCGGATGAAGTTGCCGACCAATCGTTTGCCCTCCTCGGGGTTCGTGGTGCGGGCAAGCTCGTCCACTAAGGCAAGCACCTTGCTTCCGGCGCGGCCCTGCTTGATAATCTTGTCGATGGTGAGGATCTCTACCGCGAAGGAGGATAGGCCGCTGATTTCGGACTGCTTGTCGCCGATGCTGCTGATAACCTCATCCACCACGGCGAGCGTGGCTTGTGCGGCGGGCACGTAAAAGCCGAATTGGCACAGGTACTGCGCCAAGGCGACGGTCTTGAGCAGCACCGACTTGCCTGCCATGTTGGCACCCGTCACGAGGATGGTCTCGCGGTTGAAGCGGATATCCACAGGTTGGAAGGTACGGCCCTTTTCAGACAGGGCGGCGGCCACTTCGGGGTTGAAAAGCCCCAGCAGCTCGGTGTGGTCCGAGAGGGTGGGACGGCAGGCGTGCCAGTCGATGGCGAGACGCGCTTTGGCTAAGACGAGGTCGAAGTGCGCCAAGGTGTCCAAGTTCCGGCGGATGGCGTCCCCGTGGGGCTGGAGTTGTGCTGTGAGTTGTGCGCGAACCTTGTCTTCCACTTTCTGTGCCTGGAATCGGAACTCTTCGGCTTCCTGCACGCTCTGCGCATTCTGGATGCGCTCGCGCCATTTGGCCAACTCGGGGTCGTAGGCGGCGTAGATGTAGAAGTGCGGAATGTTGGTATGCTCGGGGTCCAATAAGGAGACTACGGCGTCCATCTCCTCCAAGGGGAAGAAGTCGCAGCCGATGGCACGGAAGTCCTCAGCAATGCGGCGCGTTAGGATGGCCGTCTTCTTGATTTCGAACAGCTGGATGTCGTCCAAAACCACATCTCCCGAGTGCAAGGCGTCGAGAGTGGGACGGATGTCGTTGATTTGGTGCAGATGGTTGCGTATGTGCTGCAACTTGGTGCGGCAGTTGTCGTCTTGCACCAAGGCCAATGTCTTCTCCAAGAGGTCGAATTCCTTTTCCAAAAGCGCGGCATCATTGCAGAAAGGCAGCTCCAACAGGTAGTGACGCCCGAGGTTGGAGGTCAGTTGGAGGTGCTCGTAAACGTAATGGAGCGCGGGAATTGGTTCAAAGGTATGTCTGAAAAGCATAATCGGAGTTTAAAGGATTAAGGCTAAGCTCTTTTAAGCCAGCGGAATATTTCGCGCCAGCTGTTTTTCTTGCCGTACATAAGGATGCCGACGCGGTAGATTTTGGCGGCGGCCCAGATGCAGAACAGCAGGAAGAGCACGGCTACTCCCATAGAGGTGAGCAACTGCCAGATCGGCACGCCTGCCGGAAGTCGCACCATCATGATGATGGGGGAGGTGAGTGGTATCATCGAAAACCAGAAGGCTAATTGCCCGTTCGGGTTGGTGGATATCGAAGGTATCAGGATGATGGACAAAATCAACGGGATGGTCACCGGCATGGTGTACTGCTGGGAGTCGCTTTCGCTGTCGACGACAGAGCCGGTGGCTGCATAGAGGGTTGCGTAGATGAGGTATCCGACTACGAAAAAGAAGAAGAAGCAGAGTATGATTTCCGTGAAGGATATCGGGAAGTAGTTGTTGATTTGCTGGAAGATGCTGAGGCCTTGGACTTGGCCGGTGGCGGAAGCGCCTTCGGCAACGATTTCGGTGGCTTCGGAGCCGCTTAACAAGTCGGGAGCGGCGAGCCCCACGGCGGATACGATGCCCACCGTAAGCACTACCCAGATGAGGAACTGCGTGATGCCCACCAATGCGATGCCCACGATTTTGCCCGTCAGCAGCTGGATGGGTTTGACGGAGGAGATGAGCACCTCCACAATGCGGTTGCTCTTCTCTTCCAAAACACCGCGCAACACTTGGCTGGCAAAGATGATGATGATGAAGTAGATGAAGAATCCGCACATCATGCCGATGATTTCGTTCATCTCGGCAATGTTCTCGCGCTCTTTGCCTTCGTCGTCAACTTGGATGGTGGTGATGTCGGACTTGGTGAGTTCCTGCAACTTTTCGAACCGGGCGGGCTGGATGTTGAAGGAGTCTTGCAACATACGGTCGAAGAAGATTTCGTCCATCTGGCTCTCTAAGTTGGATTGCAGTCCGGAGGGCAGGTCTTTGCGGTAATATAGATTTGATTTGAGGCCTTGGCTGTTATTCAGGATGTGGAATACGCAGTCATATTTTTCATTGTCGAAAGCATCCTTTTTCAAGAAGTCGATATCGCCGGAAGAGTAACTGAATGTTGTGTTGTCGGTGTTTTCAAAGGAGTTGATGAACAATTCGGTATCATCCACCACTAAGACGTTAGCGTGTTGGCCTTTTTCGCTGTGCATGACGAGGAGCACGGGTAGGACGATGATGGCTGCGATGAGAATCGGCAGCAGGATGGTGAGGATGATGAATGACTTCTTGCGCACACGGGTGGTGTACTCGCGGGCTATGATGAGGAATGTGTTATTTTTCATGGCGATGCTCTTTATTGAAAGTTTCAACTTGTTCGATGAAGATTTCGTTCATGGAAGGAAGCACTTCGCGGAAGGCTGTGATGTTGGCAAACGGCATGACGGCCCCTAAGAGGTCATTGGCCTGCAGGTCGGCGGCGATGCGGATGTCATACTGCGTGGAGTGCGACAGCGTGCGTTGCTCTAACAATTCGAAATTGTTCTTGATGAGGCTGTTGAGCGCTAAGTTCTCTTCTTGGACTTCGATGCTGTAGATGTTCTTCTTGAACTGCATCTTGATGTCGTAGATGTTGCCTTCCAAGATTTTCTGAGATTGGTTGATGAGGGCGATTTCATCGCAGATTTCCTCTACAGATGCCATGTTGTGCGTGGAGAGAATGATGGTTGTGCCCTCCTGCTTGAGTTTCAGAATCTCTTCTTTCAGCAAGTTGGCGTTGATGGGGTCGAAACCGCTGAACGGCTCGTCTAAGATCAGGAACGAAGGCCTGTGCAGGATGGTGGTGATGAACTGCAGTTTCTGCTGCATACCTTTGGAGAGCTCTTCCACGGGGCGGTTCCACCAGTCTAGGATGTCGTACTGTTTGAACTTGACGCGCAACCGCTCGTAGGCCGTCTTGCGGTCGAGACCCTTGAGCTGGGCAAGATACATGGCCTGCTCGCCGGCTTTCATCTTCTTATACAGCCCGCGCTCTTCTGGAAGATATCCGATTTGTCGGACGTCTTCTGCCTTGATCGGTTGACCTTTGAAAAGGACTGTTCCGGAATCCGGGAATGTGATCTGGTTCAGAATGCGGATAAGCGTGGTCTTGCCCGCGCCGTTAGGACCGAGCAAACCGAAAATGACTCCCTCCTTGACGGAAAGGGAGACATTGTCCAAAGCCACGTGGTTGGAAAACCGCTTGGTGATGTCTTGAACTTCTATTATGTTCATCTATAAAGTATTGGCTGTTTTTTTCTTTTTTTTCTTCTTCTTTTTCTTCTTCTTGGCCGGAGTGACGTAGAAGGAAGGATTGCTGTTCACGGTGTGAAGCAGTTTTTTGGTGTCAGTGAATTCGAAATCCTCGGAAACGGAAAGGACACCGTCAGAGAGCTCAGCAATCTGTTTGGCGATGAGTTTGTCGTTGACGGAATCGCGGTTGTAGGTGAGGTACATCATCTTCAAGTCGTTGGCTAACAGTTTGGCCATGCGGCTGCGGGCAGGCTCCGGGTAAGAGGAGACTTCCTTGATGACGTTCTCCATGTTGCGCCCGTAGGTGCGGTATTTGATTTTGTGCTTGTTGTAATCGGGCTTGACAACTTCTTTTTCCGTGGTGTCGGGCATCGGCTTCGGGAATGGGCTGTCGATGTCCAATTGGTAGTTGGACATGATGAACAGATGGTCCCATAGCTTGTGCCAATAATCCAGTGATTCCTGTTTGGTGACGGTGGCGGGGTCTTTTACCTCGTTGAGTTGCGCCATGACACGAACGATGGCGCGAGCGGTTTCGTTTCGCTTCTCTCGATCTTCTATAGCAAGAGCCTCTTCAACCATTTTCTGGACATTACGGCCGTACTCACGGATGATGAGCTTGCTGCGTTTGGTATTGTAGTCGTTCATTGTTAACGGAGTGTTTTCAAAAAGTCTGCAAAAATACAAAAATAAATCAACCTTTCATCCCTTCATCATTTCATCTCTTCATCCTCAACAACGGCAAGGCTGTCGTTGGCTTGTCGGCGGAGTGTGCCGAAGGAATTTTCGTAAAATGCTACGATGGGCTTGGTTTCGAGGCGGAGGGTCCGCAATGTGCTGTCGGTCGGCCAGGTGCCGTTGCGAAGCTGTGCTGCCGGTATTTCATGGCAGAAGTCGATATAGAAATCCCACGTTGTGTCGGCTGCATTGAACGGAGCGTGCACCATTACCATGTTCGTGTCGCCGGCGAAAAACAGACCGCATGCCGCATTGCCGTTGGTGGCGACAACGTACTTCTCGTTGGTCGCGTGCTGCCCGATTTCCTCGCGATACAGGTAGTCTTTCAACCACAGGCAGGCGTTTTTGTTGGCATTGTCGTAAATGCCCAACTCGTACTTGGCGTAGGCATTGTGCAGACCGCCTGATATCTCGTTGAAGTAAATGGATGTGAAGGGTTGGTTGAAAGCGATGTGTCGGATGGGCATGAAGGAAAGCAGCGCAATGAGGCACAACACCACGAAGTTCGTGTATTTGTCGCTGATACTCCGTAACGTGCACTCAATGCCGCTGACGGATATCAAGATGAATAGCGGATAGATGCAGTAGTAGATGGACCACATGGTGTCGGGGTTCATGTAGTTGGACCGCACTTTGTGGATGCAGAAGAAGAACGAGTATAGGAATATGAAGATGGAGTATGGCTTTAGGGCCTTCACTGCTGTTTTGAAAAATACGAAGAACAGCAGGAATCCGATAAGCACTATCGTTGGGATGGTGATGAACAGATATTTTGCCAAATAGTATCTCGGGAAGTTGTCCGGACCGATGATATGGCCTTCGAACAGCTGGTTCTGGGCGAACGGGTAGTTGATGGTGAGTAACTCGAAGGCGTCGCGCGGAGCCACGGCCGAACGTACTAAAAACATGGTGCCGATGGCATGAACGGCGTAAATGAAAACGTAGAATCCGAGTATCATCAGACACAAAGTGCCGAGGGTCTTCAGATATTCCAGTTTATAGAACCTCCTCAGCGGGTTGTAGAGTATGAAGTTCAGAATGACGAAGAAGGTGAAGAAGTTCAGCAAGATGAATCCGGCGTTCGAAATCGACAGCGCCAACAGCATGCCCAATACGATTTTCACCATCCGGTATATTCGGATGACGGGCAGCTCCCGGCAGAAGTAGTACATCTGCGTGATGGTGAAGATGAAGCCGAAGGCAAAGGTCACATCAACAACGTTGCTGACGGAATATCCTACAAACCGTGGAGATATAAATAGCAGGAAGGCAGTGAAAAATGCCGCTCGCCAACTGAAGGCTTTGAGAATCAAGATGCTGAGGTAAACAATCAGCAGCCATCCGAAAATGGCGCTCACCAAGTGCTTGAGCAAAAAGATGTCTTGCACGTGCAGACTCTTACCGATGGAGTAGAGCATCACATCAATGTACTGGGCCTGTGCGGATGCGTATGGGTGCGCTTTGAATTCGCCGTCATCACCGATATGATGGAAATGGTTGTACACCAACTCGGAGTAGTGGTTCTGCTCGATCTCGCGTGTGGAAATGCCCACGTGCCGGCTCATCAGAACCATGGACACTAACATGACTATCAGTGATATCCATAGCAGATACTTGAAGATGTCGTCGGAATTTTTCAGGGATAGGCTGAAAGTCTTCTTTTCAATGGTGTACCGCTTGTGGGGTTGGTGGAGCTTGGAGAAACGAACGTGCCAGATCTCTTCGTCAAAAAGGTCCTGCGAATAGGTTATCCTATTGAGGAACTGCTTGACGTAGTGATAGATTTTGTCTGCGAAGTTCAGGTTTTCTGTGCTCATTGTTGACGGCCTAAAGAGGCTTTGAAATGTTCGTGTGCTTTTTGCAGATAGTGGATGGCATCAGGCCCTAAGTTGAAAAGCAGGTCAATGACAGACAGCCCGGGGGTGAATCCGAACTTGTCGCTGAAGACTTGATAGTAGGGCTCGTCATACCGCAGTGGGTAGTCGGGTTCGTACTTGCGGCGGGGATGGATGAGTGCCCGCAGGTCATGCTCCTGCATCGGCTCGAAATCCTCCGTGCGGCGGATCTCCGGCTTCATGTTGAGCAGCCGGAGCAGCGTCTTCGTGAGCTGGGTGTTGAACTCGAACAGGGAACTGAAAGGCTGCTCGTAGAACGGACGCAGCATGTCCTGGTAATACAGAAAGTACGGGCTGCTCCCGTAGGCGGATTCGATGGCCCTCCAGTGGGTGCGCTGCCAGGGTGTGATGTTCTTGATCTGTGTCTCTGAGATAAGTTCCTTCTCGTGGTGGATCACCGGAATGGATAGCACCAGCGGACCGTTGGCCGTGAGAATGACAGCTCTGGAACGGAAGCTCTGCTTCTGGAAATGTTCGCAATACTCCAGCCTGATTTCGTCTTCGGTGAGGAATGCGAAATATTCGATAGGGGGCAGGTATGCAGTGGAGAGTAGCGGAGCCATGGCGTTCGCCTTTCAGAACACGATATAGGGACGAATTATTTGGCAATCACCATCTTGGATTTGTAGATGTGATTGTCGCTGATGATTTCAACGAAGTAGGTGCCGTTGGGCAGGTCTCTGAAATTCATGTTGATAGAGGGTTCCAGAATGACTGTGGTGCTGCTGATCAGTTTGCCCATCATATCATAGACGTTGCAGATACCGGAGTTGGAATCGAAAGCGCCCTTGATGTTGACGTTGCCGAAGGAAGGATTCGGGGCAATGGTGAGGTTCTGGACAGGTTGTGCGACGGAAGCGATGCCGACAGCGGGCGAGCCGTTGTAGTGCATGCCGTCCATTATGAGCGTGCCCGTGTTGTCCGGGTCGAGCCACGGTTGGAGTTTCTTGGCATTGCTGCTGTTATTGTTGTTGGTCCATGACCAGGAGAACTTACCATAGTTGTCGTAGCCGCTGGTATATTCGCAGGATGATGAACCCGTGCTGAGGTCACCGATGATACGGCCGTTGGCGTTGAACAGCGGGGAGCCGGAGGAACCTTGTTCTGTGACGCCCTTGTTGTTGCTGCCTGTGTACCAATAGGTCTTCCAGTATTTGTTGGAAGAGGTTACTTGTCTCGGGAAACTGATTTTCTTGTAGTCACCGCCGGGGTGGTGAATGCCTGCGCCCACGGAACCAGCGCCAGTAGCGTCCCAGCCGGCAAACACGATGGAGTCAGCGTACAGGTTGCTGATGTTGCCGGTGATGCGCAGCAAAAGGAAGTCAGAACTGCTGTTAAGGTTGGCAGTTGCACAAACCGTACCGCCGTTGGCTCTGTACAATGGGGAAATGGAAGCGGGCTCGTTGTTACAGGTCGGAGATTGGTAGTTGAAGTAGAATTTGAATGTACAGTTGTTGTCGTCGTTGAGGCAGTGGTTGGCGGAGAGCACGTACGGGGTCTTGTCTTGGCGGACATTGTTGATCATAGCGCCGGAGCAGAGGAAGTCAGCACCTTCAGCCGGGCTGTGGATGCTGATGCAGACCACGGAGTTCACTTGGTTGCGCCAGGGGTTGGCGATAGGGCAGGCTACGTTGATGTGGCAGTCGCCTTCGGAATCTCCGATGTTGCCTTTGGCTTCGCGGGAGTAAGCTGCGATGTCTCTGTAAATGTGGCTGATATGGTCGATTTCGAAAGTGCCGTGGAAGAGCACGTCTGCCGGCTCGTAGTATTCGAACGTGATTTCATCACCCATGATGTCTTCGGAAACAAGCCATCCGTTTTGTTCCTGCACGTCTTCAGCAGTGTATTTGCCCGTGAGCTGGCTGAAGTCGCCGCTGTAAATGTAGAAACTTGCTTCTTCCGGGATGTTGAAATTGGAAATGTATGCGCAAAGCATCAATGCATCCGGAGATTTCACTGTGACACGCCACAAACGGTCGCCGTTCGGCAGAATGTCGGTACGGCCGCTGTTCTTTGTGTTTAACTTGACGATTTCTGAAACGCCTACACGCATAGGCTTTCCGTCCTTCACGAAGTTGATGGCATCTTCGTTTATCAACTTCTGGTGGTCTTGGGCCGGAAGTTCGATGCGGTCGACATTCTGGGAAATGTTGTTGTGAGTGAAACTGTAAGGCTTGCCAACGACCTCTTTTTGAGCAAATGCGGGCACAATGGCGAGCAAAACAAAGGCAATGAGGATGATTGATTTTTTCATACTAATTATTGATTTTTTCGGGGCGGCAAAAGTATAAAAAAAATTGTACCTTTGCCACCCAAAATTAAAACCATACTATGGCAACTAGAAAAAAAGTGAAATTTGAAGGCACCCCTTACGAGGGGAACATTGAAGAACTTATCATTCAAGCTCTTATTGAAAAACAAGGTGTTGATATACAATGTATAAACTTGAAAAAACTCAACCACGTGTATTTTGATTACTTCATCGTTTGTACGGGAAATTCCAAACCACATGTGGAAACTCTTTGCGATTACGTGCAGGAACAGACCAAACGCGTGGCCAACACCAATCCCATCCATATCGAAGGCCTTGAAAACAAAGAGTGGATACTCCTTGACTATTTCAACGTCCTGGTTCACATCTTCCAACCCGAAGCCCGCGAATTCTACAACATCGAGGCTTTGTGGAGCGATGCTGACATCCAAAAATTCTAACCCTTTGGCATGAATTTTGCCATGGATTGATGCGTATCCGTATATTTACTAACCCGAAAATCATTTATGCCGACAAATACTAAAAACAAAAATTCCAATTCAAAGGGGAACTCTCCTTTTGGAAACAACAAGAAGGATAAGTCCCCTGCCGAAAAGATTTTCTCCCGATTTGGACTTGTGTACCTCATTATTTTTGTGGCACTTATAGCTTATTGGATGATGTCCAGTAAGGATATGCGTGCGCTCGAAATCGACAACACGCAGTTCAAACAGATGGTCCAAAACCAGGAGATCGAGCACGTCGAGTTCATCCGCAAAAACGACCGCGTGAACATTTTCCTCAAAACCGATGCTCTTGACAAATCCGTTCATGAGAAGGTTCAGACTAATGTCGACGGCCCTCAGTATTTCCTCTCTACTGATCTCGAACAGTTCAGCAAGGATTTTGACAAGGCCAAGGAAGATGCCATCCGCAAGGCGTTAGCCAAAGACACTACCTTGGTGGAAACCGATATTATGGATGCCTATGACTTTCCTGTGAAACAGGACAACACCAAAAGCTGGGGCGTTGACATTATACTCTGGTTCCTGCCCTTGATACTGATTATCGTGTTCTTCACGGTGATGTCCCGTCGTATGGGCGGTGGCGCCGGTATGGGTGGCGGAGGAAATATTTTCAACATTGGCAAGTCCAAAGCCCAGGAGTTCGATGAAAAATCCGGACAATTGGTGACCTTCAAGGACGTTGCCGGTCTGGAAGGCGCCAAGTTCGAAATCGAAGAAGTGGTGGATTTCCTGAAGAATCCTAAAAAATATACGGTCTTGGGTGGAAAGATTCCAAAGGGCGTGCTGCTGGTAGGCCCTCCGGGAACCGGTAAGACCCTCCTGGCCAAGGCTGTGGCCGGTGAAGCCAAGGTGCCGTTCTTCTCCCTGTCCGGTTCTGACTTTGTGGAGATGTTTGTCGGCGTCGGCGCTTCCCGCGTACGAGACCTCTTCAAGACTGCCAAGGAGAAGGCCCCGTGCATCATCTTCATTGATGAGATTGATGCTATCGGCCGTGCCCGTGGCAAGAGCGCCGTTTCCAATGCCAATGACGAGCGCGAAAGCACGCTCAACCAGCTGCTCACCGAAATGGACGGCTTCTCTACCAATGCCGGTGTCATCATCATGGCGGCTACTAACCGCGCCGACATCCTTGACCGCGCACTCCTGCGCGCCGGCCGCTTCGACCGCCAAATTGCTGTGGAACTCCCGAACCTCAACGAGCGCCGCGGCATCTTCGGCGTACATGTCCGCAAACTCAAACTCGGCCCTGATGTCGATCTGGACTTCTTTGCGAAACAGACCCCCGGCTTCTCTGGCGCCGATATCGCCAACGTATGTAACGAGGCTGCTTTGATTGCTGCCCGCAATGAAAAAAAACAGATTGAGAAGGAAGACTTCCTGGCGGCTGTTGACCGTATCATCGGAGGCCTCGAGCGCCGCGGCAGCGTCTTCACCCCCGAAGAGAAAAAGGCCATCGCCTACCACGAGTCAGGCCACGCCACCGTTAGCTGGCTGCTAAAGTACGGCTCCCCGTTGGTGAAAGTCACCATCGTGCCGCGCGGCAAAGCCCTCGGCGCCGCCTGGTACCTGCCCGAAGAACGCCAACTCACCAACTATGACCAACTGGTCGACGAGATGACCTCCCTGTTGGGTGGCCGCGCCGCTGAAGAAGTCGTCTTCGGCACCGTCTCCACAGGCGCCCTCAATGACCTTGAACGTACTTCCAAACTGGCCTACGCCATGGTCGTCTATTACGGCCTCGACAAGAAAATCGGCAATGTCAGCTACTACGATTCCACAGGCCAACAGGAATACAGCCTGCAGAAACCTTATAGCGAGAAGACGGCCCAGGCTATCGACGAACAGGTCCACGACTTAATCGAGTCCTGCTACGCCAAGGCCAAGGCTATTCTTTCCGAACACAAGGCTCAGCTCGACGAACTCGCCCAAATCCTGCTCGAACGCGAAGTCATCTTCGCGGAAGATGTGGAACGCATCCTCGGCAAGCGCCCCTTCGCTCCGGCAGAACCCGAAACGCCCACAGAGAAAAACGATGATTCGATAATCTGTTAATTCGATATCCATATATTCATATAATCCAATCATCCATGGAAAATCGCATACTTGACCCCCAACTGATAACCGATAAGGAGAATATCCGCAAAAATATTCGCAACGGTCTCGCTGCCAAACGTCCGGCCCCTCTTTATGGAAAGGACGCTGCCGACAGCATGCCGGAACCCATCAATGATCTTTTTGTAGAGTTCATCGATCGTTTTAGAGCTGCGGGTGGTAAATATATACCTTGCAATCCCCAAAATATGGTTCAGTATTTTGTGAAGATTGCCAAAGGCCAGCAATATCAGACGGTACTCAACACCAGCCCCAATTTGGGCAAGTTCCTTGACAAATACCAAGTCCGTCATGTGAATGCCATCAATCCCAAAGAACCGGTGGATGCCGCTATATTTTTCACCGATGTTCTGATTGCCAGAACGGGCGCTGTCGGTTTCACACAGGCTGTGGACCAGTATGCTTCCGTGAAGAACATGGCCAAAGACATCATTGTGGTTTCCCGAGAACGCTGCATTTTCCAAGATTTGGAAGACGCTTTGGAATACCAACGCCAACGCAACGGCGGCACGGCTTACCCGTTGACGGAATTCGTCGTTCCTACCAAACCCGAGGAAATCAATGGCAAACCGGTGTTCTCACCGCGCGAGCCTCGCATCATCCTGATGCTCATCGAGGAACCCAAGGCCGCACCGCAACCCGTGGAACAGCCGGCTGAACAACCCGCTGAACAACCCGCAGAGCAACCTGCAGAACAAATTGCTGAACAACCTCAAACTGACACTCCCGAAACTCCTGCCAACAATGAGCCCGAAAACCAAGAATCTATTGACTAGAACTGCATCGGGTGCCGTTTACATTGCCTTGATGATTGCCGGCGTCTTCATGCCGCCATTCATGGCAATGCTTATGTGCTTGGTCTCTGTCATCGGTGTTTACGAATTCTGCGAGATGACGTCGGGGCCCCTCGACCGCCTGTCTGAAGCGTTGATGATGCTGCCGGCCTTTATGTTGGGTATCTGCATCATTCATATCGAAATGGGCCTCTCTTCGTGGACTACGCCGGGCACCAGTGTCGCTGTCTCCTTGCTCATGACTTTTTACGTGATTTTTTACGTGATGGTTATGTCGGTGGCAGAACTCTTCCGCCGCCGTCCCTGTCCTATAGAACAGATAGGCAAAGGCATCTTCGGACTGCTTTGGATTGTTCTCCCATTAGGACTGTTGGCTGCGATGACATTCCCTTTCCCGAAATTGATTTTGGCATTCCTGCTGATGATTTGGGGCAATGACACGTTTGCCTACCTTGGCGGTTCTACCTATGGAAAGCACAAGATGTTCGAACGTATTTCTCCGAAGAAAACTTGGGAGGGGACGTTGACCGGTGTGGTAATGACGGTGGTTATGGCCGTGCTGTTTTGGAAAATCCCCTTCTTCGCTGACAACGGTCTTCTTTTCAGTTGTCCCCAGTGGATAATACTTGCCCTGCTGGTATCCGTTTTCGGAACTTTGGGCGATTTGCTGGAATCTCTTTTCAAACGCAATGCCGGCATCAAGGACAGCGGCAAAATCATGCCCGGCCATGGCGGCATTTTGGATCGTTTTGACTCTATATTATTCTCGGCAACGCCGGTGTGCATATATTTCTTTTTACTTTATTGCTCAGGCTTCTAATATTTCTTATTGATGAAGAATGAATTGATTTCCATACGAGGCGCGAAGGTCAACAATCTGAAGAACATAGACCTTGACATCCCACGTAACAAGCTGGTGGTTATCACCGGATTGTCCGGCTCGGGCAAGTCGTCATTGGCATTCGACACGCTCTATGCCGAGGGCCAGCGTCGTTATGTGGAAAGCCTGAGCTCCTATGCCCGTCAGTTTATGGGCAAGATGCACAAACCGGAGGTGAAGTCTGTGACGGGCATTCCGCCGGCCATTGCCATCGAGCAGCATGTGATGTCCAACAACCCTCGTTCAACGGTGGGCACGGTGACGGAAATCTACGATCACCTCAAGTTGTTGTTCGCCCGCGTGGGCCATACCTTCTCGCCCGTCAGCGGTCGGGAAGTCCGCCGTGACGATCTTGCAGACGTCATCCGTTACGTCCAGAAAGTGGAACCCGGCATGCGCGTCTATGTGCTCGCCCCGGTGGTGATCCCCGAGGGGCGCACTTTGCTGGAACAACTCTCCATCTTGAGCCAACAGGGCTTCAGCCGCGTGGTCTATGGCCGCAAACTGTTCGAAATCGACGAGTTCCTGAAAGGCAAAAAGGCCACCCGCGTCAATGACATGTTCGTGGTCGTCGACCGCTTCAAGTCCGAAAAGATTGCCGACAACATGGACCGACTGAAGGATTCCGTGAGCACGGCACTGGCTGAAGGCAAGGGCGTGTGCGTCATCCAAACGGAAGACGAAAGCGCGTCCGTCTCCCAGAAGACTTTCAGCAACCGCTTTGAGGCTGACGGCATTACCTTTGAGGAACCGTCCGTCAACCTCTTCAGCTTCAACAACCCTTACGGTGCCTGCAAAACCTGCTTGGGCACGGGCATGATTGAGGGCGTTGACCCCGACTTGGTGATTCCCAATAGAAATCTGTCTGTGGCTGACGGCGCCGTCGCCTGCTGGCATGGCGACGTCCTCGGCGAATGGAACCGCCAGTTTATGAAACAGGCCCTCAAACTGGACTTCCCAGTGTACCGCGCTATCGAGGACCTCACCGACGAGGAGTTCAACCTCCTTTGGTACGGTGACCCCAAACACCATGTGGAGGGCGTCGTGCAATTTTTCAACTTCGTAGCTTCTAATACCTATAAGATACAGTTCCGCGTGTTGCAGGCTCGCTACCGCGGTAGGGAACTGTGCCACGACTGCCACGGCACGCGCCTCCGCAAGGATGCCGGCTATGTGAAGGTCGGCGGCAAGTCCATTACCGAACTATTAGCCATGCCGGTCAGCGACTTGCAGGTCTTCTTGGAGCACCTCAAGTTCACCAATCGCAACGAGCAGGAAATCTCGCGCAACATTTTGAAGGAACTGAAAACGCGTGTCGCACTCTTGAATGAGGTGGGCCTCGGCTACCTCACATTGGATAGAACCGCCGGCACACTGTCCGGTGGCGAATCCCAGCGCATCAACTTGGCAACCTCTTTGGGCAGCAGTCTCGTCGGCTCTCTCTACATCTTGGACGAGCCCAGCATCGGCCTGCACCCCCGCGATACCGAAAACCTTATCCGTGTGCTCAAACATCTCCGCGATATCGGCAATACCGTGGTGGTCGTTGAACACGACGAGTCCATCATCCGCGCCGCCGACTACATCATCGACATTGGCCCGCGCGCCGGACAATGGGGTGGGGAAGTGGTCTTCACCGGCAACTTCGACCAACTCCTGCAGGTGGATGACAATCTGACGGCTTCTTATCTCCGCGACATGGTCGGCGGATTTCCGGCCGAGCAGTGCCGCCATATCCCCGTGCCCACGCACCGCCGCAAATGGCGCAACTATATCGAAATCTTGGGCGCACGCGAACACAACCTTAAGAATATTGATGTTAAAATACCCTTGGAATGCCTTACGGTGGTTACCGGCGTCAGCGGCTCCGGCAAGAGCAGCCTTGTGGCCAACATCCTCTATCCCAGCCTGCTCCGCCTGCTCGACAAGAACGGCCCGAAACCCGGCCGCTGCAGTTCCGTGGACGCGGACATGACGAAGATTTCCGATGTCGTCATGGTGGACCAGGATCCCATCGGTCGCTCCTCACGCTCCAACCCCGTGACGTACGTCAAGGCATACGACTATATCCGCGACTTGTACGCCAGCCAGCCGCTGGCCAAACAACGCAACTACAAGCCGAGTTTCTTCTCTTTCAACGTGGCCGGCGGCCGCTGCGAAGAGTGCGAAGGCGAAGGCGTCATCCATATCAACATGCAGTTCATGGCCGATGTGGAGATGACTTGCCCCTCATGCAACGGACAGCGCTTCCGTGATGAGGTCCTCGACGTAAAGGTTAAAGATACTACGGTGACCGACATCCTCAACATGACGGTGGACGATGCTGTTGAGTTCTTCCGCCAGTTGCCGGCCACTGACCAAATTAAGAACATTATACGCAGACTGCTTCCGCTGCAGGATGTGGGACTCGGCTACCTCGTGCTGGGACAGCCCTCCTCCACCTTGTCAGGCGGTGAGGCCCAGCGCGTGAAATTGGCATACTATTTGTCTTTAGATGACGATGAACAAAACAAGATCTTCATCTTCGACGAACCGACCACGGGCTTGCATTTCCACGATATCAGCAAACTCTACCGCTCGTTCACCAGACTTATCGAACGCGGCAACACTATCGTGGTCATCGAGCACAACACCGAGGTCATCAAGTGCGCCGACTGGATAATAGACATGGGACCCGAGGGCGGCGAGGCCGGCGGCAAAGTCGTCTTTGAGGGAACCCCGGAGAAGCTGCTGGAACGCAAGCGCTCCTACACCGCGCAAGCCCTGCAGGGGAAAATTTGAAATGATGAAGGGATGAAGAGATGAAGGGATGAAGAGATTGACGGAGGGACCCATTCCCCTTCTTTAAGAAGGGGTGCCCGTAGGGCGGGGTAGTGAGATGAAGAGATGGAGAGATGAAATGATGAAAATATTTTAATAAAAAACATATTAACCCCAAAAATTTAATGATATGAAAGCTTCAGAAATTTTAGCATTCGCTGCTGGTGCAGCTGCTGCTGTTGGTGTAACCCTGCTGTTCACAACCGACAAAGGTAAAGAACTCCGCGAGAAGGTATCTTCTAAGATGACCAAGGAGGAAATTGACAAACTTATTGAAAAGCTGAAACGCAAACGCGCTGAGGCTGGTGACAATGCCGAAATCAATATCGATGATGTCATCGAGGAAATTGAAGACGAAGAAATCACCGAATAACTGATTCGACATGAATCTGATAGACAAACTGACCCAACGGTCGCCGCGTAACGCTCGGACAGCCAAGGACCTTAGGACCTACCTGTCCCAGCGTTACGATTTGCTCAAACTGGAACTCTTGGAGAAGTCTTCGCAGCTGCTTTCCGTGGTGCTCTCCATGCTCATCGTGGTGGTTTGCGCGCTGGCAGTCCTGATCTATCTGTCCAACGCGCTCATCAGCTGGCTTACCATCGCGCTTAACGCGGGCTGGGCTTACACCATCGTGTGCGCCATCTTTGTGCTTATAATAATTATTGTTATATATAATAAAGATGCACTTTTTGTCAAACCCCTGATTCGGAAGTTCAGCCAGATCCTTTACAGTGAGAAGGATGAGGTTTCCGATGAGGAGATTGTCGTAGAAGAGGAAGGAGGTCTCCATGAGTAAGAAGCAGTCGAAGGTACCTTTCAACAGCCTGGAGGAGATTGCCGCACGCAAGCAGCAGCTTCGCCGGCAGATTGACAAACAGGAAAAGGTCCTCTCCAAGGATTTTGATGCCTACCAGGATGATGTGGACACCCTCAAGCACCTGTGGCAGCGCATGGTAAGTGTGCGCAACATCCGCCGAAAGGCCAATGTTGACGGCATAGCATCCGGCATCTCCTCCCTGACCGGCAAACCCGGCGTGGCCACTGCCCTCACTATCGGCGCAAAAGTTGCCGCCTGGCTCTGGAAACGGAAGAGACGGTAATTCCATCCATGTTGAGGTGGGGCTGCCAAGGCAGCGGACACTTCCTTTATGATTGAATTTTTAACATCAGCACGGTTGCGCAGGCGGCCGTGCTTTTTTTGTTTTGAGGCGCCGCCAATGAGGGTATTCCCCTTTTTCCACTTTTGGCGGTTTGTATCTTGCACTTTTTAAGACTGCGAGTGTATAAAAAACGCTATATTTGCGGCTTATTGTCAAAGTGCGCCTGTACTTTGTGGAAAATAACGTAAACGTGTGAAAAACAATGTGTTAACACTTGTGTTTCTCATGCGGTTTGCTGTTGTAATGGGCAGATTGTAGATAAAAAGTTTCGATTCTGTCCTCATTTTCCCGCGTGCCGTCGCCTTTCGACCTATGTTTTGTTAATAATAAAAATATTCAAATATGATTACCAAATCTACCTCCAACCAAAACAACAAAAAACAAAATTTCAAATCCCTGCTGCTGACGTTAGTGGCGGTGGTAATCTTCTCCTGCCTCGCAATGAGCGCGTGGGGACAAACAACGAGAACAGTCATAGTGGATGCCTCTAATTCCAATTGGAAGCCCAGTGGGGTATCTTGCTTTAAGATTACGAAAATCGAATGTTGGGGCGGCGGCGGTGCCGGCAGTTGTGGTGGATCAAATTCTAATTATGGTAATGGAGGCGGAGGTGGTGGTTATGCTGGTGCTTCTGTGAATTTGCCCGCAAATGCTGGTGTGAATATTAGTATAGGACAAGGTGGACAAGGTTGTGCAGGAGGCTCTGCTTGTGCTGGAGGCAATGGCGGAAATACTACTGTTTCATATAATGGAGTTGTTCAAGTGGGCGCTAACGGTGGTAAAAGTGGTGGAAATGGCCGCGCTGGCGGACAAGGTGGTTGGTCTGAGGCTGGTTTAACGTTAACTACACATAATGGTGGTAGTGGTGGTATAGGTTATGATGGAATAACAGCTGTTTCTACCTATTCTGGTGCTGGTGGTACGGGTGCAGGAAGTACTCAAAATGGTAATGATGGTAATAATGCAACTGGTTTGGGAAATGCATCTCCCAAAAGCGGTGTTGAAAGCAACCCCGGAAGCAATCATGGGGCAAGTAATGGTGGTACACACTACAGTGATGGAGCTGGTAGTGGTAAAGATTATGGTGGAGGTGGTGGAGGTTCCTGTAAAGGCAGTTCCGGAAGCGGAGCTAAAGGATGTGTTCGTATTACTTATATTGAGTATTCAAATCCTACGGCCAATATTTCCGGGAATACTTCTATTTGTCAAGGAAATTCAACTACGTTAACCGCAAGTGGCGGTACGAGTTATAAATGGTCAACTAATGCTACCTCAAATTCAATTAGTGTTCAACCAAACACGAATACTCAATATACGGTTACAGTTACGGATGCTAATGGTTGTACCGCAACCAAGACAGTTACAGTATCGGTAAATCCAACTCCAACGGTTACTATTTTTCCTGCTTCCGCAACAATTTGCGCTGGCACAACACAATCCCTTACTGCTTCAGGTGCAAGTTCTTATCAATGGTCCACAAATAGTACTTCGCAGTCTATTTCAGTTTCTCAGGCAGGCACATATACTGTTACTGGTACTAGCAATGGTTGTAGTGCAACTGCATCCGCAACAGTTACAGTTTTTAATCCTTCTTTAACTTTAGGCAATATAGAGAGCAAAACCATCTGCCAAGGTAGCAGTACAACTTTGACGGTTCCTGTCACTGCTCATACCGGCAATTTGTCATACGCTTGGAGCAACGGATTAGGCAACAATGCCACTTCCGGCAATATCTCAACTGCAGGCGACTACACCGTTACCGTAACGGCTACAGAGGGTTCCTGTACGGCAACGGCAACCAAGACGGGACACGTTACCGTCAACAACCCACAAGTCACCCTGAACGATTTGGAAGCCCAGACCATCTGCGACGGCAGCAGCACTACATTAACTGCTTCTGTGGCATCCAGCGAGGGCGAAGTGACCTACGCTTGGAGCAACGGATTGGGCACAAATGCTACCTCAGGCAGCATTACCTCTTCAGGCACATATTCGGTTACGGCAACCGCAACCATCGGTTCCTGTACGGCAACGGATGTTGCGAGTGCAACGGTTTCCATCTATCCGACATTCTCAGCTGGTGCTATTGCCACAACGGGACAACAACGTTGCTATGGTGATGGCAGCAATAGCGGAATCGGCAGCACAACGGCAGCTACCGGTGGCGATGGCAGCATCAGCTATCAATGGCAGTTGAACGGCGCAGACATTGCAGGTGCTACCAGCGCAACCTACACACCTGCACAAACCGAACCGGGCACCTACACTTTCACCCGTTACGCTAAAGACGGAACCTGTGCCGATTGGACACAGTCAACGGGTTCTTACACTTTGACTATCTACGCATTGCCAACCTTGAGCGAACCTGAAAACAGAACGCAGACCGTTTGCGCAGGCAATGCTATCGAAGATATTACTTTTACATACACAAATGCAACCTCTATACAGGTCAGCAATCTTCCTGCAGGCCTGAGTTTAAGCGGCAACAAGATTACGGGCACGCCGACGGAATCCGGCACTTATACCGTGACAACCGTCAATGCAAATGGTTGTACAGAGGTTAGCAGACAAGGTACCATCACGGTGAACGAATTGCCCACCCTTACCGTCACCCCGACGAATGTGACTTGCAATGGTAAAGACAACGGCAAACTCGCAGTGGCTGTTTCTGGCGGTACTCCTTCTTATACTATAAATAATAATAGTACATCAGTTGGCACACTGGCTGCCGCTGGAACTTACAATATCGAAAATCTGGAACCTGGAAATTACACGGTTTCCGTTACCGACAATAACGGTTGTTCGGCAACGGCAGATTCCAAGACCATTACCCAGCCCGAACCGCTGACGGTGACCATCGATTCCCACACCGATGTAAGTTGCTATGGTGGCAATGATGCTACTTTTACGATCACCATTTCCGGAGGAATACCTATGTCCAATGGTAAATATTATGTATCCGTTGATAGGAGGTATTATAGTGGTGGAACATTTCGGGATAATCTATCAGCAGGTACTCATACCGTATCTTCCCCCTGGGGCTTCCCCGCAGGTGAATATGAGATATACATATCAGACGGAAACGGATGCTATTCTTCCAAGCAGTATGTTACCGTTACGCAACCGACTGAATTAAAAGCCACCATCACTGCGCAGACCCATGTTTTGTGCAAGGGCGATGAAACGGGCAGCGTTACCGTAACGGCTACTGAAGGCACAGGCACCGCTCCTTATCAATATAAAATCGGCAGCGGATCATACCAAGACAATGGCACTTTCAACGAACTTGCTGCCGGCACCTATACCGTAACGGTAAAGGATGCTCACGGCTGTACCAAAGACGTGCCTGTCACCATCACCGAACCGGAATCCTTGCCAACCGTAACGGTCAACAATGCCAATATCTGTCTGGGACAGCAGTCCGCAACCCTGACAGCTACGGTTTCTTCCGACATTACCGAATATCTCTGGAGCAATGGCGAAACGACGCAATCCATCACAGTGGCTCCAAGCACTGCCACCTCTTATAAAGTAACCGTTACCAACGGCAACGGCTGTACGGCAGAGGCTACCGGCACTGTGGGCATTTACGCTATTCCGCAAGTATCCATCACGCCGATAGCAAACGAGCTTTGTCCAAACATCGGCACGAAGGAATTGACGGCTACGATTACCTCTGCCACAGTTGCTCCTTATACCTACACCTGGAGCGGCGACCTGACCGTGAGCGATGCGGCCATCAACGGCACAACCATCAGCGGCACGGCAACTATCCCAACGGACTGTAATGCCAATTATACGGTACAAATGGACGTGGAAGACGCCAATGGCTGTACAGCCCAGGCCACCACGACCATCACCGTGAAAGATATTACCAAACCGACCATTGGTCATAATATTCCGGGTAGCGTGATTGATGTGGTACCGGCTGCCAACTGCACCTATACCATTCCTGATCTGACAGGACGTGTTAATGGAACAGATGGATGCAGTAGCACATTCACCAAAACGCAGGAACCGGCTGCAGGCACGCCTATTACGGTCAGCCAATATGTTACGGTTACCGTTGTTGATGAATGCAACAACAGCAATTCCACTAATATTTACGTGATTGTTCCTGATGCATTGGCTCTTACTGAAAACACGCACACTAATATCAACTGTTACAACGGTAGCGACGGATCAATCACCGTGAATGCAGCCACTGGCGGCACAGCACCTTACACCTATGCCATCGACGGTGGCACGACAGGAGAGAACAAGACCTTCAGCGGTCTGGCTGCCGGCGAACATACGATTACTGTTTACGACAACAACGGCTGCAGCAAGAATCTCACAGTGACCCTGACGCAACCGGAACAACTGACTTTGACCCTGACCCCGACGAAGGAAACCTGTACCGGCCACGACGGCAAGATTGAAACTACCGTGAATGGCGGTACAACACCTTACAGCTATGCCTGGAGCAACGGTCATAACACCGCTTCTTGCGACACACTGACCTCTTTGGTGAACGGCGGCGTTTACACCGTGACCGTGACCGATGCTCACGGTTGCACTGCGACGGAGACTATAACCGTTGAACTGGACAACCCATTAGCAATGGAACCGATTACCGGTCCGACCAGATGTACCGGCACCGAATTCAGCATCACTCCTGAGAATGGTACGAATGGTGTTATTCCAGATGGCACCAAATATTATTGGCCTGCACCCACGGCAAGCGGCGTTAGCGGGTTGGCAGAAAGCAATGGCTATGAAGAAAGAATCCACGGCATTTTGACCAACAACACATCAGACCCGATTCAAGTAACCTATACCGTCACCCCGAAAGTTGGTGTCTGTGAGGGCAATGCCGTAGGTGTTACCGTCACCGTGACGACCACAGTCAATCCGGAAGTTACCGTCACGATGCCGAATGCTTTGACCAAGTGCGCCAATGCGGATAATTTCCCGATTGAAGCCACCTTTGTGAATAGCAACAGTGCGGCTACGGCCGTCTGGAAATTGGGCGACGAAACAGTGGCCACCCATAATCTTTCTGCAGATACACATACCGACAGTTATACTGTTGACCTTCCAAATGATGTTTGCCAAGGTCAATACAACTATCACGTTTATTATACCGATGAAAGTGGTTGTACCGCAGATGACGAATGCGTCATCACAGTCAATGCCGGCGAATGGAGCATCGACAACACCACCTATCCGAACGGCTCTGCCGATGTGGAATGTGTGACGGCAGCTACCGATCCTTCTTCCTTCGCTCCTACAGGCGCACAGATTTTAGACGGTTGCGGTAGAGCAACCACCCGCACGCTTTACAGCACTGTAACTACTCCAAACCCTATCGTTTGCGAAGGCACGGTAACCTATACTTATCGTTACACCGCTTGCGATGAAACTTACCAAGATTGGACCTATACCTATAATATTAAAGACAACACCGTTCCTGCTTTTGCAGCTGGCATACTCACAACCAAACCCGCCGACATCGACCAGACCAAGTGCGAATTTACCGTTCCTGACCTGACCGCCGACGTGCGCGCGAAGGTGAGCGACAACTGCACCGCCGCTGCCGACCTGGTGATTACGCAGAATCCTGCTGCCGGTACGGTTATCACAGCAGCAACAGACGTAGTTGTTACGGTTGAAGACAAATGCGAAAAGCAGAGCACGCATACTGTCAATGTTACAGTTCCGACCTTGCCGACCGTTATCCTCAGTGCCGGCGTGGTGGATTGTAAAGGCAACGCCACGGGTAGCGCAACCGTAACGGCAAGCAACGGCACGCCGGGTTATACTTACCTGTGGAGCAATGGCAAAACCACGGCAGCAATCACCGACCTCACCGCTGGTGAATACAGTGTGACCGTTACAGATGCCAACGGCTGCAAGGTGGATGACCAAATCGAAGTTACCGAACCTGACGAACTTGAAGTAGCGATTGCTGCTACCGATAATAAAACCGCCATCTGCTATGGCGGCAATATCGACCTGACGGCTACGGCAGAAGGCGGCAACGGCACTTATACATACGCTTGGACAAATTCTACCGAAACGGACAACAGCATCAATGTGGCACCTACTACCACGACCACCTACACAGTAACTGTTACGGATGCCAAGAACTGTACGGCAACGGGCAACTTCCTGTTAACCGTGAACAGCTTGCCGGTCATCAGCATTAGCGATGTGGATCCGCTTTGTCCGACCATCGGTACCCAAGAATTGACCGCGACCCTCACCACGACATCGGCAACGCCTTACCGTTATGCTTGGACTGGCAATTTGACCGTTACACCGGCCAACACACCTGCCGCACCGGTTTCTATCCCGGACCCATCAGACGAACAGATTCTGAATGCGCCTGCCGGCACTGACGCAACCAGCAATACCGTGACGGCAACCATCCCGACCACTTGCGGCACAAATTATGCCGTAAGCGTAACCGTAACGGATGCCAACGGCTGTACCGCCACGGACAATGCAACGGTGAGCGTGAAGACTCCGGTAAAACCAGTCATCGAGGTGGCAAAGAACAGCAATCCTAACGGCGATTGCAATCCGGAAATCATTGCTCCTACATTCAACGTAATTGACGAATGCAACGCTTCTGCCGTCGCCACGGTGACCACTACAGGCGTACAGGGCGACAGCTACGAAAAGACACAGACCTGGACGGCTGCTTATGCCAACTCTTGCGGTGCCAAGGCCGACACCGTAAAAGTGACCTACAACTGGATTGAAGACCACATTGCACCGAAACTGAAAACCAATGGAAGCTGGCCATCCAATAGACAAGATCTTGATTACTGTCTCAGTAACAGCCCCGCCTTCCCGACTGCTGCGGAAATCGCTGCTCTGTTTACAGATGAACACAGTGGGGATATCCGTCCGGAACAAGTTTCCATGAGATTGGATACGAATATTAAAACAACATGTTTCTGGAGTATTTTCTGTTATTATACCATTGTAGATGATTGTGGTAACCCATATGAAAATTCAATTCACTATGATGGTTCAGACCAATCAGCCCCGGAATTGATACACGAATGGCCGGCTGACATTACCGGCATTGATGCCTGCAAGGCAGCCGGTACTGAAAATTATGAAGAAGTATATGATTTGTTGGATGCTCATTTTGATATACAGCCCTATGTGGATTCATATTTTGAGGATTGTGCAGCAATAACTGTAGGTAATCATTTTGATTCCATAACGGGTGATGACTGTGAATGGAAGATTACACGATTCTTCCCGATTGCAGACGCCTGCGGAAACAAAGACACCCTGAAGGTAGAAGTCAGCGGCGGCGACCATACAAAACCGACTTTCACGGCACCTGCCAATACGACCATTTACTGCAAGTCAAGCTGCAGCTTTGACGCGAATGTTGGTAAGACCGGTGATGTAACCAATGAATGGGACAACTGCTCTACCGATATTCAGGCAACCCATTATGATAACGACTTGACGCGCGATGAATGCGGCGGCTGGATTCTGAAACGTAAATGGAGTCTGGAGGACAACTGCCATAACAAAGCGGAAGATCAGATACAGGTCATCACCATCCTCGATACGGTGGCTCCAGTTATGGCAGAAGGCAAGACCTGGCCGGCTGATATCAGCAACTACAACAGCTGCTATGCAGACAGACCTGAATTCCCAAGCATTTCCGATATCGCTGTTCTCTTCTATGACTCCTGCAGTCAGGATATTCTTGAAACCAATGTTTCATACCAAGACAAGAACATCACCGAAAGCAACTGTGGTTGGAGCATTACCCGCGAATATACTATCAAGGATAAATGCAACAACGCTACAGTGAAGTCTATTACCTACAGCGGCAGCGACCGGACCGCTCCGGTACGGAATACCGATCCGTGGCCTTCAAATATCACCGGTAAAAACAGTTGCCTGGCTGATGCCGACATTTCTGGTTTGAAGAGTGATGAAGATATTGCAAGTCTCTACACTGACTGCGGCAAGGTTACGGTTACACATATAGATAATGCCACAGGTAATGATTGCGAATGGACCATCACCAGAACCTACACCGTTAAGGATACCTGCAATAACCAGGTAACTCCATCTCCAACGATGAGCGTCAGCGGTGGCGACCATATCAAGCCGACCTTCACCGCTCCGGCAGCCATCACCATCGAAAGAAGAGCCAATTGCAGTTATGACTTCTCACCTACCGCTACCGGCGATGTGACCGACGAAGCCGACAACTGCTCTACCGGATTGGAGGCTTATTCCAGCTACAACAGCGGTCAAGATGTTGTTGCCTATGACGAATCAACCTATAACACGACGCTGACCCGTACCTGGCATTTGGAAGACAACTGCGGCAATAAGGCAGCTGACCAGGTTCAGGTAATCACCATTATTGATGTGACTGCTCCCGAATTGGAAGGCACCTGGCCTTCTGACATCACAAACCAGGATAACTGCCTGGCCAATGCGGTTACTACCGGCTTGAAGAGCGATGCTGCCATCCATGATCTCTTCTTTGACTGTAGTCTCCCAATTACGGTAACCCATAAAGACGATACAACGAGTACGGATTGCAGTTGGACCATTACACGTACCTATACCATTAAAGATGTAAAGGGCAACACTGTTACGCCAGCACCTACGATGAGTGTGAGCGGCGGCGACCTTACCGCTCCGGTTATGAAACAAAGTGCCGTATGGCCAAGCAACATCAGCAATTATAACAGCTGCTTTGCTGGCAAACCTGCCTTCCCGACCAATGCCGAAATCGCCGCCCTCTTCACAGACGCTTGCAGCGGCGATGTTCCGGTTGCCAATGTCTCCTACGAAGACAAGGATATTACGGACTACAACTGCGGTTGGACCATCACCCGCGAATATACCATTGAAGATGCGTGCGGTAATGCCGTTTCTCCGAAACCTACCATCACCTACAGCGGCAAAGACCTGGATGTTCCTACATTGACCGTTCCCGGTTCTTGGCCGAGCAACATCACCGATCAAGACAACTGCCTGGCTAATGCTGACAAGTCTGGCCTGAAGAGCAATGAATACATCAAGTATCTCTTCAGCGATTGCGGTCCTATTGTCGTAACCAGCAAAGATGATACCACCGGTAACAACTGCGCATGGACCATCACCAGAACCTACACCATCGCGGATATGTGCGGTAACACCTACAAAACATGGGGTGACGTGCTTCCTACGATGAGCGTGAGCGGCGGCGACAAGACTGCACCTGTGCTTGCAGAAGGCATGACGTGGCCTGCAAACATCTCGGGAGAAAACAGCTGCTTGGCCAACGCCAACACGTCTCTATTGAAGGACAATGCTTACATCAAAGGACTGTTCACAGACTGTGGCAATTTCACCGTTAACCACAATGATATGCCTACTGGCGACGACTGCGGTTGGACGATTACCAGATTCTATACCATTGAGGATGCTTGTCATAACAGTTATCAAATTCCTGTCCAGGGAGCGCCGGTAATGACCTTGAGTGGTTTCACCCAAGACGAACTGAGAGAAGTCGGTGGTCCTGTTACAACGCAAAGAACAGTGGCTTGTATTAGTGATGCAAAACGTAACTTTGCCATGCCAACCATTCAAGATGCTTGCGGCAACAGAGCTGAACGTGTCAGCACGGAACCTGTTGTGGGTGGCACCTACGGATTAGAATACCCGGAATGTGAAGGCACGAGAACCTATACCTATACCTATCAGGGCTGCAATACACTTACTTACGAATGGACCTTCACATACAACATTGAACGAGAAGACTTCACGATGCCAGCCGACCAAGACTCTACTGTGGCTTGTATTGCTATGGCTAATCAACCTGCCGATGCCGATCTGCCTACTGTAAAAGATAATTGTGGTAACGTATTAATTTATAGCACGGTGACCGAAGGCGGTACCTATGGTACGGAAGGTCACGAATGCGAAGGCACAAAGACCTACAGCTATACCTACACCGACTGCGAGGGCAATCATCACGACTGGACCTTCACCTACAATATTAACATGCCGGCCGCTCCGGCACTGACGGGCATCTGGCCAGACAACATCAGCAACTACAACAGCTGTTACGCCGACCGCCCGACCTTCCCAAGCAATGCTGAAATCAAAGCGCTTTACACGCCTTCCTGTGGCAAGACTTTGACGGTTACATCAGAAGACATCAATGTCATCAACAACAACTGCGGCTGGAGCATCACTCGCCAATACACCATCACCGATGGCTGTACGCCTGTGACGAATAGCATAACCTACAGCGGCAGCGACCAGACCGCCCCAATTATGAAGCAGGATGCTGAATGGCCGGACAATGTCACGACTGAACAAAATGTCTGCAAGACGGGTGCTGACAATTCTGTCTTGAAAAGCAACGCAGACATCAAGGCCCTCTTCACGGACTGCAGTGATATTATTGTTACCAGCGAAGACACGTACACGACTGAAAGCACCGATTGTGCGTGGACACTTGTTAGAACATTCACAGTGAAGGATTCCTGCGGCAATACATATTATACAGAGGACAATGAACTTCCTACCATGAGCGTAAGCGGCGGCGACAAGACCGCTCCGACCTTCACCGTGCCTGCCGATATTACCATCTGTCGCGCTGATGACGGCTCTATAGCTGCTGATCCTGAAACCACTGGCAAACCTACTGAGATCCTGGATAATTGTACGGATTCTGACGAGCTTACTGTCGAATACCATGATATAGACACATTGCCTGCAAGTGATCTCGCAAAGCGTGTTATCACCAGACAATGGTCTGTAACTGACAAGTGCAATAACACTACTACAAAAGAACAGAAGATTACGGTGAATCCGAAACCTGTTGTTAACGATATAGACAACCAAGCCGTCTGCCACAATACGGCAATCGAAACTGTCGAATTCGGAACGACGATTACTGACGGCACAATGAGCTACGCTTGGACCCGTACGAATGAGAATATCGGCGGTCTGGCTATGAGTGGCACAGGCAATATCAGTGCTGCCACACTGACCAATACCACGGCAACAGCCCAGACAACAACAATTACTGTCACCCCGACCTATACAAACAATGACGTGGCTTGCGTGGGTGATCCTAAGACCTTTACGATCACCGTATATCCACAACCTACTGTTTCGGTTACGCCTGTTTCCGCACTTTGTAAGGACAGCACTTCTGGCAAACTTCAGGTGCAAGTCGCTTATGGTACGCCGAATTACAACATATATTTGAATGATAGTGAAACAGCTGCTGCAAAACTTACGGCAGACGGTACTACGGATATTACCAATCTCCTTGCAGGCAAATATGTCGTCAAGGTGGTAGATACCAATAGCTGTTCGGTCCTCTCTGACACGGTAACTATTACCGAACCCGAAGCAGTTGTCCTTTCCAACCTTGCTACAACGGATGTGAAATGTTATCTGGGCACTGATGGTACTATTTCATACAACGTCACTGGTGGTACTCCTGGTTACACCGTAACATTCACCAAGTCTGGTGAGAGTACACCGAGCCATACCGACGATCCGGCATCTGCCGGCAATGCAACGGTAGAAGGTTTTGCCGCCGGTACCTATAGCGTTGTGGTTACAGACGATAACAACTGCAAAACCATTCCTCAAGACATTGAAGTCAAGCAGCCTGACACATTGATTGCATCTATTGCTGATCAAGTCAATGTGGGATGCCACGGTAGCAATAACGGTAGCGTGACTATCCAAGCCCAGGGTGGTGTAGGCAACTATCAATATAAATTAAATGACGGTGATTACCAGAATAGCAACTACTTTGGCACTTTGATAAAAGGAAACTATGTGGTTACTGTTATAGACTCTAATGAATGTTCAGCTACTGTGCCAGTTGAAATTCGTGAGCCAAACGAACTTACAGTACACATATCTGGCGATCCTGTTCCTGTAAACTGTTATGCCGGCAATGATGGTGCGTTCGCCTACACAATCACTGGTGGTACTAAACCATACAGCATATCTGTTGTTAAGGCAGATTCTGCCATAACGGTGGCAACTCCGACAGACAGCCTCTATACCCAGACAGCTTTGAAAGCTGGCAACTATGTGGTGGCTGTTTCGGATGCCCAAGGTTGTACAGACACCCTCAAGGTTGAAATCACGCAGCCTGAGGCTCCGCTCACCGTCACCCTTACCACAACCTTAGAATCCTGCAATAGTGGCGATGGCTCAATCACAGCACATGTAAGTGGCGGTACTGAACCTTACGCTTACGAATGGTCCGATTATGAACATACCGTTCTTGCTGGCTATGAGACCGCCGTTGCGGAAAATCTGATGGGTCATCATCCAGAAGGCTCATCGTGGTATCCTGGCCGATACTATGTTACGATTATTGACAAAAATAATTGTCAGGTATCTGCCGATACTGTTGTCGAACTGAACAATACGCTGCAAATGGGAGACTTCGAAATTAAGATCTGCTCTGGACACGAACTTAACTTCGATCCGTCATCCGTCCCTGGTAACGTCTTGCCGGATAGCACAACATATACTTGGAGTTTGGGAGAGCCATATCCTATTCCTGACTATATGACTGTTGATCCTGCTTCATTGGGAGCTGCCAATGTTGATCGCATCAGGGTGATAATTAATACTACACAGGATGTGACTGCCGTTATGACCGTGGTTCCTAACGCAGGTGTGTGTATTGGTGACCCGGCCAACGGTGCTATTACGGTGACGGCAGTAACCACACCGCTGACAGAAATTCATGTGGACACCGCAGTTACTATCTGTCCGACTGCTTCCAATTATGTGATGAGGCCGACCTTCACCCCGGTAAACAGTGACTACATCATCAAGTGGGTCAATCTGAACACCGCTGACACAGTCAGACGTGATACGCTTTTGTCTAATACCAACAGTGATACTCTTCAGTTCGATATTTACCAAGAGTTATGTGATACGACCTATAAGTGGAATATCATTTACGAAGACGGCATCGGCTGTAAGGCAAACGACATCGTCAAGGTGAGAACAAAAGTTTCTCCGTGGGAAATCAATGCCAATGCGGTTGACAGTTCAAAGAACATCGAGTGTATCACAGCCATAGATCCTGAAAGTGACATTATACTACCAACCGTCACGGATAGTTGCGGCACTGGCATCGATGGCATACTATACAGAATAGACACGATTGTCACACCAGGCTCTTGTGAGCGCAAGGTGCAATATACCTATCGTTATACAGCTTGTGACAGCACTCATAAGGATTGGAAATTCACCTATAATATTAAAGATGTTACAGTTCCTACATTTGCGGAAGACATCACGACATCGCAGCCTTCAGTTATTGACCATAGTGCTTGTGTGTTCTCTATTCCGGACCTCACAGACACGGTACGTGCTAAAACGAACGACAACTGCACTTTGCCGGCTGACTTTGAGATTACGCAAAGCCCTGCTGCCGGTACGGTTATCACTGAAGCAACGGATGTGGAAGTTACCGTAACGGATCAGTGTGGTAATTCCAGTACGCACACTATTAACGTAACTGTTCCTACACTTCCTCAGGCAGAAATCTTAGCCGAAAACATCCAAAATGTCAGATGTTACGACGGCAACGACGGTAGTATGACCGTCACGGTAACCAACGGTACAGCTCCGTATAAGTATTTGTGGAGCAATGGCCAAACCACTCAGACTGCTTCCAACCTTACGGCTGCAACAACAGGTACCACATATTCCGTCATCGTCACAGACACCAACGGATGTGTGGCTAAAGATACTGCAATGATAACGGAACCGACACAGATAACTTTATATTACCGTTTGCCTAGTCAGATTTCATGTCATGGTGCTTCGGATGGCTCAATATATTTTTATTATATAGGAGGAACACCTGAATACAATATTACTATTCCTAGTCTTGATAGAACTCAAGAGACAACGGAAGGTTATACGATATTTTATAATGTTCCAGCCGGTACTTATTCGTATACGCTAAGTGATGCTAATAATTGTGCAATTGATAATGGTAGTGTTGAAGTCAAAGATGTTTCAGCAATAACTATCACAAATGTTGTCACCGATCTTTCCTGTTACAATGATAATACAGGTGCAATTGACATTACTGTTACAGGTGGTAACTCAACAACGTACACTTATGTATGGAAGAAAGATGATTCCACTTCAACCTATGCTACCACGCAAGATATTGCACATTTGGCTGCCGGTCAGTATAATGTGGAAGTTCAAGATTCGAAGCATTGTAATGCATTAGATACTTTTACGGTTAACCAGCCGGATTCATTGATTATTGACACCGTTATCACAAAAGACATCACCTGTTTCCATGGCAGTGATGGTGAGATTACCATTACGGATAATGACGTGACAGGTGGTACACCATCATATAATTATGCTTTGGTTCAGGGCACGGATACGTTGAATTCATTTACAGACTTGACAGCTGGCGTTTACAATGT
Source organism: Bacteroidales bacterium (assembly GCA_024400835.1). Taxonomy (GTDB): domain Bacteria; phylum Bacteroidota; class Bacteroidia; order Bacteroidales; family WCHB1-69; genus F23-D06. The sequence goes on from JAKSMC010000010.1 coordinate 82,214, forward strand.
TGTTGTAACGGATGCTCATAGTTGTAAAGCCAATAGAATTGATACTTTGACAGAGCCTGACTCACTGCATTTCCTGACTTGTTATGAAGATATGGAACTGGAATGTGATTCAGCAAAGAATTATGCAACGAAAGAATTGGTCGATCCGGAATTCGCACCGGCCCTCAATGGTGCTTCCATTATTGCAAGAACGAATGTTGCGGATAACAACCAATATGTTCCAGGTATAGATACGATTACTTATGTAGTTACAAATACTTGTGGAGAACGCGATACATGTCAGTTCACGATTACTGTCAAGGCCAACGAACCACCAGTCTTGACATGCCCGACAATTGCACATCAAGCATGCCTTAGTGACGTTCCTGCTCCATATGCATCCTACGATGAATATATTGAGGATGGAGGCCTTGCGGAAGACGACCAAAATGCTATTGTAAAAACAACCTTCCGCTTGGTGGAAGCTGACACAACGGGCACAGCTTGCAATGATACCATTACCAGAAAATACGGTTTGCAAGATGCAGCCGGCAACGAAGGCTATTGCGAACAGGTGATTGTGGTGAAAGACACACTGAAACCTGTCATCACAGGCACTTTGATAGATGACACCGTTTATCTTACCGGAAATTCTTGCGGTGATTACCTACTGCCAAATGAAATGACTACAGTGGGAGAAGCACTTTCCCATAGAGGTAATCTTGTTATTACTGATTGTAATGTCACAGCCGAAACCCAGTTGCTCATTGTAACACCCGATGAAAACGGAGTCGGCACTTGTGACCACAATTTTGTGAGAACTTATACTGTGATGGATGCTTGCAATAATTCTAGCACGTTCACGCACAAGATCCACGTGGTTGACACGCTGACGCCGAGCATCGCGGGCAACTGGGCCGACAGCACGGTCTACCTGACGACCAGCGACTGCGACAGCTACACGCTTCCGACCGCCTACACGACAATTGAGGAAGTTAATACGGCAGCAGGCAGCAGCTTCATCCAGAACTGCAACCTGACCCCGGCCATCACACACGAGGATGTGGAATACGGCGACAACAGCTGCAACCACTACTTCGTCAGAACCTACACGGTGAGCGACAGCTGCAGCGGCAAGAGCAACACGTTCACGCACAAGATCGAGGTGAAAGACACACTGGCTCCTGCCCTTACTGGTATTTGGCCTGCTGATCAGAACGGTTTAGACTACTGCACATCCGCCGTTCCAGCCGGTCCGACCAAAGAATATATCAAGGCTCAGTTCAGTGATTGTTATAACTTTACTGTTGATAGTTCCTATGTCTTAACTGGCACCGATTGCAATTGGACAGCTTACTACGTTTATGAGATAGAAGACGCTTGTGGTAATGCATTCAAAGACACTGTTACATTTACCGGAGGAGATCAAACAGCTCCTACGTTCACCCGTCCTAACGACACGACGCTGTACCTGAATGCAAGCTGCGAAGTTGACACGACGACGG
>JAKSMC010000011.1 GCA_024400835.1 Bacteroidales bacterium
CGCAACGATCACGAACGCCGGCACACAGACCAACACGTTCTCATACGCGTTCGCAGCAGGCACTGAAGCATCCGACTACTGCGTGACGGACACTGCGTACGGCACGCTGACGGTGACCAAGGCGGATGCAATCACCCTGTCCTGCCCGAGCGGCAATGACATCACGAAGACGTACGACGGCACGGCACTGAGTCCGGAGGCTACGGCCACGGGCATCGGCAGCGACGCCATCACCATAGAGTACAGCAGCGACGGCACGTCCTGGGGCACGGCGGTCCCGGGCATCACGCACGCGGGCACGCAGCACGTCTACGTACGCGCAGGCAACAGCAACTACGACACGGCAAGATGCGAGTACACGCTGGCAGTGACCTGCCGCGAGATCAAGCTGGCATCCTCTTCCGCCTCCAAGGCATATGACGGCACGTCCCTCGGTAACGACACGGTTACCGTCGGCGGCGAGGGCATGGCGCCCAATGAGAGCCTGACGTTCTCCGGCTTCGCAACGATCACCGGCGTCGGCACACAGACCAACACGTTCTCATACGCCTTTGCAGCAGGCACGGAAGCATCCGACTACTGCGTGACGGACACTGCGTACGGCACGCTGACCATTACCAAGGCGGATGCGATCGCCCTGACCTGTCCGAGCGGCAACGACATCACGAAGACATACGACGGCACAGTCCTCAGTCCTGAGGCAACGGCCGAGGGCATCGGCGGCGACGCCATCACAGTCGAATACAGCACCGACGGCACGTCCTGGAACACGGCGGCCCCGGGCATCACGCACGCGGGCACGCAGCACGTCTACGTACGCGCAGGCAACAGCAACTACGACACGGCAAGATGCGAGTACACGCTGGCAGTGACCTGCCGCGAGATCAAGCTGGCATCCTCTTCCGCCTCCAAGGCATATGACGGCACGTCCCTCGGTAACGACACGGTTACCGTCGGCGGCGAGGGCATGGCACTTGGTGACAGCCTGACGTTCTCCGGCTTCGCAACGATCACGAACGCCGGCACACAGGCCAACACGTTTTCATATGCGTTCGCAGCAGGCACGCACTCCACGGACTACTGCGTGACGGACACTACGTACGGAACGCTGACAATTAATCCGTATTCATCCTTGATTGTTGTGAATATTACTGGACATTCTGACACAGTGGAATTTGATGGAAATATTCATTCGATCTCAGGCTACGATGCTACTACCACTAATACATTGTATGATGTGAACAATAATGTTGATTGCAGCAATCTTGCTTCTATCATAGGCAGTGCCGTGGGCTCTTATTCTATGAACTTGTCTGGTGGAGATTTCTCTAACAACAATTCGAACTTCTCTAATGTTGTCTTCAATATCGTCAACGATGGCTATTTGGTGATTGAAGATCATGAAAAACCGACATTCATAACGGGTTGTTCTGCTATTGGCGATCAAACTCCGATGTCAAATGATGTAAGTGGCACCTACACGCATAGTGGTACTGCATGGGATTTGACGGCAACGGATAATGATGCTCTGCAATCGCTGACATATACATTGTCTGGTGCAACATCGATTCTGACAGCCTCTAACACGTCATTGGACGGACAGATCTTCAACCTCGGTACTACTACTGTTGTATGGACGGCTGTTGATAGAAGCGGCAATGATACAGTCTGCTCATACGATGTGATAGTGACTGCTGTTTCCAATCCGATTGTAATGTGTGCGTTGGCTCAGGATACCGTGGTTTATATGTCAGCAGATATGTGCGGATACACACATGGTGGTGTGGCTTTGGATGCAACGGCAACGGGTGCATCTTATCTGACGTATACTCTGAGTGGAGCCACTGTAGGTACTGGAACAACTCTTGACGGTGTGATTTTCAATAAAGATACAACTTTGGTTACATGGCATGCGGAAGGTTCCTTCGGTACCTCTGATGAATGTTCTTTCAAAGTGATTGTCAAAGATACTATCAAACCTTCCTTTACAGTTCCGAGTAATTTGACAATCTGCCGCAATAGTGCAGGTGAAATCGAGGCTCCGATTAGTGTTACGGGCGATGTTTCCGACGAATCAGACAACTGCAGCACCAGCTTGGAAGCTACATGGCACGACATTGATACAACGGGTACGGACAATACTGACCGCGTGATTATGAGAGTATGGACACTTGTCGACAACAGCGGCAATGTTACTGTCCACAACCAAGAAATCACTGTCCGCCCGAGTATCTTGACGGGAGATTTTGCTTTGAACTGTCCTGCTGATATTGACATCACTATGGCTTATAATGCTTGTGATACGGCTCTGAATATCGGAACTCCTAATGTGGTGAACAATACGACAGCTGTCGTCTCTCTCAGTAGTAATGCTCCTGCTAACGGACGCTATGCCGAAGGCACTACAATTGTGACATGGACCGCTGAAGATGGGTGCGGAGCTCAGATTACTTGCGACCAAACCATCATTGTTCGCTATCCGGCTTGTGGTACGGATTTGGATTCAGTGGCTGACTACGATGGAAACACGTATAGCTCTGTTCGTATTGGCTGCCAATGTTGGATGGGAGAGAATTTGCGTAGCACACGTTATAGCGACGGCTCTGTAATTGCCAACTACAGCAATTACGACAATGATCCGTCTAATGACGAAGCGTATGGCAAACTTTATAGTTGGTATTCCGCTAACAACGTCCCCGAAGGTGACAACAATACTCCGGCAAATTCCTCTGCTGGCTTCTTCGGACCTTACGTCCAAGGTGTATGTCCTGACGGATGGGCATTGCCAAGCGATGCAGACTTCATGACATTATTTAACACGGCTGGCGTTGCTGACCAACTCAAAGAAGCTAACTCCCAGTACTGGTTGCCTGGTCATGACGGTACCCTCCCGAATACTGGATTCAATGCTCGAGGCGCTGGCTTCTATGACAACAACCTCGACCGTTATTTGAACCTGCTGGGTGAAACCTATTTCTGGACAGGTGATGTCTCTACGACATCGGTGAAAGGCCACTGCGCTGTGATCAACTATTATTGTCCAGAAAGCTTGTTGCAAGAGCAGGATAAGGGTAGGGGACAGAGCGTACGTTGCCTGAGAATGTACTAATGAAATTTTTGAAGGACCGCATAGCAATGTGCGGCCCTTTTTTTTATTTTTGCACCTCTAAATTTTTACAAGATGAAAAAACTTTTTATTCTTTCTACAATGCTGATATTCAGCTTGTGTACGCTTTCTGTTTTTGCCCAAAAAGCCTCTCCTGAACAGGCTGAGGTAGTGTGCAAAAACTTCATCCTTGAAAACTATCCCGGTGCAGTTGACAAGATGCCCGAATTCGTTCTTCAAGAGACGATTTCTGAAAATGGAATGGACTGCTTGTATAGATTCAGCGTGTCTCCTGTCGGATTTGTCATCGTTTCCGCATCGCAGTCCGTTATGCCTGTTATGGCCTATTCTTTTGACAATGAATTTGAAATGATTCCGCCTGTGCGCGATCTTTTCCATTTGTATAGTCAAGTGGTTGAATTTACGGAAAAAGGTGACGCCCCTGTCTCACAGAAATCGGTGGCAGACTGGAAACGCTATCTCGCAGATGATTTCACACCCAAAGCAGGTAAATCGACTGGTAAAGGACCGTTGTTGACAACACAATGGAATCAGAGCAAATATTACAATACGTATTGTCCTTGGGATGTACAAGCGGGCTCTTACTACGATTATCGTGTTCCTAATGGTTGTGTGGCTTTGGCTTCTTCCCAAATCATGAATTACCATAGATATCCAGAACATGGTGTTGGCGGTTCTACTTATGTCCCACAAGGCTATCCTCGCCAAACAGTCAACTTTACGCAGCACAAATACCATTGGGATGCGATGTGCAACGTCCCGCACAGCTATGCCTGTGAAATTGCAAAGTTGGCTTACCATTTCGGCGTGGCTATACAAATGAACTATAATTATGATGGATCTGGCGCTCAAACGGCTGAGGCTCGTGACCAGCTGGCCAATAGATTCCAATATGACCAGAGCATCGCCTCTTATTACCGCGGCTTTTATGTTGATTCTGCTGATTTGATTACTTATATCAACATCTTGAAGGGAGAAATCGATGCTCGTCGGCCGGTCTATTATTCAGGCTGCAACCAGCAGATGAACTCTTGTCACGCATACGTTCTGGATGGCTATGACAGTGATGACAAATTCTCTTTGAATTACGGTTGGGGTGGCGCTTCTAACGGCTGGTATGCCATCGACCAATTTGTCGCCGGTTCTTCTCATTTCGATTTCAACAGCGAGGCTATTGTGCATATTTTCCCATCCGGTGCTTATCCAGACACTTATTGCCAGGGCCACCAACGTAATACGGCTTCTTTCGGTTATGTCGCTGATGGCTCTCCAACAGCCAAACCTTATCAAGCAAATCCTGACTGCTCATGGATGATTGCCGTTCCGGAAGCCACAAGCTATTCTTTTTCGTTTGATCGTCTGGATTTGAACCCTGACGTGGATTTCGTCACTATCTATAACGGCCCGACTGTAGAAAGCGGAGTGAAAGCAACACTTACGGGAACGACCGTTCCTACTCAAGTCTATACGGTTACAGCTGACAGTGTTCTGATTACGTTTACTTCCAATGGCAGCGTCGAAACCAACACGGATTACTATGGTTTCCTGATCAGCTACTCGAGCACCGTGCCCGCACAACAGTGTCCTGTCGCTCCTCAAGTTGTAACCGATTGGACATCTATTCTCTCTGATGGAAGTGATGACGGTGTGAATTATCGTCCTCAATCGAACTGCACTTGGAATGTCTCTTTGAACTATATTTCCGGTTATTCCATTGCTTTCCCGAAATTCGATCTCGGTTATGGCGATTTCGTCGATGTTTACAATAACACAACAACACCTCCAACACTTTACAAGCGTTTTGACATCTACGAACCCCCAACAGGCGAGGTTTACAATGTTAATTTTAAGAAAATGAAGGTCAATTTCGTTTCTGATAACTGGGATCAGAAAGACGGCTTTAGATTGGAATATTTCGCATTGGCAAGCATTGACGACCACAGCGACTTGGAAGATCTGACGGTGTATCCTAATCCCGCAAATGATAATATCTTTGTGGAATTCTCTCTGCAAGATGCTGCCAAGGTGACTTGCCGTTTGTTGGATGCTGCCGGCAAACTTGTTCAAACTGAAAGTGTAGAAGCCTATATGGGCCAGAACAAGCATACGATGAATGTCTCTTCTTTGTCCAACGGATTCTATATGCTGGAAATCAGTACTCCTACAGGCAAGGCTATCAGAAAGGTTATGGTTCAGTAATCTCGTTTGACTATTATATATATGGAACAATTCATTGTAGCTGCTAAGAAATTCGTAACGGACGTCGTTTTCACGCATGTTCCCAAAGTCATTGTAGCACTTTTGGTGCTGTGGATCGGTTGGAAGCTTATCAAGTTGCTGAACCGATTTATGAACAAGGTGTACCAACGCCATACGGTTGACAAGTCGTTACAGCAATTTCTGAACTCCCTGATAGATGTAATACTCAAAGTCCTGCTGTTCCTTACGGTGATGGGCATTGTTGGTATCAAGACCACCTCTTTTGTGGCCATCGTGGGTGCTGCCGGTTTGGCTATCGGTATGGCACTGCAAGGCACTCTTCAGAACTTTGCCGGTGGTGTGATGATTTTGCTGCTCAAACCTTTCAAGGTTGGTGATTTCATTGAACAAGGAACTTATTCTGGCTTTGTGGAGAAAATTCAGATTTTCTGCACTTCTTTGAGAACTTATGACAACCGTATAATTGTGGTCCCAAATACGGAACTGGCCACAAAGTCCTTAGTTAACCACTTCAGTGAACCGATGCGCCGTGTCCATATTAAAGTCGGCATCGCCTATGGAGAATCTGTGGAAAAAGCACGTGAGGTTCTGCTGCGCGTGGCCAATTCCAATGAATTGATTCTCCAAGAACCGAAAGCCCCGAATGCTGTCGTCGAAGACCTTGGGGAGAGTTCTGTGAATATGAGCCTTTACGCTTGGACACTGCCACAGAACTACTGGACAGCCTATTACGGCTTAAACCAGCAGGTTTATGAAGCGTTCCTCAATGCGAATATTGAAATTCCGTTCAATCAGATGGATGTCCATTTGAAAAAAGAAGAATAACAAAAAAGCCTCCTTTTCGGGAGGCTTTTTTTTATTGTAAGATAACACCTTTCTTTAGGGCTTTTTGATAGAGCTCGTCCACGTGCTTTTGAATAAACTGCTGTTTGCGTTGGTTAAGCAGCATCATTTTGGCTGCGGCCAATTCATCTTCCGTTTCGTTCACGGAACGTTGGCTCTTGTAGTCCAAAACAACTAACAGAAAGTGATTGTCTCCTATCTCTTTTTCGATGCTCTTGTGATTGGTGATGGCATCCTTGGGGATTTCAAATGAGATTTCGTTTTGAATATCGTCTAAATACAGCCAGGCTTCATCGTCAATGAGATATTCGATGGAGTCACCGAGCATTTTAGTCAAGGTCTCTTTTTCGGACAAACGTTTTTCATTATTGAAAAGGATGGCCTTTACGGGATCAATCAAATTTGAACCTTTGGACAGTTTGACGTAATTGACCTTTACAATCTCCTTGTCCACGGTATATCGCTTGTCAAAGGTCTTCATGAACTCCTTGACGTCGTTTTGTGTGATTTTGAAGGTGTTTGTGTCAGAAATCAACTTTTCATAGTATTTGTTGATGAGCAGATTGTTGCGGTATTCTTCGATTTGTCTGTCAAAATTCTGCTCTTTGAGAGTCAATTTCTTTTCGGCTTCATGAAGGAGAAGTTGCTCTTTTACCCAGTTGTCGATATAGTCGTTCACCAAGGCCATACTGTCAGTCGGGCTCATGCCGGTTGGCATGATGGCTGCGATTTCAGACTCGTAGAGCTTGTGGTAATAGACTTGCGCTACAACTTTGTCCTTCTGTTTGTTACAGGAGGAAAGAAGGGCGAGGGAGCAAAGTGCGAAAAGGATGAACTTCTTACTCACGATGTTATTTCAAAATGGTTTTGAATACTTTTTCGTCTACGACAACAGGATATTTTTCGTGGAGTTCCTTGAGCCAGGCCTGTTCGAGGCTGTCTTGGAAACGGCTGACGATGATAGCGCGGATTTCGCTAAGAGGTTTGTATTGGATGGAATCGCTGGGGTTCTCAGCTGGATATTCGGTTTTGACACTCTCATAGAATTTTTCCAGACCAATGCTGTCCTTGATAGCGGCATTCCATACTTTTTCTGAGTTGATTTCGTAAAGAAGCATGCCGTCGTGGAATTCGGTGACGAGTTCTTTATATTCGGGATATTTCTCGGTAAGGTGACGGCGTTCGTAGCGTAACATCTGCTCGGACACGAAGTTCGGATAAAGGCTTTCGATGAATTGAATTGGTGATACGTTAAGAGGTGCCCCTTGATAGCGGGAGATGAATTTTGCAAACTCAATAGCACTTACTTCTTGGCCGGCAAAAGTGAATATCGGTTTGAGCTTCTCAATGCCTTTAATGGAGTCGATGGCTACTGCTGTGGATTGGAAATAGGAAGCAGGGACGTTCTTTTTGAAGAACTTCATGGCTGCGGCTTTCCCACTTTCTTGGAAATTATATTCTTTTTTGAGTTTTTCCACTAAAGATTCCTTGCTCTTGCGGGAACGCGGGTCGCGTTGGAGTTTGCTTTTCAGCATGAACTTGGTTTCTTCGTTGGCGATAGCGTATTTGACAGAGTCTAATTTCATGATATGCCAACCTATAGAGGAAGGAACCGGTTCTGTGATTTCGTCACCTTTGAGGTTGATGATGGCAGACACGTAGTTGCCAGGTCTGCGGTTGGGGGTAAATGCGGTCATTTGTCCGCCGTTGTCCTTGGTGGCTTTGTCTTCGGAGAATAATTTTGCCAGTTCGGCGAAAGATTTTCCGTTCTTGTATTCATTGATGATGTTGTTCAGCTTGTCTTGGATTTCCGGAGCCGGTTTGCTGTTCTTGAGAGCGTTGGTGTCAGCAATGAAGATTTGGGAAACATTGAGTTTCGCAATTGCGGGGATCTTGTCCTGAACATACACCAAATGGTATCCGAATTGTGTGCGGAACGGTTGTGACACTTGTCCGACAGGATTAGTATAAGCAGCCACTTCAAATGGGTAAATCATTTCCAATACGGAGAAATAGCCGAGCTCGCCTTTGTTGCCATATTGCATTCTTTTGGATTGCGGGTTGACATGGTCTTGGGCAGATTCGTCTTCTGAATAGAGATAAGCGGCTTCGTTGAAATCCAGTCCGTTGACGATTTTCTCTCTGATTTGTTGGATTTTATGTAGTGCTGCTAAGGTGTCTTTAGGTGAAGCGTTTGGGTTGCAGCGTATCAAAATGTGTGAAGCTCTGACTTGGTATTTGGAGCGGTCAAAAGCCTCTTCCAACAGCTGCTCGCTGACCTCGGTGTCGATGAGGTATTGTTGCGCAGACTGTCCTTCGTAGGAGGCAAGTTCTTTTTTGAAGGCAGTGGAAGTGTCCATCTGCAGTTTGATGGCCTCTTGCACTTTCATACGATAGTTGATGTAGAGGTCCAGGTATTCGCGTAAATCCTTTTCGGTAGACTCGCTCAGGAGATTGTTCTTCTGGTAGGCGGTGACGAACTGGGATTTGGTGATTGTTTCGTTTCCAACTTTGATGAGGATGTCATTGGCATTTTGCGCAAATGCCATGCTTGACAATAAAAGCATTGACAACGGAAGGATAAAGCGTTTCATCATTATTTATTCTTGAGGTTTATTTATTTGTTAATCAGTAGAATAATATTATATATTGCTTTTTTGCAAAAGTTTGCAAATATACAAAAATGCAGTTACATTCGTATTTTGGAAATTAAGCCTTGCAAATATAAAAAAGGGATTGCCTATGGCAACCCCTTGGTGTGTTTTCAGAAGAGGAACATCTGCTATTGGAAGGCGTTCTCGCTCAGTCCGTCGCCGGTGATGGTGAGGCGGCTCATGTAGTCCGGATATTCGCGGCCGAGGTACTTGTCAACGTAAATCTTGGCTAAGTACTGACCGAGCATGAAGCCGTGGCCGCGCATGCCGACGAGCAAACCGTTGTCCGGGTCGACGATGTAGCGAGGCTCTGTGTAGTAGCCGGCCCATGTGGCCTGGAAACTGACGTTCTTCAGCTGCGGTATCCAGTCAATGAACATCTCTGCGCAAACTTGTAAGAAGTCCTGGGTGTTGTATTTCAACTCTTTGCCGGCTTGCAGGTTCTCGCATGCCGGGGATGCGCAACCGATGATTTGGCCCGTTTCGGCGAACTGCTGTCCATAGACGGCGGAGAAACCTTTGTATTTCCTTCTGTCAATGAGCATGTCTAAGCAATCTCCGTTCTTACCCAGCATCGGCAGGCGATGGGTGATGAATGCCTGGTGCTTGATGGGGTAGAGGCCGAGATATAGACCGAGTTGTTCGGCAAACTTGTTGGCGCTCGGTCCGAGGGCGTTGACGAAATGTTCGCAGTGATACTCCACATACTCCTTGTCGTGGTTGAGTACCAAGGCCATGAACCCTTTGGCGGTTCTTTGCACTTCAATCAATCGACAGTCTTCTAACAGCACGCCGCCTTTTTCGATGGCGATGTTGCGGATGTAGTTGATGGTCGGTCCCGGGGTGGCCTGCCAGCAGGCGTTGGTGATACAGGCAGCCTGGTATGTGTTCAAGTTAGGATTGAAATAAGGAGATACCTCTTTTACAAAATCCTTTTTGTCAACCATATAACCGTCTGACCAGCCTAAAGATTTCTCTAAAGCTTTGTAGTTGGCTTCGTCATGTGCAAAACCAACGTAGCGAATAGGCTTGTAGTTGATATTGGTGACCTTTTGAATCTCTTCGAAGATTGCGCGGTTGTGTTCTGCAATGTCTGCGATTTCGGGGACGGAGAAGCTCGGACGGCCGCCACCGATGCAGCGCCAGGAGGAGCCGCGTTCGGCATTACAGAGAACGACTTTCTTGCCGGCTTCTGCGAAGTAGCGGAACAGGCCGCTGCCGGTGATACCGCCACCAGCCACGAACACATCGCATTCTACTTTCTTGGTCGGTTGGCCGTTGACGTTGGTGATGAAAGTGGCATTTTCATTCTTGCCGACCAGTTCGCCGATGTTGAGTTGTGAGGAGAGCGGTCCGCGCGGGGTGGCGTCGCCCACCACGGTCACACCGTAGCCGGCCAGCAGTTGCTTGACACGCGGGATGCAGCGTTTGCCGCGGCACGGGCCCATACCGATACGGGTGATGTGCTTGAGCTCATCTACTGAAATGATGGTCTTGCCCTTGACTGCTTCGAGAATCTTGTCGATTTTCACGTCGTCGCAGTGACAGACGTAGGCAGGTGCTTCTTCGTTTTGGTCTAACTTCTGCCAGTCCAGCGGTTTCGGGAATCTGTCTTTGAGTACGAAGCCCGTTACTTCGGTGAGCGCTTCACCATTGATGGTCAAGGCTTTTACGCGGGCCACATTGGTCTTGTTCTCACCCTTGGTGATTTTTTCGATGATGCCTTCGCCGATGTTCTGGCCGTTATCATTGACCAAGAACACTTCTGCATTTTCCTCGGCTTCGTATTCGAACGGCAGGAAGAGCCAGTTCTTCGGGATGTTGTATCCAAACAGAGCCAGGCCTGGGCAGTGGTTGACGCACTTCATACAGCCGATGCACTTGTTGTAGTCGATTTGCGGTACGCAATTGGTGGCCAGTTTGGTGATGGCGCCTTGCGGACAGGAAAAAGAACACGGGTTGCAGGCGAATCCGTAAAGGCAGTCGGCCATGACGAATGGCTTTTGCAGTCGGTCGCCGGTCGGGCGGTTGGGTTTTTCGAGTACGCGAACAGGATGCTGCTGAGAGTCTGCATAGTCCTTCGTGACGGCGAGGTAGTCGTCGTAATTGAAGCGCACGCCCATGGCCTGAGCGATTTCCATGGCAGCCTGCTTGCCGCGTAAAACGGCGCACGTGCCTTCGCCCACGCGTGTGGCGTCGCCGATGCCGTAGGTGTTGAGTCCGAACGTGACTTTGCCCTTTTCAAGGATGAGGTTGTCGGGTTTCAGACCTGTGCAGATGTTGATCAAATCGATGTCTTTGATGACTTGTTCTGTGCCCGGTACGGGCTTGAAGTTTTTACATTCGGCAATCACTGCGCCGATAACGCCGGTGTGGTCTTCGTTTGGAATGGCCTTCAGCAAGGTGTGAGATGTGATGATGGGGATGCCGAGACGGCGTACGCGGTTGGCCTGAACGGGGAATCCGCCTTCATGGTCCATGGCTTCGACGATGGCGACAACCTGTGCGCCTGCCTGCATGGCCTGATAGGAGGTCAGATATCCGATGTTGCCGGCACCTATGGTGAGTATGCGTTTGCCTAACAAGGTGTGCTGCAAGTTCATCATCTTTTGAACCACAGCGGCTGTGTAAACGCCGGGAAGGTCGTCATTTTCAAAAGTCGGCATGAATGGGAATGCACCAGTACCAACAACGAGATAGTTGGCGTCAACGTAGAATATGGAATTGTCTTCCATGTTCTTGGCGGCTACACGTTTGCCCTCCAAGATGTCCCACACGGTGCTGTTCAGCAAAATGCCTGAGTGGTCGTCTCCAGCCAATGTCTTGGCAATGTCGAAACCGCGCATGCCACCGTATTTCTGTTCTTTTTCAAAGAAGAAGAACTGGTGGGTCTGCATCGTGAACTGCCCGCCAATGCGGTCGTTGTTGTCGATGACGATGTTGGGGATGCCCATCTTGTTGAGTTGTTCGCGGCAGGCTAAGCCGGCAGGACCGGCCCCGATGATGACAACTTCAGTCTTGTAGATCTTGGTGCTGCCGTTGTCGGATTTCGCCGGAGCATTTTCCGGCATGAAGTTGTGGCTGATTTCTTCCACCTTCTGCACACCGTCGACTTTTGTGATGCAGATACGTTTCACTTCGCCGTCCACCAACATTTCGCAGGCACCGCACTTGCCGATACCGCAGTCCATGCTTCGCTCACGACCGTTCAAACTGTGGCTGTGAATAGGGAACCCTGCCTGGTGCAATGCGGCGGCAATGGTGTAGCCTTTCTTGGCCTGTACTTGTTTTCCGTTGAATTCAAATGTTACGATATCTCCTTCTGGAATATCGAGAATCGGATGTTTGAGAATTGGATACATATCACTTCATTTTATTGGTATATAATAATTTAGATAAATTTATTTTGCTTGATTAAAAGAGTTGGCAAATATACAAATCAATATGTAATAATAATCAATAGGCACGCATTTTTTTTTAAAAACACGTGCCTATCATATGCAAAATAAAGTGATGTTTACAAATTTTCTAACAGGTTTCCGACGACAAAGCAACTTCCACCGACGAAGATGATGTCTTCGGGAGAGGCGTCTGCTTCGGCAGTTTGAAAAGCATCGAGTACGTTGCCGCATATTTTGCAGCTCAGTCCATGTTGCGAAAGCATAGCTGCCAAGTCGGCTGCTGGGATGGCGCGTTCGATGTTGGCTTGGCAAACGTAGAACAGTGCTTCTTTCGGAAGCAGGGGGATGATATGCTCGATGTCTTTGTCAGATACCATGCCGAACACCATGCGCAGTTGCCGGCACGGTATCTCGGCCAGCTGCTTCATGGTAATGGACAAGCCTCCGACGTTGTGTCCGACGTCGCAAATAGTGAGCGGCTGGCGGCGGAGCACTTGCCAGCGGCCTTGGAATCCTGTGTTGCTGATGACATGCTCGATGGCGGCCACAGTGACGTCCTTGTCAGATGGCATCAGTTGATGCAGCACGTCGGTGGCCTGCAGGAAAGTTGCGAGGTTCTTGCGCTGGTATTCGCCGCTGAGCGGCATGTTGACATGCTCGTATTTCACATTGCCGAACACGTCGATGATGTTGCAGTCGTAGAGCTCTCCGCTTATGGTGTAGTTGTCGGCGGCTAAAAACAGCGGGGCGTTCTTCTGATTGGCAATGTCGGTGAACACTGGAAAACTCTCAGGGTGGAATTCTCCGATGACAACGGGCGTGTCCTGTTTGATGATGCCGGCCTTCTCAAAGGCTATTTTCGCGATGGTATCGCCCAACATCTGGGTGTGCTCCAAAGTGATGTTCGTGATGATGGAGAGTAGTGGACGCAACACATTGGTGCAGTCTAATCTGCCGCCCAATCCGACTTCTATAACTGCGATGTCCACTTTCTGTTCTACAAAATAATAGAAAGCCAATGCCGTGGTCATTTCAAAGAATGACGGTTCTAACTTGTCGAATTCGGATTTGTATTTTTTGAAGAAATCCAATATGAAATCTTCAGGAATCATTTCACCGTCGATGCGTATGCGCTCACGAAAATCTACTAAGTGAGGGGAGGTGAAAAGCCCGGTTTTGAGATGCTGTTCCTGACAATAGGATGCCATGAGGTGAGCCACAGAACCTTTGCCGTTGGTGCCGGCGATATGGATAGCTTTGAGTTTGCGTTCGGGATTGCCGACGATGTTGAGGAGTGCTTCTATGTTTTCCAATCCTTCTTTGTAGGCCGCGCTCCCGATTTTGTGATACATCGGATAAGCGTGAAATATTTCGTCAAGAATTTCTTTATACATAATGTGTTAGTTTTACCGCAAAGGCGCGAAGGATTATTGTTGCGTTATCAGACGCGATGCTTTTGAGATATAAGGAATGTGTTAAATCAGAAAATGCGTTGGGAAATCTGAAGGCAGCTATTTGAAGATAATCACGCGCAGTTCCTCTTTTCCGGATTTGTATCTGGCGCGTTTGGCTTCATTAACACATTGGTTTTGCACCATGCGGTTCGTAATCGTGGTTTGGTACTTTTTGTTGTTGATCACGTGAGCTTCGGAAACGGAGCCGTCAGCCATGACGTGTACTTCAACGCAAACCTGTCCTTCTTCATAGACCGTAGTGTTGATGTTGTTGATAAGGCCTCTGGAACCGGTTCCGTAGCCGATGCCGCCGCCGGAGCCTGAGCCGGTGCCGGGGCCAAGGCCTGAGCCTGTGCCAGTGCCGATGCCTGAGCCGCTGCCACCACCGGAACCACTGCCGCCGTGACCGCCCTTGTACATGGCGGTCGGGTCAACCTTGGGTGCGGCAGGTGTGGGGTTGGTGCTGGTTTTAGGAGCCTTGGACACGGAAGGTGCGTCATGTTGCGCATTCTGTGTGGCATAGTTTTGTGCCGTGGGAACGTTCGAGGTCTTGGGGCTGGGCACTTCCGCGCCACCGCCACCTCCTCCACCGGCAATCTGCTCTATGTCCACATAGAAAGTCTTCTTGGGCGGCGGAGGAGGAATCTGAGATTTCAGTCCAAATGTGATCAGCAGCACGATGATGAGAATCATCGCGCTTACTGATACACCTGTTGAAATCAGATTATCTTTTCTATTCTCGTTCGTTTCTTTCATTTGGCTTCGGTGGCAAGCACCATTTTATATCTTTCCTCTTCAGGATAGGATTCGTTCAATTGGTTCAGCACGTCCATCAGGGCCACGACGTTCTCGACGGGTACACTTTTGTCGGCGCGCAGTATGATGGATTTCATCTCGGAGTTGTCCTGCGCGGCGGCCTCTTCCAATGCGGACAGCAATGACTCGTACGGGATGGCTTGGGCGTTGGAACCTTCCGGGTTGACGAAATATTCGAGGTCTTTGTTGATGTATACTTCTATATTTTTAGCAACCAACTGCTTGTCGGCTGTGCTCTTCGGCAGCACCAAGTTGATGGCGTTGGGTGACACCATGGTCGATGTCAGCATGAAGAAGATCAACAACAGAAACACCAAGTCCGACATGGAGGTGGCACTGAAGGTGGTGTCAACCTTGTTTTGCATTTTTATTGCCATAACGCTGTGCTTTTAGTCGTTATACGTTTTCGTGAAGAAGGTCCATGAACTCTGTCGTGCGGATTTCCAGCATGTATACGACGTTGGAAATCTTGGAAACAATCATGTTGTGGAATACCAATGCCAGGACGCCGACAATCAAACCGGCGACAGTGGTGATCATAGCCGTGTAGATGCCGGAGGACAGCGTTCCGATGTTGAAGTTGTTGGGATCTGCTGCCATGTTGTGGAATGCGGACACCATACCGACGACCGTACCCAGGAAGCCGAGCATCGGGGCGATGGCGGCAATCGTTGCCAAAGCGGATACACCTTTTTCCAAGCGGCCGACCTCAATGTTGCCTTCGTTCTCCACAGCTGTGCGGATGTCATCCAACGGGCGGCCGATACGTGACAGGCCTTTTTCAATCAGACGGGCGGAAGGATTGTCATTGCCTTTGCACAGGGCGACGGCTGATTCCAACTTGCCATCGTGGATGAAATCACGGATGTTGTTCATGAAATTATATTCTTCTGTAGATGCTCTGTTGAGCACAAGCAGTTTCTTTACGAACAGATAAATGGCAAATCCCAACATTAAAAACAGCGGAATCATAATCCACAAACTGTTGAGCGCGAACACCAATTTGAAGTAGGATGTCTCCTGAACTTGGGCGGCCTCGTTGGCTGCGACGGCAATCGTTTCGGCATTTGCTGCCTGTAATAACAATAAATGATTCATAATCGAAAAAATTTCAGCAAAAATACTATCTACATCAAGTTGACGAGAATATAAACGTTTTTTTTTCTAACATGGTATTGTTTATATTCTTTTGCGGTTAACGCAAGGCCCCCATAAAAATTGTATATTTTTGTCCATTATTGCATAAAATCCCCTTTTCAATAATCAGCAAACAAGCATGAAAGTTTCAAATTACCGAGTATCAACCAACTCTAGAAAACAGTCTGGCACCTCTACACTGACCCGCCATGCCAAGGCTCAGCGTAAGGCCGCCGCTCCGAAAGCCGCAAAAACTACCAAAAAAAAGAAGACCTCTTCTGAAGGGTCTTTCGGTAAGTCTATGTCCAGCCCTCATGCCATTCAGGTCTATGGCATCATTCTTATGGCTTTCGCCCTGCTGCTGGCTGTCTCTATTTTCTCATTCTATTTCCATGCCCATAACAACATTACATATGTTGACGGCCATCGTGCGATAGTCTCTGAAAATATTGCGCGCTCTGTCGGGGCTTATCTGGCCTATTTCTTTGTCAATGAGATTTTCGGAGTCTTCTCCATCGGCTTCCCGTTTTTGATTTTCCTTTATGGCATGAAACTCACTTTCAACAAGGCACCGCTGTCCTTAGGAACAACTACGCTCAACACCTTCCTGACGATGGCCTGGTTCTCTATCTGCTTCGGCCTGTTTTTCTATAACGGTGACAACTCTTTCGTGTCAGGCCTTTTCGGTAATTTTGTGGCTGACACGTTGTTGAACGGCGTAGGCAAGTTGGTGACGGGATTGATTGTGGCAGTGCTCTTCTTCGTGATTCTAATTCTTTGCTATAAATTCCCAATCAATGCGGCTTTCGACCAGCTGCAGCAATCTATCGTGAACCTTCCTGAAAAAGATATGGAACGCGAATCTGCCAAAAAGCAGAAACGTGGCAAACGCAGTCGTAAGGACGACGATGACGAGGAGGACGAAAACGATTCCGTCACTCAGCGCGAGGATTTAGACGATCTATACATCTCTGATCATGGTTGCCTGACGAAAGAGTACGGATCCAATACAACCAGCTGGGATATCGAACAGCCGTCTCATCCAAAGCCTGAACCGATTGCGGATGAACCCGTTTACAAGCCGGCTGCCCGTGAGACGGAGGAAGTTCCGTTTGAGTGGGTGAGCAATAAGGAAGCCGCTTCCGAGGAAGAATCCGCTGAAATCTCTGCCGCAGAAGAACAGCCGGCTGACGATACTGCAGAAAAGCAAGTCGCCATGACGGCTGAGGAGGTACGCAATCTTCCGCCGTACGATCCCCGTGCTGATCTGTCAACCTATGAATTCCCGCCGATTGACCTGCTGAACGAATATCCGGCAAAGGAGGCTACAGAGGAACTGATGAAACGTGAGCTGTTGGATAACAAGAAACGCATCGAGGCCACGCTGAACAGCTTCAATGTGCCAATCAAGAAAATTTCCGCCACCGTTGGCCCGACCGTGACCTTGTATGAGATTGTGCCTGCTGATGGCGTGCGTATCAGCAAAATCAAGAATCTTGAAGATGATATAGCCTTGAGCTTGGCGGCGTTAGGTGTCCGTATCATTGCACCGATTCCGGGTCGTGGCACCATCGGCATCGAGGTGCCGAACAAGAACGCCAACATCGTTTCCATGAAGGAAATCATTGCTTCTGATAAGTTCCAAAACAACAGCTATGCGCTGCCTATCGGTTTGGGACGTACTATTAACAACGAACCTTTTGTGGTGGACTTGGCCAAGATGCCGCACTTGCTGGTGGCTGGTGCAACCGGACAGGGTAAGTCTGTCGGTTTGAATGCCATCATCACTTCTTTGCTTTATACCAAGCATCCTACGGAGTTGAAGTTTGTGTTGGTGGATCCGAAGAAGGTTGAATTCACGCTTTATGCTGCTATTGAAAATTACTATTTGGCTAAATTGCCGGACAACGGTGATGCTATCATCACGGATACGAAAAAGGTGGTGAGAACGCTGAATTCCCTCTGCAAAGAGATGGACGACCGCTATGATTTGCTGAAGTTGGCCAAGATGCGTAATATTAAGGAATACAATGCCAAGTTCTGTGCCCGTGAGTTGTCTCCTGCAGCCGGCCACCGTTATCTGCCCTATATTGTGTTGATTGTCGATGAGTTCGGTGATTTGATCATGACGGCGGGCAGGGAGGTGGAACAGCCGTTGGCCCGTCTGGCCCAGTTGGCCCGCGCTATCGGCATCCACTTGGTAATTGCTACGCAACGTCCTTCCGTAAACATCATCACCGGTAGTATCAAGGCTAACTTCCCGGCACGTATCGCCTTCCGTGTGCAATCTGGTGTCGACTCGAAGACCATTCTCGATGCCACGGGCGCTAATCAGTTGATTGGCAAGGGTGACATGTTGATATCCACGGGCAGCGACATCGTCCGTCTGCAGTGTGCGTTTGTCGACACTCCCGAAGTGGAGAAGATTGCTGACTATATTGAGGAGAAGTCGCAACTCAGCCCGTTGATGAACCCATACGAGCTGCCTGATGTTCCGGAGCCCGGCAGCGAGCCTTCGGAAACCAACTTCGATGACGAGCCTGCCTCCGGCGAAATCGACCCTCTGTTTGTGGATGCCGCCGTCTTGACTGTCCAAACGCAAATAGGCTCTACGTCCAACATCCAGCGTAGAATGCGCCTCGGCTACAACCGTGCCGGACGTATTATGGATCAATTGGAGGAATTCGGCGTCGTGGGCCCTGCCAACGGCAGCAAACCTCGTGAAGTGCTGATGAAGACCAATGCGCAGCTTCAGGAAATGCTGGCCAGCAAAGGTCTTCTATAATATAATTCCCCCATTCGTTAAACTTTGAGAAGATATCTGCATCTCTCACTCGTTTTTTTTATTTTTTAGAAAGATGAATAAGAAACAATTTTTCACAGTGATTTTATGCCTCTTGTTTGCTGTGGCAGGCAGCGCGCAAAATGTTGACGGCGGTGCGACCGAGTTGATGAAAAAGGTCTCTGCGAAGTATCAAGCCTATACTTCTATGCAGTTCCACTATACTTTGAAGGTTACCAAAGATAGCAAGACGCTGAATACCTATCAAGGAGATTTCGCTTTGAAAGGTAACAAATACAGAATGACTTACAATGGCCAAACCTATTTCTGCAACGGTGTGACCAGTTGGAACTATCAGAAGTCAACCAATGAAGTTTCCATTTACGAATATGATCCGGAGGATGATGACAATATGATGAATCCTCAGCGCATCATGAAAAACTGGGACAAGCATTTCCGTGCAAAATATATTCGAGACGAGAACATCAACAATGTTTCGATGGCCTTAGTTGACCTTACCCCTAAAGTCTCACAATCTTATTACCGTATTCGTTTATATATAAATAAAGGTAATAATAATATAGTAAGGATTGCACTTTACGAGAAGGACAACACAACTTACACCTATTACATTGAACAATTTAAATCAAATGTTACCCTTTCCGACAGTTATTTTGTATTCGACAAGAGCAAATATCCTGGCGTTGAGGTTAACGACATGCGATAATAATTGTTATTTAGAGTTTTAATGTAAAAATCCCGCACATCAATGATATGCGGGATTTTTTATTCTCAGTAGAGAAGTTGCGCGCAACGTCTCTACAATGATTATCGAATATTAGTACAGGAAGCTTAAGAGGATACCTGCAGCGACGGCACTACCGATGACGCCGGCCACGTTCGGGCCCATAGCGTGCATCAAGAGGAAGTTGGTGCGGTCGTACTTGAGGCCTTCCACGTAGGAAACGCGGGCAGCATCAGGAACGGCGGATACACCAGCGTTACCGATAAGCGGGTTGATCTTGTTGCCTTCTTTCAGGAAGAGGTTGAGGAACTTCACGAAGAGCACACCACAAGCTGTTGCGACCACGAATGAGAATGCACCCAGAACGAAGATGAGGATGGACTTCGGAGTCAGGAAGTTGGTGGCTTGTGTGGAAGCACCCACGGTAAGACCGATGAGGATGGTCACGATGTCGATGAGCGGACCGGAAGCGGTGTTGGCCAGACGTTTGGTCACGCCGCATTCTTTCAGCAGGTTACCGAAGAACAGCATACCGAGCAGTGGCAGGCCGGACGGAACGAGGAAGGCGGTCAGCAGGATACAGAACAACGGGAAGAGCACTTTTTCTCTCTTGGAGACAGCTCTTGGCGGACGCATGCGGATGAGACGGTCTTTGTCGTTGGTGAAGAGACGCATGATAGGCGGTTGGATAACCGGAACCAAAGCCATGTAAGAGTAGGCAGACACAGCGATGGCACCCATCAAACTCGGAGCCAACTTAGAGGAAAGGAAGATGGCGGTCGGGCCGTCAGCACCACCGATGATGCCGATAGCACCGGCTTCTTGTGGGGTGAAGCCCAACAGCAATGCGCACATATACGCGGCGAAGATACCGGCCTGTGCGGCAGCGCCAATCAAAATCAGTTTAGGGTTGGATATCAATGCCGAGAAATCCGTCATGGCACCGATACCAAGGAAGATCAGTGGCGGGTAGAAACCCTTGATGACGCCGAAGTAGAGGTAGTTCAGCACGGCGCCGTTCTCGTACACACCGATTTGCAGACCGTCGGTAAACGGGATGTTACCGATAATCATACCAAACCCGATAGGCACGAGCAGCATCGGTTCGAATTCTTTAATCACACCCAAGGCGATAAAGAACAAGCCGACACAAATCATTATAATATGGCCCCACGTGCAGTTTCCGAAACCGGAGTATCCGAAAAACTGGATGATGCCTTCTTTAAAAAATTCAAACATGTCTTAATAATTTAGTTATTGAACTTGTTGATTGGGTTGTGATTATTCAAAAACAACGAGGACATCGCCTTCCATAACGGAATCGCTGCGGTGAACTCTTACTTCCTTGATCACGCCGTC
The DNA here is from genome assembly GCA_024400835.1 of Bacteroidales bacterium. Classification (GTDB taxonomy): domain Bacteria; phylum Bacteroidota; class Bacteroidia; order Bacteroidales; family WCHB1-69; genus F23-D06. The sequence goes on from JAKSMC010000011.1 coordinate 20,539, forward strand.
CTTTTCAGCATCGATGTTGTTTTCCATCTTCATAGCTTCGAGGAGGAAGAGGCGTTGGCCGGCCTTCACAGCGTCACCTTCTTTGCAGAAGATGTCGAGGATGGTGCCAGGCAGCGGTGATTTGAGGGTGGCGCCGGAAGCGGTAGCTGCGGCGGGAGCGCTCTTCACGTTTGCGGTGGCAGCGGCAGGAGCGGCAGCCTTGTTGGTGTTGGCGCTAACCTTTACAACGGGTTTCACCTTCACCGGCTGTTTGATCTCCATGTCCATTTCCACATTGTAGGGAGTGCCGTTGACTTCTACATTCACGGCGTTGTTTTCGAGGTCTCCCACTTCTACGGAATATTTGTTTCCGTTTATCGTAAATTTATAGTTTTTCATACTTCAAAATCTTTTTAATGAATTATTTTCTTAATCTCGGAGTCTTCTTCATCGTGAGTTCCTTCTGAGCCCAAGGAGAATAGTGGGCGGAAGGCATGTCAATGGTGATGATTTCACTCTCTTCGTCGTGCATGCTGTTGAAATGCATGTGCAGAGCCATTGCGATGGCAGCAGCCTCTTCGCCGGTGATTTGGTCGTCATCCTTTGCTTCAGTTGATGTAGCAGCAACTGCGGCTTTTGTTTCTTCTGCCGGAGTACTCTTAGCGGCGTTGCGCGCAGCAATCTTCTTGGTGGCATAGCCGAAGAGTTTCAGCATCAGGTAAATGACAATCAGGGCGACAAACACTACGGAAATGGAAATAACAGCCAAACCAATGCCATAAGGGTCATCTCTCTTCAGTTTTTCCTGTTTGGAAATGGTCACTTTGGTTTCGTTGGTGGAACCTGGCGTAAATTGGTCCATCATTTCAGCCTCTTCCACGATGCCGTCGTGAGCAAGACCGTAAGACATAGCAGTATCCATCAATTGCTGCTTAGGATAAACCATCAAGTCGATAAGATCCTTACCGTCTGAGGAAATCAAAGCAATGTAGCTGGATTTGGAAGTACGAGGGTCGAAATTGACGTGGAAAGTACCATAGAGCGGTTGCGCATCCATATAGAACACAGCGAAGGAACGTTGCTGCATAGCGGTGTTCACATCCGTTTTTGGGATACGATACCAATGCTCGGGGATACCGTTTTTCTTAACGGAAGCCAAACCAGTGGTGTCATCGGTGAGATAGCAGCCGGCAAGGTTTACCGTGTTGTATGCGGTATTGAAAATTTCCACCCAAGGCACATGACGACCGTATTCATCGTCAAAGTTGTCTGTATTTTTAATAAAGATTTCGTTGAAGCGTAAGTCGCGGACGGACTGACCGAAGGTCGAACCCGTGACGAGCAGTGCCACCAACAAAACCAGTATCTTGTTTAAATATTTCATAATTCTCTATCAGTTTTGTAGATAATAGATTATAATGGGAGATTGTCGTGTTTCTTAGCGGGGTTCTCCAGGCGTTTGTTCTTGAGGGATTCAAGGGCGCGGATGACTCTGAAACGGGTGTTGCGCGGTTCGATGACGTCGTCGATGTAGCCGTATTGGGCAGCCACATACGGGTTGGAGAACTTGTTGCGGTAATCTTCGACCTTTTCGTTGAGGAAGGCAGCCTTTTCTTCCGGATTTTCGATTTTCTTCATCTGTGAACCGTAGAGGATTTCAGCTGCGCCGCTGCCGCCCATAACTGCGATTTCTGCGGTCGGCCAAGCGTAGTTGATATCGCCGCGGAGATGTTTGGAGCTCATCACGCAGTAAGCGCCACCGTAGTCCTTACGAAGGATGACGGTAACCTTAGGAACGGTGCATTCGCCGTAAGCATAGAGCAATTTAGCGCCGTGGAGGATGATGCCGCCGTATTCTTGGCCAGTGCCAGGTAAGAAACCGGGAACGTCAACCAACGTCACCAATGGGATGTTGAAAGCGTCGCAGAAGCGGACGAAACGAGCACCCTTGCGGGAAGCGTTGATGTCGAGCACGCCGGCGAGATATTTCGGCTGGTTGGCCACGATACCTACGGACATACCGTTGAAACGAGCGAAACCGATAACAATGTTCGGGGCGTAAAGCGGTTGGATTTCGAGGAACTTGCCGTCATCGACAATGCCGTTGATAACGTCTTTCACGTCGTATGGCATGTTCGGATTGTCCGGAATGATGGAGTTCAAAGCGTCTTCCAGACGGTTGATAGGATCTTCGGTTGCTTCGAAAGGCGGTTCTTCCATGTTGTTGGAAGGAAGGTAGCTGATGAGTTCGCGGAGCATTGCGATACCCTCTTCTTCGTTTTCAACTGCGAAGTGAGCCACACCGGATTTCTTGGAATGGACGGATGCACCACCGAGGTCTTCGGTCGTTACGTCTTCGTTGGTCACAGTCTTTACGACTTTCGGACCGGTCACGAACATATAGCTCGTGTTCTTGGTCATCATGATGAAGTCGGTAAGAGCGGGGGAGTAGACAGCACCGCCGGCGCAAGGTCCGAAAATAGCGGAGATTTGCGGGATAACACCGGAAGCGAGGATGTTGCGTTGGAAAATTTCAGCGTAACCTGCCAAGCTGTTCACGCCTTCTTGGATACGTGCCCCACCGGAATCGTTGAAACCGATGACAGGAGCGCCGACCTTCATGGCCTGGTCCATCACTTTGCATATTTTTTGAGCAAATGTCTCAGAAAGAGAACCGCCGAAAACTGTGAAATCTTGGGAGAAAACATAAACCAGACGGCCGTTGACTGTACCATAACCGGTAACGACACCGTCGGAGAGGAATTTCTTGTTTTCCAAACCGAAATTCTGGCAGCGGTGTTGTACGAACATGTCAAATTCTTCGAAGCTACCTTCGTCGAGGAACATCAGGATGCGTTCGCGAGCCGAGTATTTGCCCTTGGCATGCTGCTTGTCAATACTCTCCTGACCTCCGCCTAAACGAGCTTTCTCACGCAGGGAGAGCAACTCGTTGATTTTATCTTGCATTGTCATAAATAATTGATATTTAAAGATTTGTAATTAATTTTACGTGATAATACACCTATTGTTTGAAAGCGCGAAAGTACAAAAAAAACGAATAGCCTTACCTGATTATTTATCAACGTTTTGCACGTAGTTTTTAACATTTCGGAAACTTTTTCTCGATATTGCGTCTCTTCCTTATCGCATAATAGTGCTCTACAAATTGACCTTTTTGATATCTTTGCACTTCTTTTTGTTTGGTTATGAAAAAGACTTTTTTTACTTCATTGTTCGCTTTTTTGTTCTGCTGGATGTCCGCTCAAACGATCATGACGGGCGATGCGTTGCAGGACAGTGCTTTGGCTGTGGCCATTAGGACGATTGACCGCAATACGGAGGGCAGGTTGCTCAAGGCCGGTGCCGACTACGGCGGCGAATGGACGCGCGATATTTCTATGAATTCCTGGAATGCCGTGTCCCTGCTGCGTCCTGATATCGCGGAATTCTCGCTTTGGAGCGTTACCAATGACCATGCCTCTATCGGCCATCAGTATTGGGATAAAATCATCTGGACCATCGCAGCCTGGAACCATTTCCGGATAACAGGCGATGAGGCTTTTTTGAAAGAGGCATATGTGTGCTGCCAGAGGACGATGCGCGAATTGGAAGATTCCTGTTTTGATAGGAAATACGGACTTTTTATGGGACCGGCTGTTTTCCAAGATGGCATTGCCGCCTATGAGGAGCCTATCTATGATGTTCGCTGGGATACGATATATTCGGGAGTCGTGAACTATCCGAACTCCCGTACTATCAAATGCTTGTCAACAAATGCTGTCTATTACGAATCTTATGTCTGTTTGGCTGAGATGGCCGGAATTCTTCAGCCGAAGATGGCGAAGGTGTATTTGAAAAAGGCCGAGATACTGAAGCGGAATTTTCGGAAGCATCTATACAATTCGGAAGAAGCGAAACTGTACTATCTCATTGACCATACGGGCAAAAAGCATGAATTTCAGGAGGCCCTGGGTATTGCGTACGCCATCATGTTCGGGCTGGTGTCCGAATCGGAGGCGCGGGATATACTGTCGAAAGTGTATGTGTCGCCATTCGGCATTCCTGCGGTGTGGCCGCACTTTCAGCGCTATAATGACGAGATGCCCGGCCGGCACAATGTGATGGTATGGCCGCATGTCAATATGTATTTCGCCTCAGCCTGCGCGCAGGTGGGTGACTATGAGAAGTGCTATTTCGAGATGGATAACCTCACGCGCCTGGCCACGCAGCATGACCCAGACGGTGAGGTTAACTTCCATGAAATCTATACCACGCAGGGCGTCCCTTCTGGCGGATGGCAGGGCAGCTGGCAGTGGCCTCCGCTTAATCACCAGACCTGGTGCGCTACGGGCTATCTTCGCAATTATCTGTACGTTGTAGCAGGCATGGACTTTCAAGTGGATGGACTTCATTTTCATCCCGTCGGAATCCCTTCCGGTGAGGTGGTCCTGAAAGATATCCATTATCGGAATGCCACGCTGAACATCGTGGTCAGAGGTTGCGGCACCCAATTGGCAAGTTGCACCATAAACGGGAAGCGCTCGGTGCCTTTTGTGCCAAGCGATGCCGAAGGCCTCTATGAGATAGTGCTGGAGGTGAAGTAGATAACTTCTAATTTTTGAAAACTATCCCGCCGGGGTTCAGGCCAGCGCTGAATGAGAATTTTTTCTTGCCTTCTTTGCTGAAGCAGACAATGTCACCGTTGACGGTGTAGTCGCCGGCGTCTGAAATGTAAACGTCGCCGTTCAGCGGGTTGGTGGCGATGGCGTACGGGTTGGCAATCGTTGTGCCGTCAGTGATGAAGTTCTCGCGCACTAACTGGTCTGTGCGGAGGTCCATGACCTTTATCCAAGAAGATGCCGTGCTGTAATCGTAACTGTACAGGTAGGCGAAGTGGTCCTCGATGGTGAAATTCAAAACCTCTAAGTTGTAGTTCTTGACTACCTGGTCGGTTTGCGCGTCGATTTTTTGGAATGCATACGGTATGTCGGCGTAATTGCCTCTGGATTCAACATATACGTATTGATCGTTGTAACTGCTCATGACCGTTGGATTGTCAGTCACCGTGAGTGTCTTGACAACGGAGAAACTGTTAAGGTCGATGACAGAAACGGTGTTCCCGTAGTTGGGATAATTGAGTCCGCCGGAGTTGGCCACGTATAGTTTGCCGTTGCACACGCAGAGTCCGTCGGGATTGTCGCCGGAGTGTGTGGCAGCTTCTACTTCCAAGGTCGTGGTGTCGATGCGCAGAATGTCGCCGTCGTAGCAGGAGACGTAGGCTTTTCCGTGATGGAAGGCGATTTTGCGGGGCTGCTTGCCAGTTAAGTCAATGGCTTTGAGCGAGGTCGCGTCAGACAATTTCATAATCTCCAATCGGTTGGAATTGTTGACAATACAGTAGAGTTTGGAGCCGTATGACTTCAAGTCACTGCCGGTGTCACCCAGGCCGCGGTGGTTCCTTTCCAAGAAGATGTCGTCGGTTAGGGTGTTTGTTTTGAAATCGTAGTAGGAGAGGGTGGAGTTGTTCATCTGGAACAGCCCTTCGTTGAGGATGTAAACGCCGTCCGCGCAGGCGTCGACTGGACCGTCAGGGTCAGTTCCTGGCGTGGGCTTACATGATACGGCCATGAAGGCCAATGCGGCAAAAAGGGTTACTGCAGACAGCAGTCTGTGTTTTTGAAAGTTGTGTTGTTTGAAATGCATATCCTCGGCATTTTGAAATTAATATTATGCTTCGGAAAAAAATGTCTGACAAGGTTCGTTTGAAATTTGTACCTGCCTACCTCCCGAAGCGGTTAACAACTCGTCAAGTGGCAGGTCTTCTGACTTGTCTCTTCCAAAACGCCTTCCCATCGTGTGACAGTGACATGTTGTTCTGGAAACTGCGGAGACTCACAGCAGCGGGCACTGTACAGGATTTGCACCTGTTTCCCTTTCAGAATTTCACATGGAATTTCTTCACCATTTGAACGGCGGCAAAAATACAAATAATTTTGAATTCGGAATCCGTTTTACCAGTCAACCGCGAATTTGAGGTTGATGAGTCTGCCCGTCAGGTAGTTGGGGACGGCGTGCTGAATGTTGTCGATGTCGGTGATCCAAAAATAGGAGGAAATATTGTAGGTGCCGAGGAGGTTGAAGACTTCGATATAGATGCCGGCGTTTTTGATGCTTCGGATGAAGGCGGACTTGTTGCGCATACGGTCGCGGCTCTGTTCGAGCAGCATGAAGGAGAAACCGATGTCGGCGCGACGATACCACGTAGTGCGGAATACGCGGTTGTATGCCGGGGCGTTGGGCGCGCCAAAAGGTGTGCCGGAGGCAAATACGAAATTGAGATGTACGCGGAACTGCGGATAACCAGGAATGTGGTCTTGGAAGAAGAGGTTGAAGGCCACGCGCTGGTCGGTGGGGCGCGGAATAAATCCCGGCTCGATAGTGTTGCCCTCGTTATCTACGTAGGAGTCGTTGAGCAGGTCTTCTTCGGTTTTCATCAAAGACACGGAGAACCAGGATTCCAGTCCCTTGATGAACTCGCCGCTGATTTTCAAATCCAGCCCGGCTGCATAACCTACTGCGTCGTTTTCACCGCTGTAGATGATGCGTACGTTGTCAACATTGTAGGAAATCAGTCTGTCGAGATACTTGTAGTAGGCTTCGGCGGTGAACTTGAAGGGGCGGCGCCACAACTTGAAGTTGTATTCTGCACCCGCCACGACTTGGGCAGAGCGCTGTGACTTGATGTCGTGGTTCAAGGTGCCGTCGGGTCGGCGCATTTCACGATAGAATGCAGGCTGATAATAAAGCCCGGTTCGTAAGGAGAAAATCCAGTCGTGCTCCCAACGCGGGTTGTAGATGAATGCTAAGCGTGGGGAAACCGTGACTTCTTTTGGTGTGAATGTCCAGTAGTGCAGGCGCAATCCGGCATTGAGCATGTAGTGCGGAAGGCTGTCGCCGTCTATCTTCCATAAGTCTTGGATGAATGCGGTGAAACGGAACGTGTTGAGGTCGTTGGTGGTCCGCAGGATGTCGTTGTCGTCGAAAGCCAAAATACGAGATGGGTCGTCCCAGCTCACCGTCTCGCCGGGGGTGGTGGGGTAGTAGGGCATGGTGTAACCCGAGGAGTCTCGCATGGTCCATTCGCTAATCTTGTCGTTGATGATTTCGCTCTGTGCTTTCAAGCCCCAACTCAGCGTGTTGGCGAAGGGCAGCTTGTGCTCACCCAGGAGGTTTGCGGCGGAGACTATGTAGGAAAGGGAGTTGCGGGCATGCTCCAAGTAGGTGCCGTAACCGCGAAGGTCTCCCACTTGGGCTTCGCCGGCGGAGACGAATTGGATTTCGTTCAGCCAGTATTGCCCTTGGATATCGTAATTCTCGCTCTCTTGGGCGTAGTAGGATGAGACGATGAACTTGAGCAGGGACTTGTCAGAAGGTTTGTAAGCGAAAGTCAAACCGCCCAGGTAGTTTTCATATTTATCGACTTCCTGGCCGTCGAAAAAGACTTCCAGTTGTTCGGCATCTGAGGTGGACCCGTTGCGCTGCACGTGATATACGGGCTGGTACTTGTAACTGTTGATGGAAAAGTTTCCTAAAAGGCTGATGCTGAATTTTTTCGTTACGTCCCACTTGAGCAGCATTTGCGCATCGAAAAAGCGTGGCTTGAAGTCGGCAGCGGAGTCCATCGTCTTCAAAAGGAAGGAGTTGTCTTTGAAACGGAGTCCTACTAAGAAGGAGAAGCAGCTATCAACGCGGCCCTCGGCATGGGCGGAGGCGCCGAGCAGGCTGGCGGATATGGAACCGCCGTATTGCGTGGGTTCCTTGTACTGCACGTCCAGCACGGAGGACATCTTGTCACCGTACTTGGCCTCGAAACCGCCGGCAGAGAAGACGACGTTGCCGGCAAGGTCGGTATTGACAAAGCTCATGCCTTCCTGTTGCGCGCTGCGAATGAGGAACGGACGGTAAATCTGGATGTTGTTGACAAAGACGAGGTTCTCGTCATAGTTGCCGCCGCGGACGTTGTACTGCGAACTGAGCTCGTTGGCGGATGACGCACCCGGCAGCATCTTGATGAGGGACTCCATGCCGCCTCCGGGTGACGGCATCTGGAAACTCAACTTCGGATTGATCTGGACGTAACCGTTGTCGGCCGTGCTGTGAATGTTGACCTGATCCAATCGGTTGCCGATGGTCTTCAAGACTATGGTTACGTTTTTTGTCTCTTTGGCACCCAGACGGAAGTTGATGACGGTGTCTTGATGGCTGATTTGTTGGAAGTAGACTCGCAAATCGGTGTGCTCGGGAACGTTGAGCACGAATTGGCCGTAATCGTTGGAAATGGTCTGGATGTTGTGGTCGAGCACCTGGATGACAACATTTTCGATGGGATAGCCCTCTTCGTCTTGCAGTGTCCCTTTAATAACAGCCTTCTGCCCATAGGAAATGTGTATGAGCAATACGGTGAGAAGGATGGATAAAAATATGGACTTTTTCAAAATACCGGTAAAAAACGAAAATACTATACGGAAAAGTTGCCAGTTTATTGTGTCAGTTCAAAAAAAAAGCTGCTGTAAAACAAAATGGCTACAGCAGCTTTTAGATCGTGGAAATGAAAATACTACAGGATGCCCTTTTCGGATGCTTCAACGAGGCTGTTGTAGATGCCTTTCTTGTTGATGATGCGCATACCATGAGCGGATACTTTGAGGTAAATCCATTCGTCTAATTCAGGAACATAGAATTTCTTGGTATGTAAGTTCGGACTGAATTTTCTTTTGGTCTTGTTGTTAGCGTGGGAAACATTATTACCAACCACTGCTTTCTTACCTGTGATTTGACAAACTCTTGACATTTTCTCTATCGTTTTTAATGATTAATAATCTATTTTTAATTGGGCGGCAAAAGTACATTTTTTTTTCTAATTCCACAACTGCTTGTTAGTAAAAAAAATAATATTTTGTTATTCCTCTAAAATACAGCGGATAGAGTGGCCATTTTCCTTGCTGGAAATAGATTTTATGTCTTTGTCACAATGCCTGTTGATAATAAAAGTGGGAGAAAAAAGGGTGGATGATGCCGCAGAATTGTACCAAAAACGGGTTTCACCGAGCAGATTTTCGAATCGGTTGTTCTGTCCGTTGAAGAAACCGGCAGGCAAAGCACTGAAACCGGTGGCGTTGTTTCCTCCTCCTGTGAGCCAGTAATTGGGAGATCGCAATTCGCTGATGTCGTGCATGCCGAGCCGCACGTATTGCGCTTCTTCCGGAAGGTACCACCCTGTAGGACATATTCCCTGGATGTGCCCCTGTGGCGTAAGTTGCCCGGCACGTCCGGTGTCTGTGGCTGCCTCAAAAGTGTATAGCTGCCCGAAGATTTCTACATTTTCCGCTGTGTTCGGAAATAGGTCTGAGTAATAGGACATCACGTCGTCGATTGCCCTGCCATCGCTATAATGTTCAGACCGTAGGTTGCTCTGCGTCCAGCAAAGATGATCTATGCGTACGGCGTGGTAGATGTTTCCGTCATAGTCGATGGCGTCAGGACACGGAGCTTCAGGAATGATGCTCAGAATGAATGTCACCGTGCTGTCGCATCCGTGTGCTCGGCCAAATGTCAGCGTCGTGCTGTCAGGCTCGTAGTAAAGTTCTCCATTCCACCAATAGGGCAGCTCTTCTTCGTGTACAGCCTGCCGTATCGTTGTGTCCACACGTCGGTTTTCATGCACAACTACAACTGCGGTTCGTAGAAGAGAGTCTTGCTCTATTCTACTAGGTCGGTATGGACATCGAAATGCGGATTCAGCCACCACGTACAACAATGTGTCTCTGGATAGTGTTTCGAAATAGTAGCGGGACACCTCGTCCTTGTCAAAGATGGTGTCGCGTCGGAGAACTTCGGACCCCGTCTGCCAGCGCAGCACGTACGGTGCGACCGAAGTTGACTTAGCCGTCAACACGCTTGCTTCGCCCTTGCAGATGGTGTCGTTGGTGCAGATTAGCTCGGCTCTTTCTTCGGCACTGATAAAGGAGACGCGAACGGTGTCTTCGGGAATGAGGAAAGAGCAACGCTCATCTCGTATTTCCGTGACGTAGAAGATCGTTGGGTCGTGCATGATCAAACTGTGGGTACTGTCGGTGACCCCTGACGGCCTGTTGGAGAGCACGCGGATGGGAACGGCCGCACTGTCTGCCCGCATGATGGTGTAGGTTATGAGCCCGGTTCCATACGCTGTGGACTGCAGCGTCATTTCGGTGCCGGGGCATACGGTGGTGTCTTGTGCCAAATGCACGGAAGGTGCTCCTATGACGTCCAACTGGATGCTGTCAGAAAGCGGAGTGCACCCGGTGCCGAGCAACTCCACATGGTAGATACCTGCCGTTTCGCTACCTCTTGGGATGAAAATTTCTGGATTCTGGTCGTTTCGTTCGAAGCCGTTCGGCCCAGTCCAATGATAGGTGACGCCACCGAGCGATATGCCGTAGAAATGGCAGGTGGCCCCTTCGCAAATGCTGACTTCGTTGAGGTCGTTTTCTGCCCATCCTTTCCGAATGCGCGACATGTCGCTGACGGTGAAGTTTGTGAGGAAATGTGCCCCGCAGGCATCGCTCATCTCTATGGAAAGAGCTTGCCCATAGTGAATGGGTAGATTGTCAAAGTCGCCTACTGTGTTTTGGGCCATGACGTCACCTTCCCCATTGATTGAGCCGTATATGGTGTATGTGTATGGAAGAAGCCCGTTTTTCCCTCGGGCACGAACAAAGCCGATGCTGTCTTCACTGTTGCATACATGAGAATATAAATAGTCTGCTTGAATGGTGCCTCCATCCCATTGTATGATGGTGTCTTTGATGTAACACGGGTTTTGATTGATTAAGCCTTCGTCATCTTTGGGTAGGGCATACATACTGAGTGTGTAGGTGCCGGGCAGTCCGATAAATAAAGATTCTCCCTTCTTTTTGGAGTTGACGGAATGTATAATCGTGTCTTCTTGATGTATTAGAAAAAAGGTCTCAATATTCGTTCCTTCGAGTTGGAACTGTCCAGCAATAGGCTTGATTTCCAAGCTGGAACAGTGTTTTGTGAATTGGTAAGAGGGCTCCTCGGCCAATACGGGGTCTTCAGTGAATGTGACCCATTGCTCAATGGTGTCGTTCGGCAATTCACATGCGTGATGGATGACCCACTTGTACTTGCCGGATGGCAGGCCGTAGTCTTGCATGATCATGCCTGCGAATGTGTCGTAAATAGATTTTTTGTATGATTTGAAAAGCAATTCCGCTTGGTTTGCATTGTTGTATTTCTCTACGTGATAATGCTCAGTTCTGTCTATGTATGCTTTGAGATTGTAGAAATTGTCCCGTGGTGATTCTATTAGGAATAATGTGTCTCCACTGTATATGTATTTGTTTTCGAGTGTCTTGGAATGGAAGGGCGCATGGTTCATCATCATTCCTAAGGTGTGCATCTCGCTTGAGCACATCCCTTGCGGTTCTACGGTTTCCCAGTTGTAGTAGGTGTCGATAGCATTATGGTGCTCATATCTTGTCGGATAGAAGAAATATTTGCAGTCCGAAAGTAAAGGACATCCGTTGTCATCTATGACCTCAAAAACAATACTGTCACCGAATAAAGTGGTGTCTGATAGGCAAATGAAGGCCCAACAATAGTCTAGAGAGGAATCTGTGGTAATTAAAATTATACTGTCTCGTGTGAGGTCTATTACTTTGAGATGGATAGGGTAGGTGATGTAAGAATGCTTGAGCATACCATTGCTGATGGAAGTTATATCTCCACTATAAGAGTAGTTTCTGGCATTTGCGCATGCGGTGCTGTCGGGTGTCGTGGTGCAAGCTGTGCAATTGTGAGACAAATGTGCACCTGTGAACGTAAATGCCGATGTCTCTTCACCAATGTGATATTCGCAAAAATCATAGTAAGTTTCTTCCTTTGTAACATATCTGTGGGAAATTCTTGTTGCAAAACTGTTATTCCCTTGCGGATAAATGGTGAAGTCGTAACTCCATATTGTGTCTTCGCAGAGCTTTGCCCTGAACTGAAGCTGGATGCTCTTGAACCAGATTTCTCCATAGTTGCTTAGACTCGCAACAGTGTCGTACAAAAATGCCATGTTGTTGTGCTGCAGAGGGAGGTCGTACCATTGCGTCGTGTCGCGCTCGTCGCCTAAGGTTGGGTTGACAAAACGGTATTCGAACATAGAGATGCTGTCTTGCAAATAATAATAGTATTCGTCATTGTGATCCTCCCAATGATGGATGTTGTAAACCTCTTTGAAAGTGATGACGTTGTAACTGGTCGGGTCACCGGAACTGTTGCGGAGCAGATGGTGCTCTTTGCTGAGGTCGTGCTTGACCGTCGGCACAGTGGCAAATAAAGAAGGCATGTAGTAGCCGCAGCCGTCATGGCAGAGGAATTTGTAATTGCCGGCGGGCAGACTGTCTATGGTGAAATACTGCCTGTAATCGAAGCGCGAAGCATTGTTTCCGAAATGTTGCAAAGTGTCAAAAGTGACTGTCCGTAAGAATGCCGTGTCGCCAGGATCGCACGACCAAATGTCAATGGTATATGGGAAATTCCCATGCTGGATGCTGATTTGGACTTGCCCCGATGGATAACATTTCAAGGATGGCACAATCCCATACGGCTCCTGGAATGTGAAGATGTTGTGGAGCAGTCCACATTCGGGAATGTGGTAATCGCTGCCGACAGTTACTTCTACTGAATCAGAAACAATGGCATACGCATCCGCTTGCCCGAGACCGGTCCTGCAAAGCGCATTCACGGTCACTCTATAGGTGCCCGGACGGAAGTGCCGCACTACGGGGTCGGAAGTCTCTATAATAGAATCTGTTCCTGACAATGGTATGTAACTGAATCTGATTTGCTCTAACTGCGACCCGCTGGTGTCTGATAATGAGCAATGTATCTCTCCGTCATACTGGCAGCGCGCTGATACTGTGCTTGCCGCTAATTTGATGGAACAGCCTGACTGAGCGTATGTTGTCTTGCCTCCCATTATAAATAAAGAAATAATTGTTAAATGGTAATAAAATAAAAAAGAGAGCCCTGGAGCTCTCTTTTTTAATGTCTTCGTCTTGTGATAACTTCGATTCATTTGGGGTAAATATTTGATTTGTATTATAGTGTGATAAAATAGTGTCTCGCCGAATCGTATCTTTCTTATATTAATTCGGCGGCAAAAATACAAAAAATATTTAATAATAAATCGAATTTGTAGAAAATATTAACTAATATTTAATCTTTAACATTTGTTTGTTAAATCTTATTCCCGGGTCTTGCGGCATTGATGAAGAACAAGGCGTTGAAAAGTGCGATAAAGTCTACTCCTGCGCGGACTTTCAACATACATTCCACAGCAATGTTCAAAATAACCATGAGGGAAAATGAGACGTAGAGTAGGTCTTTTTTCCGAATACTATAATATAGAGGATAAAGGCAGAATGCGACCAGTGCGATAAGTCCCAAGATACCTGTTTCCAATGTGGTTTGCAGGTATTGGCAATGTGCGTTGTAACGATGTCCGATAATGTTGGAGTAGTTTTTCTTCAAAGCGTGAAGGCGGATTTCCTGGTCGGCGTCGCCGGTGCCCACGCCCCAAGGCATGTTTTGGCGGATCAGTTCGGAAGTGGTTTTCCAAAGGGTGAGCCTCATCTCACTGCTGTCGGTGCCGTAGGGGTCCTCCTTGTGGTTTCGAATCTGCTCGACACTTTCCATCAGTCTGTTTTTTTGAATCCAACCGGATTTGTAGATGATGATGGAACCTCCGATGAGAACTGACAATATGATGATACCCGGGAGTATTCTTCTTTTTTTAATAAAGTAGTAGATTATCCAGATGAATAGCAGCATGAAAAAGCAGATGAGTCCGGCTTTGGACTGTAGGAGTATGACGGCCGTGAAAAGCAGGGCTGCCAAGGCGATGACACCGGCCCGTTTGAGGGTGGCCATCTCTTTCCCGAATTTGTTGAGCATCTGCAGAAGGAAGAAGAATGCCAAAGTGGCGTACATGGCCACATAGGATGGATGTAGGAGCTTTGACAGGGAGCTATAGTAGAAATAGTGAGTGTTCCCGGTGACCGTGAATTTCCGACAGGCCATAAACAGGATGATGACTATGTGTAAGCCGATGCCTAAGGAAAATAGACCTAAAGCGCTGTTGAAGTGTTTGTCGGTGAACTTTTGCGGGCTGATTGTCAGCATCAGCAGCGGAGCAGCCAACAGCCAGGTGCCGCAGTCAAACGCGGCATAGGCCTCGGTCTTGTTGCAGGACATAAGCAATCCCGGAATAAGCATTAGGTAGATGGCCGTCAGACATATCAGAGCAGGGACGGCTTTCCGTTGGCGGATGTTTTGCCATTTCTCTTTCCAGTCCCATTTGACAATCCAAAGGAGAAACATCAGAATGGCTATGGGCAGCATAAGCCAGTTGCTCAGTGGCAGGGTTGCCATGGCAATCAGCAACAGCCCGTAGAAGGTGTTGAAATACCAGTCGCCGTTGAAAAGTTCCTTTATCTTATTCATTGGTAAAAAGGTTCAAGATTTTCATACCCAGGTCTTCGTAAAACTTCTGGGTTCCGTAGGGCTTGTATCCGCCGGCCGGGGTAAATGTCATCTCGCCGAAGACGGGCCTGCCGTCAATTTCGTAATAGTCCACGCGGACAAAAGGGAATGGCTGTGACAGTTTTTCTGCCGCAGCTATGATTTCATCCAAAGATGCTGGCTTCTGCGGGGCCTCGTCGGTGTGGATGGCGCGCGGGTTGTATTCAGGAATTACGTTCCATTTCGTGTCCAGCAAGGTTTTAATGGCTTTCTCGTGCACGCGGTCCTGACAGTGCAGAATGACTTGGGCAGTTCCTCCTATACAATATATTTTATAGTCAATAAGAGAAGGCTCTTGATGTAGGAATTTCTCAGCGATGATCTTGGGCGGAATGGGCAGATAATGGAACTCGGCCGATTCCAAGCCGAAAGGCTTTTCCATCCATTTCAGGAATTGCTTTGTCACATCTTCCTTGTTCGTGACTTTTTTGTCACGGATGGGCATGACGCTGTGGCAGCCGTTGTTGAGTTTCAGTACGAAGCTGTCGGGCAGCGCGCTCCAGTTGATGTCTTGAGGCTGCTCCCAGTATCCGTAAAGTTCGTTGAGGTGGTTCTCTAAGCCACAATCTCTAACGTACTCGCGCACGGCGTATTTGTCTGCTAACTCGGGCCATCGGGAGGTGTCGCTGCGGAGTTTCAGCCACTGGATGGCTTCCGGTAGGGTGGTGGGATGGTCGAGATTGAGCTTTCTCTTGCAGGTGTGCTGGTAGCATAGACGTACGGCAGCTTCGCGGTTGGTCAGCGCGAGCTTGCGGCGATAACTTCGGCTGGCGAACCGAATGTCGTCACAGATTTTCTCAGCAAAGGTGTAGCGTGCCGTGCCCATGTCCAGAGGTGCTATTACTTGTTCAACAAATCGGGTCTGCGCTCTTTGGTGCGTTGCAGCTGTTGCTCCATTTTCCATTCGTTGATGAGTTTTTCATTGCCGGAAAGGAGCACGTCGGGGACGCGGTGGCCTCTGAAGTCCGCGGGGCGCGTGTACACGGGGGCGGAAAGCAGGCCGTCTTGGAAGGAGTCTGACAATGCGGAGGTGCCGTCGCTGATGACACCGGGGATGATGCGGGCCAGCGCGTCAGTGATGACCATGGCGGCAAGTTCTCCTCCGGAGAGCACGTAGTCGCCGATGCTGATGTCCTCGGTGATGTACATTTCGCGAACTCTTTCGTCAACGCCTTTGTAGTGGCCGCAGAGCAGGATGATGTTGTTGAGCATGGACATGCCGTTGGCCATCTGCTGGTTGAACTGCTTGCCGTCGGGCGCCATCAGGTAGATGCCGTCGTAGGTGCGCTCACTTTGGAGCTGCTCGATACAGCGGGCAATCGGTTCTATCATCATGACCATGCCGGCTTCGCCGCCGAAGGGATAGTCGTCGGCTTTGTGGTGCTTGTCCGTGGTGTATGCCCGGATGTCGTGCGTGTGGAGCTCCAGAAGCTGCTTGTCAACAGCCCGTTTCAAGATGGAGTTTCCGAATACGCCCGTGAACATGTCGGGGAAGAGTGTGAGTATGTCTATGCGCATAGTTTATAGTTTTTCAATCATCATAATGCCGTCGCGGAAGGGCAGGAGTAGGTTCCGGACGCGCGGGTCATGCTGTACGAAGTCGTTGAATGCCAATATGGCCTTGGTGTCTCTGTCGTTGTGGGCTACTTCGTGCGTGACTTTTCCGTTCCACAAGGTGTTGTCCACTAAGATGAAACCGCCAGGTCTGACCTTTGGCAGTATGATGTCGTAATAGTCTTGGTAATCTTCTTTCTCTGCATCGATGAAGACCAGGTCCCAGCAGTAGTCCAGAGTGGCGGCTACCTCTTTGGCATCTCCAATGTGCAGGATGATGCGCTCGCAGAGAGGCGACTGCCCCACGTATTCGCGGATGCGGTCTTCGAATTCGATGTTGTTTTCGATGGTGTGCAACTCTCCGTCAGCAGGCAGGCCTTCGGCGAGGCACAAGGCGGAATAGCCTGTGAATGTGCCAACTTCTAAGATGCGATTAGGATGCACCATCTTGGCAATGAAGGTGAGAAACTGCCCTTGCAATTGCCCGGAAAGCATCCGTGGATTGATGGTCTCCAGATGCGTTTGGCGGTTCAGACGGTAGAGCAGGTCGCTTTCGGGAGTGGTGTGCTGCTCGCAGTAGGCCTCGATGTCGTGGTCTATCAAATCGAACGTGGACATGCTATGAAAGTTCGGAAATGGTTTTGTTAACTTCTTCTTCTGTCTTGGTGAGTTTGTCTTTGCAGATCTTTATCAGCTTGGTGGCTGTCTTGATGTTGTCGGAAAGGTCGTCGACGGAGATGTCGGCGTTTTCCATCTGCTTGACAATCTGCTGCAGTTGTTCGAAAGCCTCTGTGTATGTGATTTCTTCTTTCATGATACAAGTCGTATTAGTAGATGATGCCGACTTTCACGCCGCCGAAATGGTAGAATGCCGGTTGGATGCTGTTGGTGAGGTTTGCGGAGAAGTCGTCTTCGCCATCGCGGACGATGGAGTATCTGATTTTAGAATACTGCAGTTTGTAGGTGCCGGCGATGAGCAGTGAAACCTTGTCGGACAGTTGGATGCGCAAGCCGAGGCCGGCTTCACCCATGGGGCCTTGGTTTGTGCCGTGAATCACGCGTGTGGCCACTTCCGGACGAGATGAGATGTACCATTTGAAACCCCAACCCAAGTTGAGGAAGGCGGTAGGCGCAACTCTCGTCTGCATCATGTTGACACTGAGGTTCAAATAGAGGGGCACGAACGCGGTGTGCTGCCAGAAGTCAATGCCGGTACCAACGCCCATGTAGAAATAGTTGTTGAACTGATAGCCAATCAGCTGCTCGACGTTGACGTTGAAATTCTTGTTTCTGACTGTTTTCAGAACTTGTGATGCGTCCAAAGTGGGCGGAAGAAGTGCCTCGTGGCAGTCGAAGTTGGCCAACTGTATGTCGCCAGCGCCTGTAGCGTATGCCAGTGAGGTCATAAATACGAATTTGCTCTCTTGCGGGATTCTGTTGCGCTGTGCTTGGACGTCCGTGATGGAGGCAAATAGGATGATGGCGAGGAATAAGGTGAGTGTTCTTTTCATATCAGTGTGTTTTTATTTCCTTGAATGAGTTTTCTTGTCGTTTAAAAGTTCGCGTGCGGTGGCGCGTGCGGACTCGGTGATTTCGCTGCCGCCGAGGATGCCGGCGATGGCGTCGATACGCTCTTCGTCGTTCAGCGAACGCAGGTTGGTGACGGCTTTGCCGTCGACATTGTTCTTGTACACTAAGAAATGCTGGTCGCCGCGGGCCGCAATCTGCGGAAGGTGCGTGATGGCGATTACTTGGTGCTGCTCGGAAAGCAGACCCATGACGGCAGCCACTTTGTTGGCCGTGTCTCCCGAAATACCCGTGTCGATTTCGTCGAAGATGACTGTCGGCAGAAGGGTGGTGTCGGAGATGATGGACTTCAGCGCCAACATGATACGCGACATTTCACCGCCGGAGGCTATCTTGCTCAAGTCGGCGGGCACTATCCCGCGGTTGGCGGAAAACATGAACTGGGCGTCGTCAGTGCCCGATTGCTGCATCTCATCGCGGTGCGTGAGGACTATCTCGAAACTGCTGTCTGGCATGCCTAACTGGTGGAGGCGCTCTTCCACTTCCTTCTGGAACTTGGAGATGGCACCCTTGCGGCTGGCGGATAACTTCTCAGCGGCCAACTGCGCCTTGTCGTGAAGAACTTGGCGCTGCTTTTCCAACTGCTCGAGCAATTCCTGGTTGTCGGTGTACTGGCCGAGCTCTTTTTTCAGTCGGTCGGACAAATTCAACAGGTCTTGGATTGTATCGACTTGGTATTTATGTTGTAAAGAGTAGATGAGGTCGATGCGCTCGTTTAGTCGCTCTAACTCTTTGGGGTTGACTTCTATTTCATTTTCCTTGCGTACGATTTCGTAGGCGAGGTCTTTCAACTCAACGATGACGGCGTCTAGGCGGCTGGCGATGTCCTGAAATTCGGGACCCATCTGCTGCACTGCGTGGCATTCGCTCTGTACGGATTTGAGTTGCTGGATGATGGTGTTGTCCTCCTGCTCGGAAAGTTGCTGCGCCGCACTATAAAGATGCGATTTGATATCTTCGGCGTGGCTGAGCAGCTGGATGCTCTGCTCGGTGGCCTCCTGCTCGTCGGCTTGCAACTGGGCGTTGTCCAACTCCTGCACGGTGTAGTTGTTGAATTCCTGTTGCAGCGCGGCTTGCGCACACTGTTCTTTGACTTGCAGGTACTGTTGGCTGACCTGCTTGAGTTGTGCGAGGGCGTTGCGATAGTTCGTGCGCTGCTGCTGGTTTTGCGCATATTGGTCGAGGATGTCGAGCCGGAATTGCGAATTTTGCAGCAGCAGGTTCTGATGCTGGGAGTGGATGTCGATGAGGGTGGAGGTGAGCTCTTTGAGCGTGGCGAGGGTGACAGGCGTGTCGTTGATGAAGGCCCGTGACTTGCCATGCTCGTTGATTTCACGACGTATGGTGGTCAGGACGTTGTAGTCCAAATCGTTTTGTTCGAAAAAAGGTTCCAAAGGCAGCCCTGTGGTGTCGAATGTGCCTTCAACAATGCACTTCCTGCTTTTGTCGTACAAGACGTCGGTTTCCGCGCGACTGCCTAAGATGAGGGATAGAGCCCCCATCAGTATGGACTTGCCCGCACCCGTCTCACCGGTGATGACCGTGAACCCCTCGTCGAACTGTATGTCGAGCGAGCGGATTAAGGCGTAGTTCTCGATTTGCAGGGCGCGTAACATAAACCTTTGTTATTTAGATGCTGTGTTGATGGCGTCGTAACGGGAAGAGTTCGTCGGGTCTATTTGCTTCATGATGTTGATGACCTGGGTCTTCTCGCTGGGCATGCCTTCTTTGAAGATGTTGACGATTTCGTCGCATTTCGTGGAGGCGATGATTTTCACCAATGCGAGGCCGGATTTCTGGGCATTGACCTGCTGGAGCAGTCTGAGACTTTCCAAGATGACGGCGCGGCCGGCATCAGGTGTCTCGTTCATGACGTCCAAACCCAATCTGTGATATTGGTAGAAGAAATCGTGAAGTTTGCTGTAGGTGCTGTTGGTGAGGTTCTCGGAAATCCAGTAACGGTTGCTTTGCCCGTTGTCGGCCACGCTCCAGCCTTTTTCCCTGGCTGATTGGTTGAAGTTGACGATGGACTGCATGTTGGAGTAATAGGGCGCGCCACCGTTCATGGAGAAACTGTCGAACTCGACAGCTAAGAACAGGTTCAGATAATAGGCAATCAGCGCGGTGAATTGTGACAGGTTCTGGTTGTCAGCATATTCCAACGGGTCGCCTTCCGCGTAGGTGAACTGGATGTTCTTGTCTTGGAAGTTCAACAAAGTGGTCTTGTAACTGGCCTTGTAAACAGGACGTTGCAACAAGATGGTCATTGTGCCCTTCATGACATCACCAGATACTTCGGTGAGGTTGATTTGGAGGGCGCATTCGATACGCTCGTTTGTCTTCAGATTGTACTGGCACCATTTGCGGTCATGGATGAACTGATACAGTTTCTGCTGTAAGTCGTTGTACCGTTGCTGGTTGACGCCGCCCGTAACTTGGTTGGCGTTGATGGAAACCTGGCATTGGAAGTCCTGTGCGGCCAGACAGCCACAGAGGAGCAAAAGGCATATCAGAGTGCAAAGACGTTTCATGTTACTGTTGTTTGTTCGTTAACTGATCAATGAGGTTGAGGATGTCGACAGCAATTTCCCGTTTGTCCTTCAACTCGCTTTCGAAGGTCTGTTCGTCGCGGGTAATCATGAGGACCTTGTTGGTTTGCGTTCGGAATCCGGCCCCTTTTGTACGCAGGGAGTTCAAAACGATGAGGTCTGCGTTTTTAGTATGCAGTTTTTTCAGCGCGTTCACTTTTTCGTTTTCGGTTTCCAAAGCGAAGCCTACGAGGAATTGGTCGTCGCGCTTTTGTTTGCCGATGGTGGCCAGGATGTCCTTGGTCTTTACCAGTCGGATGTTGAGTTCGTCGCAAGTTTTTTTGATTTTCTGGGGAGCGGTTTCGGCGGGGGTGAAGTCGGCCACGGCTGCGGACATGATCATGATGTCCTGTTGGTCGGCGATGGCCATGCACTGTTGGAACATCTGTTCGGCGGAGGTCACGTCCACGCGGTGAATGAGCGGGTTGGACGTGCTGAGGCTGGTCGGCCCGGTGACCAAGGTGACGTCGGCGCCGCGTTCGGCGGCTGCCTCTGCCAATGAGAATCCCATGAGGCCGGAGGAGTGGTTGCCGATGAAACGCACCGGATCGATGGGCTCGTAGGTGGGGCCGGCGGTGATCATGACTTTCTTACCTGAGAAAATTTGTTTTGATTGGAGATGTTGATTTACTATGGTGTATATTTTCTCGGGTTCTTCCATGCGTCCGTTGCCGGTGGTCCCGCAGGCTAAGAAGCCGCTCTGCGGTTCGATGATGTGGCAGCCTTTCTGCTTCAGCAGGTCGATGTTGTGCTGGACGGTGGGTTCGTTGAACATGTTCTCGTTCATAGCCGGGGCTATGAATATGGGCTTGCGGGTGGCCAGCAGCATGGTGGAGAGCGCGTCGTCGGCGATGCCGCAGGCATATTTGCCGATGATGTTGGCGGTGGCGGGAGCCACTACCACGCAGTCTGCCCATTCTGCTGTGCTGATGTGCTGCACGTCGCGGTGCTCCGTGGGGTCAAACAAATCCGAATAGAGCTTGTTCTGCGACAGCGTCTCGATGGTCAGCGGAGTCACGAACTCTAAGGCATGTTTCGTGGCCACAACGCGGACTTCGTACCCGTTGCTCTTGAACAGGCGGATGAGAAACAGCGACTTGTAGGCCGCAATGCCTCCCGTGATGCCGATGACGATGTGTCTGCCCATTGCTCTGCGGATTATTCGGTGTCAGCGTCCTTGAAATAAACCTGGTCGTGTTCGAACTCGTAAAGTGCCAGTTGCGTGGGCTTCGGGAGTTGCTCGTAGAACTTGGAGAGCTCTATCTGCTCGCGGTTCTCGAAAACCTCTTCCAAAGTCTCTGCGTTGGTGGAATATTGTTGTGAACTTTCCTGGAATTCCTGTTTCAGGTCAGCGGCAATTTGGTCAGCACGTTTGGACATGACGACGATGCTCTTGTAGTAGTTGCCCGTCTGCTTGTCGAATTGTCTGATGTCTTTGGTCTTTGCGAAAAGGTCAGTTTTCAGTTTCTTGTAATCTGCAGCTTTCATAAATTATTGTGATTATTATTTTTGATTGTATTTATTCAGGATCTTCTGCACGTCTTGTGCTATCTTGTTTGTCTCTTTGAAATACTTGGAGTCCGGGTGGTTGAGTTCCATGCGTTTGCAGGCATCCAAGCAGGCTTTGTATCGTTCTTCCTTCTTCTTTTCCACACTCTTCTTGGCATACTCGTAGTTGTTAAGTACCAGATAATACACGGCTTCCGGCATGAGCGGGGAGTAGGAGTAGGTGTTGAAGAAGTTCTTGGCCGCTATTTGGCAGGCTTCGAAACGGTCTGTGTTATAGTAGAGTTTGAGGATTTCCAAATCTTTGCGTGCCAGTTTCACGCGGAGGTCGTCCAGCATCGTGTTGCATTCCTCGATGTGGTCGTTGTTGGGATAGGCCTGTATGAAGGCCTTGATTTCCTCGATGGCATATTCCGTGCTTGACTGGTCCAGACTATAGTCAGGAGATGTCTTATAGATGGCAGACACGCAGTAGTAGAAGGCCTCCTCAGTGCGCTTCGTGCTCGGATAGCGGCGCACGTAGTCGCGGAAGTGAAAGGCTGCCATGTTGTAGTCGCCGTTCATATAGTAGCAGTGCGCGAAGAGGAAGAGGATGGTGTCGGCGCGGGGCGTGCCCAGGGAGAGCGGGTAGAGTTCTTCAAACAGCCCGGCAGCGGACAGGAAGAGCTGGTTGTTGTAATATTTCATGGCACGGGCGTAACTCTGGTCGAAGTTCTCGAACGTCACTTTCTTGTTACCCCATGAGCGCTCCTTCTTGACCGATTTCGTGCCGGTTTTCTTGACAGTGTCCTGCTTGGAAGTGTCCAAAACAGAAAAAACTGTTTCAGAATTGGGAACAATCGGGGCTGCGAAATCCGCGGCACAAAGGTCCACGGAAGAAGCTAATAATGTTATTATCAATAAATTAAATATCTTCTTCACCATAGTAAATCAAAACGGGCAAAGATAGTAAAAAAATCCAATTCTGGGAAATGGAATAAAATTGCCCACGTTACAATGGTTCTATTTCACGTGTGATAGAAAATTCATAAGTATTAGAGCTATTGTTGTCAATTGGATTTTGGAACTTGGAGTTTGGATTTTCTTTACTGTTTATTCTCAATTCGGTAAGCGGGTGCGAAGATAGGATTTTATTGGACAGGGGGGCTGCCAGAATTGCGGGGACATATACCAAATCATTCGGAACAAGTCTTTTTTAAAACTTGATAATATGTATTAGTCATTCCTACTATTAAAAAATTATAATCTCCACCATAAAAAGGAGGAGGTGTCTTTAAGCAAATAAAACTCGAAGAACCTGGAATAATAGTTAGAATTTTGTCAGGAACATTTTTAGGGAAAAGATAATATTTCCCATTAATTTTTTTATAACATCCGATATTTTGAATTATTTCATCATCAATAATAAGCGGTTTTATTTCTATGAAAAAATTATTTTTAGAAAAATCTGATAGAAACATATCAACTATAAAGAATTCATATGGCGCATTTTTGAAACAATTATTTGTTGAAATCCCATATATGATTTTTTCAAGTTTACGGTCAATAAAATTCATTTCTGGAAGTACTGTGTACTTTTTTTCTTGTGCCATAGTATTTCCAATAGAAAGAATAAACAAAATAAAAAAATAGATTTTCTTCATTGTTTTTTACTTATTATAACACTCCTACACATAAAATATGAAAAATCACTTGGTAATGAATTCTGATTGTATTTAATATATTTCCCGTTTTTGGGAGTGTATATTTTAAAGAATGGCTGCCCTCCTCCATTTTTATTCGATATTTTACAAAGATATTTGGCGACTGCAATATCTCCTCCAGGACTGGTAAGACCAGAAGGATACGGTGTATTGTTGGGGTGATTATGGATGCTGCCTCTAATAGTGTAACCGTACTTATATTTATTCTCTATCAGAAAGGTTGCGGCTTGATTCCGATCAATCTCATGAGAGGTAGAAATAACATTTAATCCATTTTCTCCAGATTCCCCTAAAAGTAATTGTGCCCACTCCACATTCGTGTTGTCAGAAAGAAATTCAAACAATTCCGATGCATTATTATCTCCTCGAACATTATACCAATCAAATTTTTTGTGGGCATTATCGGAATACTGGGACTTGAATTGTTCTATAGTCTGATATTTAAATGACAATTCTTTACCTTCTATTCTATTCCCATTTTTATCGACAATATAAAAAGCATCATGTTGATCTGTTTGAATATGATTTACAACTTTTCCCCAACGATTGATTTCCCACTCATCCTCCCCATTGGGATCAACCACCATTATCGGATTATTACTACAATAAACATAGTTCGACTCATGGGGGCATTTGTCACTCATGGGATCCACACTAAGCCAAATGCTCAGGTCGCTGCTATAATACCTTGCGCCAAAATAGCTTAGCCCGGTTTCCGTGTCGCGCTCTTTTGCCGAAAAGGAGTAATTTAGGGTATAGGTAACAGGTAATAGGGAATAGGTGGCGGCGGAGGGCGCTGCTACGGAGGTGGGGCGATATGTACAGGCTGTTATTCTCAATTGTCAATTATCAATTCGGGAAGCGGGTGCGAAGAAAGGAAATTATTGGTAATAGTCTCCAATATTTGAATTTCAAGAAATCACCATGCTACGCACCAAAAAATGACATATTCATTGTTGGGATTAATAGCAACTCCAGACCGATATCCGTGCCGTAAATGTGCTGGAAGCCATTGACGCTCGCAATTCCATTTGTCATTTAGCACCAGAGTGTTCCCCGATTTGATAACATAGATTGTATAATCCGAGGACAAGCCTGTATTCGTCGTTGAATCAACAAACACACTATCTGATTTATTATCATCTAGTCTGTGGAATATTTTGAAATCGGGTATTATTGTGTTGATTTGTGCGTTAATATAACTGGAATCCAATTGAAATCTTTTATCAAAATCTCGGTCTTTCAAAATCACAAGTTCTGAAGAATCGTTCAATATTTGGATGGCATTATTTTCAGAAAATGTTTTTATGAATTCCACATCAAAATATTTTTTTGAGACGACTTTAATATATCTACAACAATTTGTGGGATTAGTGCATCGTTCCGAGAGGTCAGACGGTATTAGCATAAAAGCACCTACTTCATTTGTCGGAAAAAAATAACAAATACTATCAGGAATCGGGTTTACATCAAAATGCAGTAAACACCTATTGTGAGATTGCGAACTGGCTGTAAGATTTACTAAAATAAGAAGCAAACAAGAAAATTTCATAATAACAAAACTACAATTAATACATCAGTTTAAGCGATTAGAGCATTTTACTAATAGTTTCTATTATATTAGGCATAGTCTGCTTCATTATATTCCTAAATTTCGCAGAGTTACTATTAGAGTATTCATATTGTCTTATTTCATTCCATGTTGTTTTTCTAATAAGAGATTAAGAACAAGACATCATTGTTCTATTGGAAAATTTTACATAATTGTCCGATAGGGTCTTGCCCATTTTCTGATATAGTATCGGATGCAATAATTTCAGAGGATTGCAAATGGCCTTTTTTGGCCGCAATTAACAAATATTTTATAGCCAACTGTGCTGTCATAGAGTCTATTTGTCTAATGTCTGACAAATACGGAACGGTTAAACAGTCAAAAACATCAAAGTATGCTTGTGCGTAATCATACTTGTTGGCCATTATCCATGCATATGATAATAATTCTTCATCACCGTATTCATAGTCCATTAGCAGAATTGAAAGGTCATCATAGGCGGAAGTGTCACCTGTCTCTACTATTTGCCGCTTTAGTTGAGATATGCTTTTTGTGGAACATTCCATAGGGTAGATCGTTTTGTCATCATACTTACAAGAATAAAACAAAATTGAAGTAGATATGATGATACTGAAATAGATGTATTTTTTCATATAACAATATTAAAATTAATTAGTACAATAGTCTATCTAATACTGTAGGCTTTTCTTTGGGGCTCCAGTTCCCCTTAAAAGATTTCACTTCTTTCCCATTACGAAAAACCTTCCAATTCCCTGTGACGTTTGATCTCTCTTTGCTTTTAATATTACCATTATCATCTCTTTTATACTCATTGTCGCTGTCAGCATATTTAGCTTTATAGGTCCCTACTTGCCCCTCCTCATTAAAATACACTCTTTGGTCAGGTGCGACAACAGTAACATTTAACTCTTTTGATACTTTTTCTGCAAAAGAATTGTCTCCTTCGCCAGTTCTACAAGAATGCAAGATGATAGTTGTTGCATCGTTTTCCTGTCTATTCTTCCATACATTGCTATATTTTGACAATAATTTTTCTAACTGCTGGGCTGTTCTCACTTGTTGCTTCCTACCATCAATGGTTACGATTAAACCTTTTGAAGATCCATGCGCGAATATATGAATAGCACCGTCATCATTGTATTTTTCAGCTCCTGAAATAATTGCTTTGTCTTTATTCTTATCTAACCATATTAGTTTTTCTTCACCATTGGGATCAATGAACTTCACCGGGTTGTCCGCGCAATAAACATACGCACACATCGACGGGTACTTGTCACTCATCGGGTCCACGCTCAACCAGATGCTCAGGTCACTGCTGTAATATCTTGCTCCAAAGTACGATAGCCCGGTTTCCGCGTCGCGTTCCTTGGCCGAAAAGGCGTAATTTAGGGAATAGGTAACAGGGTATAGGGAATAGGTGGCGGCGGCGGGCGCTGCTGAGACGGTGGGGCGATATGTGCGGACTGTTATTCTCAATTCTCAATTCGGAAAAGCGGGTGCGAAGATAGGAAATTATTAGATAGGGTTACTGTTCGAATTATGGGGACCATTGTAATAAATATGTACTACATAACATAGTGTTTTAATCTGAAAATTTATGGAAAGAATGTTTTATATTTTACAATCTTATTGAATTTGTTTTTCTTGACCGGCATCTCTAATTTGAGTGCAGAATCTATAAGGCTATTCAACACGTTTGTGTCTCCTGGAGCTGCGTGTGTATATCCTACAACAAGATATTCAAACCCCCAAAAGCCAGCTCCTGTCACTGGATCCGGTTTCTCCAGATCATACCTCATACAATATTTCCACAACGATGTATCACCACCTTTTTCATATATTCGGCCTTGCTTGTGAGATGAGATCGGCATTCCTTTTTTCAAGGAATCCTGTGCCTTTAATAGATTGTTGTAAACTGGTCCAAAACAACAAACCGAGTCCCCATAGGCAGGACTCTCATCACTTATGTAAAAATAAGCATTGTTGTATGAAAAATAATAACTCGTAGAGCTTCCAATTATTAAATATTCTAATTTGCAATGTGGAGGTAACTTTACAAGATAAACAGGCGAAAAATATTCGGGCTTGTATAAAAAAGAGTCAAATGCTCGATTTGTAGTGAGTCTCTTGATATGGCAACCATTTAGAATTACCATACAGCTAATTAGAACAATCAATAAGACCTTGTTAGAACTCATAACTTTTGATGTTAAAAGGTAAATACGGAACTCCATTTTGCAGCAAGGAAGAGGAACCTCCTCCCAAGAAATGCCCTTCTGAGGATGTCTGAAGCGAATAGTATGTCCGATATGGTAGTCCTAGCTCTTTTCTTATAAGGTTCTCTCTATAACAAGCAACCCATTCGCTTTTTTTAAGACCACCGTTCCATGTTGATTGATCCGTCCATCCCCGTTCATCATCAAAAGCATGCGATAGCTCATGAGCTAAATCAATTGTCCCATTTGCTTCGCCAAAGGGTGATCCGGCAACTGGTAATCTTGTTCCAAATCTATTCCAAGTGATGGTGTTAGGTTCTTTTCTTTCGTAGCCACTTGCTCCTGCTCTGATCGTATATTGGGTTTCGGAATCTTGCAGATTGGTAATCATTCGTTTTCCTTCTGTTGTTTTATTTATTTTATTCAACGATTTTCGAGCTCTCTCTACAAAACGATTCCGTTGACGATCACTAAGTGGATTCCCGTTCACTAATGTTAAAGAGCCGTTTGGTTCGTATCTATATACGGAATTTTTCCACTCAATCAAGATCTCTTCCCCGTTAGGATCCACCAACTTCACCGGGTTGTTCGCGCAGTAAACATACGGACTCAGCGAAGGGTATTTGTCACTCATCGGGTCCACACTCAGCCAGATGCTCAGGTCGCTGCTGTAGTACCTTGCGCCAAAGTAGCTTAGCCCGGTTTCCACGTCGCGCTCTTTAGCCGAAAAGGCGAAATTCTCTGCAAAGTGAAGAGCGAAGAGGGAATAGTGAATAGTGGCTGGTGATGGCATGGCGTTAGGGGTTATGTTTTGGGGTGTGGTCTGCGGAGGCACATGATAGGAAAATTTCACATTATCATCTTCTCTCAATTTTGGACATCATATATTGATTTGATTCTTTTTAATGCTTTACGACGGTTACCCATAGATTTATCATATTGAATCATTTTTACTACACCATTTCCACTCCAATCCACGTAGTAGTTCGTTTTTGATTTGTTAAATGTAGTGATATTGATTAGAACATCACCACTTAATAGAACATATTTCCAAAGGCTGATGTCAAAATAATATGTGGTTTTATAGAGGTTCCGTTGAGAATCTCTTTTAGAATCAGAATGGAATACGGTGTATCCAAGGCATATGTGTATAACTGCTGTGTCTGGTAATTCTATTAATGTGTTCATACAGAAGTTTTCTATTCTAAAAGCACCTCTCAAATATGTGAACTCCAGAGTGTCTATGCCCGACACTGTTGCGGTCACGCTCAATTGTCGCGGTAGTGTTCCGTCAATCGCTATTATTGCTGGAATCACAGTTTGAGCACCAAGTATATTACAGAATAGCAATATTGGGAATATTAGCATCTTCCTTATAATTTTCATTTCTCGCTATATGATAGGTTTACTTAATTATTCGACTAATATTTCTTAATTCATCAATTTTAATAGAACCTTTAATATTAGATTTTGAATCATAAAAAACAGCATATGGAGTTCGTTCAATTGTGCCATCTTTTCCTACAATAACATTGATGAAATAATTTTTAAAAAGTGCTTCGTCGTATATTGATTGTTTATCAGGAACCTGATAACATTTTCTTCCTTCATCATCAGGACATTCAAACATATCTAATCTATGAGAATGAATACTGATATAGCCTTTTGAATCAATATCAATTGTTCCATCTTCGAAACCTGTAGGGTATCTTTTAAACAACAATGGGCGTCCTTTTTCTGAAAAAGTTGAAGCTTCTTCTCTACTGCCACCATTTAAAACAGTTCTATCATAAACATTTACGATTTCACCCAATTGAAACTTATTTGTACTCCAATCTACCGTTACATCCGATAAGTTTGTTTGTTTTCCGTTGTTTCTCTCCAGTTTCTTTATACTTTCTTCATCAGAAACGAAATATACATTCCAATCATCATTTCCATCATCGCCTAACAATTTGCCATCCCAATCGTGAAATTCTCCAATTTCCATCCCCTCAGGATCCACCAACTTCACCGGGTTATCCGCGCAATACGTGTACGGGCTCAAACTCGGATATTTGTCACTCATCGGATCGACACTCATCCAAATACTCAAATCCGAGGAGTAATATCTTGCCCCAAAATATGATAGCCCTGTTTCCGCATCGCGCTCTTTTGCCGAAAAGGCGAAAGTTAGGGTATAGGGATTAGGGTATAGGGGATAGGAATCAGAGGGGCAATATGTTGGTTTGGTCGTTGTCAATTGGATTTTGGAACTTGGGGTTTGGAATTTCTTTACTGTTTATTCTCAATTCGGAAAAGCGGGTGCGAAGATAGGATTTTTTTGGATAGCGGTGCTGTCGGAATTTTTGGGACCATTATAGTATAAATAGGATGAAAAAGCATCAAAAACGGTCATTAGCTGCGGTCGTGTTCCATTTCCGGCACGCCAAACACCTTTCAAGCGGTTGATTTTATGTGGTTTGCAAAATAAAACAAAAAAATGCTGGCGCAGTAATGGCGCGACAGCAGAGATAAAAATAATTGTCTATCTTTGCCCCGCAAAACAAACAGGTATGAATCAAGGTTTTACGCTCACATCTTCCACAACATTTTTCTCTTTTGCAGAGATTTACGCCTTCTCGGCCAAGGAGCGCGACGTGGAGACCGGGCTAAGCTACTTTGGCGCAAGGTATTATAGTAGTGATTTGAGCATCTGGCTGAGCGTGGACCCAATGAGTGACAAGTATCCGAGTATGAGTCCGTATGTGTATTGCGCGGACAACCCGGTGAAGTTGGTGGATCCTAACGGGGAAGACTATGAAGTTGTAGTGGATTACAAGACAATGACAATAACAATTCACGCAAATTTCTATACGTTGAAAAATGAGAAATGTTTTTTAGAAGAGGGACTTAAACATTGGACTAATGAAGATGGGCACTTTGTTTATACGATTGGAAACGGAGAAAACACCCAAACTTACGACATAAAATTTGAATTTGACATTATTTCATGTAGTACCATAACCGAGATGTATGGTAAAGCAGAAGCAGACAAATGTGGGAATTCTTTTCTTATTAAAGATGGTGTTTACAATAACGGAACGGTTCCCATAAGAGGCGGATATGACTCAGGCAAAATTGAGATCAACAGCGATATGACTCTTTACTGCATAGACGACATGCTTCACGCCTCTGCTCACGAGCCTGGCCATTCGATGGGCATAGGAGAATTTGGGAAAGGATTAATGGAGTCAGGAGGATGGTGCTATGACATTTATGAAACACAAATTGCTTCTTCATTAAAATATGCAGGATTCAATTGTATAAATGACAATATGACTTTCCCTGATAGACCATGCAATGTTTCCGTTAAAGGTAAGATGCCACAAGGAGAAGGTGTGGTGAAGAAAAAATAAGATCGAAGATTGTTTTTTTGAGTTTTTAAATATCCATATTCTATGAAACGATTTCTTTTGACTTTTTTATTGTTGTTTTCAACATCGTTCCTAATACAGGGACAGTCGTTAGCTCCCAACGACGGTGAAAGAATTTTTGTTTATGGAATCCGATATTTCACGGATCCCATTTTCGTAGGCCCATATCGTTGTCCCAGAAGATGTGTTATGGAAAAACAATATTTGGCGGACCAAGAAACAGACAAAGACTGTGATTACTATTTGAATTTGTGGGCATATCAGCCTGAGCAGTATGGTATATTGGAAAATGGTCCTTTCATAAAAAATGTTTTGTTGCCTCAAATTTCAGATTCAACAATAATTAAAATCCTTTGGGAACAATTTGATTCGACTGGCAAATTGAAATACGAAATCAACGACTTTCTTTTAAAACCCGATAAACCGTATAAAAATCTTTATTATTGTGATGTGTCCTGCCATCGTTTTTTGGCAATTTTAGTTCCTGAAGAAGTCTTAATTAAGAATAGTCGATGGCAGGAAGATTCATCTCCTCAAAAAGAACGATTAAAACATTGGGGACTATATCTAAAATGCCTTATTCCATTGCCTTATGGAGAGATAATTGATACTGAGTCTAGTACACAAAAAAACACCACTCCAACTAATAAATACAACTAAACTCTTTCTTTAATACTCACCCACAACCTTACCTATCACCCTAATAAAGAAATTCCAAAATCCAAATTGACAACGACTAAACCAACATATTGCCCCGCCGCCACCTATTCCTTAAATTTCGCCTTTTCGGCAAAGGAGCGCGACGCGGAAACCGGGTTATCGTATTTTGGTTCAAGATATTATTCTTCTGAACTGAGTGTATGGTTGAGCGTGGACCCGATGAGTGGGAAATATCCGTCAACTTCACCTTACGCATATTGCAGAAATAACCCAATAATCCTTTACGATCCTAATGGAATGTGTGACGATTGGATCGAAAATCTGGAAACCGGAGGGATTGAGTGGAGACAAGATGTGCACAACGCTGAACAAACCCCAGATGGATATAAATATATTGGTCCAACCTATGAGTTGCCTAATGGGGCAGGATCTTTAATAAATGTCAAATATGATACTGGAGGGAACAGACAATTACCACCGAATCAACAAGAGTCCGCATCACCTGAGATTAACATAGAGTTTGCCCCTAATTCGTCTGAAAATTATCAATGGTTACAAACGTACTCCACCAATTTTTTTTGTCATACTGGTAATGCAACAAATTTTGATTTAGTCGAAGACACATATACGGAACATGTTGATTGTGGCACACAAAGTACAAATCCTATTGAAGCATGTTATTTTAACCCGAATAATCCGCTTGTGCTATCAGATATTCCATTACGATACGCAGGAGTTGACAAAACAGTAGGAATGCATTTCACATCATCCGTAGTGAACCCTGAGACTCACACATCGATTGTTTCTATATCTTGGGGATTTTCCATTAATCCTTCAGGTTATGTTACTTTTGATAATTTACAAATAACAACAATTCCAAGCGAATTTCATAACAAAGCAATACAGAATGCCCAATAATACGTATAGATTTATTTTCTTGATTATTTGTAGTATATTTATTGTCAACACAACATATGCACAAAATAGGACAATCTATTTCGGCTATCCATATCATATTTCTGAATTTGCCGATTCTTCTAAATTAATAATAGACAAACTACCATGGCACCCCAATGGCAGACTAGATGTGAACATGTCTATGATATATTTCAATCAGTTAAAAGATTTTTTAGAAGACAAACGAGAGTATAAATGTACTATTCATGTATATTCGTGGATAGGACAAGATATCGAACGAAACTACCGTTTCTCGTGTTTTCAAGCAAGCGCCATAAAGGAGTTTTTTTTAGAGTGGGATTCTCTATTTTTCAATCAATACGTACTGAATATTATTCCACATGGCAGTGGTTTCTCGTTGTTTTCAAATATATGCCAATCAAAGAATCTAACAATCTCAGACTGTCTTGCAATGAAAGAATGCGTTATCATTGAACTTATCAAGTCTGAATATAGTTATTGATTCCTCTATATGTAATGTGCCAAACAATTGAGAGAGAAAAAAACATTTGTGTGAATTTTTCCTATCTTCGCCTCCGCATCACAAACGAAATCCAAAGTTCAAAATTCAAAATCCAAATTGACAACGACTAAACCAACATATTACCCAAACACTGTCCGTTCACTGTTCACAGCTCACAGTTCACTGGCCGCCCGTTTCGCCTTTTCGGCTAAAGAGCGCGACACGGAGACAGGGCTAAGCTACTTTGGCGCAAGGTACTACAGCAGCGACCTGAGCATCTGGCTGGCTGTTGACCCGATGAGTGGGAAATATCCGTCTTTGAGTCCGTATGTGTATTGCGCGGATAACCCGGTGAAGTTGGTGGATCCTAACGGGGAAGATTGGTTCGAGAATGAGTTAACTGGTGATGTCTATTATTGCAAAGATTACAGGAAAGGTGATGAAAAAGAGTTGAGCGGTAAAGGATGGAAATGGCTTGGCGAGAACAATATGTTTGGAAAGTCGGCAGATAATGTGATTGCCGCCAATATAAACAAAGCGGATGTATATACAGAAGATAATTCCTATGGCAGAGTTGGGTTTAGTGGCGCAAATGCTAAGGAATTCATGTCAAAGATGGGGTATAAAAATGTTCCGACTCAAGTAATAGAATATGAGAAATCAAACATGCAAAGGACATGGACACCTGCAGGAACACTATCTGTTGACATTGGCGGTTCATTTCAAATTATTGAAAAGGTTGGATATGTGAATAAGGATTTCAATGAGGTAAGTCGTAAACAAGTTGGCAGTAGTGTTCATTCAACAAGAAATGAATGCATTGAATCAGTTTCCAGACAAAGAATAGAATATGGAAAATCTTATTCCAAAATTGGTGATTTCTTAAATACTGTATTTGGTGGTAATGTTAGTATGAAGAAAGCTGGGCCATGCACTCCTAATTGGAGATTAATTAACGAGTTTAAAAAAAGGAAGTAAAAAATGGCAAAAGAATATAAAGGTGGGCATTATGTGTTTTTTGAATATATCGGTCTTTATATTCGATATTTTCTTTGTAAACTATTTAGACATGATAAAACATTGTCAGAATTATCAGGAGAGAAAGATTATCCGAATATAGATAAACGAGAGCGAATCATTTGCCTTCTTGTCGGAATATTCGCAATAGCCTTTCTGCTTTTGCTTGTTGTTGGAATTGGCCATTACTATTCATATTAATTAGTAATTCTTTTGAACTTCAATATTTTTCCTATCTTCGCACCCGCTTTTTCGAATTGAGAATTGAATAATTGACAATTGAGAATAACAGCCCGTAAAGAAAATTCCAAACCCCAAGTTCCAAAATCCAATTGACAACGACTAAACCAACATATTGCCCCCAAAGCTCTTCACTCTTAGCTCTTAACTCTTCGTTCGAGAGTTTTTTACCTATAGGAACAAGGAACGCGATTAGAACTGGAAGTAGATGAAAGGCTGGAGGTCGGCGGTGACGAATTGGTAGAGCACGAAGATGGTGGCCACAACGACAATGCCCATAAGCCAAATCGGCATCAAGGCGAAATTGACGCGGTACCAGCGCTTGAAATGTTCAGGCAGCCAGTGGATGATCATGCCCACCACGAAGAGGGTGAACACTGGCCAGTAGTTGCTCAGGATTTCGGGAATGGCGGCGGTGTTCCAGTGCCCGCCGATACTGTTGACCATGGCTTTGGCCGTGTTCCAGGCCGTCTCGTTGGCAATGGCCGGGTCTAAGTTGGAACCCGAACGGAAGAACAAACGGGTGAAGGATATGAACACGAAGGTCATGAATATGTTCCAACTGTTGTTGAGCCAGGGAATGTCGCGATTGGGCCAGATGGCGGAGTAGAGGCAGCGCACAAGCGCGCCGAAGAAGAATACGCCGGACCAAACCGTGAAAATCATCAGCACGGGACTCGGCCAGAAGTAGTTGCAGGCAAAGAATGCTGCAAAGATGAGCCCTGAGACGAGGCTGCGCAACCACTGCTTGAAGTGACGCCAGATCTTGAATCCCAAAATACCTACGCCGTTAAGCCCGCCCCAAATCATGAAGTTCCAGGAAGCACCGTGCCACAAGCCTCCCAGTAACATCGTGTTCAGCATATTGATGTTGGTGCTGATCTTAAGCCGCGCACGCTTGCTGGCCAGAGAGACTATCGTCAGGATGACGGCCAAAGCGGCAATCACACTGGCCACAACCACACTCTTGGAGAGCATAATGATGACGAATGCGATGAACAGAATGCAGAAGTAGGTGCCGAAGGTGGCATTGCGGTTGCCGCCTAACGGAATGTACAGATAGTCCTGCAGCCATTTGGAGAGGGAGATGTGCCATCTCTTCCAGAAGTTGCTCGGAGAGTCGGCCTTGTACGGGGAGTTGAAGTTCTTGGGCAGGTAGAAACCCATCAACATGGCCACGCCGATGGCGATGTCCGTGTAGCCCGAGAAGTCGGCATAGACTTGCAGTGAATAGATGAACAGCGCGGATAGGTTCTCGAATGCCGTGTATAACGACGGGTTGTTGAACACGCGGTCCACGAAGTTGACGGCTAAATAGTCGCTCATTATGAGTTTCTTGGCCAAGCCGTTCAGGATCCAGAAGACGGCGATGCCGAACTGTCGGCGGCTGAGGAAGAACTTCTTGTAGAGTTGCGGCACGAACTGGTCGGCGCGGATAATCGGACCTGCCACGAGCTGTGGGAAGAAGCTGACGTAGAAGCCGAAGTCGAGCACATTGGAGACGTGCTTGATCTTCTTTTTGTAAACATCTACCAAATAACTGATGTTCTGGAAGGTGTAGAACGAGATGCCGACGGGAAGCAGGATTTTGGATGCGTCGAAGTAGTTCTTGCCGGTGAGGTCGTTGGTCCACTGGGCCAGCCAGTTGATGACCTCGTATTTGCTGCCTACAATAGTATTATAGGCGTCGGTGAAGAAGTAGGCGTATTTGAAATAGAAGAGAACCAGCAGGTTGACGACGACACCGAATATCATGTGGAATTTGCGGGCGCCCTGCCGTTTGGAATGGTCCATGAAGCAGCCGAGCAGGTAGTCTAAGATGGTGTCGAAGATGAGGATGAGGACGAAGAGGCCGGAAGTCTTGTAGTAGAAGAAAATGCTGGCGAAGAACAGGAAGCCGTTGCGGAGCAGACGCTTGCTGTGGAAGAGGGAGAACACGGCGAACACGAGGGCGAAGAATGCCCAGAAGTTGAACTGCGTGAACAGCAGGGGATATTGCTCGTTGAACGAGAATATGCTGGTTAGGAAAATCTTAATGTTATCTAATGTCATCCGTATTCTGTTTTATTTCTCTGATAAATGCATCGTAGAATAGGTCTCCGATGAGGTTGTATCCCGATGCGGTGAAGTGCACGCGGTCTTTCTGGGCCAGTCCTTTTTTGCGCCAGGTCTCCATTGACTTCAGCCCGCCCATAATGTGGAACTGGTCCCAGACGGCGCCACCGGTGAGGTCGGCGAGGCGGTACATCACGTCGGCCACGTCAGGCCCGGTGGGGTTGACGTAGTAGTGGTTTTTGCGGCCGCGTTTCCAGGTGTCGTTGTTGGAGAAGAATATGAAGGCGCAGTCGGGATTGGCTTCCCGAATCTGCCGTACTAATTTCAAGTAGTTGTTTTTGAACGTCACGGAGTCGAAACTGCTGCCATAGGCGTCATTCACGCCGATGCCGAAGATGACGAGGTCCGGTTGGAGCAGTTTCATGTCGCGGGCGAAGTTTTGGCAGCGCAGGTAGGAACCTGTTTGGGCGCCGTTCACACCGATGGACGACAGGGTGATGCCGGGGCGTTCGTTTTTCAGCAGGATGCCGTTTACGACGAAGGTGTCGCCCTTGCTGCAGGGGAAATATAGCGTGAAGTCTTTGATTTTCTTGTCGAAGTAGAAGAAGTATCTGCCGTTGTCTAAGTCAATGCTGTCGGGAAAGTGGTAGATGGTGTCCTCTTTGAGGATGGGGTCGATGGGCCAGCCGTGGGCACTGCCGAGCAGGATGACGGTGTCGGCCACAAAGTCGTAGCCTTCGGCGTTCATCTTCACAGTTATGGAATTTAGGACGTCGGCGTTCCAGACTGCGATGCCGCTGCCGCCGAGCGGGAAGGTATGGTTTTGATAGACGTTACGGATGAGGTTGAACTGCTGGTCTTTGGAAATGCGGTAGTCGTGCGGGTTGTTGCAGTTGGCCGCGGCGGAGTAGGGGAAGATGAGCCCTCGGGAGGCGGGTGGCTCCCCGAATTCGTCCAACAGGTGCTTGCGAATGCGGTGCGTCATCGTGCCGGCCTGCACGTGCGAGCCGCCGATGTGCAGGATGTTGAGGTTGCCCTGCTTGGTCTTCAGCAACTGGTCTAACCTTTCGTAGAAGTGCACCAAGGTCATGCTGTCACGGCCCCAGTATAGGGTGTCTTCGTCCAAATGGATGTAGGTTTCCTCTTCGGCGGAGTCGAGTTCGCCATTCGACACAGTGTCTGTGACAATGGTATCAACGGCCACGGTGTCCGTGAACGTAGGGATTTCCGGGATGGAATCAGGCTGCGTCAAGTCCACTTGGGCGAAGGAGGAGAGAGCTCCGAACAGAAATAATGCGAGGGTGATTATTTGGCGGAGGCGTTCCATAGGGTGTCGAATTGTTGTTTAGGCATGTTTTTACGCGTACGGTAGAATTCGTACATAGTGGCGAAGTTGTTGGCGAGGATTTTGCCAACCTTGCGTGCGCCGGCAGGAGTGAAGTGCACATAGTCGGGCCCTGCGAGGCCGTTCTGCACCCAGGCCACCATCGAGTTCTGACCGCCCATCACCTCGTAGAGGTCCCAGTAGGCGGCGTGGTTGCGCAGGGATATGGTCCGCAGGCTGTCGATAAGCTGCGGCAGCATCGGATAGGTGCGGAGGGTGCCGCCCTTGCGGGTGCTCATATCGGAAGGGCCGATGAAGAGCAGCGTCGCTGCGGGATAGCAGCGCTTGATGCGCTTAATCTGCTTGTCGATGCTGGTGCAGTAGTTGTCCAGTGACTTTTGGTTGTAGATGGAAGGCACGGAGTTGCCGCCGAATTGCAGGATGATCATGCCGACGTTGGCCTGCTGGTAGCTGGTGCGCAGCAGGGTGTCGGTAATCATAGTGAACTGGTTGCCGGATGAGCCACGGAGCGGGATGTTATCGACAGCGACGCCGTAGCCGTTGTCCAGCATGATGCCGTAGATGTCGGCCGTGCCCTGCATAGAGATTTGCAGCGAGGTGGTGGCTGTGTCGAGCATCCAGTGACAGGTGTGCACGCCGGCCTGGCCGTTGGTTTGCGTCTCGTGATAGCCTCGGATTCGGTCTTTGAGCGTGGCCGAGAAGTTGCCGTTATGGTCGTTGTAGAGCAGCGTGATGTTGGAGAACTTCTTCACCCGAGGGTCGGTGTCTTTGTGCCTGGAGGCGTTGGCCCCGAAGGTCGCGCTGCCGGTGAGTCGGTAGCACTTGGCCATGAGACCGTAGTTGCCTTTGCAGCGGGCACCGTCGCCGTATGAGGAGTACAACGTGAGCGCACCGGAGGCGTATTGGCTGACGGCAAAGGACGGGATGGTCTGGATAACAGGCACCATTCCAGGACCGCCGCCGCCGAAAGTAGATTGGAAGAATGTACGGATGTTGTTGGAAATACGGTCCATCTCGATTTGCGAGTCACCGTAGTGCAGGATGCGCACAACTTCCTCATTGCCCTTGGCCTGTGCCATGCGGGCGAACATCTTGTCGAAAAAGGTGACGTCGTTGTTGGGCAGGTAGAAATGACCGGTCTGTTCGGTCAAAACGGCCTTATACTGTTCCAACGTGTCCTTCAGGTCGTTGAGGTGCTTCAGCTCCACGGAGTCGAGCTCTTCTTTGATTTCGACTTTCGGGGTGGAATGGCTGACGAGGACTTCTTCCATAGAAGGGAAGCGAATCTCTGTTTTTCCGAGTGTGATGCCATCTTTGGGATAAAAGTAGCAAATAGCACCTAAAGCGCTGATAACGAGTATGATGAAAATTAATATTTTATATGGTTTCATTCCTTTTGGAGGCCGATTTTTAAGGGGCGCAAAGGTAATGTTTTTGAGTATAGATTTTTTATAAAAAAGCATTTTTTGTATTTTTGCGCCCTCAATTTTGTTAATCGTTTCTATATGAAAAAGATACTTGTTTTCGCACTGCTGTGCTTGTTTACTGTTTTCCAGGCTCATGCCGTCTTGAAAGAGAAAGACCTATCGCAGACTTTGGGCGTTTTGCGTGCCGAATTGGAACGTACGTATAGCGAACAGAAGTCTATGATGGCCATGTTTGAAAAGAAAAACATGGAGCAGCACGCCAGCCTTATTCAGATGATGCAGAAAAGCAACCAGATAGCCTTGATGCTCTATTCCCAGAATTCGGATTTCACGTTTGACATGACCTATGCCTGTCAGGCCGCCACCGAGCAGTATCGTTCGTTGAAGACGCACCACATGCCCTATGATAAGATGAAGGAGCGTATCAACGCTGAAATTGACAGATACGAAAGCCTTATCCAGGCCTTGCAGGACCTGCCGCCGCGCCTGCTGCCCAATGGCGAAATTGCCAAAGTGCCGGACTCTATCAAGGCCCTGTTGCCGAAAATGGTGCTCGACACTTCCAAGATGGCTCCATTCCTCTTGGACAAACAGGGACAGGAAGATCGCGATGCCTGCTTGGATTATGCCAATGAAATTTTACAGAATTATCAGAAACTGCTTTTGGATATCACTCGTGACGAGGAACATTACGAACGCGTGATCAATAGGGTGGGAGAACTCAACACCTACGCGATGTCCAAGTACGAGAAAATCCAGAAAAGCATATTCGTAAACGGTAATGGCAACTATTTCAACACGATAAAGCGGTTGAAAATGCATATTATGCAGGCCAAACGCGATGCTGATGACAAGTACAAACCGTTGAAAAAGCGTTCGCAATGGCGCGGGCCCGTCATTATGGGTGTGAGCATTTTTATGCTCTTCTACATCTTGGTTGCCAGCCTGCTCAGTTATGTCATCGTACGTTGGCTGTTGCCTAAACGTGTTCGTGAAAAACTCGTTTCAAAGAAAAAACGCCCCTATCTGACATTGGCCTTCGGCGTTGCCATCTTTGCCATATCCATTATGGTTGCCAGTCGGTTTATGAAGCAGAACTTCGTGTTGATGGCCATTGATCTGATGATTATGTTCGCCTGGCTGCTCGAAGTGATCCTTATCTCACTGCTCATCCGACTGAATGACAAACAGATCCGTTCGGGCATCAGAGCATATGCCCCATTCCTGCTGATGGCCTTCCTGGTGATTGTCTTCCGTATCATCTTGATCCCCAACAATGTCGTAAACCTTATCTATCCTCCGATTTTGCTGCTGTTTACAATCTGGCAGATTGCCATCTTGAGGGGCAGACTCGAGAAACTGCCCGACAGCGATATGATCTACACGGTCATCTCCTTAATTGCGATGATAGTGGCTTGCGTGGCCTCTTGGCTCGGTTATGTCTTGATGGCTGTCGAGATTATGGTGTGGTGGACCATCCAGTTGGCTGCCATTCAGACCATCACCTGTTTCTATGATTTGGCGAAGATGTATGAATCCAAACATCTGGTGCGGAAAATTGCCGAGGAGAAGGATATTCCTGTTGCCAATAAGAGTGAATACGATAAACTCTATAAGAAAATCCAACCGAAGATGGCCAAAGGCGAATATATCGGACAGACTTGGTTCTATGACTTCCTGTTCAAGGCAGCTCTGCCGGTGGCTGCTGTGCTTTCCGTGCTGCTCAGTATCTATTGGGCTGCCAGCATTTTCGAAATGACCTCGTTCTGCCGCAAGATCTTCCTTTTTGTGTTCTTGAACAAACCGGGCGTCATCCAGCTCTCCTTGTACAAGATATGTTTGGTCGTGGCACTGTTCTTCATATTCAAATATATAAATTATGCATTAAAGGCATTCTACCAACTCTTCAAGAAACGCAGAATGAAGGATATTCACTCGCCGAACAATCTGACGTTGGCCAACAACATCATTTCCATTTTGGTGTGGGGCATCTACGTGGTTTGTGCCTTGATTCTGCTACAGGTGCCGAGAGGCGGCATCTCCATCGTGATGGCTGGTTTGGCTACCGGTCTCGGTTTCGCTATGAAGGACCTGCTTGAGAACTTCATCTACGGACTTTCCCTGATGTCCGGACGTGTGCGTGTCGGCGACTACATCGAATGTGACGGCGTGCAGGGCAAAGTCGAAAGCATCAACTATCAGAGTACGCAGATTGTGACTTTGGACGGCTGCGTGATTGCCTTCTTGAACACATCGTTGTTCAACAAGAACTTCAAGAACCTGACGCGCAATCATGGCTATGTCCTGGCGAAGATTCCAGTGGGCGTGGCGTACGGCGTGAATGTCGACAAAGTACGTGCCATGTTGCTCA
Organism: Bacteroidales bacterium; assembly: GCA_024400835.1. GTDB lineage: Bacteria > Bacteroidota > Bacteroidia > Bacteroidales > WCHB1-69 > F23-D06. The sequence continues at coordinate 61,833 of JAKSMC010000011.1, forward strand.
AGGCCATCCAACCGCTGTTGGTGAAGAACTCCGTGGGCAAGAACATCGTCGATATGAAGCAGGGCGTGAGCGTGACATTCTCAGATTTCGGAGAAAGCAGCGTGGACCTCTTCGTGGTCTGCTGGGTTTTGGTGGAAGAGAAAATCTCCTTCGTGGCCAAGGTCAATGAGGTGATTTACAACACACTCAACAGAAACAATGTCGAAATCCCGTTCCCGCAGCACGATGTGTACGTCAGACATATTGAAATGCCCAAAAACAAGGCCGTACAACCCGCCGAACCTGCTGAGAGAAATGAACACAGAAGAAGACGGAATGCCGATAAACAGGGCGAAACTGATGTTGAAAAATAAAATTGTACAGGCACTTGAACATTTCCAAAAAAAGTGTACTTTTGCCGCCCGAAAAAAAAGAAAGTAAAAAAATAATAAATCAAAGAAAGAGAAAGAAATGGCAAACCACAAGTCATCTATCAAAAGAATTAGAGCAAACGAAAAGAAGAGATTAGAAAACCGTTATTATTCCAAGACCATGCGCAACGCTCTTCGCGACATCCGCGCTATCGAAGATAAGAACGAAGCTATGCAGAAGTTGTCCTCTATGACAGCTATGATCGACAAACTCGCTAAGAGAGGTATGATCCACAAAAACAAAGCTGCCAACCTCAAATCTGGTCTCGCTAAGAAAATCAACGCTCTCTAATAGATTGAGATTTTTCTGAAAACAACATACGGAGGCCCTCAACAAGCCTCCTTTTCTACTTATGAATATCCCAAACGAGTCATACAAGTTCTCCGTGCCCATTCAGGTTCGCATGAGTGATCTGGACCCGTTTGCCCACGTGAACAACGGCGCGCAATGCAACTATTTCGACTTCGGCCGGAGTAGCTATTTCGAGCACGTCTTCAATGAGCCCGTCAATTGGCATACGATGGATATGGTGCTCGTTCACGTGGAACTGGATTTCAAAGAGGGCATAGAATTCCATGACCAGATTGTCTGCGAATCCAAAGTGCTCTCCCTTGGTCAAAAAAGCGTTAAAATGATGCAGCAACTGCGGGACACGCGTACGGGCGTCGTCAAGACCACCTGCTACAGTGTCCTCGCCGGTTTTGACCGTGTGACTCATCTGTCTATCCCCATCCGCGATGAGTACAAACGCCTTTTCCGTGAATTCGAACAACTTCCTGATGATTAGCAAAGGTAGGATTTCTGAAATTCGAAAGTTGCACTTGAAAAAGTTCCGCGACCAGGAAAAACTGTTTCTCGTCGAGGGCCGCAAGAGTGTGGAAATGCTTCTGGAATCGGATTTCCAAATCTGTGACATCTATGCCACGGAGAACTTCTATCAAGAACATCAGGGCATGTTCGGTAAGATGGCCGTCACGATGGTGAGCCTGCCGGAAATGGAGCGCATTAGCACGCTCAGCACGCCCCCGGAGTTGTTGGCTGTGGTCCGCCAGCGGCAGAATGCCCAGCCGATAGGGGAGCACGAGCCCGTGTTGGTGCTCGACCGTATCGCTGATCCCGGCAACCTCGGCACTATGGTGCGCACCGCCGACTGGTTCGGCATCCGCCACGTGGTCTGCTCGCCCGACTGTGTGGAGTTTTACAATCCCAAAACTATACAGTCCACAATGGGCTCCTTCTGCCACGTGCAGGTACACGTTCGAGACTTGGTCGATTTCCTGAAAGCCAACAACGATCGTCGCGCTTTGGGCACTTTCTTGGGCGGTGAGTCAATTAACGAATTTGAATTTCATGATAATGATATAATCGTCATCGGTAGCGAGTCCAACGGCATTTCCGTCCCTGTTGCCGAATGCATCACGCACCGCATTACCATCCCGCGCGGCCGTACGAACGGTCCTTCCGCTGAGTCGCTGAATGCCGCCGTGGCCGCCGCCATCGTGATGGAACGCTGGTCTGACCGTTGATTCCACAATGTTACCTCATTGAACATTGATATTGATTTTTTGATGCTACAGATATTGAAGTCCTACGGACTTCGGGGTGCTTGAAACCTGAAACTTGAAACTTGAAACCACATTATGTACACATTTAACGCTTTAGAAACAAAGAACAAACTCGTGGCTTGGATCCGCGATTGGTTTGAAAAAAACGGTAACGGCTGCAATGCAGTTGTTGGACTTTCCGGTGGCAAAGATTCCACCATTATGGCCGCACTTTGTGTGGAGGCCCTCGGCAAGGACCGCGTTATTGGCGTGGGCATGCCCGACAAAGGACAGGACTTGCACGGTGCCGACCGTATCGCTGCCTATTTCGGCATTCGCTTCATCGAAGCCAACATCGGCGGTATGACGACTGCGCTGAAACAGATGTTCGCCGATGGCAAGAATCAGACGGAAAATCCCTGGGGCTTCGACATGTCCGTGCAGGCAGAGCAGAACATGCCGCCGCGCCTGCGTATGGTGACGCTGTACGCTATCAGCCAGTCTAACAATGGCCGTGTGATGGGAACCTGCAACCTGAGCGAGAACTACATCGGCTATCTCACCAAGTTCGGTGATGGTGCTTCCGATGTGGAGCCTATGGCTAACCTCACAGTGACCGAATTGCTCCAAATCGGTGATCTGATGGGTATTCCTGCAGAATGGGTGCACAAAATCCCGACCGATGACCTACCTCATTCCAAAACCGATGAGGAAAAGTTCGGTTTCACTTATGCCACGTTGGACAAATATATCCGTGGCTTGGAAACTCCGGAACCGGAAATCAAAGAGAAAATCGACCGTATGCATCGCAACAACCTTTTCAAGTTGCAATTGGTGGATACGTTTGAGTGGGAATAAGGGAATCTTGAATTAGTATATACAATAAAAGCCGAATGCAATGCATTCGGCTTTTTCAGTGGGACGTACTGGACTCGAACCAGTGGCCTCTGCCGTGTGGAGGCAGCGCTCTAAACCAACTGGGCTAACGTCCCGTTTAAGAGGCTGCAAAAATACACTTTTTTCCATATCAAAAAAGAGGTTGCCATTTTTTTTGACAACCTCTTTATTATAAGTATATTGTGCTGAAAATACGGCTTAGTCGTCGTCTGTCATAGACTTTACAACACCTTTGACTTCGTCACCGGCAGCGTCCAATGCTCTGTTGAAGTCTTCCAGAATGATGCGGCCTTTGGCTTGAGCGAAGTAGCCGTTGCATTCGCCTCTCAGTTCGCTGACCTTGGAAGCTTGCTTGTCGTTGAGCTCGCATTTGTCGAGTTTCTTCACGATTTTTTCGTATTTAGCAACAACTTTGTCTAAATCTTCAGTCGTGTAGGTTGTGTATTCCTGTTCCACAGTAGCCGTGAGTTTCTTCAATTTGTGAATCTTATACGGCTTGCTGGAGGTTATCAGGATGGCAAGGACCAGCAACAGAACGAGGATGAGAATCGTAATGATGAGCGGCTTGCGACTTTTTAGTCCGTTAGCCTCGGGAGCTGCTTGCACTTCAGGAGTTGCAACAACTTCTTTATTTTCAATATTTTCTTCCATAACGTTGAGTGTGTTAATTTGTGAATAGGATTTATTGGAGGAACGTGCCGTCGCAAAAGCCGAATATGCTCGTTGCTCCGGCACGTTTCTACGGAAAATTATTTCTGAATCTTGATACGTGCGTCAACGGCAACTACAGCCTTCGGCGTGCCGAGCAGCGGGTTGATGTCCATTTCGACGATTTCCGGAGCGGCCTGTACCAGTGCGGATACTCGGGCAACTTGTTCTGCGTAGATGTCCAAGTTGACAGCCTGTTGGCCACGTACACCTTGCAGAATCTTGTAACCACGCAACTTGCCAAGGCCGACAAGTGCTTCGTCCTTCGTGATAGGTGCGATTGCGGCTTGGACGTCTTTCAAGACTTCGATGAAGATACCGCCCAGACCGTAGAAAATCTGATGGCCGAACTTGTCATCGCGGATGGCGCCGATATAGACTTCGGTACCGTCTAACATCGGATACATCTCAACAGCGTAGGTGTCTTTGATAGCCATCAAACGATCGAATTCGCTGTCAACGGTTTCGATGTTCTTGACGTTCAATGTCACACCACCGACATCGGATTTGTGCAACGGGCCGACAACTTTCATAACCAATGGGTAGCCAACTTCGTTTGCGAAGTCGAGAGCCTGTTGTTTTTGGTCAACCACGCGGATTTGCTTCTGGGAAATACCGGCAGCATCCAACAGTTCTGTGATGGCATCCGGTCCGATGTAGCCGTTTTCGCAGCTGTCGATGACTTTGCGAATACGAGCTGTGTCAACTGCAGGCAGTTCGACGTTCTCGGGTTGCGGTTTCGGAGTGTTGACAATCTTAGCCAATGCGTTACCGAATACACATTCTTCCGGGAAGTTGACGCGGTGCTTGTTGGTGATGAAGTCTTGGATTTCGTCTTTTACATTGATGATAGAAGGCAGAATCGGGAAAATCGGTTTCTTGCAGGTCTTCATCTTCTGGTCGAGAACTTCGTAAACTTCCCAGTTTGCGAACAAGCCAGGAGAACCGAAGATGACGCACATACCGTCGATGTTGTCAAAGTCGTTTTCGCAAGCGTCGATGATGTGGCCGAGTTGTTCGGCAGTACCCGTTGCCAGGAAGTCAATGGGGTTGCCAACGGAGGATCCGGCGAAGAGTTTGCCGAGAAGAGCCTCAGCGGCCGGTCCTTCCAAATGAGGAACGTCCATTCCGTTGTTGGAGAGCACGTCGGTAAGCATAACAGCAGGACCGCCTGCGTGTGTGATCACGGCGATGTTCTTGCCCTTGATTTCGGGATAGGTGAAGATGCCGCACACGGTGGTCAGTTCTTCGCGGTTGTGGCAGCGTACGATGCCGGCTTTCTTGAAGAGAGCGTCAACAGCGACGTCGGAAGTGGCCAATGCGCCTGTATGGGAAGATGCTGCACGGCTACCGGCAGCAGAACTACCGGACTTGATGGCAGCGATACGGCAGCCCTTGCTGATCAATGAACGGGAGTGCTTCAGCAACTTCTGCGGGTTGGAAACTTTTTCCATATAGAGCATGATGATGCGGGAACTCTTCTCTGGATCGAATGTCTCGTCCAAATGCTCGAGAACGTCTTCAATACCCATTTGCGCGGAGTTGCCGACAGCCCAGACGCTGCTGAACGTAAGACCGTTGGTCATGCCGTATTCTTTGATGAAAACGGCGGTAGCACCGGAACCGGTGATGAATTCAACACCCTTAGGATCCAAGGTCGGAATAGGAGCGTCGAAAGCACCGCAGTAGTTGGTGTTGAGGAAGCCGGTACAGTTCGGTCCGATGAGAGAACCGTTCACGCTGTTCACGTGGTCGACGATTTCCTTTTCGAGTTTGGCGCCTTCTGCGTTTTCCTCGCTGAAGCCTGCGGATACGATGATGAAGCCGCCGGTGCCTTTCTGGTGAGCCAGTACGTCAACAGTGTGCGGACAGAACTTTGCTGCGATGGCCATGATGGCGCAATCTACTTGCGGAAGATCTTCTACGGTGTGATAACATTTGATGCCGCGGATTTCATCTTCTTTCGGGTTCACTAAATAGATGTCACCTTTGAAATTGCTGTTCAGCAGGTTGACAAGCAGTTTGCCACCGGGTTTGTGTTCATCGGTGGAAGCACCGCAGATGACGATGCTCTTGGGGTTGATGAGTTTTGGATTGATCATACTTGATGTTGGTCTCCGATTACGCTCGGAGTGGCGTTCTTGTTGTTATATATTATATTGTATTAATTGCTTTCGAACGATTAGCCTGCGATGTCCTTTTTCAACTGCTCGATTTTGGCGTTGAGACGGGCTTCTTCAGTGGCAATGTCGCTTCTTTTCTTGATATGCTCGATGACGCTGAAGTAGAACTTGATTTTGGGTTCGGTGCCTGACGGGCGCACGGTGATCTTGCTGCCGTCGGCTGTGAAGAACTGCAGTACGTTGGAGGTCGGCAGGTCTATGATGGTGTTGGAGTGGTTGACTAAGTCGTAGGATTTGGATACGGCGTAGTCTTTCATCATAACGACAGGCTGGCCGCCTAACATTTTCGGCGGGTTGCTGCGGAAATCGGCCATCATCTGCTGGATTTCTTCAACGCCGGCTTTGCCCTTCTTGGTGAGCGAGAGCAGGTCTTCTTTGTAGAATCCGTAGCTCTTGTAGATATCGTGCAGCGCGTCGGTCAGTGTCTTGTGGTTGACTTTGCCGTTGGCAAAATAGAACGCAGCCATCTCGGCGATGAGACAGCACGCGGAGATGGAGTCTTTGTCGCGCACGAAGTCACCGATGAGGTAGCCGTAACTCTCTTCGCCACCCACGACGAATTCTTTCTTGCCTTCGTTCTTGAGGATGGCCTCGGCAATGTATTTGAAGCCGGTGAGCACGTCCATACATTCCACATTGTAGTCGGTGGCGATGGCGCTGATGAGGTCAGTGGTGACCACGGTTTTTACGACGAACTGGTTGCCGTTGAGTTTGCCGTTGTGCTGCCATTGTGAGAGCATATAGTGGAACAGCAGGGAGCCGGTCTGGTTGCCGTTGAGCAGTTGCATCTTGCCTTCGGCGTTGCGCACGGCGATGCCCACGCGGTCAGCGTCCGGGTCGGTGGCCAAAATGAGGTCCGCATCGACTTCGTCGGCCTTCTTGAGGGCCAATTCGAGGGCGCTCTTCTCCTCGGGATTCGGAGATTTGACGGTCGGGAAGTTGCCGTCTGGAACGGCTTGCTCGTCTACTAAGTATACGTTTTTGAAACCGTACATGTCCAAGGCCTTCGGCACCATCGTGATACCAGTGCCATGCAACGGCGTATAGACGATCTTCAGGTTCTTGGCCTTCTTGATGGCGACGGGATTCAGAGTGAGTTTGGCAATCTTGTCCAAATACACTTTGTCGACGTCCTCACCGATGATCTTGATGAGACTGTCGTCCCCGTTCCATTTCACTTGGCTCAAAGATGTGATTTTGTTGACCTCTTTGATGACGTTCTTGTCGTGCGGGGGAACCAGCTGTCCGCCGTCCTGCCAGTAGACTTTATAGCCGTTGTACTCTTTGGGATTGTGGGAGGCGGTAATCATGATGCCGGCGTTGCATTTGAGATGGCGGACGGCAAAGGAAAGTTCCGGCGTCGGACGCAGGTCTTCGAAGAGGAACACCTGAATCTTGTTGGCGGATAAGATAGCAGCGGTGATTTCAGCGAACTCGCGGCTGCGCAGACGGGAATCGTGGGAGATGACGACCTTCACCTTGTGCCCTTTGAAACATTTGGTCAGGTAGTTTGCCAAACCCTGGGTGGCGAATCCAACGGTGTATTGGTTCATACGGTTGGTGCCTACGCCCATAATGCCACGCAAACCGCCCGTTCCGAATTCCAACGTGCGATAGAATGCCTCTACCAGTTCTTGGGGGTTCTCTTTTTGCAATCTGACGATTTCGTCTTTTGTCTGCTGGTCGTAACCTTCGTTCAACCAGGTGTCGATGGTATGTTGTATTGCTGCTTCCATATCGTTTTAAAATTAGGGCGCAAATATACAAAATAAATAAGTAGCAAAGGAAATTTCTTGTTACGTAATTCAACCAAAATTCAATAAAAAATCATTCAGTTTTAAATTACGCTGAAAGCACTGTTGCTGCTGTGAAAATGCTAATCGTCCTGCCGTTCTTTTTTCCTGGCTATGGGGACAATACCTCCGTCTGGCTCGAATTCCGGCATCTCATAGATGATGTCGATGGTGTCGGAAGATATTGGTTGCTTGTTGACAGGCCCTGCCGAACTGGAATCGGAGATGTCAAGGACTATGCCTTCAGTTGTCATTGAAAGTTGCTTGTTGGATCGCGTTGCTTTTTGAGGGGATGGAGATGTCGGTTCCTTTTCGGGAATAGGCGCGGCGGATAGTTCGCTCTCTTGTCTTGCAGGTGAGGAAGAGACGGAATTTGTAGCGGTGTCTTCTGCATTGCCGCCAAAGTGGCAGCCCAAGAACGAGGTGGCCAAGCCTAAGGAGACACCTGTGACGATGGCCGCTTTGCCCAGTTGCTTCCGCTTGCGCAGCTCTTCCTCAAGATAGCGGACCTCCGCTTCGCAGGCCGGGCAGGTGCCGAGACAGTCGCCTTGGTATTTGCACTCCGAAGTGACGAATGCAATGTCGTTTTCCTTCGCAATCTGCTTGCGAATTTCCTTGAGTATCTTGCAGGTGGCCTTCCCTTTGTACATGGCGGATGGTATTATTAATTAATAAGTGAACTTCATTCAAACTATCATATAAAAATGCGCTTTCCGAATCAACTTCCTGTTCACTATTTTTCAATGTCTGTCCGATACGTGAAAACGTCGATGTGCTGGATTCCGATACTGTGGAGATATTGCTGGCTCCTCAGGATGTCTTCCTCCGTGTTGAAATCTGGAATGCGCGGGAGGCGCACGATGATGCGGTCGGCAATGCCGTTCGCCACTAACCATTCCAGATTCTCTTTGACTTGCATGTTGCTTTGCCCGGTGTAGCGTCTGTAGATGTCGTCATTGGCGTCTTTTAAGTCGATGAAGTAGTAGTTGACGACAGGTAAAAGCTTGCGGACATTTTCGGCAGGAACATTTAACGAACTTTCCAGTGTGAGGTTCCATTCGGGACCGCACAGCTCGCGGAACTGCGTGATGAAGTCGGGATGCAATGCCGGTTCGCCACCTCCGAAGGTGACACCGCCGCCGGTCGCCAAGAAGTAGAGCTGGTCGATTTTCACGCGGTCGTAAAGCTCCTGCGGAGTGAGTTCTGCGGTGCGGCTGTCGGGACGATTGCACTGCGGATTGAGGCAATACCGACAGCGCAGCGGACAACCATGGAATGCCGCCAAGGTGGTAACACCCTTGCCGTCTGTCTGTAAACGATGCCTTGCTATGCCGATGAATGATGACATTTTTTTTGATGAAGAGATGAAGAGATGAAATGATATGAGTGATTTGGAGCGGTTTCAGATGGGGTGGCGTAGATTTACGGGACCTCAAGGATGACTTGTTGGAAACAACGTACCGCCATTCCGTGGTCGTCTCTTCCAGGCTTGTAATGCGGACGTGACCGTAAGGCTCTCTTTGCGGCTTTTTCGCATTTGTTTTTCAACGGCTTGAAATCAGCTTCCGGTATATAGGCATGGGCTTTCACATCCTTTACGCGGCCGTCCTTTTCAACGATGAATTGAATGAAGATTTTCTTCCTTTGAAATTTTACGCTTTCTTTTTTAGAAAGATGTAGGTTCTTGTAGATTTTCTCTCTTAAAGCCTCTTCGCCGTCTTGATACGAAGGCGGGTAGGCCATAAGATATGGGTCGTAAACGTCTTTTTGCCCTTTTCCGACAAACCACGATACCGGGACGATGTCACCCTGAGACCATTCGGGAATTTCGTAGATGATTTCAATAGTATCGGAAACGGGATTGTTTTGGGGTAACGTGTCCGGCACTGGTGGCTCGTCCACCCCGCCGAAGTCAAAGCCCATATAGTCTTGTGTGGAGCGTTGGGTTGGACGCGGAGTCTTGGCGGCTGGCGGTGTCCCTTCCTCTTCGTTGGCAGATTCTGCTGGAACGTTTGATTCTCCAGCTTGCTCGGTGGCTGCTGACACGGGAACTTCCTGCTCTGTATTGGGCTCTTGGGCAACGTGACAACTCGCAAATGTGGCCGCTAACCCTAACGAAATGCCTGCAACGACCGCTGTTTTGCCCAACTGCTTGCGTTTGCGCAGCTCTTCTTCCAAATAGCGCACTTCCGCTTCACACGCCGGACACGTGCCAAGACAGTCGCCTTGGTATTTGCACTCGGACGTTACAAAGGCAATGTCGTTCTCCTTCGCAATCTGCTTGCGAATTTCCTTGAGAATCTTACAAGTGGCCTTTCCTTTGTACATAGAGATGAAATGATGAAGGGATGAATGGATAAAGGGATGAAGAGATGTGGGGTGATTATTCTTGAAACCTGAAACCCTGAACCCTAATCCCTAATGCTACTCGTCCAGTTTGTGCAGTGCGAAGCAGTATGCGCCAATAGTGGTGGCTTCGCTGGTGCCGATGTGCGAGGTGATGATGCCGAGGCGCTTCTGCGTATCGCATACGATGGTCTCGTCGGTGCCGTAGATCTTGATTTCCTGCTGTTTGCCCTTTACGAATTCTGCGAAGTCCTGTTCATCTTCAAGATTGTAGACGTAGGAAGGCACGCGCGACAGGGTGTCGCCCTTGCGGGTGCGCATCTCGGCGCGCAATTCGCGAAGCAGTGCGGGCATATAGTACTTATGGGATTTGGACAGGCCTCCGCCCAATACGATGATGCCGTCGAGGATGGTGACGCAGTGCGCTATGGTGTAGCCGGCAACTTCGCCGAAGGTCTCAAACGCTTTGCGCGCCGCTGCCTGGTCTCCCTCTTTCTCACCCTCGGCAATTTGGAAGATGTCGAAGGAGTCGGTGTAGGATGCTGCGTTCGAATCCTTACTATATATATTATAATAATGTAGGACGGCACGTAAAGAAACTCCTTCCTCAACAATCAACTCGGGTTGCAGTTTGTTCGGCGTGCAGTAGATTTCGGAACAGCAGTTGTCGCCTATATACATATTATTATATGTAGTGACACCGATGCCGAATCCCGTGCCGAGGATGAACCCTATGAGGTTGTGGTATTCTTTTGCGCTGCCTGCTTCACGGAGCTTGCGGTTGATGTCGGGCAGGGTGCCTGCCAATGCTTCGCCGTACGTGAAAAGATCGGCGTCGTTGTTGATGAAGACGGGCAGACCGAATTTGCGTTCGAGGAATGGTCCGAGCGCCACGCCGCCTTCGAAGGCTGGGAAGTTAGACAGCCGGGTGGGGAAGATGCCGTTGGGATAGTCGGCCGGTCCTGGGAAGGCAAAACTGATGGCGACGGGTTTCTCGGGCAGAGAGCTGATGACCTGCTCGAAGCCGGAGACGAGGTTGCCGAGACATTTGTCCAGGTTGTGAGCCTCAGAAGGGAGTTCTATAGTTTCGACGATGGCCCTGTTGCCCTGCAGGGCGTTGAATCTGAAATGGGTGCCGCCCGCGTCCAGCGTCACCACGATGCGTTTGTCGTTGTCGTACATGTTCGTGTGTTTTTATATGAGGGCGCAAAGATAAGAAAAAGGGGGATAAGCAGCAACCCCGAAAGGAATTTGCGTTTTCCCCTTCCGTAGAGACGTGCCAAAGCTGCCTCGCACGAAGTGTTCGGAAATCCGAAGAGGCGACGGCACGTCTCGAAAGCGAGAGTTTCCGCACGAAGTGTTCGAAAACGCATATCGGAAAATGTGAGCGGAAAGGGACGAAAAAGGCCGGAAAAATATTCATATAAAATAATGGAGAAAAAATATTTACTAACAGTGAATTGTATAAAAAAATTTATTACTTTTGCGCCCAATTTGAAAAGAGTAGGGATATGTGGGGTGAATTGGTATGCAATCTATTGATTTTTAGATATATATAAAATAAATAAAGAGTAAATAAAACAATGAGTAAAAGCAAAAAACAAGCAGCAGATGCTCGAAAAGAAGCGAACAAAACGGTGTACATGGCCCGATTAGTGGATAATCCAACCTCACCGCGTAAGACCAGAATCATGGCAAATGTGATTCGTGGCAAGAATGTGGACTATGCAATGAACGTATTGAAGTATAGTTCCAGAGAATCATCAGAGAAATTACTGAAACTGTTAAAGTCAGCCATTGCAAACTGGCAGGTGAAGAACGAGGGAGCTCGTTTGGAGAATGCAGATTTGTATGTTAAGACCATCATGGTGGACGGTGGCAGAATGCTGAAGCGTATCCGCACAGCTCCTCAGGGTCGTGCAAACCGCATCCGCAAGCGTTCCAACCACATCACATTGGTGATAGCTGACAGAAACGCTGAAAATAACAACAATACAATAACAACAGAAGAATAAAAGAATTAATTATGGGTCAGAAAGTTAATCCGGTAGGCATTCGCCTTGGTATTGTCAGAGGCTGGGATTCTAATTGGTACGGCGGCAAAAATTTCGCCGGTAAGATTGTCGAAGACGACAAAATTAGAAAGTATTTAAATGCCAAATTCTCAAAGGCCGGTATCTCCAAAATTTACATTGAAAGAACTTTGAAACTCGTCACCGTCACTATCATGACAGCTCGTCCGGGTCTCATCATCGGCAAGGGTGGTACAGAAGTTGACAAAGTGAAAGAAGAACTCAAGGTCATCACCAGCAAGGAAATCCAGATCAACATCGTGGAAGTAAAACGCCCGGATTTGGACGCACAATTGGTGGCACAAAACATCGCAAAGCAAATCGAAGGCCGCGTGGCATACAAGAAAGCCATCAAGACAGCAATCGCCTCCACAATGCGTGCTAACGCAGAAGGTATCAAGGTTACTGCAGCCGGTCGTCTCGGCGGCGCCGAAATGGCACGTTCCGAACACTTCAAAGAAGGCCGTATTCCTTTGCACACCCTGAGAGCAGACATCGACTACGCTCCAGTAGAAGCACACACCACTTATGGTTGTATCGGTATTAAGGTATGGATCTGCCGCGGTATCGTTTACGGTAGACGCGACCTCTTCACCCTCGAAGCAGGCAAGGATTCCAAGGCACCTCAAAAACGCATGCAACGCGGTCCCCGCAAAGGTGGCAATGGTCCGAGAAACAACAATAGAAACAATAACTAAGCCGACGCCAAGATGCCGGTAAATAATAATTAAAACATTAAAAAGCAATGTTACAACCGAAAAAAGTTAAATACAGACGCCCGCAAAAAGGCAGAATGAAAGACATCACCAAACGCGGTGCTGAAATTTCATTCGGCTCTTTCGCATTGAAAACACTGGACATGTGCTGGATCAGTGCCCGTCAAATTGAAGCTGCCCGTCAGGCTATCACCCGTGAGATGAAGCGTGAAGGTCAGTTGTGGATTCGCATCTTCCCGGATCGCCCCGTGACCGCTAAGGGTTTGGGTGTTCGTCAGGGTAAAGGTAAGGGTACCCCCGAATTCTGGGCAGCCCGCGTTAGCCCAGGCCGTATCCTTTTCGAAGCAGACGGCATTCCATTGGAAGTGGCAAAAGAAGCTATGAGACTTGGTGCTCAGAAATTGCCCGTTCATACCAAATTCGTAGTAAGAAGAGATTATTCCGCAGAAATTTAATTTGAAAAGTTATGAAACAGACAGTTATAAACGAACTTACCACTCCTGAGGTAAAAGAAAGACTGGCAGTAGAAAAAGAGAACCTCGTTAAGATGAGACTTAATCACGCCATTTCTCCGTTGGAAAATCCTCAATTAATCAAAGCGCAACGTAGAACCATCGCTAGACTTCACACCGAACTGCGCAAACGCGAATTAAACGAAAATAAATAGTTATGGAAAGAAATAATAGAAAAGTCAGAGAAGGTGTCGTTGTTAGCGACAAAATGGATAAATCTATCGTCATCAAGGTAGAACGCAAGATGAAACACCCGATCTACGGAAAGTTCCTCAAACGCTCAACCAAATTCATGGCACATGACGAAAACAATGACTGCCATATCGGCGACAGAGTGAGAATTATGGAAACCAGACCTTTGTCCAAAAACAAATGCTGGCGATTAGTAGAAATTTTAGAAAGAGCTAAATAGTTATGATACAACAAGAATCAAGATTAGCAGTTGCAGATAACAGCGGCGCAAAGGAAGTCCTTTGTATCCGCGTTCTGGGTGGTACTAAAAAACGCTATGCAGCAGTTGGCGACAAAATCGTTGTCGCTATCAAGAGTGCCATTCCTTCCGGTCAGGTGAAAGCCGGCACCGTGTCTAAGGCAGTCGTCGTTCGTACAAAAAGACACGTACGCAGAAACGATGGTTCCTATATCAAGTTCGACGACAATGCAGTCGTTCTCCTCACTCCGACGGACGAACTTCGCGGTACCCGTATCTTTGGACCTGTCGCACGTGAACTTCGTGAAAAACAATTCATGAAAATCGTGTCTTTGGCTCCGGAAGTATTGTAGTAAATAATTTCAATAAGATACAATTGACAAAGACCAATTGGTAAACATTCAAAAATCAAAAACGACAATGAAACTTAAAATCAAGAAAGGCGACATCGTAAAAATCATGACGGGCGAGAACAAGGGCGCACAAGGTAAGGTCCTTGAAGTCATGCCTGCTGATTGCAAGGCTTTGGTTGAAGGTTGCAACCTCGTATCCAAGAGCACGAAACCTAATGCCAAAAACCCGAACGGTGGCATTATTAAGAAAGAAGCCCCTATCCACATTTCCAACCTCATGGTTGTTGACGCTAAAGGAAACGCTACCCGCGTCGGTAGAAGAATGAACGAAGAAGGTAAATTAGTTAGATATTCCAAAAAGTCAGGAGAGGAGATTAAATAATGACACCAAGATACAAAGAAAAATATCAGAAAGAGGTGCTCCCCGCACTCAAGGAACAATTCGGTTTCAAATCCGTAATGCGCGTTCCTCGCATCACCAAAATATGCCTCAACCAAGGTCTCGGTAAGTTCGGCATCGCCGATAAGAAACTCATCGACGCAGGCGTACAGGAAATGACAATGATCGCTGGTCAGAAGGCCGTCGCAACGAAGTCTAAAAAGGATATCTCTAACTTCAAATTGAGAAAAGGTATGCCTATCGGCGTTCGCGTGACACTTCACGGTGACCGTATGTACGAATTCCTCGACCGTCTCATCTCCGTTTCCATTCCTCGTATCCGCGACTTCCGTGGTATCAGCGACAATGGCTTCGACGGCAGAGGCAATTACACCCTCGGTATTCCCGAACAAATCATCTTCCCGGAAATCGACATCGACAAGGTGGCTAAAATCAACGGTATGGATATTACCTTCGTGACGACTGCTCGTAACGACAAAGAATGTCTTGCATTATTAAAAGAATTTGGCTTCCCCTTTAAAAATCAGAAATAATTATGGCAAAAGAATCATTAAAAGCTAAAGAAGTTAAAAGAGCAAAATTAGTTGCTAAATATAGTGCAAAACGTGCAGAACTTAAGAAAATCATGAATGGCGATGACTACGATGCCAAACGTGCTGCCGATATCGCACTCCAGAAATTACCCCCCAACTCTAACCCTATCCGTATGCACAACCGCTGTCAATTGACCGGCCGTCCGAAAGGCTATATCCGCCAATTCGGCATCTCCCGTATCAATTTCAGAGAAATGGCTATGGCAGGTCTTCTGCCCGGTGTTAAAAAAGCTAGTTGGTAACATTAATTTAAGAAGATTACAGTATGAATACCGATCCAATATCAGATTATTTGACTCGTTTGAGAAACGCAATCCGCGCTAATCACAAGGTGGTGGAAGTCCCCGCCTCCAACGAGAAAAGAGCTCTCACAAAGATCCTCTTTGAAAAAGGTTATATTCTCAATTATAAGTTTGTCGATGACGTACATCCTAAGATGATCAAAATCGCCTTGAAATATCATCCGACAACAAAACAATCAGCCATTACGACCCTGCAACGCGTCAGCCGCCCCGGTCTTCGTAAGTATGTCGGCGTTGATGAAATGCCTTCCGTACTTAACGGCCTCGGCATTGCCGTCATCTCTACCTCCCATGGTATGATGACCGACAAGGAAGCTAAAGCACAAAACGTAGGCGGTGAAGTAATTTGTTACATTAGTTAATAGGAGGAATTGTTATGTCAAGAATAGGTAAATTACAAATCGCTATCCCTAGCGGCGTAGAAATCAAAAGAGACGAAAAGTCCAACATCGTTACCGTAAAAGGTCCGAAAGGCGAACTCAAACAATATGTTGACCCTCGCATCGAACTTAATATCGAAGACGGCAATCTCCACCTCACCCGCCCGACCGACAACAAACGCGACAAAGCTATGCACGGTCTTTACAGAGCCCTCGTTAACAACATGGTTGTTGGCGTTTCCGAAGGCTTCAAAATCAAACTCGAAGTCATCGGTGTTGGTTACAAAGCAGAAGCTAAAGGCGCTCACCAACTCGACATGGGCCTTGGTTATTCCCACAACATTTTATTCGACTTCCCAGATGAAATCTCTGTCGAAACTATCAATGAAAAAGGTAAAAGCCCTATCGTCATTCTGAGCAGTATCGACAAACAACTCCTCGGCCAGGTTGCCAATAAGATCCGCTCTTATAGAAAACCTGAACCTTACAAAGGCAAGGGTATCCGCTTCGAAGGCGAATATGTTAGAAAGAAAGCTGGTAAATCAGCAGAAAAATAATCGTGTAAATTTTGAATTATGGCTAATAAGAAAGAATATAGAAGAAAAAGGATTAAAAACCGCATCCGTAGAATCGTTAGCGGTACTCCTACCCGTCCGAGATTGTCCGTGTTCAGAAGCAACCGTGACATCTATGTTCAGGTCATCGACGATGTTGCTGGTGTTACTTTGGTATCAGCTTCCTCTAAGTTGCCGGGCATCATGGATCAGAAAGTTACAAAGTGCGAAAAATCCGCTCTCGTAGGCAAGGAAATCGCTCAACGCGCTATCGCTGCCGGCATTAAAGACGTGGTTTTCGACCGTAACGGCTATTTATATCATGGTAGAATTAAATCTTTGGCCGAAGCAGCCAGAGAAGGTGGTCTCAATTTTTAAAAAGTTTAAACTATGGCTAACGCAAATATAAAGAAAGTAAAAGCTGCCGATCTCGAACTCAAAGAGAGAATGGTTGCAGTTAACAGAGTTGTGAAAGTTACCAAGGGTGGACGTATCTTCAGCTTCGCAGCCATTATGGTTGTCGGTAATGAAAACGGCATCGTTGGTTACGGCCTTGGTAAAGCAAAGGAAGTTTCCACCGCTATTGCTAAAGGTACCGAAGATGCAAAGAAAAACCTCATCCAAGTTCCCATCCTCAAGGGTACTATTCCTCACGCACAGGAAGGTAAGTACAGTGGTGCATCCGTGTTCATGAAACCCGCTGCTCCTGGTACCGGTGTTATCGCTGGTGGTGCTATGCGTGCCGTCCTTGAAAGTGTTGGCGTTAAGAACGTGCTGGCTAAGTCCAAAGGTTCTTCCAACCCGCACAGCGTGGTGAAAGCTACCATCGATGCTCTCTCCAAAATGCGCGACGCTTATACCGTTGCACAAGTTCGCGGAGTCGGCCTTGACAAAGTTTTCAATGGCTAATATTATTTAGCATTTCATAATCTTAAGAAAGCGGAATCTCTACGGAGGTTCCGCTTTCTTTATTTCATTCCTTAGTACCCTCGGGTGCTTCGCGCCGTGCTCGGAATCACGCTGCTTCGCGAGCGGCTGCTGCCAGAGCCGGGAACGCTGGAACGGGAAGTAGAAGCCGTGGCACTGCTGCTGGAACGGTTTGAAGTGCTGCTCGCAGGCTTGCTCGTGCTGCTGGGCCGTGCCCCTGAACTCGGGTGCGATCCCGTGCTGGGCTTGGCTGGCGCTGTGCTACTTGTGGGGCGACTGGGCGCGGTGTTGCTTGGCGCACTGCTCCGCGGCGGTGCGGCACTGCTTCCGCTGCTTTTGTAGTTCGAAGTGCTGCTCACGCGCGTGATTTTCGAGGATATATTGTGCCCGCCCGTGGTGAACATGTCGTTGTATGTGATGATGACAGATGGCGTTTTCAGATAGCGTCCGCCACTGTTGCTCAGACTCCCGACGTAGGCGTCCTTTACTTTCGATAGGTCAATGCCTACCATCGTCAGGTGGTTTTTGCCGATGGTACGCAATAGGTCGTTGACTCTGCGAGCCTGCAGCATGCGGTTGTACTTTTCCTGGTTGTTGATGGTGGTGCCGCGCGGGTAGGAGAGGTAGCACGCTAACTTGTCGTAACTGTCGGCTGACAGGCTATGCAGCATGCTGCGAACATCACGGAACTGCCCGGCAATAAAGCCCTTTTGCTGCAGGTTGGCATGGCGATAGATTTCCTTCTGGTTCTCTTCCGTATAGGTGAAGTTGTATTGCTGCTCGTTGTCACGCATCTGTCTGTTTATCTCTTTTTGTCCAAACGCATTGAAATGTACGTGGGCAATGGAGTCCGCAATTTGCTCGATTTGGGCGTCAGAAAGGCCCTTGAGTACGTCTAACAGTCTATGACAGGCATTGGATAGCAGATAGGGCTTGTTGGAAGGAAATGCGCTGTGGAGGAGTTTGCCCTTGTAGTGTATGCCGTTGTCCATGAAGAGTTGGTATAGTGCGGTGTATTGCACCACGCGGGCGATGTCGGTGTTGCCGCAGCGCGCGAAGTAGTTGCCTGCCTGTTGCTCGTATCGACTGCCGACGCTCTCGCTGCGCTCCTGTGAGTTGAAATAGCTGACGGGCAGCGCGCCTGTGCGGTTCAGCGTGTAGATAGTGTAGGCTGGCAAATCAATGGCATACATCGTGTTGGCGGTGTTCCAATTATACACTAACTGCTCAAATCCCAATTTCTTGAAAAGCGGCTGGTCGAAGGGATAGTAGCCTGGAGCGGGGTAGTGGTAGCAGGCTTCTTGGATGGTGCCGCTTTCGGACCAGTCTTTGAGCAATATGTCGGTGATGGTGAGCAAATGGCCCAGCTCGGTGTTTTCCAATTCCCTGCTGAGGTAGGTCGGACACCAGTCGCGGCCGTTGGGCATCTTGCCAGCCATACAGTCGTTGATGTCCAAACTCTGCGACAGCTCTTTGCTGCTGATGGAGGCGATGAGCAAGACGGTTTCCACGCGCAGCGGCGGAAGCACGTTCAGTGCGGATTCCCGCTCCCTGCCGATGATGACCAACGTGGTGGAGTCGCGCAGTGCACCCAAGATGAGGTCTGCGTCGAGCGCGAAACGGCGGATGTCAGCCAACTGTTTGCTCAAATCCGCGTTGCGACGTATGCTCCATGCTACAAGTCCCGGGGCTTTGCTGAAGAAGACTCCGCGCCTCTTCTGCTTGAACATCTGTTTGACCGTGACAGTTTTGCTCGTGTCTTTCGTGTCGATGAACTGCTCACCGGCTTGGATGAACCAGTCGTCAAATTCCGCCAAACTGATTTGGTAGTCTAAGTTGTCTTGCGTGAAGTAACCGCGCTTCTTGCTGCCCATCAGGTCGATGGCGTTGGGCTTGTAGTCGGAAAGGTATTGATGACGGGATATGCGGCCCAACAAACTGTCCATGTTGGCGGATGTGGCATTGCCTAACACAATCATCAAGTCCGTGATGCGCCCGTCATAGCCGATTTTGAAATATCTTTCAGAAGTGTTGTGCGTGTATGGCTTGAGGATTTTCTCCAAGGAGTCTTTTTCAAAGAAAGGGGCGGGCTCTGAAATCAGAATAATCCGGCTGCTGTCCGGAAACGTGGCGGTGCCTAACGTTTGATAGTGCATCCTAAAATGCTGTCTGAAAAGATTGTACACGGAGTCCGCTTTCAGATAGGCGAGTGTCTTCTCCAAGTCCACGTGCTGGTCTGGGATGTACTCTTTTTTCATCAAAGAGGCGGTTTGCTGTTTCAGCCCCTCAACCACTTTGGAGTGCCTGCCGAAGGTGAAAAAGGAGAGAAGCGCCAACAAAATGACGCCTCCGGAAATGCCGATAACCGTTTTAGTGCTTTTTTTCATTGCAGCGGCAAAGATACATTTTTAATTGTATCTTTGCCGCCTCGTTTGCCTAGCGCAATTTTGCTTGGGGCTGACGCAGATGAATATTGTTTTTTAACATTTAATTTTTAATCTCAATTATGAGTTTCCTCCTTGTTGACGCCGGTGCGACTAAGACCGAATTCACGCTTTTGTCCGAAGGGAAAATCATCTTCCGTCATAGCGGCTTGGGCATCAATCCCAACTACTGTACGGAGGTGGAAATGATGCGCGTGTTCTCTGAATTTGTGGCGCAGTGCCCGGATACAGGCGCTGTTTCGAAGATCTTCTATTATGGAGCGGGATGTGCTTCAGAACGAAATGCCTCTCTGATGGAAGGCCTGATGGCGAATTTCTTTCCTTGTGCCGACATCAAAGTCTATTCCGACCTGGTGGCCGTATGCCATGCGCTCAGCATGGGCCAGGCATCTGTCATATCCATTCTCGGAACGGGCTCTGCCTCCTGCCTTTTTAACGGCGAGGTGATTACAAATCGCGCGCCTTCATTGGGCTATATGTTGGGGGACGAAGGCAGCGGCACCAACCTCGGCAAACGTCTGCTGACGGTTTACCTGCGTGGCCAACTGCCTGCCGACATGGCAGAGGAACTGGAGCAGACGTATGATTTGACTTTTGAGAAGGTGATTCATCGCCTGTACAAAGAACCGGAACCTAATCAGCTGATGTCTCAATTGGCCCCCTTCATCCAGAAGCATATAGACCAGCCTATTATGAAGAAACTGACGTTGGATGCTTTCTGCGCCTTTTTTGCAACGCAGAAGATACACTATCCGGAGGGCCTCTACTGGCATTTGTCGGGTTCTGTGGCTTACTATTTCCGCGAAATCATCAAGCAGGCCGCCGAAATTGAGAACTGCAAGTTGGGCATGATTGTCGCAGCACCGATGGAAAAACTGATTGACTACTATAAAAAACTGAAATAATGCAAGAAATCACCGCTTCTGAAAACCAACTTCAAGAGGTTGCGAAAGCTATTTTGGCTGCTTATCCGCGAGAACGTGTATTTGGCTTCTATGGGGAAATGGGCGCCGGCAAAACAACGCTTATCAAGGAAATGTGCAATGCGCTCGGCGTGAAGGATATTACTTCGTCACCGACTTTTGCCATTATCAATGAATATTGGACGGAAGCCGGCCAGCCGCTCTATCATTTCGACTTCTACCGTATTGACGAGCCTGCCGATGCCTCCCGCGTGGGTTTTGAAGAGTATCTCTATAGCGGCAGTTACTGCTTTATCGAATGGACTGAGAAAGTGGAGGAAATCCTCCAGGATGATTTCGTCCGTGTCACCATCGAACGTGTCGACGACCAAACCAGACGATTTATCTTTTAATGCTGGAAAGTGCGTGGCAGTGTCGGGCCGCCCAAATCAATAAAATCAGAACAAACCGGTTCAGCAAGTATATAGAAACCTTAATTCAAGTCCCAACAAAGCGTGACGATGTCGCGGTAGGGTAGATTCAGGTTGTCGGCAATGTCCATGTTGCAGACATCGCCGTTGAAACAATACACACTGTCCATCAGGGACGGGTTCTTTTGCAATACAAAGCGCATTCTGGCTCCTTCCGACAATTCCGTCAGATAGGGCAGCAGGAAGTTCGACAGGGCTATGTTGATGCCGGTTTCGGACAATGTTTCCGTTAGGATTCTCTCTGACATGCTTTTCCCCTTTTCATCTTCAATAAGGTTGAAGGCTAATGCAGCTATCTTTTTGCCTAAAATCAGCTGCACGTAGTCCATGTCCACAAGGTTCGGATCTTGGGAGGAAAAGATAATCTGTCCGTTTTTCATGATGGAAATTTCCTCAAAGGTGAAAGGCTGGAATTTCACCAACGCTTTGGACATATTGGCCAACTGGAAGAAATCGTCTACAAATTCTACGCCCTCGTTGGCATAATCCAAGTCGGAATATTGGGAGCCTTCTGCGAAACCATGCTGCATGAAGACGTGGATGTCTTTGGCTACCATTTCGCCAAGTGCTTTCGGCGTCACCATGACAAAACTCTTGGCGGACTGCTCGTCTTTGACGAACCCTATGCTGGCGATATCGTAGGTCGTTTCGATAATCAACGGCTGCTCTTGCGTTGCATTTGCAAAATCTTCTGTGTTCATTGTTGTTTGTTTTATGTTGAAAAACAAGGTTCTATTTTAACGTGAGTTCGATATAATATAATTTATTAAAAATGAATAACATAACGATAT
>JAKSMC010000012.1 GCA_024400835.1 Bacteroidales bacterium
TTTTTTTAATTTTTTTCTCAACTCGCTGATTGTCAGCTTGAAAAAATTCATTTTTATACACTTTTTTAACAACAAAAAGTGGAAAAACATAGGATTTCAGCCGAAATCAAGCTGGTTTTAGACTGGTTAGTAGAAGCGTTTTCGGAGTATTTTTTTAAAACCTGCAAAAAAGCGATAAGTTCAAGTCCATAATCAGCGTCAAATATTCTTCAAAAAAACGACTTTTTTTCTCTGAAAATTTTCTCCAGAGAATATTATTTCGACATACTATATATATAGTAAAGCGAAAATGTTTCTTTGAAATGGAATGTTATCAAAAAAAAGTGTACTTTTGCCGCCGTTTTTAAAAATTTAGTATTAACCAAAAAAGAAAGAGGTATTACCTATGATTATTGTTCCCGTTAAAGAAGGCGATTCAATCGACAAAGCGCTCAAAAAACTGAAAAAGAAATTCGACAAAATTGGTGTGAAGAAAGAAATCCGCCAAAGACAAGAATTCACAAAGAAGAGTGTCATCAGAAGGGAGCAATTGCGTAAAGCTATTTACGTACAGCATCTTCGTGAAGCTGAAAACGAATAATTAACGGCTTTACCAATCGAAGAAAACAGGGTTTCCCCCTGTTTTTTTTTAAATCACATATAATCTATTATTATATATACTATATTATAATGTTTGACATACAGCCTTTTATTGATTATTTGAAATACGAAAAAAGAGCTTCCGTTCATACTGTTACTGCATATCAGCATGACTTGGAACAGTTTTTCGAATATGTCAAAAACAATTTAGGGCTTGATGATGTATCAAACATAACAGCAGCAGATATACGTACCTGGATTATCACCCTGTTGGAAGACAATGAACATACAGCAAGGACTGTGAACAGAAAACTCAGTTCTTTAAAAGCATTTTACCGCCATGCCATGAAAATTGGAGAAGCCCATAGCAACCCCATGCTCCAAATACATTCTCCAAAATTTCAGAAAAAGCTCCCCGAGTACGTAGAGTATACAGACATGCAAAAGCTATTCCATGATATCGAATTCGGGAAGGACTTCGATGGGGTTAGAGATCAACTTATCTTGGAAATGTTCTACGCAACGGGAATTCGGTTGTCAGAGCTATTGGGTATCAAGAAAAAAGACATAGACTATTTCAATCAAAACATTAAAGTTTTAGGGAAACGCAACAAAGAGCGTATCATTCCATTTGGCAATAAGTTAGGCAACTTATTAACATCCTATATGGAATATTATGAAAAAATAGATGTCGAAGACAAAGAAAATAATTATATATTTGTTGCCGCTAATGGAAAGAGACTCTATCCAAAAGCAATCTATAGAATTGTCCGGAAATATCTGGATGTTGTGACTACTATTGACAAGAGAAGTCCGCATGTTATTCGCCACACGTTCGCCACTCACATGTTGAACAACGGGGCAGACCTAAATGCAATCAAGGAGATTCTCGGTCATAGCAGCCTGGCAGCCACCCAAGTATACACGCACAACTCTATGGAGCAACTAAAATCTATTTACGAACAAGCCCATCCCAGGGCATAAACAAAGGAGGTTACTATGACGATTAACATTTCTTCCGTACACTTCAAAGCGGATCAAAAGTTAGAAGATTTCATCAACGAAAAAGTTGAGAAACTTAACAAAGTTCATGACGGAATCATTAATGCCGAAGTGATTTTGAAATTAGAGAACACCGACACTCCCGAGAACAAGACCGTCGAAATCCGCATGCAAATCAAGGGCAACGATGCAATTGCCGACAAAACAGCCAAAAGCTTCGAAGAAGCTACCGACCTTGCTGTCGATGCTTTGAAAAAGCAACTTCTCAAAATCAAAGAAAAAGAGCAAAACAAAAGATAGTATATAACCCTATCCCATAAAAAAATCGTTCTCTTTCGAGAACGATTTTTTTATTTCACCGTATATGTAAGGCGCATATTTATGCTCACATGTTTCTGTTTAGAGGAGGTATTAAAAGCGCCACCCCATGAGTAACTGTCTTCCGAAGAATTCGGCGCCGTAATTTGAAAGACTCCTGCCGTAGCGGTTTTCAAATCCCCAAGCTTTCCTCCCGCATTCTTAGTAATAGTCTCAGCACGTTCCCGCGCATTCTTGGATGCCTCAGCCAACATTTCAATTTTCAAGTCAGCTAATTTCGTATAATAATATTCCGGTTCTTCACTGGAGATTCTAATATTCTGGTCATACAAATCAGATATTTCACGTATGATTTTCTCAATTTTGTCCACATCTTTGGACTCAATTCGAATTCGCTGCTCTGCTTCATAGCCTTGGAACACCTCTGCCCAATGACCATCATCCCATCTTGAATCATACTTAGGACTGGTAGAGATATTCCTGAAATCCATCTCTGAATCCTTAATGCCTTTGCTTTTCAAGAACTCTTTGACAATAGAATTTTGATTTTTAACGGTCGTATAGGCTTGCTTCATATCCATATCCAGAACGTCATAGCTTAAATTCCAGACAATCAAATCGGAAGTGAAATCCTTTTCTGCCAAACCGACCACCGACACCGTTTTCACCGGTTTTTTAGTTTGATAATAAGAGATGCCTAAAGCAATCGCAGCAAAAAAGAATGCAATGCCTGCGACAATAGCGATAACAACAGAATTGTTTTTCATATTCAATATTTTTTAGAACGATTTAGTTAACGAGCGAATGCAAATTATAGTATAATCAAGATTAATTATTTAATCAACGTGACAGAGCCATGCATTGGATACGAGACCTGCCCCGACAATGTGTTGACAAAGATTTCACAACTATAGTAGAAGACGCCATCCGAACATGGCTGATGTGAATTCTCGTCACAGCCATCCCACAAAATTGCCGGGTCTTCCGTGTGGAAAACTCTTCGGCCCCACCTGTCAAAAATAATCATGTCCACTTTGACAACCCCATGATATGGCTCAAAAGGTTGGAACAAATCATTGCTTCCATCACCATTGGGAGTGAAGACATTAGGCAAATGGTAGTCCAGACAATCGAAAATATCTATACAGACCGAATCGGTCATTGGCGACAAATTGTGGTTCGTGTCGGCAACAGCCATAGCAAAGCATCCGACTAAAACATCTGAGGCACTTATTGAATACGTGCACGGCTCAGGATAGCAGGAATTACCATCTCTGTAAAATGAGTCAATGCAAACATACGATCCGTTCAAAGTTGGCTTATAGTATATATAATAATAGTAAGCATCCATTGCTGCGCTGTCGGAAGAGAAGGTCCATTCGAAATTGACATACTGGCAATCCGTCGTAACCTCGGCGGTTGGAACCTCAGGAGGCTGATTGTCATGCGGGATAACACAGACCTGCTGTGAACGATTATAGAGAGGCCCAATGGTATCGGGGAGCCAATAATATCCCGTTGCACTAACATAATAGCAATAGGTCTCACTGTTACTCAACGCCACATCTTCATATCGGGTTTCGGTCGTTACACCTACCGCGTCCCACTGCGGTTCGCTGTCACTGCGTCTAAAAATAGTATAAAGGATATTGTTCCATGGCTGCTGCACGGACCAAGTCAAAGCAACGCGTCGGTCTGCAGGATTAGCCTGAAGGAATATTGTTGTCGCAGGGTCGGACACTTCTATTAAAGTATCTTGATTGAAGAAATGTACTTTGTACGAATACGCCAATTGCTGGGTATTCAAATCATGGTCCAAATATTCAACGGTATCCTGGTTGACCGCCATAGGATTTTGATTCAACAAAGTCCAATCATCGTTGGCAGAAGATTTTCCATATAAATCATAGAAATATGGAGGCAAGAAATTAGAAGAATCGATTTCCGGAGGACAAATCCAACGGACTTTGACAGTACCGTATAGAGAATCCGTTGTTACAACATCCGCATTGATAATCAACGGGGCGTCATTGGCGATATGAACACAAGCCTCATCGGAGACATAACTTTCAGCACCATCCGAGAAAAGAGCCACCACTCTATAGCAATATTCATTCGCATGATAGAGTGGAAGTATGGTGCCGTCATCTGTGAACAGAGTATCTTCCCATGCCGAAGTTGAGCCTATCCATTGATAGCCTTCATCTTCAGGCATGCCCGTTTCACAATAGTCAGGAACAAAGGGATTGCTACCCGAGCGACGATAGACATCATAGCCGACAGCATTGCTGCACACATCCGGAGACCACTGCAAATTCACGACATTCCCAGCGGCAACAGCTTGTAGATTTTCCGGCTGGGGAGCCACAACTTGTATATGCGAAGTGTTAAAAGAAACCAGTTCGACCTGTGGCCCGTCATCTTGCGCTTTGAATAAAACCTCATAAGGGAGTTTCTTCACATGTGAGCAATTGGTATTCCACACAAAATGCGTCATATAATCCACACTATCCGTTATAGGCATAAATTGAGCAGGAGAATCCGCGACATATAATGGCTCGCCCGTAGCCGTCAAAGTGACGTTGACAGAAGTGTTATCATACACATGGACTTCCAAATCAAGCGATGTTCCTGCGAGGATGCAGGTATCGGGGACCAGAATGACAGGCGGTTGGTTGTTGCAAGGAGCAATCGTAATCTGCATATCCCGGACCATACTGCTTATGAGCATTCCATTTCTCCATTCCTGGATCAGAATGGCGATGTTATATTCTCCGGCCATGGTCGGGCTATCCCAAACCAACTCACCGGTGATAGAATCTATTCGAATAAAATTTGATGCATTAGGCAGCTGATATCCGGGAATATCCTCTCCATTATAGCCGCGACAATCTATCAAACTATAAGAAAGACTATCTCCATCGGCATCAAAAGCACCTGGATTATGATAATAAGTGACATTCGTACAGCCGTTGTCAATAGGCGGAGTCAACAATTGCGGAGATGAATTTCCGCCGACAAACGGATTGATGACAATAATAGTTTCAATAAAAAACGGGACTTCAACAGAGCTTGGTATATTGACAATGCCTGCATTTCGGTTCGGATCCTCAAAGGTCACGTGAAAAGTGCCGGATGCAGAAAAGGTATGTTGGCAGACATAAATGTTCCTACTTATATCATTTGGAAGATTGACTTTTTGGGTTCTGGCAATAATAGAAGTTGTTCCATCTCCCCAAGAGACCTCGATTTCGGGTCTGTCCGCGGGGCTCGGCGTGTACGTATAAGTCGTAACTGTGAACTCATACGTCAAGCCTGACACATAGGTATAACTGATTTCTCCTGCACGTTGGTGTGTTGCATACGCCGTCAGGCCGCACAATAACATGCAGCAGCACAAAAAAACACGCAGACCATATTTCAAAATTTCATTCATGCTACAACTCTGTAACTTTTCCATCTTTTAACTGGTAGTGCGATCCGCTCTCGGGACAAACAGCGAAACCATATTCGTCAAACTCCAATTTGTGGCCCAAGGCACTCACCCACCCTATCTGTCTGGATGGATTCCCGACAACAAGGGCATAATCGGGGACAGTCTTTGTCACAACGGTACCAGCGCCAATGAAAGCATACCGTCCGATATCATGTCCGCATACAATCGTGGCATTAGCCCCTATAGTAGCGCCCTTCCTGACAAGAGTCTTACGGAATTCATCCTTACGGTTGACGAAACTTCTCGGATTAACCACATTGGTAAAAACCATTGACGGTCCTAAAAACACATCGTCTTCGCAGACCACGCCATCATATATTGAAACATTATTCTGTATTTTAACATTATCACCCAAGATGACACCAGACGCGACAAAGACATTCTGACCGATATTACATTGTCTACCGATTTTACAATCTGACATAATATGAGAGAAATGCCAAATTTTTGTTTCGTCTCCAATCTGGCAATTTTCATCAACAACGGCTGTGGGGTGAATATATGTCATAATTTAAAATGTTAAAAGGATGTCTGTTATATATTTTATTTGCTCTTCTGAAAGTTCGGTGTGCATAGGTAATGACAGCACTCGCTGTGAAAGTTCCTCCGCAACCGGGAATTCACCTGGAGCGTATCCGAGGTTTTCATACGCGCGTTGCAAATGAATGGGCATCGGATAATATATGGCCGACGGGACACCTGAATCAGATAATTTGTCCATTATACAGGTTCTATCTAAGCCATTCAATTTAAGCGTATATTGATGGAACACGTGAGTAGAAAACGGCGAAACCGCCGGGCACTGGAAGCCCTTATTTCCAGATAATATATCCGTATAACGTTTTGCAGCCAATTGTCTTGCAGCGATGTAATCGTCAAGATATTTCAATTTCACTCGCAAAACCGCAGCCTGCAGAGAGTCCAATCTTGAATTTACGCCCACGCAATCATAGTGATAACGCCGGGGCATGCCATGGTTGGCCAATTTTCGGATTTTTTCTGCCAAAACATCATTTTGCGTAAACAAGGCTCCGCCGTCACCGTAACAGCCCAGATTCTTTGACGGAAAAAACGACGTACAGCCAATAGTTCCCATCGTACCTGCCTGGCGGGCACTGCCGTCGGAGAATCGAACTTCCGCGCCAATGGCCTGGCACGCATCTTCCACAACATAAAGTTGATGTTTTTCCGCTATCGAGAGAATTCTCTCCATATCCGCGCACTGTCCGAAAAGGTGCACTGGCAAGATCACTTTCGTTCGCGATGTTATAGCATTCTCCAATTGGTCGACATCCATATTGAATGAGTCTGGCAGGACATCTACCAAAACGGGTTTCAAGCCCAGCAGGCAAATCACTTCGATAGTAGAAACAAATGTGAACGGCACCGTGATGACTTCGTCACCGGGTTCCAGGTCCAAAGACATCAATGCCAACTGCAAGGCATCCGTACCGCTGGCACAAGTAATCGCATGGGCGGCATGCGTATAAGCGGCAAGCTCGGATTGGAACATTGCCACATCCGGGCCATTGATGAAGCGCGCAGCATCCACCACGCCCTGCATTGCGTTGTCAATTTCGTCTTTTATCTTCAGATATTGAGTCTGAAGATCTACCATTTGTATTTTATTCATCATTATAAAAAAGAAGCGCAAAGATAATATTTCCTTTGGAAACTATTATTTGTAGGAACGATAAAATAAGTAACATTAAAAATTGATAAGTATTGTATAGAAGAAAAAATATTTATGAAAGGAAACCGCATTTCAGAATTTGCGCCTTTGTCCCTTTTTTGTATCTTTGCCGCCTCAAAACTCAAACACAATAATTATTTTAAAATATTAATATTATGTCCATTATCAAACCGTTCAGAGGCTTCCGTCCTCCAAAAGAAATCGTAGAAAAATTAGCTTCCCGTCCTTATGACGTACTCAACACCGAAGAAGCACGCCAAGAATGCGAAGGCAATCCTTACAGTCTTCTCCATGTCACCAAGGCCGAAATCGACCTTCCCGCTGGCATTAGCGACACTGATCCCGAAGTATATTTGCAAGTAGTCAAGAACTACAACGCATTCAAAGACTACGGCTGGTTGGTTCAAGACAAAGAAGAAAAATTGTACATCTACGCTCAGAGCATGAACCCCACAGACGCCAATGCCAAATGGCAATATGGCATTGTGGCTTGTGCTTACAGCGAAGACTACGTGAACAAGGTCATCAAAAAACACGAATTGACACGTAAAGACAAAGAAGAAGACCGTATGCGCCACGTACGCATCACCAATGCCAACGTAGAACCGGTGTTCTTCGCATATCCGGCTATCGCCCGCATCGATGAAATCGTTGCTTCCGTAACCTGCAAGGAACCGATTTACGACTTCGTAGCCAAAGAAGACGGCTTCGGCCACAGATTCTGGGTTATTGACGACCGCAAACTCATTGACGAATTGGTTGAAATCTTCGACAAACAAGTTCCCGCAATGTACATCGCCGATGGTCACCACCGTAGCGCTGCCGCTGCCCTTGTTGGACAAGAAAAGAAAGAACACAATCCTAACCACACCGGCAAAGAAGAATACAACTACTTCATGACCGTCATCTTCCCCGACAACCAATTGAACGTCATCGACTACAACCGCGTTGTGAAAGATCTCAACGGCCTCACCAAAGAACAATTCCTCAATGCTTTGAACGAAGCATACACCGTAGAGGACATGGGCACAGAAATTTACCAACCTTCCAAATTGCACGAACACAGCATGTATTTGGATGGCCATTGGTATAAGATGGTTGCAAAAGCCGGCAAATATGATGACAACGATCCTATCGGTGTACTGGATGTTAAAATCCTCAGCGACCATGTTTTGGACACCATCCTCGGCATCAAGGACCTCCGTACTGACAAACGTATCGACTTCGTTGGCGGTATCCGCGGATTAGGCGAACTCAAACGTCGCGTTGACAGCGGCGAAATGACCGTTGCATTCGCACTTTATCCAGTATCTATGCAACAAATCATCGACATCGCCGACACTGGCAACATCATGCCTCCGAAGACCACTTGGTTCGAACCGAAACTTCGTTCCGGCCTCGTTATTCATGAATTAGCATAATCTGTAAAATGTTCAAGGTTCCTGTATTGCTCATCCTCTACAACAGAATCGAAGAGACCCACAACGTCTTTCAAGTTCTGAAAACCATACAGCCCACCCAGCTATACGTGGCAGGTGACGGCTGCAAGGCCGGCAACATGCTGGACCGCAGCCGCGTATATCAAACCCGATGCGTCATACAGCCCGCATGGCACTGCCAATTACACACTTACTGGCAGGAAGAGCACCTCGGGAAGTCTCAAATGATGTACCAGGCAATGCAATGGTTTTTCGAGCAGGAAGAAGAAGGCGTCATCATTATGGAAGACACCATTCCATCTTACGATTTCTTCCCCTACTGTGAAGAGCTGTTGAGTCGATACAGGAACGATGAACATGTTTTCAGCATTGGCGGCACCTATCTGCGGCATAGGAGCCGGAAACGCTACAACAAACGATTAAAGAAAGGCGGCAGCTCATACTACTTCTCGGCCTATGCGACCACTTGGGGATTTGCCACCTGGAAAAACAGATGGAAAGATTTCACTCTTTCTTTGTCGCAATATAGCAATGAGGATTTCGCCAACATGGTCTCACCGTATATGAGGAAACAAAAGCAGAAAATATACTGGCTGCGGCGTTTCGCCATCCTCAAAAAACATGACATCCCCTATTGGGATTACCAATTCAACTTCCATATTTGGGCCCATCAAGGCCTTTGCATCACTCCCTACCTCAACCTCGTCACCAATATCGGATTCAAAAAACAGCCCAAAAGGAAAATCCGCAGGCTGAAACGTAACGCATATCCCATTATGCCACTTACACACCCGACGAAGATAGAACAGAACTTCAAGGAAGACCGATATATGTTCAAACATATATTCAAAAGAGCCTTTTTATACCTGTTCCGCGACTGGCTGACGGAAATTCTTCCAAATAAAAACGAACAAGAAGATTAAACTATTGGGAGTGTGAAAAAAAAGTGTATTTTTGCGCCCTAAAAAAAATTAGTGTATTAATTATGGCAAGTAACGAAAAATTAGGCAGTAAAAAAACTGAACAAGAAGAAGTTAGCGAAAATTTCGTAACCAAGACTATCGCTTTTTTCAACAAATATCAAAACATTATTTACGGCGTAATCATCGGAATCCTCGTTGTAGTTCTGGCGATTATCCTGTTCAACAAGTTCTATCTCCAAAAGAAAAACGGTGAGGCTTCCGCTCAAATGTCCTATCCTATCAGCCAACTCATGGCTGGTGACAGCGCATCTTTGAACCGTGCTTTGGAAGGCAACGATGAAAACGACGGATTCCTTTCCATCGCTGACGGCTACAAACTCACCAAAACATCCAACACGGCTAAATACTATGCTGGCCTCTGCTATCTCAAACTCGGTCAGAAAGACGAAGCTATGGATTATTTGAAGAAATTCAAGAAAAGAGAAGACGTACTTTGGTATGGCTGCCAATCCGTAATCGGCGACCTCTATGACGAACAAGGTGACGAAGCAGCTGCAGTCAAATATTACGAAAAAGCTGCTAAAGGCGAAGATCCTTATTTCACCCCTATCGCCCTCTTCAAACTGGCTCAAATGTACGAAAGACAAGACAAATGGAACGAGGCTGCTGACACTTATCAGAAAATAGAAGACAACTTCTACGCTGAGTATACCAAGATGAGTATTGCTCAATATGCTGAAAGAGCTAAAGCCAAAGCATCCAAATAATCAAGACTATCTTCTTTGAATTTTTCACAATTCAAGTTGACATATATTAAAATCGGTAGTGTGGCCTTCTGCAACATTACCGATTTTCTTTTCTAATAAAAAATATCGACATCACATAAAACCAACCTATCACTGACATGAAAGTAGTATTCATGGGGACGCCCGAATTCGCCGCACACATATTAGACCGCATCATTCAAGCCGGACACAACGTTGTAAGTGTAGTAACAACCCCAGACAAACCTGCAGGACGCGGACAGCATATTAAATATTCTGACGTTAAGAACTATGCCTTAGAGCACAACCTCCCCCTTCTCCAACCCGAGAAAATGAAAGACAAGACATTCGTCAAGCAACTTCAAGACCTCGATGCTGATGTATTTGTGGTTGTGGCCTTCCGCATGCTTCCAAGTGTAGTCTACACCATTCCACCCAAAGGGACATTCAATGTCCATGCCTCGCTGCTGCCTCAATATCGAGGTGCCGCCCCCATACAATGGTCCATCATAAATGGCGAAACAAAAAGCGGAGTCACCACATTCTTCCTGGATGAGCACACCGACACCGGAGCCATCATCCGACAGACAGAAGTTGAAATCACCCGCGAGGACAATGTCGGAACACTGCACGACAAACTCATGTTTGCAGGAGCGGAAATTGCTGTTGACACACTGAATGATATCGAGACCGGCAATCTGAGCACCAGACCCCAAACCACAACTGAGATTTTAAAACCAGCACCGAAGATCTTCAAGGAAGACATGAAAATCAACTGGGACGACTCCGCCGAAAACATATATAACAAGATTCGAGGGCTATCCCCCTACCCTGCAGCTTTCACCACTATCAACAATGTTGACGAACAGGGCAACGACACGAGGAAAGCTAACAGCATAAAGATTTTTGAAAGCAGCATAACATCGGCAAAAAGCACCGAAAAACCTGGCACAATTACTATTAAAGGGAACAAAACTATGCTGATTTCGACGAAAACCTTTGATATTTCTATCAAAAGCCTCCAATTCGAAGGCAAAAAAAGAATGGATGTTGAAATTTTCCTTGCAGGATTCAGGATTTCCAATTACACAAAAACCTTGTTTTAGTGTAATTTTATAAAAATTCAAAAAATCTATCTAAACAAAGATTTTAAAATTTTCACACAAACATGCGGAAATGCTTGTTCTACCGCATTTTCGCTAAATTTGCTGCTCCAAAAAAAATAAATCACTAACCATTAAATTTTATCAGTATGAATAAAAGTGAATTAATCGATGCTATGGCTGAAAAAGCCGGTTTAACAAAAGTTCAAGCTAAAAACGCTTTAGACGCTTTCATGTGCGCAACAAGCGAAACCCTTCAAAAAGGTGACAAAATCTCCTTAGTTGGTTTCGGTACTTTCGAAGTTAAGAAACGTGCTGCTAGAAAAGGCCTCAACCCCGCAACAAAGAAAGCCATCAACATTCCTGCAAAGAATGTCGTTAAATTCAAAGTTGGTGCAAAATTAGCTGAACTTTAATAGCATATATTTTACTACCATTTAAGAAAGCCCTCCCATAGGGCTTTCTTTATTTATATAGACGAAGAGGAAAAATATGACAGACAAGAAACTCCAAAGCAAACTCATCGACCACCTGGCGCAATTCGTAACCGAAGCGAGAAAAGAGCGGATCTTAGAAGTTCTCCAAAACAGGACCCGCCACATCACTGTCGTATTGGAAGATTTGTACCAGACGCAAAATATCAGCGCTGTCATGCGCACCTGCGACTGCTACGGCATCCAGGACGCCTATATTGTCGAGAACCGGAACGAATTCGAAATACACAAAGACATCAGCATGGGCGCTGACAAATGGCTGACCCTGCATCACTACCCGCATACGGAACATAATATGAAGCAATGTATTGACGACCTGCATGCCAAGGGATACACAGTAGTGGCCACGCTGCCCGACGAGAAGAAGACCACCATACAAGATCTTCCTATAGACAAGAAGACAGCCTTCCTTTTCGGAACCGAACTTACCGGTCTTTCCGACGAAGCCGTCCAATACGCAGACTGCAACGCACTCATTCCGATGTACGGGTTCACGGAAAGTTTCAACATATCCAATTCTGCAGCCATCATCCTTTCAAATTTTTCAGAAAGGCTGCGCCACTCCGATGTGGATTGGAAACTGACAACAGACGAACAGCAAGAGTTGTATCTGGACTGGCTGAAGAAGAGCCTTCGCGACCCCGAGGCCATGATAAAGCATTTCATGGCAAGTATGGAATAGGCCTAAGTATCCATCCTCCAAAGAGACACAACTTCAAGATGGTCACCTTTTGCAGCAGACCATTTTGAAGTTGTTTTTTTACATGTATTTTGATTTCAACTTTAGGGAAATATTTTTGTATCTTTGCGGCCTATTCAAAAACACTACAATATGGCAAATATTAATTACGAAGGAAAGAGCTATGAACTCGATGGTGACGGCTTCATGCTGAAACCGGAAGAATGGACCGAAGGATTGGCTGCTGAAATCGCCAAAGTCGACGGCATCAACGAATTAACAGAAAACCATTGGAAAATTCTGCATTGCATTCGTGAAAACTACGAAGAAAAAGGCATCGCGCCCATGGTACGCGTCATTTGCAAGACTTCGGGCCTCAAATTGAAAGAGATATACGAGCTCTTCCCGCTGGGTCCCGCCAGAGGTGCCTGCCGCGTAGCCGGTCTTCCCAAACCAGAAGGTTGCGTATAATAGAAACGTAAAATAACAAGAACATGTTAATCATTCAATATCTTGCGATTGCAGCGGCAGTGATCTGCCTCTGCAGTCTTTTCGTGTTTTTCCTCCGAATCATTCGTCTAGGAAAACCCAAAGACCTATCCGAAAAAAGTGGTGACACAGGAAAGGGAATTTTATACTCCAACACTGTGGCAATGATGCCGCAGAACAAAGAATCCGCATACCTGCACATCCCCGGATACGCCGCAGGCATGCTGTTCCATATCGGAACATTCCTCAGCGCACTCATCTTTGTGCTGTCCTTTTTCCCATTTTTCAATCGTTGGATTTCCGGCCCCGACAAAATACACTTGATTATCCCTGTGATTCTTGCAGTCACATGCATTTGCGGATACATTCTGCTGTTGCGTCGCGCATTCTCCAAAGATTTGAAGCCGCTGTCCAATCCTGACGACTACATCTCCAACATACTGACATCGACATTCCAATTGTTCACGATGCTTTATTTGTTAATGCCGTCTTGCTGCTGTATGCCCACCGCCTATTATGTGATGTGCATCATACTGTTCCTCTATTTGCCGCTCGGCAAATTAAGACATCTGGTTTACTACTTTGCAGCACGCTACCATCTTGGATTTTTCTACGGATGGCGCAATGTATGGCCGAAAAACGAAGACTAACAAGAAACTAAAACTATGACATTAGATTTCCTAGGCGCCACCGAAGAAGTGACTGGCAGCAAATTCATGCTGACCACCAAAAAAGGCGCAAAAATATTATTAGACTGCGGTATGTACCAAGGCAAAGGCCTTGAAACCGACAAGATGAACAGAGAATTGGGATTCGACCCGAAAGAGGTGGACTTCCTTCTTCTATCTCACGCTCATATCGACCACTCCGGGCTTATACCTTATATATATAAGTTAGGATTCCGCGGAAAAGTTTTCTGCACACCTGCAACGCGAGATCTCTGCGCAATCATGCTGGCAGATTCCGGCAGAATTCAAGAAGCCGATGCCAAACAGTTCAACAAAAAGAAGGAACGTATCGACAAAGAACCTATTGAGCCTATCTACACAGAAAAAGATGCCGCTGAATGTATGTCCCAATTTGTGAGCATCCCGAGAGAACTCAAATTCAACATCACAGAAGATGTATCCATCGAATTTTTCGAAACAGGGCACATGTTAGGCAGCAGTGCTATCTACATCACTTTCAAAGAAGGTAGGAAAGTCCGCACATTATGCTACACCGGCGACGTCGGAAGATACAGCAAACGTATCCTCCCCGACCCGATTGCTTTCCCCTATGCAGACTACATCATCACCGAGTCCACTTACGGTGACAGGCTTCATTCCACTTTGGACGACGCAGACCAGCAACTGATGTTGGTTGTAAAGGACGCCTGCGCAAAAAGACTCGGCAAATTGCTCATCCCGTCCTTTGCCATCGGCAGAACCCAGGAGATCGTCTACACCCTGCACAGACTCAAACAAGCCGGCAACCTGCCGGATATAGAGATC
The DNA here is from genome assembly GCA_024400835.1 of Bacteroidales bacterium. Lineage (GTDB taxonomy): Bacteria > Bacteroidota > Bacteroidia > Bacteroidales > WCHB1-69 > F23-D06. Next base: position 14,473 of record JAKSMC010000012.1, read on the forward strand.
TTTGTAGACAGTCCTTTGGCCTGCTCCGCCACCAACATCTACCGCCTACACGATGAGAACTTCAACACAGACATCAGAACGTTCATGGAGAACACCAAAGACCCGTTTGGTTTCGACAATCTCACCTATGTTCGCTCCGTTGACGATTCCAAGAAGTTGAACACCTACAATCGTCCATGCATCATCATCTCAGCATCAGGGATGATGGAAGCAGGCCGTATCAAACATCACTTGGCCAACAACATCGAAGACCCGAAGACGACAATTCTATGCGTCGGCTATTGCTCTCCGACCACATTGGGAGCCAAGATCATGCGCGGTGATACCAAAGTTTCCATCTTTGGCGAAGAGCACAAAGTCAGAGCCCATCTCGAGCGCATAGATGCCTATTCTGGTCATGCCGACTACAAAGAGCTCATTCAATACCTTTCATGCCAGAAGGGTAACAAGAAGCTGAAAAAGATATTCATCGTCCATGGTGAAGGTGAGGTGAGAGATGCTTACGCAAACCATCTCAAGAAAGCAGGCTTTAAGCAAGCCTACGTTCCCAGTTTCCTCGAACAAACTGAATTAATTTAATTAGAAGTATTTTGGAAAAGACTTTGAAAATTCTCGTAACCGGCGCAAATGGGCAATTAGGGCGCTGCATCCAGGACCTCGCGAAGGAAACGGAGCATGCAGGACACCACTATTTTTTCACCGATGTAGCAGAATTGGATATATGCAACTACTCAGCCATTGATGATTATGTAAAAGCCCATCGGCCGGACGTAATCATCAATGCTGCCGCATATACGGCAGTGGACAATGCGGAAGACGACATTGAAAATGCGTACAAACTCAACAGGGATGCCGTTGACAACCTCGCCAGAATAGCGAAAGAATACAATATATATTTTATTCATATATCAACGGACTACGTGTTTTCAGGAGAAGCCTGCCACCCATATCGTGTAGATGCAGCAATAGCGCCAAAATCCATTTATGGGAAATCCAAAGCAGCCGGTGAAGAGAAAATCAAATCCAGCGGCTGCAACGCAAGCATTATCCGCACGTCATGGCTATATTCGGAATATGGAAAGAACTTTGTCAAAACGATGTTGAGGCTGGGTAGCGAGCGAGAATCTATAAATGTGGTTTGCGACCAAATCGGCGGTCCGACATACGCAGGAGATTTGGCAAAAGTAATCTTAGCTTGCATAAAAACAAACATAGACAAAGAAGGAGTAGAAATTTACCACTTCGCCAATGAAGGTACAATAAGTTGGTACGACTTCACGCAAGCCATCATGGAAATATCCAAAATCAAATGCAAAGTCAACTCCATTTTCACATCAGAATATCCAGCGAAAGCACCAAGACCTGCCTATTCCGTGTTTGATTTGAGTAAGACGAGACAGGAAATATGGGCGGACATACCCTATTGGAGAGAAAGTTTAATATTGACAATCAAGAAGTTGCAAGAATAGATTTTTTTTTACACGAAAAAAGCGAGTATTTAAAAAAATAATGTATTTTTGCCCGCTCAAAACAGCGAAAGGTACTAAGGTACTTTTCAAGATGGCAAAAGCCGTTGTAGCTCAGTGGTAGAGTACATCCTTGGTAAGGATGGGGTCATGAGTTCAACTCTCATCAACGGCTCAATTGGAAACTCAAGTTTAAAATATTAATCATATAATTTATAGAAAAAAATGGCAAAAGAGAAATTTGAACGTACCAAACCCCACGTAAACGTGGGTACAATCGGTCACATCGACCATGGTAAAACGACTTTGACCGCAGCTATCACAACAGTATTGGCTGACCAAGGTCTTTCTGAATTGAGATCTTTCGATTCTATCGATAACGCTCCTGAAGAAAAAGAACGTGGTATTACAATTAATACTGCTCACATTGAATATCAAACTGCAGAACGTCACTATGCACACGTTGACTGTCCGGGTCACGCCGACTATGTGAAGAACATGGTAACTGGTGCTGCTCAGATGGATGGCGCAATCCTCGTTGTTGCTGCAACTGATGGTCCGATGCCTCAAACTCGTGAACACATCTTGTTAGCAAAACAGGTTGGTGTACCTAGAATGGTTGTTTTCATGAACAAAGTTGACTTGGTTGACGACCCTGAGTTGTTAGACCTCGTTGAAATGGAAATCCGTGACCTTCTTTCTTTCTACGGTTTCGATGGCGACAATACTCCTGTCATCCGCGGTTCTGCTCTTGGTGGTTTGAACCTCGAACCGAAGTGGGTTGAAAAAGTTATGGAACTCATGAACGCAGTTGACACTTGGATTCCACTTCCTCCGCGTGACGTAGATAAAGACTTCCTCATGCCTGTTGAAGACGTCTTCTCCATCACTGGTCGTGGTACCGTTGCTACTGGTCGTATCGAAACTGGTATTGTTCACACTTCTGATCCTGTTGACATCATCGGTATGGGTGCTGAAAAACTTAAATCAGTCGTTACTGGTGTCGAAATGTTCCGTAAGATCCTCGACGAAGGTGAAGCTGGTGATAACGTAGGTTTGTTGCTCCGTGGTATCGACAAAGACGAAATCCGCCGTGGTATGGTTATCGCAAAACCGGGTTCCATCCATCCGCACAAACACTTCAAAGCTTCTGTTTACGTTTTGAAGAAAGAAGAAGGTGGTCGTCACACTCCGTTTGGCAACAACTATCGTCCTCAATTCTACTTCCGTACAACGGACGTTACTGGTGCTATCACATTGCCTGCTGGCGTTGAAATGTGTATGCCTGGTGATAACGTAGAAATCGATGTTCAATTGCTCGCTGAAATCGCTTTGAACTTGAACCTCCGTTTCGCTATCCGCGAAGGTGGTCGTACGGTTGGTGCTGGTCAGGTTACTGAAATCCTCGACTAATACTCAATCACATATATCTACAAAAGGGCATTTTCGAATGCCCTTTTGTTTGAAGGGGAATAGTTTAAGGGCAGAATAGTGGTCTCCAAAACCATTGATGGGAGTTCGAATCTCTCTTCCCCTGCTAAAGAAGAAAGGAACAAGCAACGCTTGTTCCTTTCTTCTTTTATTAATAAAGTAAATTTGTATTATCTGAGTTCTCTCTCAATCACATTTTGAATACGACTGTAAATGTCTCGGGCGACCTTCGCACTATTCATAGTATAAATATGTATGCCATCCGCATCATTGGCTAACAACTCCAAAATCTGATTGACACTATAGGCAACACCTATTTCATACATAGCCTTCTTATCGTCCTTAAAACGGTCAAATAAGATGCGCATTTCAAAGGGAATTGAGGCTCCTGCCATATTCATAATCTTATTGAACATCGTTGCGCTCGTTAAGGGCATAATACCCGGAATAATCGGTATGGTAATTCCCATATTACGTGCCACGCGCACCAAACGATAATAATAATTATTGTCATAGAAAAGCTGAGTGATTAAAAATGATGCACCAGCATCCTGCTTCATCTTCAATTTGACAAGATCATCGTACAAACTTTCACTCTCTATGTGTCCTTCCGGATAACAAGCGCCCGCCAAACAGAAATCATACTTAGACTGAAGATAATCCATCAGCTCAGAAGCGTGTTTAAAGCTCTTTAAATAGTCACCGTTGAAATCAGCAGGTTTGTCACCTCTAAGAGCTAAGACATTGTCCAAATGCTCTTTTTTCAACATTAATACAAGCTTGTCAACATCAGACTCATCCAAAGCGCCACAAGTCATGTGGACTAAAGGCTCTGCACTTGTATGTTGTTGAATGTAACTGGCCAAATCAATGGTATTCTGCGCATAATCACCTGTAGATTTAAACGTCACACTGATAAAATCCGGCTTGTATTGGTTCAGTTCATCTATAGTAGTGAAAATGTCATTAATTGAGCTTGCTTGAGGCTTTGGAGGGAAAACTTCAAATGAAAACGTCTTCTTCTTATTTAGTATGTCACTTATACGCATATCAATGTACTAATTTAGGGTTGCAAAATTACAAAAAAAAGCAGGACTCACGCCCTGCTTTCGTTATAGGAGGATTAAAATTAATCCAATTCAGGGAAATCAGGAAGATCCGGAGTTGTTGGAGCCTGAGGCTCAACAGGTCTTTCTTGATTTTCGTTTTTACGATCGTGATTGCGATGTTCATTATTGCGAGGGCCACGGTCGTTCTTGCGATCATTGTTGCGAGGGCCGCGCTCACCACGTTCGTTGTTGCGAGGAGCATTATTACGAGGACCACGGTCATTACGATCACGGTTGCCACCATTACGAGGTTTTGATTCGGGTTCCGTATAACCTTCCGGTTTAGGAAGAAGCACCTTATGGGACAATCTGAATTTACCAGTCTTTTCATCAATTTCGATGAGTTTGACTTTAATCTTATCACCAACTTTCAAAACGTCTTCAACGTTCTCAATACGACGATAAGCGATTTCAGTCACATGCAACAGGCCATCTGTGTTGGGCAGGAATTCAACGAAAGCGCCAAATGCCGTAATCGTCTTCACAGTACCTTCGTAGATTTCACCGACTTCCGGCTTGGTTGTGATGAGTTTAATACGTTCAACAGCAGCATTGATGTCGTTGACATTTGCAGCTGCGATATCGATAACACCAAAATCACCGACTTCTTCGATATTGATAGTCGTGTTGGTTTCACGTTGCATTTCTTGAATGATTTTACCTCCCGGTCCGATAACTGCACCAATAAATTCGCGCGGAATTTGCATTTGGATAATACGGGGAACGAACGGTCTGTAATCCTCACGAGGAGCAGGCATAGCTTCCTTAATCTTGCCAAGGATGAACATACGTCCTCTATGAGCCTGTGCCAATGCTTCAGCCATTACTTCTGAGGAAAGGCCGTGGATTTTAATATCCATTTGGCATGCAGTGATACCGTCTTCAGTACCACAGACTTTAAAGTCCATATCACCGAGATGGTCTTCATCACCTAAAATATCGGAAAGGATAGCATATTTGTCAGTACCTTCTTCTGTAATCAGACCCATTGCGATACCGGAAACCGGTTTCTTCATCTTCACACCGCAGTCGAGAAGTGCCAACGTGCCGGCACAAACTGTAGCCATAGAAGAACTACCATTGGATTCGAGGATATCAGACACCACGCGAACCGTATACGGGAATGTAGGATCGTCAAACGGGATCATCGGTTTGAGCGCGCGGTTGGCCAAGTTACCGTGACCGATTTCACGACGGCCAGTGCTACCAACTCTTTTAACTTCACCGACACTGAAAGGAGGGAAGTTATAGTGCAGCATAAAGCGGTTTGTGCCTTCAACGACAGCACCGTCAATGATCTGTTCATCCAACTTGGTACCGAGAGTACAGGTAGCCAGGGACTGAGTTTCACCGCGGGTGAAGATAGCGGAGCCGTGAGCGGAAGGAAGATAGCCGGTTTCAATCCAGATAGGACGGATATCTTCAGTACCACGACCATCCAAACGAATACGCTCGTTCAAAATCATATTACGCATTGCATGATATTGGACGTCGCTATAATAACGTTTAACCATGTTTTCCTTTTCTTCGCGTTCTTCTTCCGGAATAGTCTCCATAAATTCAGCGAGAATCTGGTCGAAAGCGTCGTTACGAGCCTGTTTGCCTTGGAAAGATTTAGCTACGGCATAAACTTTGTCATAAGTTTCCTTATTGATGCGTTCGCGAATTTCCTCGTCATTGGTTTCGTGGCAGTATTCGCGTTTCGGATAAGCCGTGGGGACCTTAGCAGCAAGGTCTAACTGAGCCTGGCATTGAACCTTGATAGCGTCTTTTGCGAAATTCAAAGCGGCAACCATATCCTCTTCGGAGATTTCCTTCATTTCGCCTTCCACCATCATGATGTTGTCCATAGAAGCGGCAACAATCATATCGATATCAGATCTTTCCATATCTTCGACTGTCGGGTTGACAACCAATTTGCCATCAACGCGGCCGACGCGGACTTCGGAAATCGGGCATTCGAACGGGATATTGGAAACAGCGATAGCAGAAGATGCAGCAAGACAAGCGAGGCAGTCAGGGAGCATATTCTTATCACCTGAAATCAAGGTAACGATAACCTGGGTTTCAGCGTGGAAGTTAGCGGGGAAGAGCGGACGAATAGCGCGGTCAACCAGACGAGCGATGAGGATTTCATACTCGGACGGGCGGGCTTCACGTTTGAAAAAGCCACCGGGGAAACGGCCGACTGCGGCGTATTTTTCTTGATATTCAACTTGGAGGGGCATGAAGTCAGTGCCTTCGACAGCCTCTTTTTTGCAACATACAGTTGCCAGGAGCATGGTATCGCCCATTTTGACTACGGCAGCACCATCGGCCTGTTTGGCCAACTTGCCGGTTTCGATAGTCACTTGGCGGCCATCACCTAAATCAAAAGTTGTATTTATTCCTAACATGATGATTTCAATAATTAAATGATACAATTAGAGAAGAGCCAATATTAAAAAAAGGCAATTTGAGAAAATTGCCTTTTTCTATAAAGACTTTCAGAAAATTATTTTCTGAGACCTAATTTCTTAATGAGTGCTCTGTAGCGTTCGATATCTTGTTCCTTGAGGTATTCAAGCATTTTCTTTCTTTTACCAACGAGATTGATCAGAGCGCGTTTTGTCACTTTGTCACCGCCATTAGCCTTAACATGTTCGGTAAGATGTTTGATGCGATGGGTGAATAATGCAACTTGTGCTTCTGGGGAACCAGTATCAGTTGCACTTTTACCATACTGTTCGAAGATTTCTTTTTTTACGTCTGTGGTTAAATACATAATAAACTACTAATTTTTAATATTTTTTCCTTACTTTTTTCGGGCGGCAAAAATACATTTTTTTCTTAATAGTTTCAACCATTCGGAAAAAAAACTATTTTTGCACTTTATTTGAAAATTAAGCAGCATGGCAAAACTTGCAATAGTCATCTTGAATTGGAATGGGAGGCGATTTTTGGAGCGTTTTTTACCTACTTTGGAAAGCACGCTGCCGGAATATGCTGAAATTGTGATTGCAGACAACGCATCTTCTGACGATTCTGTTTCATTTCTCAAAAATAATTTTCCAAACATCCGCATCCTTGAGCACACCGAGAACGAAGGCTTTGCCAAAGGATACAACCACGCTTTGGAGAATGTTGAGGCCGAATACTATTGTCTGCTCAATTCAGACATAGAAGTAACCGAGCACTGGATAGAGCCTATCATCGAACAGATGGATGCCAACGAGAAGATTGCCGCCGTGCAGCCAAAGTTGCTTTCATACGACCGCCGCGACGAGTTCGAGTACGCAGGCGCTGCCGGTGGGTTCGTAGACAAATACGGTTATCCTTTCTGCAGGGGACGCGTCTTCAGCAATGTGGAGAAAGACCACGGTCAATATGACACCATGATTGACATATTCTGGGCCACCGGAGCCGCGCTGTTCGTACGCAGCTATGTCTATCACACCATGGGCGGCCTTGACCCCGATTTCTTCGCGCACATGGAGGAAATTGATTTCTGTTGGAGAATCAAGAATGCCGGTTATAAAATCAAAATCAACCCGGCTTCCGTTGTTTATCACATCGGAGGAGGCACCCTGCCGAAAAACAACTCGTACAAAACATACCTCAACTTTCGGAACAATCTGTTCCTTTTGCTCAAAAACCTGCCGGAAGAACGTCTGAGAAAGACCTTCATAGTGAAATTCTTCTTAGACCAGGTGGCTGCATTCTTCTTCCTCCTGCAAGGTCATTTCAAAGATTTCACGGCTGTATACAAAGCCATGCATGATTTCTACAAAAATTACGACTACTGCAAAGCCAAACGCAACACTCTTCCGAAACTCGCCTTCGAAGACACCTATCCGAAGTCTATCGTATTCCTTCATTATTTCAAACGCAAAAAGATTTTCAACGGAGAATCGTTTTCTTAACAAACACTGACTATGGAACTTTTCAGCCAAATATATGAATACCTGCTTCTGATCATGTCCATCTTGGGCATCGGAGTATTTATCACCCTGCAGTTTGTCACACCCGCCTATGGCATGACGTTCAACAACCGATGGGGCATTTCCATCCGCAGCAACTTAGGATGGTTCATCATGGAGGCCCCTGTGTTCTTTTCCATGTTCATCATATATTTTATATCCCTATATTACAACATCCGACCGTTCAACATAGTCACTTTTGTGATGTTCTTCTTTTTTGAATTCCACTATTTCCAACGGTCGTTTATCTTTCCCTTGTTAATGAAAGGACAGAGCAAGATGCCCATATCCATCATTATCACAGGTTTCATATTCAACACATGCAACGCCGTCATGCAAGGCGGCTGGCTTTTCTTCTTCCGCTCTGTTGACGCCTACCCTATTTCCTGGTTCTGGTCCTGGCAGTTCATCGTCGGCACTCTGATATTCCTTTTCGGCATGGTCATCAACATCTATGCTGATAGAATCATCCGAAATCTACGATCGGACATCACAGACAACAATTACTATTTGCCAAAGGGGTGGCCATTCAACCGCGTCAGTTCAGCCAACTATCTCGGCGAGATTTTAGAATGGCTTGGTTTTGCCATCCTCACTTGGTCCATATCCGGTTTGGTGTTCCTCATTTGGACCTGTGCCAACATCATACCGCGCTCAAAAGCCGTTTACGAACGATACACTCAATTTTTCGGTGAGGAATTCACTTCTTTGAAACGTTATAAGATTTTCCCTGGAATATACTAATCAGCCACTACCATGAAAAAGATACTGATTGCGCTCTGCCTGATATTACCTCTTTTGGTATGCTGCGACATATACCAAAGTCCCATTCCATACGTCAAATTGGATTTCACCATCTATCCTAACGATGTCTCGTACTACCAGCTCAACACCTACGGTGGCTATGTATACGTCACGGGCGGTGTCAACGGCATCATCATCTACAGGTTGGACGAATGGACGTTTTTCGCCTACGACAGGGCCTGCCCACACGATTTCGAGAATCAGGAATCTTGGCTGTGGGTTGCTCCCGACGGATTGAGAATGGTGGATTCACTATGTGGTTCCACGTATAACATTTTGGACGGCAGCGTTCTTTCAGGTCCCTCGCAATATCCGGCACGCAAGTACAACACGCGTTATGACGGCGTAAGACTGCGCGTTTACAGTTAGAGACAAAACAAAAAGAGACGTGAAATCACGCCTCTTTTTGTTTAATATCACAGCCTGTGATTACATTTCAGGGAGCATCTCGCAAATGAGTTTCATCATCTTCGGTTCGGCATCGCCAGCTGCCTGAAGAACCTCCTCATGCGAAGCCTCCATGACCTGGCCTACTACTCCGAGGTCCGTGATAACGGAAAGAGCAAAAATGTCCATACCTCGATGATGTGAGACAATCGCTTCCGGAACTGTAGACATACCCACTGCATCAGCTCCGAGGATATGATAGGCTCGGTATTCAGCCGGTGTTTCGAAACAAGGCCCGGAAACGCCCATATACACACCTTCTTGAAGATGCAAATTCAGTTTTTCCGCTTTGCTGTGAGCAAGTTTTATCAATCTATGTGAATACACTTCGCTCATATTCGGGAACCTTGGCCCGAGTTTATCATCATTGACACCGATCAGCGGATTGGTGCCGAAAAAGTTGATATGGTCACGGATTACCATGATATCACCGACTTTGAATGTCGGATTCATGCCACCCGCCGCATTGGAAAGTATGATGGTTTTTACGCCAATGCCGCAGAACACTTGCTGCGGATAGGTCACCACATCCATAGAATAACCCTCGTAATAGTGGAAACGACCGTTAAGGACAACCACCTCGACATTATTCAGCTTGCCAAAAATCAATGTGCCTTTATGACCCGGCACAGTTGACACAGGGAAATTGGGGATTTGCGTATATGGGATTTCATCAATAATGTCTATTGTCTTTGTCAATCCACCCAAGCCGGAGCCTAAGACAATAGCGATTTTAGGATTTATAGTTTTGCGCGCATTCAAATACGCCACTGTTTCTTCAATTCTATTTTTTAATTCTTCTGACATGGTTTTCAATGAGATTATTAAATTCTAATTTTTCAGATTCCGATAGGAAGTCCACTTGTATAGGGACAATAAAAACAGGCAGCAAAGATACATCTTTTTGCAATTTCTGAGCTTGCAACCTCATCCAATCTTTTTCCGTAGTGAACAAGACCCTTTTTTCACCTTTCCCAGACATGACAATCCTGTTGATTTGTTCCAATTCGAACTTATTGTAGGGGTGATGATCGGGGAAATCGAGATGTTGGCAAACATCATAATGTTGTTGCAGATGTTCCAACAGCGGCAGTGGGCGAGCAATGCCAGTCAGCAGGACCACTTTTGAATTTTCCAGCATTTGCAAATTTGCGGCTTCAGTAACAGGTTCAGGGCTCGCATATCGGTAATGCGTGAAGAAGAGCGGCTGATCATTCCGAATTTTCAAATTGCGGCGCCATTCGTCTCTGTCCACTTCATCATTGGGCGCATCGACTTTGGTGACGATTACGGCATCAGCCACAGAAACCGCATCGGGAAATTCCCGCAGCCTACCAGCCGGCATCGGATAATCCTTGAAATAAGGTCGGCGGAACTCTGTCAAGACCAAACGTACTGTTGGTGAGAAATTGAGATGCTGGTAGGCATCGTCCATGACCACCACATCCGTTTCAGGAGCATATTCGCACAATTTGATCACGCCCTCACGTCGGTCACCATCAACGGCCAAAGGCAGTTTGGGAAAGCGATAGTGCAACAGCAGCGGTTCATCGCCAATCAAATCAGCTGACAACTTCTCCGTGGGCGTTGTATTGGCAAGGACATAGCCTCGGGACTTCCTTCCATACCCTCTGCTCAGCATAGCCACATGGTGATGTTTTGACAAAAGTTCCATTAGATAGCCGGCATGCGGGGTTTTCCCCGTGCCGCCGATGGCAATATTGCCCACACAAATCACAGGAATTTGCGGTTTGTATGATTGAAGCACGCCCTTTTCGTACAGCTTACGTCGCAATCGCGCGACGTTGCCGAAAACCCACCCAGCGGGAACCAGCCATCGACGAATCTTAAAGGGTTTGCTCATTCGTTTCGGGTGCTTTGTTTTCCAATTTTTCAGCAAGGCGTCTTTCGCGGCGTTCCTGCGCCAACTCGGCCTGCTTGCTCTCGTATGCCTCGTAGCTCTTGATGATTTTAGTCACCAAATGATGACGTACCACATCCTTCGTATCCATATAGATAAAATCGATACCAGGAATCTTACTTAATATATGATCAGCCTGGATCAAACCGGACTGCTGATTTTTCGGTAAATCTATTTGCGTAATATCACCTGTGATAAAGAATTTCGCATTCTTGCCCATACGGGTGAGAAACATTTTGAGTTGTGCAGAAGTGGCATTCTGGGCTTCGTCCAGAATCACATAGGCATTATCCAAAGTACGGCCACGCATAAAAGCCAGCGGAGCGATTTCAATCACCTTATCCTCCATGTAGGACATCAGTTTCTGCATAGGCATCATATCCCAAAGAGCATCGTAGAGAGGTTGCAAATAGGGGTCGAGTTTGTCGCGAAGGTCGCCAGGCAGGAAACCGAGGTTCTCACCTGCTTCGACAGCCGGACGAGTAAGGATTATTCTTTTTATCTGCTTGTTTTTCAAAGCCCTTACAGCCAGTGCGACAGCAGTGTAGGTTTTACCGGTTCCGGCGGGCCCCACCACAAAGACCATATCGTTTTTGGCAGCACTTTCCACCAAACGTTTCTGATTGGGTGTAATAGCCTTGATGACTTTCCCTTCTCGGCCATGCACGATGACGTTCGAATCGCTGCCGTCCAAGCGGTAGAAATTATCGTCTTCCATAGCGGTGATATTGAGGATATCCGTTTCCGTAAGTTTGCTGAATTCCTCCAGATGGTTTTCCAGCAGATGGATTCTGCTTTCAAAAGTCTCCACTTCGCTATCTTCACCAGAAACCTTGATTTCGTTGCCTCGGGCAATAATCTTCAGTTTCGGGAAAATATGCGTCAGCAGGTCAATATTGGCATTTTGGCTACCGTAAAGTCCTACTACGGCAGTGGGTTCTATCGTGATGATTTTTTCCATGTTTATTCAATAACAAGATAATCCAACGGATTGATGGGGAAGCCGTTGTACCACAGTTCGAAATGAAGGTGACGGGACTTGCCCTCGCCGGAGCCAGTGTTGCCCATTACAGCGATAGGTTCTCCAGAGCGCACGCGCGCACCCATCTGCTTCAAGAGCGAAGCATTTCGTTTGTAAATGGATATAAGGTTGCCCGGGTGCTGGACAATAATCACATAGCCGTCCGTGGCGCTGAAATGAGCTGCAATGACCACGCCGTCGGCGATACAGGTGACGGCCGTGTTTTGGGCAGAGGCGATGTCAACGCCATAGTGGTTTTTGGAGGCATCGAAAGCGCGAGTCACAGAGCCAATGGCCGGCGGGTAAATGGAGATAGCCGAAATCTTGGCCTGGTCGATGCCGGGTTTGCTTCCGGAGCCATTGTCTTCACTCACACGACCGAGGATCATCTCGGCTTCCTCTTCCAGATCTTCGGCTTCAGCCATGCGCTTTTTGTCACGCATAGTCATGTGCGTGTTGGGTGTGGCTTCAGCATCGTCATCAACTTCCTCTTCGGCAGGCATATCGTCAGTCAGCTGTGCGATGAAATTGTCAATATAGGCCTGATTGTCCGCGATAGCTTTTTCCAATGAGTCGACACGAGCCGCTGTTTTTTTGTACATCTTGTAATCCTTCTGGCTCGTATAGCCAGGAATATACACACGCAAGGGCGTGAAAGCGATCAGAAGCGATGTCAGCACAATAATGACGAAAGCTGCAATCACCGCAGTGACCACCATCTTCTGAATGGTAATCCTTCTAATGACGAAACTTTGCTCATGGGTGTCCTCGTTGGAAAACACCAGTCTGTAGCGCGTTTTCCACTCTGTTTTGATAGTATTCCAAATGTTTTTTACCTTATCGAACTTACCCATATCCGTATTTTTCTTAAGGGCGGCAAAGATAGAAAAAAAATGTGGTATTGGGAAACAAAAGGAAGTGGCAAAATCAAAGGATAAAATATCGCCACCAAAAAGGGAACGTATGCACCTAAGAATCCATATTTTTACTAATTTTGCGCCTTCAAAAAAAAGACTATGGAAGAGACCAATTACGTACGTCCGTCATGGGACGAATATTTCATGGAAATTGCTGACACCGTCAGCAAGCGTGCGACATGTGACAGAGGCCGAAGCGGCTGTGTCATCGTCAGAGACCGCCAGATCTTAGTCACCGGCTATGTCGGTTCCCCAAAAGGATTGCCGCATTGTGACGAAGTAGGCCACCAGCTGAAGCAGACCGTACACGAAGACGGTACAGTGACGCAGCACTGTGTCCGGACCGTTCATGCCGAGCAAAACGCCATATGCCAGGCCGCCAAATTAGGCATCGCCCTTGAGGGAGCCACATTATACTGCCGTATGACGCCGTGTCGCGTATGCGCGATGCTCATCATCAACTGCGGCATCAAACGCGTGGTCTGCGCCAACAAATACCACGCCGGCGCCGAATCCGAAGAGATGTTCGCCAAAGCAGGCGTCCAAATCGAATTCTTCTCCGACGAAGTCGTTCAGTACAAAAACCAATAACCTTTCATTTCCGAAATCTCATGTCCACATTTCTTTGGGAATCCATATCATTTGGACCAATACACAGTCGGAGATTAGGCAGTTCCCTCGGCGTCAACCTCCTGCCCACCGACGTGAAAATATGCTCGTTCAACTGCCTTTATTGTGAATGCGGCTGGACACTGGAAAAAAGTCTGACCGCCCGCGAATACTACCCAGTAGAGACCGTTTTGCAAGCCATTGAGCACAAGCTGAGTTCCTGCCAGGAACAAGGCACACCCGTTGACAGCATCACCTTCTCCGGCAACGGCGAGCCGACGTTGCATCCTCATTTCGACAAAATCATCGACGGGTTGATTCCCCTGAGAGACAAATACTACCCCCAAGCCGTCATCTCCTGTTTGTCCAATGCCACTCAGCTGATGAGGCCGGAAGTTTGCACCGCCTTGAAACGCATCGAAAATCCTATTCTGAAATTGGATGCCGGCACGCAGGAACTGCTGGACATCATCAACAAGCCTACGATCCCGGTAAACATCCAAGACGTTATAGACCAGTTGAAAACGTTCGACGGAGAAGTCATCATCCAAACGATGTTCCTCAGCGGAGAGCAAGACGGCATTGCCTTTGACAACAGTCAGGAACCAGATTTCTCACAATGGTTAGAATCCGTCAAAAGCATCCGACCCAAGAAGGTTATGATATACTCTCTCGACCGCGAGACGCCAGCTTTGCAACTTCACAAATTTGACAAAGAAAAGTTGGAAACCATTGCTGAAAAAGTTAGAGAAACCGGCATCCTGACAGAAACTTACTAAGCACTTTTCTACATCATTCATAAGAACCGCAAGCCCTAAAAAAAGGGCTTGTTGTTTTATGCCTTTTTTTGTACTTTTGCGCGCTTTTATAATAGGGTGAAATATTTTATGTTAAAGAATGTTTTTCCCACCAAAATAAAAAAGACATTTCTTCGTTATGTCCTTTTTGAAAAATAAAAAACAAACGATAACTCATTGAAATTGAAACAGAACTCTAATATATCAACGGTATTGTTCTATAGTCTGCTCTTCCTTGTGGCGGTGGCTATGAGCAGTTGTTCTACATCCAAGAACACATTCCCGAATCGTGCGTACCACAACATGACCTGCCGATACAACGTGCTGTGGAACGGGCAGCAATCCATGAAATCTGCCGAAACCGAATTGGCGAAACTGAACAAGGACAACTATACGGCAACACTTCCTGTCTACAACTACCCTGCCAAATCCGATTTAGGTTCCGCGCTTCCCCATCTCGACCGCACCATTGAAAAATCATCCAAAGCCATCTTCAAACATTCCATGCTGATACATGGCAAAGAATATGTGAAAACCATCGATGATGCATACTTGATCATGGGCAAAGCCTATTTCCACAAGCAGGATTATTCCCAAGCGCAGCGCATCTTCACCTACATCACGCATAACTATCCCAAGTCCAACACCTATAACGAGGCTGCCGTGATGCTGGCTCGTACGGCCATGCGCCAAGAGTATTATGCTTCGGCCGACGAGCAATTGGAGAATCTCCACTATCTGGCCACCAACAAGAAGAACAAGAAGTTCAACGTCCTGTTCAATTCAGCCAAAGCCGAATACCATCTCACCGCTCCTGACGGGGACATGCAGGAGGCCATCGACTATTTAAACGACGCCATCAAAGCGCACCCGAAAAGAGAGTTCAACTCCCGCCTTCACCTCATCCTTGGTGAACTGTACGAGAAAATGGGGCAACAAAGTGACGCACAGAAGAACTTCGAATACGTCATCAAAAAATCCGCCACCTACGAAATGGTCTTCTGCGCCCAAATGCACCTGGCCAACAACTACGACGGTTCTCCTTCTTCCAGAAATTCCATCATGAAGCAGCTCAACAAGATGTTGGAAGAAACTAAGAACGAAGATTTCAAAGACCAAATCTACTACGCATGCTCCGAAATCGCCCGCATTGATGAGGACGACACGCTGCGCAAACAATACCTCGCCAAATCCGTATCCTCATCA
Source organism: Bacteroidales bacterium (assembly GCA_024400835.1). Taxonomy (GTDB): domain Bacteria; phylum Bacteroidota; class Bacteroidia; order Bacteroidales; family WCHB1-69; genus F23-D06. Next base: position 30,160 of record JAKSMC010000012.1, read on the forward strand.
ACGAACAACAGCTACCAACGGACATTCTCAAGTTTGACATTGGCAGACCTCTTTTTCGAAGAGAACGAATATCGTCAGGCTCAAGCCTACTACGATACGGCAGCCATGAGCATTCCCAAGAACTATCCCAACTACGACCAAATCATTCAAAAATCCAATGTGTTGAAAGATTTGGTTTTGAAATTGGACGAAATAGACTTGCAGGACAGTTTGCAGCGCATCGCCAAGATGCCAGAGGCAAAGCGTAATGCATGGGTGAAGAAAATGATTGCAGACTACACCGAGGCCGAACGCAAGGCTGCCGCAGAAGAAGCCGAACGTATGCTGGCCCTGCAAAACGCCTCCAACTACACCAACATCAACACAACCTCATCCAACGGCAAATGGTACTTCTACAACCAGTCATTGGTAACTGCAGGTCAGCAGGACTTCTACAGAAGATGGGGCAATCGTAAATTGGAAGACAACTGGTTCATCAGCAACAAAACGCAAATCTCCTTTGACGATTTGGCCGCTATGAACGACCCCAATGCGGCAGCGGACTCCGTTGAATACGATGAAGATGGCAATCCTATCCCGAAACGGGAAACAGACCCCAAGAAAGAGGCCTACTATCTGCAAGACCTTCCGCTCACGCCTGAAGCCATTGACTCTTCCAATGCCATCATCGCCTCTGATTTGTATGAAGCAGGCTATATCTACCAAGACTTACTGAACGATGCACCGCGTGCTTGTTCATGCTTTGAGTCATTGGTCTCCCGTTACCCAGACTGCGAATACGCACTGCCTTGCACCTACCTGCTATACCTGCTGTACAAAGACTTTGACAAGTCGAAATCCGACCAACACAAGAACCTACTGCTCTCCAAATATCCAGACACGGATTACGCCAAGTTGATCAACGACCCGAAATACTACGAAAAGCTTGCCGAGAAGCAGAAGGCATTGGAGAACCGATACAACGACGTTTACGACAATTTCACGAAAAAGAAATGGCGTGATGTCGTTAACGCAGCAGACCAAGCAATTCCGCAATGTTCTGACAAGACCCTGAAGTCCAAATACAGCTATCTGCGTGCTGTTGCTGCCGGACAGGTTTTCAACGAAGACTCTCTGATTCGTGGAATGCAAAGAATCCTCACGGAATTTCCAGGCACACCTGTCGCAGAGTTGGCACAGGTTTACCTTTCCACTATCGACCCCGCGAAAATAAACCCCGGAGTTGCCACAAGCGGACAAGCATCTGAAGCCAAAGGTGCTGCCGGCCAAACATCCGCACAAACTCCTACCGCTCCCGAGGTCATAAAAGACCCGTTCGTTTACAACGAAAAAGAGCTGCACTACGTCATCCTTTTAGTCACTACTGCCAACCTCCCCGTCTTAGGTGTGAAACAAAATCTGACATCTTTTAACACCACCTATTTCAGTTTGCAGAAATTCAACATCAACAGTTTCTACATCAACAACACCCAGCAGATGGTGACAGTCGCAAAATTCACCAACGCTCAAGCGGCAATGGACTACTATGACATTCTCGTCAAAAACGAGAAATTCGCACCTGACATTGCGAACAACAACATCACGGTATATGCCATTTCCGCAACCAACTATTCAACCTACTACAACAAGAAAGACCAACGTGAATTTTACGACAAATTTTTCAAAGACAATTATTTAAAAACCAAATAAAATTGATAATCAATAATAATCCATATTATGAAAGAGTCTGACAACAGAGAAATCGGTGCCATCAACATTATCGCACAAGGCACACAATTAGAGGGCAGCATCCTCACCAACGGCGACTGCCGCATTGACGGTGTAGTCAAAGGCAACGTCACGTCAAAAGCAAAAATCATCATCGGCCGCAGCGGCAAAGTTGACGGCAACGTCACGTGCGCCAATATCGATATCGAAGGAACCATCAATGCAGAAACATTGAACGTCACTGAACTGATATTTCTGAAGGAAACCGCCAATGTGGTTGGTAACATCTCCGCCAACAAGATTGCCATCGAGCCAGGTGCTGAATTTTCCGGAAACTGCAAGATGCACAATCAGAGAGCAGCCGCTCCTGCCGCACAACCTCAACCCGAGAAGAGATAACGTAGGGAAATGCCCCAGTTGCCTCCACGTAAAAACGACGCACTCACCAATTACGCCATCTATTCCAATATGGGCATAGAGATGGGTGTGACTATCGCATTGGGCGTGTTCGGCGGTGTGAAAATGGACAAATGGCTCGGTACATCTCCCATTTTCACACTTATTTTGTCATTGGCTGGCGTAGCCATCGCTATGTACGTGATGATTAAAACCCTGTTAAAACCCAAAAATAAAAAGAAGGATGAGTCAAAAGATACCCATTAAAAAATTCTCTTTCCGTATTATCGTCTTCTCTGCGGTCATTGCTGCCCTGACGGTGATATTCCAATGGCTGTGCCCCGCGTATGCCACACCCGCACTGCCCTTCATCGTGCTGTTCTTTTTCGTCATCACGCTGACCACCATCTACATTGTCCTTCGTAACACCACAGGAACCGACGGCCGGAAGTTTGTGTCCAGCTATATGCTGTCACGCATCATCAAGATTTTTTCCTGCCTCATATTCCTCGTACTCTATCTATTGCTGAACAAGAACGACTCCCTGCGCTTCGCCATCGCCTTCCTCGTCATCTACTTCCTCTACTCCATCTTCGAAGTCGTAGTGCTGAAGAAGGAAAACCAAGATCTTTCCAAGTAGGTTTCAAGAGTGTAGGGACGCCATTTATTGCGTCCGACAACCATTCAAAGTTTCAAGTTCCAAGTTTCAGGTTTAACATTACCGACTTCGTTTTTTAATTTCCCTCTTCAGTTCACTGTTCACTAATCACAGCTCACCATATATGAATACGTCAAGAAAACTCAAAGAAGACTTGTTTTACATTGGGGCCTCTGACAGAAGATTGGCTCTTTTTGAAAATATGATGCCCATTCCAAGAGGCGTGTCTTATAATTCATACGTCTTGTTGGACGACAAAACCGTGCTTTTGGACACGGCCGACAACTCCGTTGCCGCACAATTTTTAGAAAACCTCCAAAGCACCCTCAACGGCCGTGCGCTCGACTATATGGTCATTCACCACGTGGAGCCCGACCACTTGGCATTGGTAGAAGAGGTTATCGTGCGCCATCCGAACGTGACTGTTGTTTGCAGCGCGCAGGCTGCCAAGTTCATCCAGCAATTCTTTAACCTCAACATCACGGACCAACTGCAAATTGTAAAAGAGGGCGACACGCTCTGCACAGGCAGCCACACCTTCACCTTTGTGGCTGCTCCGATGGTTCATTGGCCGGAAGTTCTTGTCTCCTACGAATCCGAATACAAGATTTTGTTCTCCGCCGACGCGTTCGGCACTTTCGGCGCATTGTGCGGCAACCTGTACGCTGACGAGGTCAACTTCGACCGCGACTGGCTGAAAGACGCCCGCCGCTATTATACTAATATTGTAGGCAAATACGGGCCGCAGGTACAGAACACACTGAAGAAGGCCGCCACGTTGGACATCGCGATGATTTGTCCGCTGCACGGTCCCATCTGGCGCGAGAACATCGGCTACTTCATCGACAAATACGACAAGTGGAGCAAATACGAGCCCGAAAGCGAATCCATTATGATTGTCTATGGTTCTCTTTACGGCCACACTGAATCCTCCGCCACCTACGTAGCCAACCAGCTGGCAGAGAAGGGTCACAAGGACATCCGTATGTACGATGTTTCTGGCACACACGTCTCCTATATGGTATCTGACGCTTTCCGCTGCAGCCACATAATATTAGTGGCCCCAACTTACAACGGAGGACTGTATCCGCCAATGGAAAACTTCCTGTTGGATTTGAAGGCACACAACTTGCAAAACCGCACCTTTGCCGTCATTGAAAACGGCACATGGGCACCGCAGGCCGCCAAGGAAATCCAAAAGATTTTAGACGAAATGAAAAACAACAAATTGATCGAACCCATCATCTCCATCAAATCTTCTATGAAAGAGGAACAGATCTCAGAAGTGCAGCAATTGATTGAGAATTTGTAATTTGAGAACGCTGGAGTGATCACTTTTTTGTATTTTCGCAGCCTGGATTCAAACGACATAAAACTATGGGACAGAAACTACCAATCGGCATACAGAATTTTGAGGACCTGAGAAACAAAGGGTTCAAATATGTGGATAAGACAGCCCTTGTATATAAACTGGTGACAGAAGGCAAATACTACTTTCTATCGCGTCCTCGTCGTTTCGGAAAAAGCCTGCTACTCAGTACAATAGAAGCATATCTTCAAGGCAAGCGCGAATTGTTTGACGGTCTCGCCATTTCAAAATTAGAAAGCGATTGGACCGAATATCCCATTCTGCACTTGGACTTGAACACGGAAACGTACAATACTCCAACAGCCCTTTTGGACAAATTGAGCACAACGCTCAGTTCATGGGAATCACAATATGGAAGTTGCGAATATGAAAAATCTTTGCCGACAAGATTTGAGGGCATCATCCGTCGGGCCTACGAGAAGACCGGCCGCCAGGTGGTGATTCTGGTTGATGAGTACGACAAACCGCTGCTACAGACCATCGGCAACACGGAGCTGCAGGATGCCTACCGCGCCACACTCAAGGGCTTCTACGGAGCGCTCAAATCTATGGACCGCTGCATCCGCTTTGCCTTCCTCACGGGCGTCACCAAGTTCGGCAAGGTCAGCGTATTCAGCGACCTTAACAACCTGCGGGACATCTCTATGCTTGCCCAATATCACGACATTTGTGGCATCACCGAAGAGGAACTTCGCACGAATTTCGAGGTGGAGATCTCGGAACTTGCAGAAGCCCAAAATATGACCATCGATGAGGCCTACGCCGCACTTCGCGAAAATTATGACGGCTACCATTTCTGCAAAGAAAAACTGCCCGGCATATACAATCCTTTCAGTCTGCTCAATGCCTTTGCAAGTCGGACTATGGACTATTACTGGTTCGAGACCGGCACGCCGACCTACCTGATGGAACTTCTCAAAATACATCATTACAACCTCGCCCGTATTGAGAAAGAGGAAGTCGTCAGTGATGTGCTCAACAGCGTGGATATCGCCTCCACCAACCCATTGCCCGTCATCTATCAGAGCGGCTACCTGACCATCAAAGGCTATGACAGCGACTTCGGTCTCTATCGGCTCGGGTTCCCAAACAAGGAGGTCAAGCAGGGCTTTGTTCGTTTCCTCATTCCGAGTTACACCAACGTCGATGCCGTAGGCTCCGTCTTCGAGATCAGCCGCTTTGTGCGCTCGTTGCGCGAGGGCGACATTGAGGGCTTTATGGAGCGCCTGCAGTCGTTCCTCAGCGCCTGTCCCTATGAGCTCGAGCCCGAACAGGAACGCCACTTCCAGAGCGTGATGTTTATACTCACCGCCCTGTGCGGCTACCACGTGCAAATTGAGGAACACACAAACAAGGGCCGTATGGACATGACCGTGCAGACCAAGGACTATGTCTATATCTTCGAGTTCAAGTTCAACAAATCGGCGGAAGAAGCCCTCGCTCAAATTGACGAGAAGGGCTATGCCGAACGTTTCCAAAACGACGAACGTACCCTGATGAAAATAGGTGTGAATTACAGCACGGCGGAGAGGAACATCAATGAGTGGGAAATCAAACGGTGATCGTAGGGACGCGATTCATCGCGTCCGCCAATTGGTTTCAAGTTTCAAGTTTCAAGTTTCAGATATAGCCACTACAGATACTTTGAGTCGTGCTAGAGGGCAATATGTTTTAAGTTTAAATTTGTCCAACTCTAATGCTTTGCAAATGAAAACAATACTTGAATTATTAGAGTCATCCTCTCCCAACGATAACTCAAAAGGGTTTCATAAACTTCGTAAAAAACAATTTATACGAAATCCCGAATTGAAAATCATTTTGCAAAATAAGAATCGTCAGTTGGTTGGAGATTTCCTATTAAATTACAAATACTTCACCTCAAATAATATATCCGCAATACATCAATTTATTCTTCAAAACTTATCAAATACGGATAAATTATTTGTTTCTGATCTAATAGATTTTGCGATCGATTATCAGTTGCCAATACCCGTTCGCCAATGTTATTGCCTACTTGAACGTTTTGGGGATGATGACGATTACCCTCAAATATCATTCTTGAATTACTTACTGGTAAACAAGCCCGCAGTTGACTGTAAAAAATTAGAACGTCTGCTTAATAACATAATTGACAACAAACGCCATAGCATATATGCTCAATTAAGAGCTTCTATCCTTCTATATGAACTCAATCAAAAGAAACGATACGTTTTCAATGTGATAGCATACACACAAATTGACGATGCCTGTAAAATTCTTTTAGACAATATTTTATCAAACATTCAAGAAACTAAAATTCATCGTGCGTACGGTTCTATTTTAAATCAAATCTCAAAAGACAGACTAACCCTTATTTATCCCATTAGCAATTGTGGATTAAGTCCAAAGCAGAGTTCATTAATATTAAATTCTTATAAATAACAACCTATAGGGATTCCCATGCCGTCATCGAAACTAAACAAACGGAAATTCAAAAAACTTATAGAGTCAAAAGGCATTCGTGCCAATTGGGGTATCTTTGAGTACGATTCTTAAAATTTTAAAAACACTTCCTTCATAATCCTTACCAAAGGAATTTTAGTGTATTTTTGCGCCTCACTATTCAAAAGCCTATATGTATAAGATTATCAAGAAAGAAGAACTTGGACAGGACACCTACCTCCTTGAAGTGGAAGCGCCCAACATTGCCCAAGCCGCCCTTCCCGGCCAGTTCGTCATCGTCAAACTTGACGACAAAGCAGAACGTATTCCGTTGACCATCAGCGATGCGGATTTAACCCTTGGCACCATCACGCTCGTGATTAAGACCATCGGTCATTCTACCAAAAGAATGCTGACCCTCAACGAGGGAGAATCTTTCCGCGACATCGTCGGGCCATTGGGACAGCCCTCCGCCTTCATTCACCGACCTATGGAAACGCTGCGCACGCAACGCTACTGCTTCATTGCCGGCGGCGTGGGCATCGCGCCCATCTACCCGCTTGTGAAATGGATGCACGCGCACGGCCTCGAATGCGACGTCATCGTGGGCGCACGCACCCAGTCACTGCTCTTCTATCTTGACAAACTCGGCGCCGTGACCAACAACCTCTACATCGCCACCGACGACGGCACAATGGGCGAAAAAGGCAACGTCAACACCGTGTTGGAACGCTTGGTGAAGGAAGAAGGCAAACATTACGACGAAATCACGGCCATCGGCCCGATGATTATGATGAAGTTCGTGGCAATGAAAGCCGCCGAGCTCGACATCCCGTGCGTCGTCAGTCTGAACGCCCTGATGGTGGATGGCACAGGAATGTGCGGTGCCTGCCGCGTGACCGTCAACGGCCAGACGCGCTTCACCTGCGTGGATGGTCCGGAGTTCAACGCCGCACACATCGACTTTGACGAATGCATGAAACGCCAGGCTATGTACGACCATATCGAGGAACGCAAACAGAAAGATTCGTGCGAATGTATGACGGCTGCCGAAAAGGCATTCACGCACGACGGCAAAAGCCGCGTTCCTGTCAGAGAGCAGCCGGCCGAAGTTCGCAAGAATAATTTCGACGAGGTCTGCTTAGGTTACAACGCACAAGAGGCTATGGCAGAAGCCAAGCGCTGCCTCAACTGCAAAAAGCCGCAATGCGTCACGGGTTGTCCCGTTCAAATCAACATACCCGCCTTCATCCACGAAGTGGCAGAAGGCAACTTTGCCGAAGCCGCCCGCATCATCAGCGAGGATTCCGCACTGCCCGCCGTCTGCGGACGCGTGTGCCCGCAGGAAATCCAATGCGAAGGCAAGTGCGTGCTCGGCAAGAAAGGCGAGCCTATCGCCATTGGCAAACTGGAGCGTTTTGTGGGCGACTGGTCCCGCGAGAACAACTGGTCGGCCAGCCAAACAGCCGCTGACAACGGACGCAAAGTCGCCGTCATCGGCAGCGGTCCGTCCAGCCTCACCTGCGCCAAAGAGCTGCGCATGAAAGGTTACGACGTTACTGTTTTCGAGGCGCTGCACGAATTTGGCGGCGTGCTTGTCTATGGCATCCCGTCCTTCCGTCTGCCCAAAGAGACCGTAGTCAGACACGAGGTCGAAAATGTACGTAAGCTCGGCGTGCATTTTGAAAGCGACGTGGTCATCGGGCGCACTCTCAAAGTTGAGGAATTAATGACAAACGGAGGTTTCGACGCCGTCTATCTGGGCACTGGCGCAGGCTTCCCGAACTTTATGAATATAGAAGGTGAGAACCTCTGCGGCGTAGTTTCCGCCAACGAATTCCTCACCCGCAACAATTTGCTGTTTGCCTACAAAGAGGGTTTTGAAACTCCGAATTTCGTAGGCAAGAAAGTCGCTGTTGTCGGCGGCGGCAACGTCGCTATGGACGCAGCGCGCACGGCAGTGCGTTTGGGCGCTGAAGTACACATCGTCTATCGCCGTTCCGAAGAGGAACTGCCCGCCCGCGCTGAAGAAGTTCATCACGCCAAAGAAGAAGGCGTCATCTTCAATCTGCTCTGCAATCCCGTGCGAATCCTCGGCAACGAGCAAGGCTGGGTAAGCGGTATGGAGTGCATCCGTATGGAGTTGGGCGAGCCAGACGCTTCCGGCAGACGCCGTCCCGTGGCCATCAACGGCTCTGAATTCACGTTGGACGTGGATATGGTCGTGATGTCCATCGGCACGTCACCAAATCCGCTGATTGCCTCTACCACCGATGGGTTGGACATCAACCGCCACGGCTGCATTGTGGCCGATGAGGAAGGTCGCACCTCCCGTCAGGGCATTTTCGCTGGCGGCGACATCGTAACCGGCGCAGCCACCGTCATCCTCGCCATGGGCGCAGGGAAGAGAGCAGCAAAAGCCATCGACGAATATCTGATGAAATAATCTATGCGGTTCAAATTTTCCAACATCCGAATCCCAGTCTGCGCCAACCCGAACGTAAAGAATCAGGTTTGCCGGCAATACCATATTGATGGCAAAGACCTTCACGACTTCAAAATCCTGCGTCAAGCGGTAGATGCCCGCAAGAAAAACAACGTCATCTTCGATTTCCAAGTGGCCGTAACCCTGCCAGACCGTTATCAGCATCTGCTCAAAGAAGCGGGAGTTTCAGAATGCAAACCCGAGCCCGAGATTTCCTATCCTGAATGGAAGGGCACACTCCGCCCAATCGTTGTCGGATTCGGTCCTTCCGGAATGTTTGCCGCCCTCTACTTAGCACGCTGCAAAGCCAATCCCATCATCATCGAACGCGGCGAAAAAATCGAAGACCGCAAGCGTTCCGTAAACGAGTTCCTGTACACCAAAATACTCAAGCCGAATTCCAATGTGCAGTTTGGCGAAGGCGGCGCGGGCACGTTTTCCGACGGCAAACTCAACACCAACGTACACAGCGAGTATAACCAGTTTGTGTTGGACGAGTTCTACAAGCACGGCGCCAGCGAAGACGTTACCTATATGCAGAACCCGCACGTGGGCACCGATTATTTGGAAAAAGTTGTCCGCAACATCCGTCTTGAAATCGAGTCTTTAGGCGGCGAGTTCTATTTCAACACAACGTTCACAGACTTTGAACAAAAAGGCAATGCCCTGCGTATCAGCTGCCACAATGGAAAGACTTTCACTACGGAGCATCTGTTATTGGGATTAGGGCATTCTGCCCGCGACACCATCAAGCAACTATTCGCACGCGGGCTTAAGATGGAACCGAAACCATTTTCCATGGGCGTGCGCATCGAGCATCAACAGAACCGCATCAACTGGATGCAGTACGGACAAGCAGCCAAGATACTGCCACCGGCTTCATACAAAGGCGTTGTACACCTCAAAGAGCGCAGCGTCTATACATTCTGTATGTGCCCCGGCGGCACCGTGATGGCCTCCACCAGCGAGCCTAACACCATCGTCACCAACGGGATGAGCGAGCACAAGCGCGACAAAGCCAACGCCAACAGCGCGCTTCTGGTCAATGTGACTCCCGAAGACTTTTATCGTGAGAGTCCGTTGGACGGTTTGGACTATCAGGAAAAATATGAAAAGATGGCCTTCGAGGTGGCGGGAGACTATCGCGCTCCCGGCAACTTGGTGGGTGAGTTCCTACAAGGAAATATCGCCAAGATGTACCGCAGCGTGAAGCCCTCCTATCCTCACGGACTCGTCTATTGCGACTTTGAGCGGTGTCTGCCCAAGTATGTAGTGGATTCCTTGCGAGAAGCCCTGCCTCTCTTCGGTAAAAAGATGCGCGGTTTTGACGATCCCGATGCCGTCCTGACGGGCATTGAGACTCGTTCATCCTCTCCCGTGCGCATTGTGCGCAACGAAGACCGTCAGTGCGACATCCCCGGCATCTACCCGATGGGCGAGGGCGCGGGATATGCAGGCGGCATTATGAGCGCCGCCATCGACGGGCTCAAGACTGCGATGGAAATCATATATTGATATCTTTCAACTGGCAAACTTTTTTTGTTATACACACTTCCACAAAAAGTCCCTTTCTCAGGTAAATCTATCACTAGAAAAGTGTATCTTTGCAACCTCAAACAAAGAAAGTTTAACTATTTATGAATGAATTTGTTAGGGGTATTAAGAAGGGCTTTCCTATCTGCTTAGGATACATTCCCGTTTCCTTTACCTTCGGACTGATTGCCGTGAAAATGGGGTTCAATCCGTTGGAAGCCACCCTTATATCCTTGACTAATATGGCTTCAGCCGGACAGTTCGCGGGCATACGTCTTATCGAGGGAGGAGCTCCTTACATCGAGTTAGTGGTCACCACTTTCGTCATCAACCTACGATACATGCTGATGTCGCTGTCATTGTCACAGAAAGTCGAATCGGACATCCCGTTCTACAAACGCGCCGTTATGGCCTTCTGTATCACAGACGAAGTGTTCGCACTGGCAGCTTTGGAAAAGGGAGACGTTAAGTTCCCATTTTTCGGAGGTCTGATGAGCACCCCGATAATAGGTTGGACATTAGGCACATTTCTCGGCGCCATCGCCTCAAGCCTGCTGCCACCTATGTTGCAAGGTTGCTTCGGCATAGCCCTGTACTGTATGTTCATAGCCATCATCATCCCGCCGGCTCGAAAAGGCCGCAAGGTAGCTATTGCAGTCATCGTATCGGCACTCTTCTCCTGCCTTTTCAAATATGTGCCTGCTCTGAGTTTCATCTCCAAGAGCGGCGGTGGCGGTTGGGCCATCATCATTTCCGCCATTTTAGGTGCCGCTCTCTGCGCATCCATCAAGGAAATCAAACGTACACTCAAGAAAAAAAGATTAACTTTAGTGAAAGGAGATTCCCATGTGTAGTATGCAGCATATCGCCATAGCCATGGTCATCATGGCACTGACCACCTACCTCATCCGCGTCATTCCCATCGGATTCGTCCGTAAGAAACTTGAGAACGAATGGATTCAGGACTTCGTGTTCTATATTCCTTTCTGCGTGCTCTCAGCAATGACATTCCCCGATGTCTTCTATTCAACCACACCGGCAGGCGCAACATCTCCGCACTTCCTTTCCGCCTCCATCGCCACTATGGTGGCACTGGTACTGGCCTGGAAAGACAAAGGCTTGGTGCAAGTGGCCCTTGTGGCTGTCTTTGTAGCTGTGCTCGTGGAACTGCTCGCTCCCCTGATGTTTTAGGTGACCCAGATTTCAAGTTCGAAGTTTTGTTTTAAAATTCAAGGACGGACAAAGCAGGTAACACTTTTCACCTCTTCATTCGACGCTGTTCTTCAACATTTTATCGTTTATAAAAAACAACTTTGGTAAAATAGAAGTTTGCAAAATACTTTATCTTTGCAAGTTAAAATACCGTTCAATGGATAACTATCCTTTCGCTATGAAAAAGGCCATCATATTCGTCCTCATCCTCGCCGGATGCTCAGTCTTCTATGCCCACGGGCAGAGCAGCAGTCAGTTGAAAAAAGACAAGCAGAAGATTGAAAAAGAGATTGCCAACACCCAGAATCTTTTGAAGAAAAACGAGAAAAACCAGAAGGCATCTCTGCAGCAAATCGCTGTATTGCGCGAGCAAATCAGCAACCGTGAAAAACTCATCACCAACCTCAACGGTGAAATTATGGTGATGGAGGAAACGCAAGAAAACAACCAACAGGAGATTCTGACGCTGCAAAAGAAACTCGAATATATGAAGGCAGACTACGCGCAAGTGGTCTACCAAGCCTACCGCAACCGCAAACTGATGGACAAGGTGACTTTCATCTTAGCGTCCGAAGACTTCTCCCAGATGTTCCGTCGGTTACGTTTCTACACTGTTTTTTCCGAAAATGTCAGGAGCCAGTCCAAGAAGATAACCGAAACGCAAGGTGAGTTGAAACAGAAGAATGAAGAACTCATTGCTCTCAAGGACCAAAAGCTCAATCTTCTTTCAGGCAAAGAAGCCGAAAAAAAGAAACTTGAAATAGACAGACAGAAGAAGACAAAAAATGCCGAGCAGTTGAAGAAGCAGAGTGCTCAGCTCAGTGCTCAACTGAAAGAGAAGCAACGCAAGCGCAAAGAGTTGGATGCCGCCATTCAGAAGGCCATCAAGGCCGAGATTGCCGCTGCCAACGCCAAACGTGCTGCCGCCGCCAAAGCATCTGCTTCAACGAAGGGCAGTAGTTCTACGGCATCGTCATCAACTACCGCTAAGAGCAGCACCACATCATCTGCCACTACAAGGAGCACTGCCACTATTGCGCTGACTCCTGAAGAGCAGACTTTGAACACCTCATTCGTCAACAACAAGGGCAGTCTTCCATGGCCGGTAGCCAAGGGTGCCAAAGTCGGCGAATTCGGCAACTACGCACACCCCGATGTGCCCTCCGTCATGATTGAGAACCGCGGTATTGACATCATGACAGATGCAGGCACTCCGGTAAGAGCGATCTTCCAAGGCGAAGTCACTGCCGTGATGGATGTCTTAGGCACAAAAGTCGTGATGATTCGCCATGGCGAGTACATCAGCGTATATCAGAACCTTTCCAGCGTCAGTGTCAAAAAGGGCTCTAAGGTCACAACCAAACAGACCATCGGAACCGTGGGCAAAAGTTCCTCGACTAACACCTACGAACTGCACTTTGAAATTTGGAAGAACGACTCATACCTCAACCCCAACTCCTGGTTGGCAAGACGATAACGCCTATGATTATTAAGACCGCAGAATTCATGCAAAGCGTCACAGACTGGCGCAAATGTCCTTCCCCAACGTTACCTGAATATGCCTTCATCGGCCGCTCCAACGTAGGGAAATCATCCCTCATCAATATGTTAGTCAACAACAAGAAGTTGGCCAAAACATCCTCCAAACCAGGAAAGACGCAGACCATCAACCATTTTCTCATCAATAAGAACTGGTATCTTGTTGACCTTCCAGGCTACGGCTATGCATCAATATCCAAAGCCATGCGCGAGAAGTGGCAGAAAATGATAAGCGACTACTTGCTCAAGAGAGAGAACCTACAGGTCATCTTCGTACTGGTAGACTCACGGCTCGAGCCACAGAAAATAGACTTGGAATTCATTCGCAATTTGGGAGAGCACGGGGTCCCATTTTCCATCATCTTCACTAAGACCGACAAAATATCCGTCAGCAAAGTGCAGAGCAACGTTCAGAAATTCTACAACAAATTGGCCGAAGAGTGGGAAGAGATGCCCTACCGTATGCTGTCGTCTTCAGAGACTGGCAAAGGCAAAGAGGAAATCCTCAATTACATCGAACAAATCAACATTCAGTATAATTCAAACAACGAGCAATGAAAAAGATGAAACTGACCATAGCCATCATCGCCATGGCGGCATTGGCTGCTGTGGGATTCAGCAGCTGCAAGACAGCCAAGAAAACGACTGAAGCCTGCCAGCACCTGCGCGACACAAAGTGGGAGTTGGAAGCTCTCAACAGCAAACCTATTGACACAAACACCTTCATCACGCACCCGTTTATCGTCTTCCAAGAAGACGGCACGTTTTCGGGCAATTTAGGATGCAACACCTATTTTGGAAGTTACTACAACAAAAAGGACAAACTTCAACTCGAATATTCCGGAGCCACAAAACGTCTCTGCCCGGTCATGGATATGGAGCGTGACTACCTCAACGCCCTGAAGAAAGACATCTCTTCGTTCTCAATTGATGGCAACATTCTTATTCTTTATGCTGGGAAAGAGGAAGTCTTCCGATTCAAAGATGGCGGAAAGATGACTGAAGAAGAATAAAAAAAAAAGACCATTTCAATCGAAATGGTCTTTTTTATTTCTATGCTTTAGATTTATTTGCCTTTGGATTGTGTACCAACACGAGCCATAGCGCAACGGAATCCGATATAGTCCGTAGATTCATCTTCGTCGAGGTAGCGTCTGGAACCAGGAGAACTCCAATAAGGGATGTCTTTCCAAGAACCGCCTTTATATACACGGGCGTAGTCGCTAACCAAGGAATATGAATAGTTGTTGTTAATTTCTTTGCGATACATCTTTTCAGTAGCTTCCGTATTAGTCGTTGCGGTTTTCCAATCATCCGTAGATTTAAGAGACTGCCAGTCACCATCACGATAGTTCTTGTTGTCAGCAGCACGATAGTTACGTCTTCTGTCGTTTTTGAAATCAGAGACAGGAACCATAGGGATCTTACCAACGCTGTCACGTTCAGCAACAGTACCGTCTTCCAAAAGTTTTTTGGTTTCGAAGTAGTTACCACGGAACGGGTTGTATTCTGTCACATCATCATGGGAAGATTGTCTATAGACATCCATAACCCATTCAGCGACGTTACCAGCCATTTGGTACAAGCCGTAGTCATTCGGCCAGTCAGATTTGACGTCTTTGGTTTTGAAGCCGCTGTCGTTCAAAGCGCTTGCAACACCCATATAGTCACCACGGCCACGACGGATATTCGTCATCATGTCACCGTAATATTTCTTATCTTCGGTACGGAGTTGTTGGCCGTTCCAAGGATAGACCTTACGTTCGAGTACGCGTTCGTTAAGAGTATTGCCAATCAAGCCGTAAGCTGCATATTCCCATTCAGCCTCTGTCGGCAGTCTGTATTTCGGGAGCAGGATACCGTCTTCCATTTTAACATTTCTATATTCGCCGGAAGAGATATAACGAAGACGTTTTTCGCCTTCAGCTTCGTAAGTTTCGTAAGTAAGATAGGCATCAGTGTTGAAATAACCTTCAGCGGTCGGGGTTTCAGCAAATTCCACATAGCCGCGGTCAACGAGGATCTGCTCATTCACACGGTCGGTACGCCATGCAGCGTAGTTAGTAGCCTGAAGCCAGTTAACACCCACGACAGGATAATGGCGGTAAGCCGGATGACGGAAATAATATTCCACGTCAGGTTCATTGTAACCGAGGCGGTCACGCCAAACATTCTCGTCAGGAAGAGCGTTATCGTAAACGACCTTCAGGTCTTGCGGGATGAAGACTCTTTCCAACCAGTAGAGGTATTCCAAGTAGTCGACATTTGCGATCTCACATTCATCCATATAGAAAGATGCAACAGACACACGTCGCTGGGTGTTGTTCCAATCCTTCATTACATCTTCTTCCATCTGGCCCATCACAAAGGAACCACCTTCGATGAATACGAGACCCGGGCCAGTAGCCTGTTCTTCAAACGGAGCCACTTCGAATCCGCCGTTCTTCGCATCGTTGTAATTCCAACCCGTTGTCGGGGAAGATTCTTTTTTACATGATGACATCATTGTAAGCAGAGCCATCATGATAAACAAACCTGTTAATTTAGTTACTTTATTCATTGTTGTATTATATTTATATCAATGTTAGTATAATATGGTTCTTAGAAAGACGGGCACTTGAGGTCCTTAATAGCCTGGCGTTTCTTCGGGCACGGCAGGAGGAGTTGGAGAGACACCTCGTGGCTGCCGCCTGTAGTTGCGCTGGCCAGTTTGCTGACGGTCAAATCGTAAGAATAAGCGATTTTGAACATATCGTACTCGATACCGAACATGAAGATAACGGCATCAGAATTGTAAATCTTGTCAACTTGTTGTGCAACCACTGCATTGCCATCGTCATCAACCGTGGGATTGCCATCAGGATCGAGAACAGGCACATTGTGGTCGTAGTGATAAGTGAGACCGTGACGGCACCACATACCGACGGTGAAAGGATAGAATTTGAAGTAGAGGCCTTCGTTGAAATAGTTGAAGCCGTATTGGTGTTCGTAAATGAAGTTCGGGCTGATGGAGATATCACCGAAGGAAGTTTCCTTCTTACTTTTGCGTTTGAGGTCGAAATTAGCACCCACATGAGCCGTCAATTTCAACATGTCATAGAATTTGCCTTCAGAGGCAGGGTTCAGGAAACTATAGCCTGTATAATTGCCCAAGCTCAGTGTTGCCAAGTGTTTGGCGGCGAAGCCGAAATACACATGGGGCGTATAGCCTAAAATACCTGCGGAAAAGTCAATCGTATTGATAGATGTCATCCACTTGTCCATTTGTTCGTTGGTAGTATAGACAAAACCGTAGCGGGGGTCTATCATATCACCGAACGTGAGTTTCGTATAATCCAACGATTTGTTTTGGTAAGAAGCTTGCAAAGCAAGACGGAGGTTGAATTTTTTGGAAACTTTGACCTTGAATGAATACATAAAACTTGCGTTGTACATATTGACGATGCCACCTTCGCCGGCACGGTCTCCCCACAATTGGATACCGATACCACCATAGATTTTGTCAAAATGTTCATCGTACGATGCCGCATACGTCATAAAAGTTCCCGGCATGGAAGGCCATTGGTCGCGGAAATTGAATGACAGACGGGGGCAGATATTGGTACCTGCCATAGCCGGATTCAAATAGAGCGGATTGGCGTAAAACTGCGAGAACATGGGGTCTTGCGCATTCACTCGCATGGCGGCGAAGCTTAAAACAGCGGTCAAGAGGATTATTATTCTTTTATGCATAATACACATTATTTAATAAGCGGGCAAAAATACAAAAAATTTTGTTCCATTTTATTCACAAAACTTTTGTTATGAACAATACAATTAGCACAACGCTACTTTGATGACAAAATTGTATCTTTGCAACATTTTAAAAAGAAACGGAAAATGATGAAAAAACCTTGGGTCTTCATATGCATTTTTTGCTTGACTATATTACAACTATCTAATATTCAGGCACAAAGAATTGAAAAAAGAATATCAATTTCTTGGAAAGACAACATTACACAGGTTGTGGATGAAGAATTAATCCAAGAATTTCTCACCTTCGAACAAGCCACTTACAGATTGGATTTCCCCACTCTGCCCTGTTATTTTGAAAGGACAGCCTGCTCTGCATTCTATACGGATTATGCAGTTTCCATTAGCGATGTTCAGTACGAGCAGCTCAACGCTCACGATGCAGCTCTCATTCCATCCGACTATCACTGCAAACAGCCCGAAGTAGTCGTAACTTCCGCTTATGAACGTGCCACACCGTACATGTCCCTTACCTTCATCCCGATTGTAGAAACCGGTGAACGCCAATTCAGCAAGATAACCTCTATAACTGTCTCCATAGAAGGGAAAAGTCCAGAACTTCCCAAAGCTAAGAAATCCTATTCCACCCGTTCCGTACTGGCATCCGGCAATTGGTACACTTTCCATGTTACGGAAACCGGCATCTACAAAGTCACTTATGAGAACCTCATTGCCATGGGCATGGCGACTCCGATATACTCTTCCTCGCTGTCCGTTTTCGGCAACGGCGGCGGCATGCTGCCGGAAGCCAATTCTGCACCAAGGCAAGACGATTTGCGCGAACTGGCCATTCTGATTTCCGACGGTGGCGACAACGTTATCGATGCCGGAGACTACTTCCTTTTTTACGGAGAGTCACCGCACGCCTGGACTTTCGACACGAACTCCGGGCATTTCTCACATGCCACCAACATCTACTCAGACTCCACATGCTATTTCATCACCAACTCTTCCGCTGTAGGAGAAAAGCGCCGTGTGGTCAACGTGAGCAACAACGGTTTGACAGCAAACCAAACCGTCAGCACCTACATCCATTACGACTTTCACGAACAAGATCTGCACAATTTCAGCGAGACTGGAAAGTTCTGGGTTGGGGAGACATTTGACGCTTCTACCCAGCAGAACTTCGGATTCAGAGTGCCGGGTTGCAATCAGCAGCCAGGCACCATCACTGTATCAGCAATTAATTCTTCCAGCAGTTACGCGCATTTCAACATCTCATCGAATGGTAATCCGATAGGAGCACTCGGAATGCCCTCTTCCAACGGAGCCATTGCCGCGCGCAACTCGCAAGCCTTCGACTTCACGCCCAGTGCGAACGGGTTTTCCATCATGTTGGACTACAACAAGCCCACCGCCTCCTCTACCGCCTATTTGGACTGGATAGAAATAGAAGTTCCCTGCAATCTGACCATGCACTCAGCGCAGTTCCCATTCTGCAATCCCGCCACTATCGGAAGCGGCAATGTCACCCGCTTCAACATCGGCAATGCCAATAGCAGCACAAATGTATGGGACGTGACCGACCCCGCGCATATTAACAAAATGGTACTCAGCCAAGAAAGTGGCAGTTACGGTTTCACGGCAAGCACAGATATTTTGCGCAAATTCGTAGCATTCGACGGCACCGAATTTCTCACCATAGTTCCCGGCAAAGCCATTCAGAACCAGAATCTTCACGGTGAAGTAAACATCGACATGGTTATTGTCACGCACCCGAAATTCCTGGCCCAGGCCAACCAATTGGCAGAATTCCGCCAGCAGAACAACGGGTTGAATGTCAAGGTCGTGACCACCGACGAAGTGTACAACGAGTTCTCCAGCGGCAAGTTGGACCCTATGGCTATCCGCGACTACATGAAAATGATTTATGACCGGACGGACAAACAATATCCCAAATATCTGCTGTTAGTCGGTCGCCCCAGCTACGACTTCCGCGGACGCATAAACGGCACCGAGATTTTCGTCCCGAACTATCAATACGACATTGTCAACAACACCGTGGCCGAGCGTAATTTCTACTCCAACGACGACACTTTCTGTCTGTTGGATGACAACGAAGGCGGCAACATGTCCGGATTCTACGACATGGCTGTCGGACGTTTCCCCTGCAGCACCGTGGCCCAAGCCAGGACGGCCGTTGAGAAAAGCATAAATTACACAGAAAAAAGGAACCTGGTCCATGAAGGTTCCTCGCAAATTTCCAATTTCGGAGACTGGCGCAACATGATGGCTATTACCGCGGACGACGAAGAAGGCAACGATTTCATCCAAAATGCCGATGCTTTTTGCGATAGCATCAAAAAGAGAAACCCGAACATCAATTTCGACAAAATATATTTGGATGCGTTCACGCAGGTATCCAATGCCGGCGGCCAACGCTACCCCGACGTCACCACGGCCATCAACAACCGCATGAACAGAGGCTCACTGTTTTTCACCTACATCGGGCACAGCGGCAAAGACGGGTGGACAGCCGAACGCGTACTGGAGAACTCCGACATCAATCGTTGGACCAACAAATACAACTTGCCGGCCATGCTGACCTTGTCTTGCACCTTCGGCTACTACGACAGGCCAGCCATTTCACCTGCCGAGTTGGTGCTCTTCAACAGCAACGGCGGGGCAAGTGCCATCATCACCACCACTCGCGAAGCTTGGTCCTTATCGAACAACAATTACGGCCGCCGCTTCTTCTCTTCCTTTTTCAAAAAAACAGACGACCGATACCGCACCATCGGAGAATTGGAGTATTACGCCAAGAACCTATATTCAGGTGCCAGTTCCAGTCTGGCCATGCTCGTGCTGATGGGCGATCCCTCCATGCCTTTGGCAATCCCGACCTACAACATCGTCACCGACTCCATCAACCACCAGCCTGTCGGCACGCAGACCGACACCATCCGTGCGCTCTCAAAAATGACCGTGAGCGGACGCGTGGTTGACGAAAACGGCCAAACGCTTTCCAACATGAACGGTTCAGTCTACCCTTCCGTTTACGACAAAGCCGTCATCGCCACCACCTTGGCCAACGACCCGAACAGCCAGCCTTTCGATTTCGAAGTCCAGAAGAACATCCTGTTCAAAGGGAATTGCTCCGTCAACAACGGGCATTTCACCTTCTCCTTCTATGTCCCGAAAGACATCGACTACACATACGGCAACGGCAAAATCAGTTATTACGCCGCCAGCACCAACCAAGATGCAGCCGGAGCGTTTAGTGATTTCATTATCGGGGGCACCGACACTAACGGCCTGGACGACAAAGAAGGCCCGAGCATCGAGCTATTCCTCAATGATGAGAACTTTGTTAGTGGAGGTATCACGAACTCCGACCCCACTTTGATTGCGAAAATCAGAGACAACTACGGCATCAACACCACAGGAAACGGAATCGGGCATGACCTCACCGCAATTTTGGACGACGCCACGGATGCGCAAATCGTGCTGAACGACTACTACCAAACCGAAAAAGACAGTTTCAATGCCGGCACGGTGCGTTACAAGCTCAGCGATCTTTCGTTAGGCAAGCACACCATCATGGTACGCGCATGGGACATCAACAACAACCATTCCGAAAGCGAACTCACCTTCGAGGTTGTCTCCAACGAAGGCCTCGTCTTAAGTCACGTACTCAACTACCCGAATCCCTTCACCACACACACAGACTTCTATTTCGAGCACAACCGCGATGGCGGCGTTTACGACATCCAAGTCCAAATTTACACCATTTCAGGCAAAATTGTCAAGACCATAAACACCACGCAATTTATCGAAGGAAGCCGCTGCGAAGCCATCTCCTGGGACGGTCTGGACGACTACGGAGACAAGTTAGGCAAAGGTGTTTATATGTATAAAATAAAGGTACGAAATGAAAATAATGAAACTGCCGAAGCAATAGAAAAACTAGTTATCCTATAATTTGGTATTTTTGCCGCCCGAAAAAAAAACAAAAAAAAAAACATGAATTAAAATAAAGTTGGGAAAAACTCGTTACACAACTTTGATTTTAAAATTTGAAATAAAAACATATCGAAAAAAAACAATGAAAAAAACATTTGTTCTTCTTGCGCTCACAGCGTTACTCTTTTGCACACAATTCGCACAAGCCCAATTCATTAACCCGGGCCAGTTAAACGGCAGAGAATTGTTCGACCAATACGGAAACCGTTTGAACACCATCACGACGGCAGTACCGTTCCTCCTTATCGCTCCTGACTCCAGAGCTGGTGCTATGGGCGATATCGGATGTGCCACATCTGCAGATGTGAACTCACAAAGTTACAACCCCGCAAAGTATGTCTTCAGCGACAACACGTTCGGTGTAAGCGTCTCTTACAGCCCCTGGCTGCGCAAATTGGTCAGCGACATCAACCTCGCTTACCTCAGCGCCTATTGGAAAATCACAGACATGGATGCTATCGCATTCTCCCTTCGTTATTTTTCATTAGGTGACATCCAATTCACCGATGATCAGGGAACGGAACTGATGAATGCCAATCCTAATGAATTTTCTTTGGACTTCACCTATTCCCGTAAGCTCATCGACCAATTGTCCATCGCCATCACCCCGAGATTCATCTATTCAAACCTCACGGCA
Source organism: Bacteroidales bacterium (assembly GCA_024400835.1). GTDB lineage: Bacteria > Bacteroidota > Bacteroidia > Bacteroidales > WCHB1-69 > F23-D06. The sequence goes on from JAKSMC010000012.1 coordinate 51,872, forward strand.
GGACAATTCGTTGCCGGTGAAGAAACCAATGCCGGTTTGGCCGGTGCCGCCGACCTGTCCTTCTTCTACGAACAGGATTTCCGCGCCAAAGGTTTGGAAAACAGCACACTCCGTGCCGGTTTGAACATTTCCAACATGGGTAACAAGATGTCCTATTCCTCCGGAACTTTGCGTCGTGACTTCCTTCCGGCAAACTTGAAACTCGGTATCGGTTATGAAATGGCATTCGACGAATACAACAAACTTACCCTGAATGGTGAAATCAACAAACTGTTGGTGCCGACAAACCCTGTCTATATGACCGATTCCGCAGGCAACTTGGTTTTCGACTACACAGATCCTAACAACCCCGTTGCGCTCATCGCTTCCGGTATGGATCCTGACGTTTCAGTTCCTCAAGGTATCTTCCAATCCTTCCACGACGCTCCCGGCGGTTTCCGCGAAGAAATGCAGGAAGTGATCTGGGCATTGGGTGCTGAATACAGCTACCGCGATCTCTTCTTCTTCAGAGCCGGTTATTTCCACGAAAGCCAATACAAAGGCAACCGTCAGTTCCTGACCGTCGGCGTCGGCCTGAAGTACAACATCTTCGACATTGATGTATCCTACCTCTTCTCCACCAACGGACAGCAACACCCGCTGGCCAACACGCTGCGTTTCACATTGTCCTTTGATTTCAAATCCTTCAACAAAGAGGAAATCAAACGCCAAGGCAAATTAAAATAACAGTTATGGATTTCCGCGTAGGATTCGGATACGACTCACACCGTTTTGCCCCCGACAGACCGCTTGTCCTCGGGGGCATTCGTGTTCCTTTTGAGCAGGGACTTGCCGCCCATTCGGACGGCGACGTGCTCATTCACGCACTTTGCGACGCGCTGCTCGGAGCTGCTGCTCTAAAGGATATCGGCACACATTTTCCCGACAACGACCAAGCCTTTGAAAACATTGACAGCAAGATTCTCCTGACGAAAGTCGTAGAGTTGCTCATAGAAAGAGGCTGGCGCGTCAACAACGTCGATTGCACCCTCATTTTGGAAAAGCCAAAGATGAAACCGCATATTGACGCCATGACGGAAGTGCTTGCCCAGATTTTGGATATCGAGCCAAGCCGGCTTTCCATCAAGGCAAAGACCAATGAGAAGATGGGATTCACCGGCCACGGCGAAGGCATTGCCGCCACCGCCATCGTCTCCATCATCCAATAAAACGAACATTTACTATTTCACCCCATTATGAAAAAAGTCATCATATTAATTTTCGCGACCTTTTTAACTATGCAACTTGATGCTCAAATCGTCAAATTAAGCGCCGACACGAAAAACTCTTCCGACGCAAAAAAAATGACAAACCCGTTACTTGTTGAGTGGAAAACGCCTTATCAGACGCCTCCCTTCAATCAAATCAAAACCGGACACTACCTGCCCGCATTCAAAACCTGCATAAATATGGCTAAAAAAGATATCGAAGCCATCGACAACAATCCTGAGGCTCCGACATTCAAAAACACCATCGTAGCCTTGGACCGTGCCGGTGAGAAATTAACCCGAGTCAGCGGTATCTTTTTCAACATTCTGGAGTGCGATGCCACACCAGACATGCAGAAAATCGCCATGGAAGTGCAGCCCATGCTCACCGAGTACTCCAACTCCATCTATCTGGACGAAGAACTCTTCAAAAGAGTCAAAACTGTGTATGAGAAGGAGTATTCTCAGTTAAATGATATCGACAAAATGCTTCTGCGCAAAACATACGAAGCCTTCTTAGACAATGGCGCCAATCTCGCCAAAGAGCAAAAAGAAGAGTTCCGCAACTTGTCCGTTGAATTGGCCAACCTGACTCTGCAGTTCGGTCAAAACGCATTGGCAGCCACCAATGCCTGGCAGATGCACATCAAGGATGCCAAAGACTTGAAAGGCATCCCGGCCAGTGACTTGGAAATCGCTCAGCAGAAAGCGCAAGCCAAGGGCCTCGAAGGCTACGTCTTCGACCTCTCCTATCCCAGCAAACGCGCCATCCTCACTTATGCCGACAACCGCGAATTGCGCCAAGAAATGTACATGCACTCCTGCGACATCGCCTATGGCGGCGAATTCGACAACAGCAAGGTCATCATGCAAATCTTAAACTGCAGACAGCGCATCGCACAGCTCTTAGGTTACAAGAACTACGCAGAATACGTACTCCACAACCGTATGGCAAAAGATTGCGAACAGGTTTACAACCTGCTTAACGAATTAGCCAGATACTCCATCCCGGCAGCTCAGAAAGAGATGAAGTCACTGACTGATTATGCGCACAAAAACGGATTGAAGGGAGACCTTCAGCGCTGGGACTATTCCTACTATTCCGAAAAACAGAAAAACGAACTTTTCAAACTCAGTGACGAAGAGTTAAAGCCATATTTCAAGCTGGAAAACGTCATTGACGGCGTCTTCTCTTTGGCCAAGAACCTTTACGACCTGCGCTTTGTTGCCAACAAGAACATAGATGTTTACCATAATGACGTAACCGTTTACGAAGTATATAAAGGCAATGAATTCCTTGCCGTGCTGTATTTGGATTTCCACCCACGCGACACTAAGCGCAGCGGAGCATGGATGACCTCCTTCCGCGAACAATACATCAATGAAAAAGGAGAAGATGTCCGTCCGTTAGTCAGCCTGGTGATGAACTTCACACCGTCCACCCAGAACCAGCCCTCACTGCTCACATTCGACGAAGTCACCACGTTCCTGCACGAATTCGGACACGCGCTCAACGGAATGATGTCCAAAGTGCCTTACCAATCTCTTTCCGGCACCAATTCACAGCACGACTTCGTAGAGTTGCCATCTCAGCTGAACGAGAACTGGGCCACCGAATACGAATTCCTCAAAACGTTTGCACACCATTACAAAACCGGCGAACTCATTCCCAAAAAATATGTGGAACAACTCACCAACATGCGCAAATATATGGCAGGTTATGCATCCTCACGCCAGCTCTCATTCGGCTATCTTGACATGATGTGGCACACAAGCGACATCAACGATATCCAAGACATCCGCGAATCCGAGCAGAAAGTGTTTTCCAAATTCGAGACGATGCCCGTTGTCAAGGAAGCCTGCATGAGCACTTCATTCTCACACATCTTCGCCGGCGGATATGCCGCAGGCTACTATGGCTACAAATGGGCCGAAATGTTGGAAGCCGACGCATTCTCCCTGTTCAAAGAACAAGGGGTGATGAGCAAAGAGGTCGCCAACAAGTATGTCAAAACCATTTTATCACAAGGCGGTTCCAAACCTGCAATGGAAATGTTCAAGGACTTCCGCGGACGAGAGCCACGCATTGATGCCTTACTCGAAAGAGATGGTTTGAAATAGAAATCGAAGAGCGGAGGAACTTGTTTCTCCGCTCTTTTTTATTATCCCCGGCAATAGCGATGACATTTTTACAAAATATCATTTAACAAGCCACATAATCAAGCATTTACAGCACGCCAAACCGATACGATTATTGGCTGACCTTACGCATATTTTTAGTATTTTTGCGCCCTTAAATTTTTAAACAATGTTCAGCTTATACATCAAGGAGATAAAGTCATTTCTAAGCTCCATTATCGGATACATCTTCATCGGTGTTTTCCTTATCGTTTCAGGTTTGTTCCTCTGGGTCTTCCCCAACATCGACAACATTATGGAATCAGGCCTTGCAGACCTGCAGGGATTGTTCAGCATTTCACAATTCCTATTCCTGTTCCTGGTCCCCGCCATCACAATGCGTTCTTTCGCAGAAGAAAAACGTACGGGCACCATGGACCTCCTCCTTACCAAACCGCTGACCGACATGCAGATTATCTGGGCCAAATTTCTCTCCTGCCTCACGCTGCTTGTCATCGCCCTCATCCCGACCCTGATTTACGTGATCAGCATCTACTTCATCGGCAATCCCGTCGGCAACATTGACATGGGCAGCACCTGGGGTTCCTATTTGGGACTGCTATTCCTCGGTGCCACATTCATCGCCATCGGCCTGCTATCATCTGCGCTGACCAACAACCAAATCATCGCCTTCATTGTGGCTGCTCTATTCTGCTTCATCATCTCCTTCGGATTCGCCTTCATCTACTCTTTCGAATCCCTCGGAGCTTTCGGATACTACATTAAAGCGCTCGGCATCGAGCATCACTATGCCTCCATCAGCAAAGGCGTCATCGACAGCCGCGACATCATCTACTTCTGCAGTGTCATCTTCATCTTCTTGTTTGGCACACGTATTGTCTTACTCAAACGCAAATGGTAACCTTTTAAAACTGACAACATGAAAAAAGATTCTGAAAATATCAAGGAACAAGAGACCAGGAACAAGGTGCAGGGCAGCAAGCAGTTTAAAAGGAACACATTGCTCGGACTGGCCATCGCATTGGTTGCAGTCATCGTCATCAACATATTATCTTCATTCCTTTTCTTCCGCATCGACCTTACGAAAGACAAACGACATTCTCTTTCCGACTCCACAGTAGAGATGCTGAAAAATCTGGAAGACCGCGTTTACATACGCGTTTATCTGAAAGGCAAAGACCAACCTGCCGACTATCAGCTTTTCGCAAAGCAGGTCGAACAGATGCTTCAAGACTTCCGTGGATACTCCAAAAACGTCTATTTCGAATTCATCGATCCGCTGGAAGGCAAGAACAATGACGAAGTCAACAATATCTTAGCCGAGTTCGTGAAAAAGGGTCTGGATCCCATTCCGGTCAGCCGCGAAGATGCCAACGGCTATTCCACGCACATGGTCATCCCCGGCGCCATCGTTTCCTATCGTGGGCACGAATATCCCGCCAAATTGGTGGTGGCAGACCCCTCCGGTGCCGACTGGCTCCAGTACTCTATTGAAGAATTGGAATACAACCTCATCTCCCCGATTCGTCGATTAATGAAGACGGAAAAGCCCAACGTTGCCTTTTTGGACGGCCATGGAGAGTTGGATTTCTGGAGCACCTGCTGGACTGCTATGCAGCTGCAACGCTTCTACAATGTCAGTCGCGTCACCTTGGATGGCAAAATCAACAGCCTACGCAACATCAGCATTGCGGATTCCGCCAAACAGACACTGAACTTAGGCGAGAACAAATACGACGTGCTGGTCATCGCGCAACCTACCCAGCCGTTCAAAGAATACGACAAATACATCATCGACCAATTCATCATGCGCGGCGGCAAAGTGCTTTGGCTCATCGACAACACCACGGCATCTTTGGACAGTTTGCAAGCCGTTCCCGAATTTTTCGCCACTCCGCGCGCGCTTTACATCAACGACCTGCTCTTCACCTACGGCGTACGCATCAATCCGAACCTCATCCAAGACCTCAGCTGCATGCCCATTCCGCAGCAGGTCAGCATAATTGGAGACCAACCGCAGTACAAATTCATGGCCTTCCCGTACAGTCTTGACGTGGTCAACTTCAGCGACCATCCCATTGTGCGCAACATCAAGGAGGTGAAATCCGATTTCGCCGGCACCATCGACTTGGTCGGCAAAGACGAAAAGTTGGTCAAAACCGTATTGATGACCTCCTCGGAGCGTTCCAAGTTGGTGCCCACGCCTTCCATCGTCACGTTGAAAGTCGGCCTCACCAAACCCAACATGCAGGAATTCGCATTCCACAACCTGCCACTGGCTGTATTGGTGGAAGGTGAATTCGAGTCCGCATTCAAAGGCATCCTTCCGGCAGAATTTGACACCATCAAGGAGCTGGACTACAGAGACAAGAGCGTGCCCACGCGCCAGATTTTCGTTTCCGACGGTGACATCATCAGAAACCCCTTCGACAAAAAACGCAACCAGCCCTACCCTGCCGGTTACGACATCTATACACGTACGATGTTTGACAACACACAGTTCATCGTCAACTGCGTCAACTACCTCTGCGCTGACGACGACCTGCTCCAACTTCGTGCCAAGACCTTCAAGATCGGCTCTCTGAACAACGAAAAGGTTCGCAGTCACAAAACGCTGCTGGCCATCCTCAACATCGGACTGCCGCTGCTGCTCATCGCCATTATGGGAACCATCCTCATCGTATTACGAAAAGTCAGATTTTCAAAGAAGAAATAAGAAATTTGATATCAATTAATTACATAAAAATATTTCTATGAAAAAATTCTTTTTAATCATCAGCATCATCCTGACTGCATCATTTGCTTTTGCTCAGGATGTCAAATTAGATGCTCCTATCAATCCCGACCCACACGTCAAGATTGGCAAGTTGAGCAACGGAATGACGTACTACATTCGTCACAACGAGCAACCCAAGAAGGTTGTCGAGCTCCGTTTGGCCGTCAATGCCGGTTCCAACCAAGAGAACGAGAACCAACGCGGTTTGGCCCACTTCACCGAGCACATGTCCTTCAACGGTATTGAAGGTATGCCCGGCAACACCATGATTGACAAGTTGCAAAGCATCGGTGTCGTATTCGGCGCAGACCTGAACGCATACACCTCCTTTGACGAAACCGTCTATATGATTCCCATGCCGTTGGACAATCCCGCAAACCTCGACCTCGGCTTGCAGATCCTTCGCGGCTGGGCACACGGTCTTCTTTACGACCATGCCGAAATCGATGCTGAACGTGGCGTCATCACAGAAGAATACCGTATGGGCCTCGGCGCTGACGACCGCATGCGCAAAGAATACTGGCCTATTCTTATGAAAGATTCCCGTTACGCAGAACGTATGCCTATCGGCTTGATTGAAGTCATCCAAGGTTTCGAATACCAGACCATCAAAGATTTCTATCACGACTGGTATCGTCCGGATCTTCAGGCTGTAGTTGTTGTCGGCGATATCGATGTCAACGAAGTGGAAGCCAAGATCAAAAACATGTTTGGCGACATTCCTGCTGTTGAGAATCCTCGTGTAAAGGAAGACTACCCGATTGGCATGAACAAAGAGCCGTTAGTGGCCGTTTGCACCGACAAAGAAGCTGCTGGCAGCAGCGTCATGCTCATCCGCAAATTCCCGCATTTCGTCATGAAAAACGTTGGCGACTACCGCAAGAACCTCTTAATCGAACTCTACAACGAAATGTTCGACGCTCGTCTCGAAGAAATGACCCAGAATGCCAAATGCCCGTTCATCGGTGCAAGTATCGGATATTCCAACTTCATCGGTTCCACTGACATCTACGGCGCTCAGGCTGCCTGTAAAGAAGGCAAGATTCTCGAAGCTATCGAGTCTCTTATGAAAGAAGACTACCGCGTATTGAAATATGGTTTCGTACAAACTGAATTAGACCGTGCCAAGACTTCCCTTCTCGAACGCCTCGAACGCGCTTCCAACGAAGTTGACAAAACCGAATCCGCAAACTTCGCTTCCGAATATGTTGACAACTACCTCCACCACGACCCGATTCCCGGTGCAAAACGTGAATACAACTATGCAAAGAAATTGATGGATGGCATCAACCTCAACGAAATCAACGCCCTGGCAAAAGACTGGATCACTCCGGAAAACTTCGTGGCAGTCATTACCGCTCCTGAAAAAGAAGGCGTCAAAGTTCCTTCCAAAAACGAAGTTCTCAATGTCATCACCGACAGCAAGCTCAAAGATGTTGAACCGTATGTTGACACTTATCAAGAAAAGGAAATCATCTATAAGAACACCTTAAGACCTGGTTCCATTGTCAAGACTGAAGAAATCCCCGCCATCAAAGCCACCAAGGTCACTTTGAACAACGGCATCGAAGTCATCCTCAAGAAAACGAACTATAAGAACGACGAAATCCTCTTCACCGCAACCAGCAAGGGTGGCAAGTCCCTCTATGCAGTCAAAGACCTCGCCTCTTTGGATTTCGCAGCTGACATCATCGACCGAAGCGGTATTTCCGAATTGGACTACAACACCTTGACCAAGAAACTGAAAACCAAACAAGCCGGTGTAACTCCTTATATCGGAGCTTTGACCGAAGGTCTGGAAGGTTCCTCCACACCGAAAGATTTGGAATTCTTCTTCCAATATCTCAATGCATTCTTCACCCGTCCTCGCGCAGACAAAAACGCTTGTGAATTGGTTCTGACGGAAGCTTCAGAACAAGTCAAAATGATGCAGGCCGCTACGATGTACCGTTTCTTCGGAGCTTTCCTCGATGCAGTAAGCAACCACGATCCATATCAGATGAATCCGCTTTCCTACACTCAGGAATACCTCGACCAAGTCAACTATGACGATGCTGTGAAATTCTATCGCGAACGTTTCGCCAACCCCGCAGACTTCACCTACATCTTCGTCGGCAATTTCGATGAAAAGGTGATGAACGAATATCTCTGCCTCTACCTCGGTTCAATGAAGACATCATCCGAGCATGAAAACTTCAATGCCAACGCATTCAAGAAACACCAAGACGGCATTCAGACATCCACAGTGAAATACGGTCAGGAAAAACAAGGTTGGATGGGCATCTGTTTCGAAGGCACATACGACTACAACGCCAAAAACAACATGACCATCAACGTATTGGGCGATGTTCTCGACCAATATGTTTTGGAAATCATCCGCGAGAAGATGGGCGACGTTTATTCTCCGATGTTACAGATGGGTTACGAAAAATATCCGGAAGCCTGTTACAAGCTCCTCATTATGCTGAGCTGCAACCCAGACAATACCGACAAACTGGCCAACACCTGCATTCAAATTCTCAAAGACGTTCAAAAGAAGGGCGCTGACAAGAAGACACTCAGCAAAGTTAAGAAACAGATGATTGCCACACGCGAAAAGAACATCCAAACCAACAACTTCTGGCTGAGCTACATCAATGGAAAAGTCGTTTACAACGACGATATGAATGCAGTGAACGAATATGCTGATATGGTGAACTCCATTTCCAAAAAGGATCTCGTGAACTTCATGAAGAAATACTTCAAGACTGACAGTTACACCCGCGTAGATCTCAAACCCGAAAATTAATAAAATCATTCGCCTCGACGATATGATCAGCCACATGTCATATCGTCGGGACGAAATCACGTTAAACGAATAAACATACAGAAATGACTGATTACGAATTGAAAAACAAAGTTGCCGACATGACGTTGGCAGACTGGGGCCGCAAAGACATCGAAGTGTCCCAGAAGGAAATGCCGGGTCTGCTGGCATTAAGAGAAAAATACGGTGATTCCAAACCGCTGAAAGGTGTCAGAATCATGGGTTCACTGCACATGACCATCCAAACGGCCGTGCTGATTGAAACCTTAGTGCACCTGGGTGCTGAAGTGAGATGGTGCAGTTGCAACATCTTCTCCACACAGGATCATGCTGCTGCAGCTATTGCCGCCGCCGGCGTATCCGTGTTCGCATGGAAAGGCGAATCTTTGGAAGACTACTGGTGGTGTACCAACCAAGCGCTCTCCTTCCCCGGAGGCAAAGGCCCGCAACTTATCGTAGATGACGGCGGCGACGCCACCCTGCTCATCCACCTCGGATACAAGGCAGAAGAAGATCCGACTATTTTGGACAAGACTCCTGAAAACCACGAACAAGCTGTTATCTTCAACACTTTGAAGGAAATCCTGAAAGAGGACCCACAAAAATGGCATAAGATGGTAAAAGAAATCAAGGGCGTTTCCGAAGAGACCACCACAGGCGTACACCGTCTCTACCAAATGATGGAACGTGGCGAACTGCTCTTCCCGGCCATCAACGTGAACGACTCCGTTACCAAGTCCAAGTTCGACAACAAGTACGGCTGCCGCGAGTCTTTGGCTGACGGCATCAAGCGTGCCACCGACATCATGTTGGCCGGCAAAGTGGTTGTCGTCTGCGGTTATGGCGACGTGGGTAAAGGCTGTGCTCAGTCCATGAAATCCTACGGTGCACGCGTCATCGTCACTGAAGTCGACCCCATCTGCGCGCTGCAAGCCGCTATGGAAGGCTTTGAGGTGAAAACTGTTGAAGACGCACTTCCGGAAGGCAATGTCTATGTGACAACCACCGGCAACTGCGACGTCATCACCGTGGACCACCTCAACAAGATGAGAGACCAGGCCATCGTCTGCAACATCGGCCACTTCGACAACGAAATCCAAGTCTCCGCATTCGAAAGCCAGCCTAACATCAAAAAGCGCAACATCAAACCGCAAGTTGACGAATACATCTTCCCTGACGGACATTCTATTTTCATCCTCGCCGAAGGCCGTCTCGTGAACCTCGGTTGCGCTACCGGTCACTCCTCCTTCGTGATGAGTAACTCTTTCACCAACCAAACCATGGCCCAATTGGATTTGTGGCAACACGATTACAAAATCGGCGTCTACAATCTTCCCAAGCACCTCGACGAAGAGGTTGCCCGCCTGCATTTGGAAAAAATCGGTGTGAAACTGACCAAACTCACGCAAAAGCAAGCCGACTACATCGGCGTTCCCGTAGAGGGACCGTTCAAATCGGATTTGTACAGATACTAAAAAGAAAAGGCTCGCGATTGCGGGCCTTTTTTATTAGTCTTTCAAACAGCGCACTGAGCGACCATAACACTTATAGTCCAAAATATTGTAGCTGTCGCTGTTGTAACTGAAGATACCGCAACACCAGGCATTCTGGCGGTCATAAGTAGTGGAACTCCAGAAATGAGCATAGTTGCCCGTATGGTTCAAGCCATCCTCCGTATATACGCCGGCGGGCAACGCTGCAAAACCACTCACCTGGTCGGCAATCACAGGGTTGATCCATTGAGAAGACTCGCTCTTCATTACCGCACCAGCTTTACGCGTGCCGCCCAAAGCCTCCAGCAACTGCGTCCATTCCTTCGTGCTCGGCAGATGCCAACCTTTCGGACAAATACCGCGACGACGCTCATTGGAAACATAATAAGCATATTCGTTAATATTCAAATCCATCGCCGCCGACCAATTGTACAAATTACCATACTGAGAATTTTTCACAGTGATATAATAAGACTTGAAGACAGGGTTATCCACCGAGAAAACCGGATTGTGCACCCAGGCCTTGCCTGTCGGAGAAGTCGTACAGCGCATATTCTCAGCCATCCAACACTGAGAGCCCAACTGGACAGTATGATAGACAAAACCTTGGTGATCCGTGACAGTCGGCGTGCCTTCACAAGGCAGCCCGATCATCGCCGCCTGTGCCATAATCAGCTGTCTAACAAACAATAAGAGTATAATAATAGTAATTTTTTTCATCGAGGTAAAAGGGCGGCAAAGGTAGCATTTTTCTATGCGACATCAAAATACAAAACAATAAAAATAGGCAACTATATACCACATGACTTGTTCCTATAAAAAAACGCGACGCAGCCGTACCTTGAACAATCCCAGCAGGGTTGAATCTCTGTAATGAAGGGCGCAATCTGAGGAGGAATGGCAAAGTGCGGTGGTAGCGGTGCCGGGCCGCCCAAATCATAATAAAACCAAAATATATCGGGTCAACAAGTATATAGCTGCCAAAACTTATTGTAAAATAGGTTTTGCAGATGGTGGGAGTCGAACCCACTCATAAGGTTCCGCTTCAGCTGCTGGGGTCACTGGAGGACGTTGTTAACGTTGGAGATTCCGCTGCGCTCTCTGCGGTCGCTTGCGGAACGGTGGGAGGACCGCTCAGGGAAAACCAGAATGGGCGGCGGCGCACGTAATGATGTTATGCTCTCTCGTGGTGCCGCCGTCCATCATTCCTCCCGCACAAGGTGCGCGCACCATTCCGCAAGACCGACGATAGGAGGTCACAGCGGAATCTCCAACGTTAGCCAAATGAAAATCACACCAAAAATAGCCAGGGAAAACTGGCTTTATAAGGAGTCGTCCTGCGAACTCCTCAAAATCATATTGAAAATCCAATGAAAAATCTAATGAAAATATCGCAGACTCTCAATGGTCAAAATATTGTCCTAAAATTGTTACACAATCAATGTATTCGGTCAACATGTATATAGTTCCCTAAATAAGAATAAAAAACGTATTCTTGATCATACCTTAACAGCCCGCTACCGTACCAAACCATTTGTCTGACACAACCACATCTTAATTATACTTTTTTGAAAATGCAAAAACAATCATTTTTTTAGAATGATGTAAAAAAAATGACGAAAAGATGTATTTTTGTAGCTTAATTTCTTTGCCCTATGCGATTTGTTTTCTTCAAGCATTTCATACCGTCAGCCATCCTTTTCTTCTTGATTTTAGGAAGATTGTCCGCTCAAAACGACTCCATCATCTTGGCCAATGCCCATTGGAAAGTGGACACCATCAACGGGATGGTGCTCAAAACAGTTCATTTCACCCAACAGGAATATTTCCACAGCAACCAATTCATCAGCATATTGGAAATTAATCCGAACGCAGATGTAAAGTTGCAATATGCGTACGAACCCAAACGCACCAGAACCTCAACCATGGCAAAAAGTCGCAATGCCGTGGCGGCCGTCAACGGTTCCTTTTTCGATATGGACAACCACAATCCCATCTGCCACCTTCGTATTGACAGCGTCGACATTGGGGAAAACACACCCGGTAAGGACACCGTGAACCGCAAATACTATCAATACGGCACGTTGGTCTTCAATGACAAAGATGTTCGCATTGTGCACACGGACAGCGCACGTCAGTGGGAGCGCACCCTTCCTGACAAAAACATCATGACAGCCGGACCGCTGCTCATCTACCAAGGTAACGACATGCCGATGCGCAACGACCTCTCGTTCGTCAACAACCGGCACAATCGCACCGCAGTCGGCATCAAGCCAGACGGCACGATACTCCTTTTCGTAGTGGACGGGCGCACGAAGCATTCCGCCGGCATGACCCTTGACGAGCTCATCGCCACTTTGCGCTGGCTCGGCTGCCACGACGCTCTGAACCTCGATGGCGGTGGTTCCTCCACACTCTATCTCAAAGACTACCCCAACGGTGGCATCGTCAACCACCCCACCGACAACGGCCTATTCGACCACAACGGCGAACGAGCCGTCTCCAACTCAATATTAGTAGTGAAAAGTAACCAATGACGAAAAAAATCCCTTCATCAGTTCATCTCTTCATCAGTTCATCGTATAAACCTTCCCCGGCTTGCACGTGACCACGCCCTTAAGTTCAAGGCCCAACAGTAAACCGGCCAATTTTGACGGTGACAATTCGGAAAGAGCCTCTGCCAAATGGTCTATGGAAATCTCGCCCGTCCCGCGAATCTGATCCACGACCTGTTGCTCAGCATCCGTCAAGTCGACGAACAAGGTCGTCTGAACACTTTTGTTTGCAGATTCCCAATTCATCATTTCCATCAGTTCCTGTCCCGATGTAAGAATAGCAGCAACGTTCTTCCTGATAAGTTCGTGGCATCCGTCATGATGTGATTCGAAGACAGAACCCGGCACGGCAAATACATCTTTATTATAGGACTGGGCGATGTACGCCGTTATCATGCTGCCGCCTTTGTTGGCTGTTTCCGCCACCATGACGGCATCAGCCATTCCGGCAATGATGCGGTTGCGTTTGGGAAAATTCAATCTGTCCGGCATCGTCTTGAAACCGTACTCACTGATGATAGCCCCACCCTGTTCAACAATCTGTTCGGCCAAGTGCTGATTTTGATAAGGGTATATCGTTCCCAAACCGCAGCCCATCACAGCCACAGTTTTCAAACCATACTCCAAAGAACGGACATGAGCCTCCGTATCGATGCCGTAGGCCAAACCACTCACCGTCATCACACCTGAATCACGCAGCTCCGAAAGGATTTTCTTCACCACGTTCCGCCCGTACTCTGTCGCCTCGCGTGTACCCACAACCGCAAGCGTATGCGGCACATTGAAATCGGCAGTTCCTTTATAATAAAATGATATAGGCCCGTCGGAACAACTTTTCAATCGAAAAGGATAGTGATTGTCCAAATAAAAACACTGACGCACCTTGTGCTTTTCCATCAACGACATCTCTTCATCCACAAGACGGCGAATGGCATCCGTTATAGTTGGCAACGGCACATTCTTACTTCTGCGAGTAAGGCCGTCCTTCCACATATCCACATGCATAAAAAGATTGGTCGCAGACCCCGAAAGCCGCAGCATCTTCTTCAATGTCGCGCATCCGTAACCTTCAACATACTGTATTGCAATCCTATAGAAATCTTCCGAGTACATAAAAATTTTTTTACATAATAAAATACGAATATCATGTTTTTCACGTTAACTATCTGGTTGCAAAAATAGCAATATTTTTTTATTTAACATACGATTATAACATTTTTTTAACACAATATTTATGAAGAAATTATTCTACGCATCTTTAGCAATAGTCATGCTGCTTTGCGTTTCCTGTAAGCAGAAGACAACGCCCACCTTCAAATCCGAGAATTTCTCAACGGGGAAAGCCGGTGAGATGATTTTAGCCATAGACACCAATTATTGGACAAAAGCGGCCAGGAAGGAGATCTACAAAGTGCTCCAGCAGCCGCAACCGGCCATCAATCAAATTCAGGAGATGTTCGACGTAATTGAATGCAGCAACAAAGATTTTTTAGCTTCATTCACACGCCATCGCAACATTGTACAGTTCGACTACAACCCTAAGTACGGTTCAAACTCCTACGAGTTGAAGCGTAATCCATACACCAATCCACAGATTCAGGTGGTTCTGCGCGGCAACAACTGCGATTCATGTTTGGCCCTGTTCCTCCAACATCAGGATGAGATCATCCAAGCCATGTACGACAATGACATTGCCCGTCTGCAGAATGCGCATCGCAAATTGAACAATCCCAAACTGGAGAAGAAAATCAAAGATAAATTCGGAATATCCATGACCATACCGGAGAGTTATTTCGTCGGCCGCGAAGAAGAAGACTTCTTATGGCTCTGCTACCGTACGCCAAAGAACGACCGTTTCGTGATGATTTACAAGTCTCCCGCATACGAGCTCAGCACCGAAAACATCGTCTACGAGCGCAACCGCATCACCAAGGCCTACATTCAAGGTGCCGTTCAAGGCGCATACCCCATTGTAGCCGATTTGGAAGGATATCCGCTTTCACAGCAATACCAGTTGCACTACCATAGCGGCATCGAATTGCGCGGTCTCTGGGCTTCCGTACGCGACAAAATGGGAGGCCCGTTCTACAGCTACACCATGCTCAGCCCCGACAAGCAGTCATGCATCACCGTGGATGGTTTCGTATATGCTCCGCAAGAGCAAAAGAGAGATTATCTGCGTGAGGTAGAGGCAATTGTGAAATCTATCAAATAAAATTTCATTTTTTTGTAACAAAAAGTGCTCTTCGTTACGTCTCTATATTTGTGAGACCTAGAAATCTGCATATTGAAAAAATCATTGACGGATGTTTGAAAAACGACCGCCAGGCCCAGCACGAGTTGTATAATTACTACTCGCCCAGCATGTTAGGAATCTGCCAACGCTACACAAAAACGACAGAGGAAGCAGAAGACTGCATGATTGACGGCTTCATGCACGTGTTCGAACACCTCCAGGAATTCCGAAATGAGTGCTCTTTGGGCACCTGGATCCGAACCATCATGGTCAATGTCTCGTTGGACCACTATCGCAAAAACAAATATTGCAAGTTGGAAGACGACATGGATACGATATTGGAAAACGTGGCTAATTCCAAGGGCAGTTCCGACCAAGAAGTTATCACTACAAAGTTAGAAGCCAAGATGATTATGGAACAGATGAAGGAAATGCCGGATTCTTACCGTATCATTTTCAATATGCACATCATTGACGATTACACTTTCAAGGACATTGCAGAAGCACTGGACATGAAAGACAGCACCGTCAGGGTCTATTATCAACGTGCCAGAACATGGCTCATAGAGAAATTAGGTAATAACGAAGAAGTATAACGATATGGACGATCTTAAGAAAATACTGACAGAATACGAGGCGCAACCGTCGGCCGGAAGTTGGGAGAAACTGAGCCACCGATTGGATGCCGTGATGCCCGTGGGAGAGGCATCTTCAGCAGCACAGGCCGCCTCCGGTGCCAAAGGGCTATTGGGCAGCACTGCAGCCAAAATCACCGCAGCCGTCATCGGCGCTGCCGTAGTGGCCACTGCCGTGGTCGCAACAGTTATGGCCACCCATAACAACGACGCGGCAAATAGCGAACCACCGATGACGTCAGCCACGGCAACTGCCGACACTGTCATCAGCGAGGAGGTCAGCACGCCTGTCGAAAGCAACGAAGCGACAACCAACTACTCGGTTGAAACCCCAATCGAGCAAACGTCCCAAACCGTTTCTTCTCCCGCACAGGAAAATCCTGTAGCAGAATCAACCGGCAATCCCGCTAAAAACGCCGCATCGTCCGCTCCCAAAGAGACAAAATCCACCAGCGTGCCTACCGCAGTCGCACCTACCGCTATCGGGAAACCAGTTACACCAAGCCGCACGAATATCACTCGTGCAGCCATACCCGCCAATTCCACAATTATCCAAAACATTCAAAAAGACCCTGTTTTACAAAACCGAGGCGACCAAGACTTCACCTGGACACAGCCAGAGAAGATAGAGATCCCGAACGTCTTCACACCAAACGGGGACGGATATAACGACAACTTCACTATCAAAGGGCTGGAAAGTTGTAACAAAAAGCAACTCATCATCCGCAACAGGTCGGGGAAAATCGTATTTAGCACCAAGCTGTACGAGAACAACTGGAACGGCGGAGACTGCCCTGACGGGGTATACTCCTACCAGTTCCTCTTCAACAACGGCGGCATGGACCAAACAATGAGCGGCACCGTGACGATAATGAGGAAATAGTTTGAAAAGAAGAAGAATTAGCTAAGTGGCTACTTTTTCTTTCCCGTAAGCAGTTGTTGGATTTCATTCAACTTCATCAAAGCCTCCACCGGAGTGAGGCCGTTGATATTCAGTCCTACAATCAAATCCTTGACCTCCAACAGGAGAGGATCATCTAGATTAATAAAACTCAGTTGATAGCCGGGGGTGGATTTCTCTATAGTCATCTTTTCCCCATTGGCATTGGCGCGCGACTTCTCCAGTTGCTTCAAGATTTCGTCTGCACGTTTGAGCACTTGCGCCGGCATACCAGCCATACGGGCCACGTGGATACCGAAACTATGCTCGCTGCCGCCCTCTTCCAACTTGCGCAGGAAAAAGACCTTGTTGTCAATCTCCTTGACCGAAACGTGATAGTTCTTGATACGAGGGAACTGTTTGGCCATGTCATTCAACTCGTGATAGTGCGTGGCGAACAACACTTTGGCACGATTATACGGATTTTCGTGAAGGTATTCGGCAATGGACCACGCAATGGACACGCCGTCGTACGTACTGGTACCGCGGCCGATTTCATCCAAAAGGATAAGGCTTCTGTTGGAGATGTTGTTCAAGATGCTCGCCGTTTCATTCATCTCGACCATGAATGTAGATTCGCCCGTAGAGATATTGTCGGAGGCACCGACGCGGGTGAATATCTTATCCACAATGCCGATTTCAGCACTTTTTGCAGGCACGAAGCAGCCCATCTGGGCCATCAGCACTATCAGAGCAGTCTGACGCAGCAACGCCGATTTACCAGACATGTTCGGGCCGGTGATAATGATGATTTGCTGCTTGTCATTGTCTAAAAAGACATCATTGGAGATATAAGGTTCGCCGGGAGGCAACTGCTGCTCAATAACCGGGTGGCGTCCCTCCTTGATTTTGATGGCTGTCTGCTCGTTGATCTTCGGCTTGGCATAGTTGTTCTCCTTGGAAACATTGGCAAAACACAACAACACATCCAAGCGTGCGGCAAGACGAGCGTCCAACTGAATCATGGAAATATAGTCCAGCAGGCTGACCAAAAGTTCGTTGTAGAGTCGAGCTTCTATTTCCAACATTTTGTCTTGCGCGCCGAGAATCTTAGACTCAAGTTCTTTGAGTTCCTGGGTGATGTAGCGTTCACCATTCGTCAACGTCTGTTTGCGCATCCACTCGGCAGGGACCTTGTCTTTATGCGCATTCGTAACTTCGAGGTAATAGCCGAAAACGTTGTTGAACCCAATTTTCAAAGAGGAGATGCCCGTGCGTTCGGCCTCACGGCGCTGAATGTCTGCAAGCACTTCACGACTGTTCGTAGCCAAAGCAAACAAGTCGTCCAGTTCCTGATCTACGCCACGGTTGAAGATTCCGCCCTTGGCGGCAACCACCGGCGGTTCCTCCTGGATTTCCTTCTCAATGCGTGTGCAAATGGTGAGGCAGGGATTGAGTTGCTCGGCAATTTTAGTCAAGGCAGGATGTTCTGCTTTCTGACAGAACTCCTTCATCTTTTCAATAGCGCGCAACGCTCTGGACAGTTGCAATACCTCGCGTGGATTGATTTTGCCCGTAGCAATTTTAGAGACGGTACGTTCGATATCCCCCACCCGCTTCAACGTGCTGGTCAGGTCATTGGCTAAGTCTTCGTTCTTTATGAAATACTCAACTATGGAAAGACGTTCGTCAATCCACACCTTCTCCTTCAGCGGCATCAGCATCCATTTTCTCAGCATACGTGAGCCCATTGGGGTCTGCGTCTGGTCAAGCACCTGCAGCAAAGTTACCGCCTGCTCGTTGGGGCTGCTCACCAATTCCAAATTGCGAATGGTGAACCGATCCAACCACACATAGTGTTCTTCCTCTATGCGGTTGATTTTGTTGATGTGCTGAATTCTGTGGTTTTGCGTCTCGTATAGATAATGGAGTGCGGCACCGGCGGCGATGATTCCGTTTGGTAAGTTGTCAACGCCAAAGCCTTTCAACGATGTCGTTTCAAAATGTTTGGTCAAGATGTCGTTGGCGAAATCGGTCATAAAGACCCAGTCGTCCAAGGTGGTGAGCAGCATTTTTTCTCCGAAATGTTCTTTGAAAGATGCAGATTTCCCTTTCTGAATTACCAATTCCGAAGGTTTGAAATTCTGAAAAAGTTTGTCTACATAATCATAATCGCCCTCGGCCAGATAGAACTCACCCGTAGAGATGTCCACAAAAGCGACCCCGCATATCTTATCTGTAAACTGGATGGCAGCCAAGAAATTGTTCTCGCGCTGTTCAAGGACCTTGTCGTTAATAGAGACTCCAGGGGTCACCATTTCGGTGATACCTCTTTTGACCAGAGTCTTCGTCAGTTTCGGATCCTCGAGTTGCTCGCAGATAGCCACACGCATGCCGGCACGAACCAACTTAGGAAGATATACATCCAACGCATGATGCGGGAAACCAGCCAGTTCCGTCTGCGAAGCGCCCTTGCCGTGTTTCGTAAGGGTGATGCCTAAAATTTTCGAAGACTTAATGGCATCTTCTCCGTATGTTTCATAGAAATCGCCTACGCGGAACAAGAGAATAGCATCAGGGTGTTGAGCCTTGAACTTGTTGTACTGCTTCATCAAAGGGGTCTCTGCGGATTTTTCCATAGGGTCGGTTTTAAGGAACGCAAAAGTACAAAAATCTTCGGGTTTCATGCATTGAAAACTGGTGATAAAAGGGAATTTTTTTATATGAAAAAAAGTGTATTTTTGCGCCCATAAAAAACAACCTCTAAAACTTATAAAAATGGCTTACAAAATCAATCCGGATCTTTGCGCAGCATGTGGTACTTGCGCTGGTGAATGCCCTCAAGAAGCTATTTCTGAAGGCGCTGCTTATTCCATCAATCCTGATCTCTGCATCGAATGTGGCGCTTGCGCTGACGTTTGTCCTTGCGAAGCTATCAGCTTGGAATAATCATCTGCAAAGATTTAAAACAAAAAAAGGGCACGGATTTCCGCGCCCTTTTATTATGTCCTCTTGCGAGGTTATTTCGTAATGCCGACATACTTCTTGACAGCAGCTGTCAAATCATCGCTATCAGCATGGTAAGCCAACGTTGACAGGTCGAAGATATAGGCATAATTGCCGTTTTCAGCAACGCTCTTGATTGCGGCAAGCAGTTTGTCCGTAAAAGGTTTGAGCAATTCAATTTGCTTTTCCTGCAAATCTCTCTCACTGATAGAGGCGAATTCTTGGATACGGGCATACAACTTGGTCATTTCGTCTTCTTTGACTTTTAAAATAGCTGCAGAAGAACCAGAGTTGACCATCTGCATATACGCAGCTTCTTTTTCTTTGAACTCATCAACCATCTGTTGGCCGGTTTGTTCCAATTCCTTCTGATATTCCATCAGAGCAGTTTGTGCGGTGTCGATACCCGGCATCTCTTTCATAATGGCGCCATAGTCGACGTGACCGATTTTTGCTTTCTGAGCAAAACCTGCTACGGAGAAAACAAGGCAAATAAGGATAATAGTCAGTTTTTTCATGTCTGGCAAAATTATTTAATTCCTAATTCCTTCTTTACCAACGGAGTGATATCATCGCCATTGGCATAATACAGTAAAATCTTGGTGTCGAAGATATAAGAATAGCCATGGTCCTTAGCGACCTTGTTGATGGCGTTTTGAATGGCATCCTGGAACGGCTTTGCCAATTCATATTGCTTTTCTTCCATATCTTCCTGAGCATTTGCTTGGAATTCCTGAATACGTGTGCCGAGGTCTTGCAACTCCTTTTCGCGCACTTGACGAACAGCAGAGGACATTGTTCCGACTTCGCGGTCGAATTTGTCTTTCTTCTGTTGGTATTCCGTCATCATACTCTCATACATGGTTTCGAGTTCTGTTTGGAAAGCTTTCAGTTTGATTTGAAGAGAGTCAACGCCCGGCATCACTTCCAGGATTTCACCGGAATTCACATGACCATACTTCTGGGCGTCTGCAGTGCCGATAGAAAACATAAATGCAACTGCGACGAGTAATAAAATCTTTTTCATAATGGAAATATTGTTTTGTAATTAATAATCAAATTAGTCTTCGTCCAATTCGTTGTTGACGGAGATACCGAGTTTTTGGAGGATTGCCTGATTGATATCCCACTTCGGATCAGCGTAGATAATGGTCATTTCGCCAGCGGTATCGAATACGAAAGCATAACCTTTTTCCTTTGCATAATCATTGACAGTGGAAATAACACGGTCTTGGATAGGTTTCACCAGTTCTTCTCTTTTCTTGAAGAGGTCGCCATCCTGGCCAAAACGTTTTTTCTGCAAATCTTTGGCTGCCTTTTCTTGGGCGATGATGGCTTCTTCGCGATTTTTCTTGATTTGTTCCGGCATAGTCACCGCTTCTACTTGATACTTTTTATACATAGAATCAATAGACGCGAATTTCTTTTCAATCTCTTTCTGCCACATGACGGCAACTCTGTTCAATTCGGCCTGGGCCTCTTTGTATTCCGACATGTTGGAAAGGATGTACTCGGAATTGATGTAGGCATACTTCTGACCGAAACTAACGACGGTCAAGAGGATAAACATTGCTGAAAATAACAGTTTCTTCATTTTTGTATTGTTTTAAAAACGCGGGTTAAACGTATAATTACTTGTTTTATTATTCACTAATCTATCGATGAGTTGATGGAGATGTGGAAGTGGCTGCCAGATGGTCCTTGTGTTCTTCCCGGAACCTCGTCAAAACCATAACCCCAGTCGAATCCCAGCAGGCCGAACATCGGCAAATATACTCTAACACCAAGACCTGCAGACTTATACATGTTAAAAGGATTATACTGGCGTTTGTCTATCCAACCCTTCCCTGCTTCCAAAAACGCGAGTACATAGACTGTCGCAGATGGATTAAGTGTAATGGGGTAACGAATTTCTGCTGTAAATTTATTGTAAATACTTGCACCAATGGAAGTTCCATCGACATACGGAGACAAAACTTCGTCATCATAGCCACGCATACCGATGACTTCGCGGCCGTCGTAGGCGAAAGTTGAGAGTCCGTCGCCGCCCAAATAGAAGCGTCCGAACGGTGAAATGCCGATAGTTTTATTGTAGCAGCCCATGAAGCCCATCTTCAGACGGACATTCAGCACCAAGTTCTGGACAATACGCGTGTACCACTGCGCACTGAACTTCCATTTGTGGAACTCCAGCCACTTGTATTTCTCCTGATCCGTAGCCCCAGTATAGTCTTTCCCCGCAATCACAGAGAATGGCGGCGTCAACTGCACACTGAAGGTGATGTTGGAACCTTCGCGCGGATAAATCGGCGCATTCACGGAGTTACGAGCCAGTGTGAAAATATAACTCAAACTATTTGCATGACCATTGTTGAATACGAAATAACCGGCCCAGTTGTCTACCGTATAATATTCGTATGAAATAGTATGAGACATCTGGAAATAGTCATCGGGCCATTTCAACTGGCTGGCCAGTGATATGGAGGCACCCGCAATACTGTAGGCTCTATGCTGAAGCGTATCGTTTTTCTTTGTACCGTTTGTCTGTTTCTGATAATAGACACCGGCAGTGAGGGCATTCGGTTTCTTTCCTCCCAGCCAAGGTTCTGTAAAAGACAGATTGTAGTACTGATACCATGCACCATTCGTGGAGACGTTCAAAGCCAACCTTTGTCCGTCACCGCCAGGGATAGGAGTCCAAGCATCCTTCTTGAAAAGTTTCTTCGTCGAGAAGTTGTTGAAGGCGATACCCGCCGTAATCACGAAACCTGTCGCACCGTAACCGGCACTCAGAGAGAGTTGGTCGGAGGATGTCTCTTCAACCACGTAGGTGATGTCCACCGTTCCGTCTGCCTCATTGGGCTTGGGCTGCACGTCCATCTTCTCCTGGTTGAAATAACCGAGAGACATCAGCACCTGCTGGGTTCTGATAATGTCGGCACGATTGAACAACTGTCCCGGAATGGTCGTGATTTCACGCATGATGACATTGTCGTTGGTCTTCGTATTGCCTACTATATTTATTTTATTGTATCGCGCTTGCTTGCCTTCGCGAATACGGATTTCGATATCTATGGAATCATTATCGACAGCAACCTCAACAGGATTGGCACTGAAGAACAGGTAACCGTTATTCATATATAATGATGCCAAATCGTCGCCGTCTTCCTTCATCGTAAGGTTCTTGTTGAGCTGCGTCTGATTATAGACATCACCCTTCTGGATGCCTAACAGACGTGAGAGCAATGAGGTCGGATAGACCGTATTACCCACGAAAGTGATATTGCGGAAATAGTATTTCGGTCCCTCGTCCACATCGATATCGATATGCATGTCATGGCCGTCCAAATAATAGGTGTCGCGCAGAATCACTGCATCGCGGTAGCCGAGTTCGTTATATTTTTCAATGAGTTTGATTTTGTCAGACTCATAGTTTTCCTTCATGAATTTGGATTTCTTGAAGATGCGCAACTTCACACGGTCGGAGAAATAGTCATCCAAATGTTCCATGATATCCTTGGACTCGTAATAGCCTTTGTGCTTCATACAGTAGGCAATTGCGGTATCCATTTTGAGCATCGGCATAAAGCGGAATTTCTCCTTGGTCTCCTTCATGGAACGTAAAAGGACGGCATCCGGGACCTCTTCGTTGCCGCCGATGTTGATTTTTGCGATTTTCACCTTCTTAGATTTCTGAATATCAAAGAGCAGGCTCATCGCATTTTTGACTTTCTCATCTGGAATTTCCTGAACATTGACGGAGCAGCTATAGAAACCCTTTTCGACATAATATTTGCGGATGATGTTCGCGCAAGTGGTTTTCATATTGTCGTTGATGATATTACCTTGGGAGATATTGAGTTTTTCACGCAACTCATTTTCCTCGGACTTGGTAGTTCCTTTAAAGCCAAAAGAGATCAATCGGGCGCGGTCCTCCAAACGGACATCCAAGAAGGCGACATCGCCGGCCACGCGGGTCACCGTGATTTCGACATCATCGTAAAGGCCCGTTTTCCACAGGTTTTTCACAGTCTTTGAAATCTCATCTCCCGGGATTTTGATTCTATCGCCGACATGGAAAAAGATCAGACGTTGGTCAAGTGGAGCCGTACCAGAGGAAGTAATACCGCCGATTTCGTACTCTGTCGGATTAGCGTAATCAATTTTCAGGGGCGAATCCTGTGATTCGGAACCTATCACAACCTGCCCATAACTCACTGTTGTGCAAGCAAGTATGATAAATGCCACAAATAGTATTACGCGTTTTAACAAATTCATTCTATAATATAAAAAATGGGCGGCAAAAATAGTTAAAAAATCATTCTCCTCGTACCTGTTCTCCCGTTTTTCCATAACGTCTCTCGCGGCTTTGGAAATCTATAATGATTTCGCGGAGATCGTCCTTCCGGAAATCGGGCCACATCGTTGGAACAAAGAACAATTCGGCATAGGCGACTTCCCAGAGCAAGAAGTTGCTAATGCGGAAATCGCCACCGGTGCGGATAAGGATGTCCGGGTCGGGAATATCGCCATGGTAGAGGCGTTCTTGGACGGTCTGGTCGGTCACCTGCTCGGGGGCGAGGCGGCCGGCGGCGACATCGGCAGCCACGGCCTTGGCCATGTCCGTCAGTTCGGCACGCCCGCTGTAGCTCAGCGCAAGCACCACCGTAAGGCCCTTGTTTTGAGCCGTCTGGTCAATGGCATCCTGCAACTCCTTGCGACAGGACTCGGGAAGGTCTTCCATTCTGCCCGTCATCATCAGGCGGACCTGGTTCTTCATCAGGCGTTCCAGCTCATTGCGGATAGATTTCACGAGCAGGGACATCAGCATTTCGACCTCCGCTTTCGGGCGGTTCCAGTTTTCAGTGGAGAAAGCATATAATGTAAGATATTGTATGCCCATCTCGCCGGCGCCCTCGATAACACTGCGCACCGCCTCCACACCGTTTTGGTGTCCGAAAGTGCGTTCATGTCCGTGCTGCTGGGCCCAACGGCCGTTGCCATCCATAATGATAGCTATGTGTTTGGGCATTTTTTCTTTGTCAAGAACCCGTTCATTAATCATAATTCCAAAATTTAAACTTGAGACCTGAAACTTGAAACTCTTAGTGCAGCGGTCTTCTGGGTTTTCTCAAATCGCAAGTTGTTGACTCGTTGCCGAATTTCACCGTAAAGGTAATTCCGGCAAATGAATACAAATCGGTAGTCGTCACGTTACCACGTTGAGTTCCTTCTTTGTTAAACTCAATCGGATTGGCCTCAGTGCCCAGTTCTGGGCTTCTGTCTGCCAAATCGGCGACGATGCTGCCGCGTGCGTCACGGAGCGCTTGGTTGTCGCAATACACGCCCTTGACATCGTCCAAGTAGTCAGTGAACG
The DNA here is from genome assembly GCA_024400835.1 of Bacteroidales bacterium. Lineage (GTDB taxonomy): Bacteria > Bacteroidota > Bacteroidia > Bacteroidales > WCHB1-69 > F23-D06. The sequence goes on from JAKSMC010000012.1 coordinate 77,022, forward strand.
TATAGCGCATGCCCCACTCAGCGCCAATAGAGAAGTGGCGGCCGATGGTGAATTTCACGCCGATGCCGAAAGGGATAGCCACGCTAGTAAGGGAGTAGCGTTTAGGGGACTCATCGGTCAGTTCCTGTCCTTCAGTGCCGAGGCTCTGGAGTTCATAGAACTCGCCGCCGTCCACCAGTTGGGCCTGCGGGTCGAACGAGAAGACCGTGATACCTGCGAAAATATAAGGGGAGAATCTGTTTTTCTGGGGAGCGTTGTAGAGCTTCAGGAAGTTCAGTTCGGCCTCCACGGAGAGTTCCGTAATCGGCGAAGTGAAGCTCAGGTTGCGGGCGGCATTCAGCGTATTCACGTCAGAGGCGCTGACTTTTCCGAAAATGAAATCAGCCTTCACAGCCCAGCGGGGTGAGATGTTGTAGCGGTACATAAAGCCTCCGGCGGGGCAGAAGCTATAGGAACCGTCGCGATGTGTGTTTTTGAAGACGCCGGATTGGTTGAGGTCGCCAAGATAGAAAGAGGTGCCGAACATGGCGCCGAACTCGGAGCTTTGAGCGCAGGCCGTTGTCAGGGAGAGCACGGCGAGCAGCAATGTGCATAACGGGAATATGAATATACGCTTCACGTTTAAGAAATTTAATGAACCCGCGGTGTGAACCGAGGGCAAAATGAGTTCAAAAATACAGCCGCAGATACAATGCGGCAAGCTGTAAAACGCGGCAAAAATAAAAAAATTACATTAATAAGGCAAAAGGATAAAAAAAAGTGTATTTTTGCCGCCCTAAAAAAAATTGTAACTAAACATATTATAATTAATTAACCTAAAAGAAAGGAGCCTTGAATATAATACCGAACGCAGGCAAGTCGCGCAAACCCATGGGCGCGCACCCGAAGAAGAAAGAAGCCCAACACAGAATCAATGAAAACATTACGGCGCAAACCGTCCGTGTAGTTGGCGAAAATTTCGAACCCAGAATCGTTTCCATACGTGAGGCATTAGCCCTCGCCGAACAATACGAGTTAGACCTTGTGGAAATCTCCCCGCAGGCCAATCCGCCTGTGTGCAAGGTCATGGATTATCAGAAATATCTTTACGAGCAGAAGAAGAAGGCCAAGGAAATCAAGGCTAACGCCGCCAAAACGACCGTCAAGGAAATCCACATGGGCCCGCAGACGGACGACCACGACTTCAACTTCAAGCTGAACCACGCCATCAAGTTCCTGCAGGACGGCTACAAGGTGAAGCTCCAAGTGACCTTCAGAGGCCGCGCCATCATATACAAAGACCAAGGCGAGCTGCTGTTGCTCCGTTTTGCCGAAGGTCTCGGCGAATACGGCAAACCCGACCAGATGCCGACGCTGTTAGGCCGCAACATGACGATGATCATCAGCCCGAAGTCACAGAAAAAATAACGAATGCAGTAAGCTCTCAATATAAACTTTAAAAACTTAGAGAAATGCCAAAAATCAAATCAAAATCCGCAGCCAAAAAGAGATTCACTCTCACCGGTTCCGGAAAAATCAAGAGACATCACGCTTACCACAGCCACATTCTCACCAAGAAATCCACTAAGAGAAAACGTAACCTGGCTTACAGCGCTATTGTCGAACACAATTTAGACCGCACCGTAAGACAAATGCTCGCACAGTGCTAATCAATTAATTATTAACTAAAAAAAATCTTCACGTTCAGCCAACAAGAGTTTAAGAATTAAACCGCTGACGTGAAATGAAAGGAATTAAATTATGCCAAGATCAGTAAATCATGTTGCTTCCAGAGCAAGAAGAAAAAAGATTTTGAAACGTACCCGTGGGTACTTCGGCAAACGTA
>JAKSMC010000013.1 GCA_024400835.1 Bacteroidales bacterium
ATAGAACAACTATGTCTTTTTTTCAGCCCGCATTTTGACCTATACGCCTTTTTTTGATAATCCTGAAATCCATAACCGGAAAATAGCACTACGGGATCCTGAAGATAATCCCTTCATCTTTTCATCTCTTCATCAATAAAGTTTACTAACTAATCACACTCCAATTGACTTCGCCTTTGAACAGTTTGGCAACGTTCTCGGCCAATCGTCTGTGCTCCGGTCGGCGCAGGCCTGGGTCATTGTCCAATACCTGGGCAGCCAGATTGCGTGTGTAGGCCACCAGTTTCTCGTCTTTCACGATGTCTGCGATTTTGAAGTCGAGCATGCCGCTCTGCTGCGTGCCCTGTATGTCGCCCGGGCCGCGCAACTGCAGGTCGAAGTTGGCAATCTCGAAGCCGTCGTTGGTGCTCACCATGGCGTCTAAGCGTTTGCGGCCTTCGCTGCTCAATTCGTACTTGGACATGAGGATGCAGTACGACTGGTTGCCGCCACGCCCCACGCGTCCGCGCAACTGGTGCAACTGCGACAGTCCGAAGCGCTCGGCATTCTCAATGACCATCACGGTGGCGTTGGGGACGTCAATGCCTACCTCGATGACGGTGGTGGAGAGCAGGATCTGTGATTGGTTTTTTGAAAAACGCTGCATCTCGAAGTCCTTGTCCTCGGGCTTCATCTTGCCGTGGACGACGCCGATGCCGTATTTGGGTGGTGGGAATGCGCGTTCTATGGATTCGTAGCCGGCCATCAAATCCAGCAAATCTGTTTTCTCGGACTCCTTGATGAGCGGATAGACCATAAAAACCTGCCGACCCTGTTCGATCTGCTTTTGCATGAAGCCGAAGAGTGCGGCGCGGTCCTTTTCATATAGATGTTTTGTGACAATGGGCTTTCTGCCTTGCGGTAGTTCGTCGATGACTGACACGTCGAGGTCGCCGTAGAGGGTCATGGCCAAAGTCCGCGGAATCGGTGTGGCCGTCATCACTAACACGTGCGGGGGAGTGGTGTTCTTGCGCCATAGTTTGGCACGCTGCTCCACGCCGAAACGGTGCTGCTCGTCAATGACCACGAGTCCGAGGTTCTGAAACTGCACTTCGTCTTCAATCAGGGCGTGCGTGCCAATGAGGATGTCGACGTCGCCATTGCGCAGGCCTTCGTGAATCTGTCGGCGTTTGGCCGCCTTGGTCGAGCCTGACAGGAACTCCACGCGCAGGCCCAATGGGGCAACCTGCTTGCTGATTTTTTCGTAATGCTGAGTGGCTAAGATCTCCGTCGGGGCCATGAGGCAGGCTTGGAAACCGTTATCCTTGGCGATCAGCATGATGAACAGTGCGATGATGGTCTTGCCACTGCCTACGTCACCTTGGAGCAGTCGGTTCATTTGGTGCCCGCTGCCGAGGTCGGCCCGTATTTCCTTGATGACGCGTTTCTGAGCATTCGTCAGCTCGAAGGGCAGGTGGTTTTTATAAAAAGTGTTAAAATAATCACCTACTTTGCCGAATCGGTGTCCCGGGATCTGCTGCATGTTGATTTGCTTCATCAACAACATCTTCAGCTGGGTGAAGAACAGTTCGTCGAATTTGAGACGGAGTGCGGCGCGTGACAGTTGCTGGTTGTTTTCAGGATAGTGGATGTTAGCCAACGCCTCTTTCAACGGCATCAATTTAAGGTTATTTAACATGTCGTCAGGAAGTGTTTCCTGAATGACCTCCTTGACTACGGGCAGTAAGTTGGCCGTGAGTTTGGCAATGGCCTTGGAGTCCAACGTCTTCTTCTTGGCGATGTCGGAAGTGTTGTACAGAGGCATGAAGCGCATGGGCACGGGCGATTCGTTCTGGGCATACGGGTCTATCATCTCAGGATGCGTCATGTTCCAACGGCCGTTGAAGACCGTGGGCTTCCCGAAGATGATGTACTCCTGCTTCTTCTGCAGCAGTTCCTGTACCCATTTGATGCCGTTGAACCATACGAGGTCGATACTTCCGGTTTCGTCCGTGAATTGGGCTGTGAGCCGCTTGGCGCGTTGCTGCCCGACCACCTGCGCCCCGGAAATGCGTCCGCGCAACTGGATGTAACTCCCATCTTCCACAATGTCAGTTACATGGTAAACATGTGACTTGTCTATGTGACGATAGGGAAAGTAGTGGAGCAGGTCGTCGAACGTACGGATGTCAAACTCCTTTTGAAGGACTTCGGCCCGCTTCGGCCCGACGCCTTTCAAATATTCAATGGGAGTCTGTAAGATGTCACGTTGTTCTACCATAGTGCTTTTTTGGATTTGCAAACGTACACTTTTTTTTCAAATCATCAAAAGACTAATGAAAATTTTATTTTTTGGTATATTCACGTTAATTTTTTCAATCACATATTCGATTCTCTTTGTTCGTTATCCCCTGTTTCCGGCATTCAATTGCAGCATTATCGTATTACTGCAGTATCGCATTATTTTTGTATTTTTGCAGCCGTTTTGAAAACACCCGTATATGAATGATTTATTGGATAAATTAGAGCAGATTTACCAACGCTGGCTGCAAATTGGTGAGGAAATTACGCAACCTGACGCTATGTCTGATATGAAGAAGTTCATTAAGATGAGCAAAGACTACAAGGATTTGCAGGCTGTCGTTGAAGCATATAAGAAATATAAGGATGTAATTGGCAACATTGCCAATGCAAAAGATATTATCGCCAATGAGAAGGACGAGGAGTTCCGCGAGATGGCCAAGATGGAACTGGATGGTTTTGTGGAGGAGAAAGACAAATTGGAAGAAGACATCCGTTTGTTGCTGCTCCCTCAAGACCCGCAGGACAGCAAGAATGCCCAGATGGAAATCCGTGCCGGTTCTGGTGGCGACGAGGCCAGCATCTTTGCCGGCGACCTTTTCCGTATGTACCAACATTATTGCGATAAGAAAGGCTTCAAGATTGAAGTTATCTCAATGACGGAAGGCACCGTGGGCGGTTACAAGGAAATCGTGTTTGCCGTGAATGGCGATGGCGCTTACGGCATTATGAAATACGAATCCGGTGTGCATCGCGTACAGCGCGTGCCGCAAACCGAGTCACAGGGCCGTGTGCACACTTCCGCGTCTTCCGTGGTGGTGCTGCCCGAAGCCGACGAATTTGACGTTGACCTCAAACAAAGCGATATCAAGAAGGAAACATTCTGCGCCTCCGGTCCTGGCGGACAGTGCGTCAACACGACATATTCTGCCGTGCGTCTGACTCACATCCCTACGGGCATCGTGGTCTCTATCCAAGATGAAAAGAACCAGATCAAGAATCTGGAAAAAGCTATGCGTATTCTCCGTACTCGTTTGTTCGAACGTGAATACAAAAAGTATTTGGACGAAATCGCTTCCAAACGTAAGACGATGGTTTCCACTGGCGACCGCTCCGCTAAGATCAGAACCTATAACTATCCGCAAAACCGCGTCACGGACCACCGTATCAACTTCACGATGTACAACCTCGCCAATTTTATGAACGGCGATATCGAAGAGGTTCTCCAAGCATTGCAAGTTGCAGAAAACGCTGAAAGACTGAAAGAAGATATTGTCTAAAGTTGAAAATTATTCAACACTTTTTTCTGTTTGTTTTATAATTTGAATATTGAACACCTCCAACGGCGAAAGTTGTACTTTGCTGTTGTCTGTGATTGGCTGATACCAAGGCTGACTCTGAAAGAAATCCTGTAGTTTTTCATCCGAAAAGACATACCCGTGGCGGGCATATATTTCATTCCGCATTATGCGGAGTTCTTCTTTTTTGAAATGTCCTAAAATGCCTGGTGTCAGAATATGTGTGGAGGTGAAAGGCCAACGTCCCGGTTGTGTCGTGGTACTGCTGACTTTCTTCAAACTACCAACCAGCGTGTCGCTTTTTGACCACCATTGGAAATCCTCATCAACCTCTATATGGGAGATGGGTTCGTAAATGTCCATCCCCACTATAGTCGGTGAAATCCATAAATGCTCGCCGTTGCTGAGCGAAATAAGCGGTGTGGGCAAATCCAAGTCGTACTCTATTTGATAATCTAAAATTTCCGTTTTGCCGAAAGGCGTTTTTCGAACCAGTTTGCCAGACTCAAAGCGATATTCCGTTCCATCTTCATTAGCATATTGGCCTTCCAAAAATTGGTGAATGTAGTTTTCGAGAATCTCCCTGAAGTCTCGTCTGCTTGTTTCATCGAATACGTCTTTAGCAGAAGTGTTGAATTGGATGAGTACGTTGTTGGGTTTCCCATTTTGAGAATAAAAAACCAGCACATCGTGCTCTCCATTGATGTCGGTCATTTTTTGTAAACGGACACTGTCCCGAATTTCTTTATAATCACAATCTAAAGAAACAAATCCCTTATCGCATTGGCGCAAGTGATACCACGCACCGCCTTCGTGCAAGTTCCCGCCGAACAAATCAATGTTGTCTCCTTTTATAGTTGCCTGATAAAACAATTCACCATCTTGCCAGAAAGATTCATCTTTTATTTGACCGAAAACGGAATTTATCAAAAGGATAAATGCTGAAAAGAATAATAACTGTTTCATACTGAATCGGATGTGATTTTGTCGTGGCCGAAAAATAAAAAACACCTTGGGGATTTATACATACAGCAACCGACCTTCAACATTGTCATACCCCATCTTTCGCAGTAATGCGCAGTATTGGTCAATCTGCTGCTGATATTTGGGGTAGGGCTGTCCGGTTTTATAGTCAAGTACCATAACTTTGTCATCCAAGAACACGATGCGGTCGGGGCGGTAGGCGTTGCCGTCAGTGTCGAGAATGGTGGTTTCGTTCAATGTCCGCACCCCTGGGGCAAAGTAAGGCTTCAGTTCAGAATCATTTAATATATGTAGGAAAGCTTCGCGCAGGCGGTCCCGTTTTTCTTCTTCTACATTGTTCAAGAGCATTTCCACTTCTTCTTCGCTTTGCGGGAAATCAACCTGCTTGGATAGGAAGTCGTGGACGAAGGTGCCCGTTTGCTGCTGCTCGCTTTTTTGTTCGTCAGTGTCGATGAGTGCGGCAATCTTGTCGATGACAAACTCCGAAGTGGAGATATTCGGAGTGATGGGCACTTTGAGCTCTTTGGGCTTTGCCTTGTTCGTCCAGTCGGGGTCTCCGGCTGTGAACACGCGTGTGCTGTCTTTGCTGTCTGCAGTGAAAGTGATGGCTTTGTCGCCTTGTCCATCCAGCATATTAGCAGCGATGTATTCGTCCAGGAATGTGCCGTAGGAGTCGTCGGTATCTTTTCTCTGTGTGACGATGTAGAGGACGTCGCGAGCGCGGGTGTGTGCCACGTAGAGCAGGTTCAGTGTGTCGATGCTCTTTTCGCGTGCCTCGGACTCTAAAATCGGCTCGAAGGAGGAACCTTCGCAATTGGCCTTGTCGAGGTTGACGTAGGCTACGTGGTCGTCCACTATGTCGGTCCATACAGGACGCAGTTTTTTCGAGGTGGTGGAGAACGGCAGAATGACGACGGGATATTCCAAACCTTTGGATTTGTGGATGGTGCACACTTTGATGGTGTCCATATCGGTGGGCAGTGTCAGGGTGAACATCGTGTCGGTGTCTAAAAGTTGCTGCCACCAAAGCAGGAACTTCGCCAATTCGCCATTGCGGCTCTGCAGGTAGTTCAGCACGATGTTTTCAAAATCAACGACAAAGGGGTCCTTTTCGGCATCCAAGCCGTAGAATTTAATAATCTCCTTGACCATTACGAAGAGCGGTTGCGACAGCCATTCGTGTGTGGGCAGCGGCTTCCCGGTGAGTTCGGTGATGAGCGCCTTGAAATCGCCATTCGTCAAGGTGGGCAGTTTGCTTTCAAGGACGGAATCGCGACCCTGTTTTTTGGACAGGTAATAGAGTATGGTGGTCTTGGCGACGAGGTCGTTGGGGTGGAGCAGGTGCTTCAGCGTGTAGATGATCAGGTTCACGGCCGGAGAGGCATTCAGCACCAGTGATTTTTCCGTAACCACGGGAAAGCCCAATTCCAGCAGCATGTTGGCCATGCGGGTGCACTTGGCGTTGCCGCTGTAGAGAATGGCAATGTCGCCGTATCGGTAGCCGCGCGAGAGGGCGTCGCTGACCGCACGCAGCACTTCTGCATCTTCTACGTCAACATCTTCAGTCTTGTTGATGTATGCCTCTAAGACGTCATCCTTTTTCCGTAAGTCGCGGGCCAAAGTCTTGGGCAGTTTGTCCTTTTGGATGAACACTTGTACCATACCTGGTTCCTGGCTGTGGATTTCCTGTTTCACGTCCGCATAGAAGTCGGACAGGGCCATGCTCTCACTGTATGCTTCGAAGAATTCGTTGTTGAAGGCAATGACGGAATGTGAAGAACGATAGTTCTTGCGCAGCATCTCGTTGACATAGTGCTCACGGTCAACTTGCAGGTCGGAGTCCTGACGCATTCTGTCATAGTCGATGAGGTTGTAGAAAAGGTAGGCGTCGCCGTTGCGGAAACGGTAAATGGCCTGCTTGACATCCCCGAACAAGGTGACCTGCCCGCCGGAAGAAAGCGCCCGGTTGGTGATCAGCGGCTTCATATCGCGCCACTGCATTTGCGAGGTGTCCTGGAATTCATCGATGAAGTAATGGTCGAACTTTATCTGGTCGAAGATTTCCGGAATGTCCTTATCTTTAATATTGTTGTAAATCAGCGTGTTCGATTCGCTAAGTATAAAGAAGTTGTTCTGCTCTTTGATGTCGTTCATCTTTTCCTGCAGGTCGAAGAGCAGAAGTAACTTGTTGGCGTTTTTGCTGAGAATTTTGCTGTCTAAATATTTTTTACGGTATTTGTTCTGAATGTCGCGAATCTGGTTGAAACAGTCGATGACGTGTGGCATAACGTCGTCAGCAAGTGCTTGTTCCTCCGCTGAAAGTTCCTTTTTTCTGAAGAAGCCTCCGTCGTCTTTTCGGAAGGTGTCGATGCTGTCGGCGTATGTTTTGATGGGGTCTTCCAATACTTTTTCGAACCATTTCCCGAGGGTGGGCTTTTGGAAGGAGAATGTCAGTTTCTGGACCCAGGAATTGCCGATGGCCGCGATGGGTTGTATCTCCTTGACCAATTTTTGGGGGATGGTGGCTGTGTCGTTGCGCCAGCCACGGATGATTTCCTTGAATTTTTCCGTGTCCAGGTTGCGTAACTTGTTGAGGTAGTCATAGTTTTTCTCTGCGTCGGAATAGAGGATTTCGAGTACGTTCTGCAGTTCGCGGTCAACGTTGAGGTTCCCGGAATCTTCCATGCTGTTGTCGAGCATAAAGAGGAGCCTGGTGGCCAGTTGCGAGTCGGCGGAAAGTTCGTTGAGCAGTTGGTCGATGGCCTGGATGTAGAACTCGTTGAGATCGACCTGCACCGAGTAGTTGAGGTTGAGGTTCAGAGAGAGGGCGGCCGAGCGGATGACGCGCTGGAAGAAACTGTCGATAGTGGTCAGCGTGAAGCGCGCGTAGTCGTAGATGATGCTGCGGAGCAATTCTAAGGACTCGCTGCGCATAAAGGCCTCAAGATGCTCTTCGTCAGGGATTTTGCCTTTGAAAAGTTTCTCGACGATGATGTTGTAGATGGCGCTGCCCCGTCCGCTCAATTCTGCTTTCGGGGTGAATGCGAATTCGTGCAGTGTCTGCACGATACGGTCCTTCATCTCTGCGGCTGCGTTATTGGTGAAGGTGATAGCCAAAATTCTTTGGAAAATGCCGAGGTTGTGCTGCCCGCTGTCCAACACACTGTCAACGTTGCGACTGTCGTTACGAAAGCAAAGGGCTATATAGTCGGCCACTAAGTGGGTGGTTTTACCGGAACCAGCTGATGCGGAGTAGGTTGTGAACATTTTGGATGTAGGTTATAATGGAGCAGCAAAAGTACAAAAAAAGTGAACGGAGATCTGTGATCAGTGAGCAGAAATAATGAAATGATATAGCTTTTGATTTTGGTCCTTATAACTTTTAATCTCGAAAATTAATGACTTCAAACATAGTTTCCCATTTTACTGATATTTGTTAAAATAAAACAAAATAATAATATTTAGTAAACAATATTGAAATAATTGTATCTTTGCGGCGTTGATTTTACAATAAATTAAAATTTTCAAACAGGCATTCTATGGAAAAAAAGAAAAAGTATATTTGCGGCTCAAAAAATGAAGACGGAATGATTAGCGACAAATACATCAGATTTGACTGGGCGGCCAAACGGATTTTGCGAGACAAGGCGAATTTCGGCGTCCTGGAGGGCTTTATCAGTGTTTTGCTCAACGAGGAAGTCCATATCGTGGAATTATTGGAGAGCGAAGGCAATCAGGAAAGCCGGGACGACAAATTCAATCGTGTCGATATCAAGGCCAGAAATTCGAAAGGCGAGATCATCATCGTTGAGGTTCAGCAGTCGCACGAGGTTGACTATCTCCAGAGAATGCTGTACGGGACCTCGAAGGTGATAACGGAACACCTTTCACTGAGTGAGGCGTATCGACAGGTGAAGAAGGTATATAGCATACACATCGTCTATTTCGACTTAGGCGTTGGCGAAGATTACCTGTATCACGGCCGAACGGAGTTCGTGGGCGTTCATACGCAGGACAAGTTGCAGATCAGAGGGAAGGAGATGGATGCCATCAGGATGATAGCCCCTGCGACGATATTCCCCGAATACTTCATCCTCCGCGTTAAAGCTTTCCACGAAGCCTCGGGAACTCCGTTGGACGAGTGGATGGAGTATTTGAAGCATACCAGAATAAAAGACGACACTGTTGTTCCCGGATTGAGCGAGGCACGCGAAAAACTGCAGTATTTGATGATGTCGGACATAGAACGGCAACGCTATGAAAGCCATCTGATAGAACTGTGGCATCAGGAAGGCGTGATGTCATCAGCCCATATAGAAGGCTTTTGGGAAGGTAGAACTGAAGGATTAGCTGCGGGGAGAGCAGAGGGGAGAGCAGAAGGTTTGTGGTTTGTTGCCAAAAATATGTTGTCAGAAGGAATGCCCATATCTACAATTTCCTCTGTTACAGGTTTGTCGGAGACGGAAATAGAGAATCTGAAAAGTTAGGAAATGAAGGTGTTATAAGATGACCTTCAGAATCTATAATATAGATAGTTGCTTTAAACATTATACCTTAAACTTTAAGTATTATTTTCGTACTTTTGCACCCTCAAAATTTACACTATGCTTAAGATAGAGAATTTACATGTTTCCATCAAGGGAAGAGAGATATTGAAGGGCGTGAATTTGGAAGTCAATCCAGGTGAAGTGCACGCCATTATGGGCCCTAACGGCACGGGAAAGAGCACGTTGGCTTCTGTGGTGGCCGGCAAGGACGGCTACGATGTGACCGAAGGCACCATCTATTTCAAAGGCAAGAACATTATGGATATGTCCATTGAGGACCGTGCCCGCGAAGGCATCTTCATCGGCTTCCAATATCCTGTGGAAATCCCGGGCGTGAGCATCGCCAACTTCATGCGCACTGCGCTCAACGAAATCCGCCAATACCGCGGCCTCGACCCGCTCAACGGCGCCCAGTTCCTCAAACTGATGAATGAGAAGAAGAAAGTGGTCGAACTGACTGAGAAACTTAGCACCCGTTCCGTGAACGAAGGCTTCTCCGGCGGCGAGAAAAAACGCAACGAGATTTTCCAGATGGCCATGCTCGAACCGATGCTCTCCATCCTCGATGAAACTGACTCCGGCCTTGATATCGACGCCCTCCGCATTGTGGCCAACGGCGTCAACCAACTCAAAACCAAAGACAACGCCACCATCGTCATCACCCACTACCAACGTCTGCTCGACTATATCGTGCCCGACGTGGTACACGTGTTGTTCGACGGCAAAATCGTGAAATCCGGTCCGAAGGAACTCGCCCTCGAACTCGAAAAACGCGGTTACGATTGGATTAAAGAAGAGTACGAACAAGGTAAATTATTGTAATGAATTCATTTTCAGAATATAGCAAACAAATCAGCCAGTACGCCATTCAAGCGCAGCCCGACCCGTATCGCCCGGTGGAAGAGTATTTCAAATGCCAGGTCAGCAATATGGGCTCCGTGATGCTGCCGATGCTGAACGGCTGGTACGTACAGGAATCCGACGGACTGACCACCTACGACAACGGTGTCATCGCTGGCAGTTTGAAGGCCGCCCTCGCGCAGTGCCCCGAACTGGTGAAGCCCTGCCTTTTCCAACAGAAGCCGGAAGAAAAGGACGAGCTGACCGCCTCTAACGAAGCGCAGTTCACCGACGGCATCTTCATCTACGTGCCCGATGATGTGAAGGTGGAAAAACCCTTCCAGATTGTCTCCCTCATCAACTCCCGCGAGGACCTGCTGGTGCAGAACCGACACGTCATCAATATGGGCCGCAACGCCGAGCTTTCCGTCATCCAATGCGATGACTCCACACGCTACGGCAAGACCTTCCTCAACATTGTCACGGAAATATCGCTGTCCGAAAACGCCAAGTTGCACTATTATAAAACGGAGAACAAGGAGGCAGGCTCTCTGCTGTTCCACCATATTTTTGTCAACCAGAAGGCATACTCCTTCTTCCACTCCAACGCCATCACGTTCAATGCGGGCTATGTGTGCAACAACATCCACGTGAACCTCAACGAGCCCTTTGCGGAGACGAAGCTGTACGGACTTTACCTGGTAGATAAGACGCAGCACTGCGACAACCACATCAAGGTAGACCACGTTGCGCCCGACTGCAAGAGTTTCCAGCTTTACAAGGGCATTATGGACGACGAAGCGGAGGCGCTTTTCCACGGACACGTGGTGGTGCGTCCCGATTCACAGCGCACGAGTGCCTTCCAGACGAACCGCAATATCTTGCTCACCGATAAGGCCAAAATCAACACCAAGCCCTTCTTGGAAATCTACGCCGACGATGTGCAGTGTAGTCACGGGGCCACGGTGGGCCAGTTGGACGACGAAGCGCTCTACTACCTCCGCTCCCGCGGCATTGGCGAGAAGAGTGCCCGCAAGCTGCTGATGTTTGCCTTCGCCAACGAAATCTGCCACTTTGTGGAGATTCCGGCCCTCAAGGACCGCCTCAGCGATATGGTGCAGCGTCGCCTCAACGGCGAACTCACCATCTGCGACCAGTGTATGTTGCACGGCGCCGAGAACAGCGACCTCATCTTCCCGATTGACGCTTCTAAACTGTAAAAACACGTTCAAAAAACATATTTTCCATTGATGGCCATCCTGCTTAGCGGGGTGGCTTTTTTTTTTATCTTTGCCTCGCCAATTTTTCTTGTTCACCATAATATAAGGATATGAAACGACTACTTACTTCTATGGCATTGCTGTTGTCGGCATTTTCTCTTTTTGCCCAGAATATCACACTGACCTTTACCGGACGGGATGTCAACAATCAATTTATTACGCTGAGTAGGGTTGCCATCACGGATGTCACCCAAAATTGGCAAGAGAACATCTACTATCCAGATACCATATACACAACAAACTCGGTGGGCATTGAGGACCACAACGCAAATCTCTCTTTCGCACTTTCACAAAATGTGCCCAATCCCTTTGAAGGCGAGACCGATTTCTCATTGCAGATGCCGAAGGCGGGAAAAGTACAAATGGAAGTCAACGGTTTGAATGGACAAAGAATTGCAACTTTCAACCAGGAGCTGTCGGCGGGCAGACATACTTTCCGTGTACAGTTGAGCACTCCGCAAGGCTACGTGCTGAATGCCCGTTGCGGTGACGAAAGCGCTTCCATAAAGATGCTGAATACAGGTAATGCTGGCACGAACAGTATCCAATATCTGGGAGAAGGTCCATCGCTGACCTTCTCATTACGCAATGACAAGGGACAAGGTTCCCACGACTTTTATGATGGAGATGAAATGATTTATATTGGCTATGTTACGGTAGAAGGGGCAGAATATCAAAGCAATCCCATTTACCAACAGCAGTTTGCTTCAGAGAATTTCGTGTTGAATTTTAACTTGTCGGACTTTGGACGGCCCTGTCCGGGAGCATCTACGTTTTCCGACTACGACGGAAACCTATATCATACCGTGCAAATCGGCCGTCAATGCTGGATGAAAGAGAACCTGAAAACCACGCACTATGGCGACGGCACCTCCATTGCTTTGAATTCGAATCATAGTGGCACTACAAATCCTCGTTATTGTTACCCAAGTTCCGACAGCAGCAATGTACATCTTTTCGGACTTTTGTACAACAAGAAGGCGGCCATGAGAGGTACCGCCACCTCCGCAACCAACCCAAGCGGACTGCAAGGTGTTTGCCCTGACGGCTGGCACATGCCCTCGGAGGCAGAATGGACGGAGTTGGAGGAGTATGTGAGTTGTCAGAGTCAGTACGTTTGCGGCAACAATATCAGACACATAGCCAAGGCCTTGGCCTCTAACATGGGTTGGTACAATAGTAGTATCGATTGTGCGATTGGCACTCCGCAGTTCGGCTCTCCACTGATTGGCAACAATGCAACGGGCTTTTCCGCGCTGCCTGCTGGCTATGAACATAATAGTACGCTTGGAGATGGGACAAGGTTTTGGACTACGACAGCATCGGGGGGGTATCAACATTTAATCACTTTTGAATATTCTGAGAATTTTGTATATCATAACAATGGAAGCTATTCTTCCGGAAATTATTTTTCTGTTCGTTGTGTCAAAGATGATAGTACACTTATTAGTCCTATTGTCACCACGGACGTTGTCACGGATGTGGACCCAACGACAGCCACTTGTGGCGGAACGGTGGTTGATGACGGCGGCGCATCCATTGTGGAATGTGGTGTTTGCTATGCCACGGTGACCAGTCCGATTATCGCAGACGCAAAGGTGATTGCAACAGGCAACACGGAAGCGTTTACTTGTACCCTTACTGGACTCATACCGACGGTCACCTATTACGTGCGCGCATACGTCACCACCAGCGACGGAACGTTCTATGGAAACGAAGAAAGTTTCACCACTCCAGCAGTTTATAATGAAAATGATGGGAACCCTTGCGAGAGAGATATTACAGTTACAGATTTTGACGGTAATGTGTACAATACCGTGCAGATTGGCCAGCAATGCTGGATGAAAGAGAACATGAGAGCCACACACTTCAGCGATGGTACCGGCATAACATTGTGCAACGTTGATCACTATTGGAGTGACCACTTTCCTTATTGTTTTTGTTATTACCCGAATGAAGACAGCAGTACGGTAAGCACTTACGGCTTTTTATACAACTGGCCGGCGGCCATGAAAACGGCCTCTGTTTCCTCCTCTAATCCGAGCGGCGTGCAGGGCATTTGCCCTAATGGCTGGCACGTGCCTTCTAATGCTGAATGGATTCAGCTTATAAATTACGTGAGCAGTCAGAGCCAATATGCTTGTGGCAATGATTCCACATTCATTGGCAAGGCATTGGCTTCAACTACGGGATGGAACAGCAGTATTGATTCTTGTGCGGTAGGAAATTCCCCGGAATACAACAATGCTACGGGTTTCTCGGCACTGCCTGCCGGAATATGGGATCACCTTAATACTTATCCTGTTTTCCAGGCTTTTGGCAACGGAGCCGCTTTTTGGAGTACTACACTGAAAGATAATCGGGATTATGTGTATGGTTATTATTTGAGTTTCGGTGGCCCCTTTTTGTCTGTCACCATATCCACATCTGCCTTTAAACGGAATGGCGCCTCCGTGCGCTGTCTGCGAGACTGAAAACATTAAAATCTCAACAAGATTTCTGGGAACATTTCGTGAAAAAATGCTGGGATGGGAGGATTTTGTATAGAATTAATCTATCTTTGCTCCGTCTTTTTTGACAGAACAATAGGCTGAACTTGGTAAGCCTTTTTAATAATGGGAGCCAGTTGTTTGAAAACAATAAGGGAAATCTTAAAATTTGGCGTAAAGACAGATAATCACTCTTAAAATAATTTGAAATGAAAAGGAATGTTTTTTTCACAATCGTTGCCATATTCGCCATTCAGTTGGGTTATACACAAGTGCCTGTTTTGGTGGATTTTAATTCAACAGGTTCGGGTAGAAGTATTAATATACTTGCTTCCAAGCAGTTCCACAATCGACACGAGTTGGGTGGTGGAATTTGCATTAATATCAACAAACAGACTTTAAATGATGATCAGTTCTGTGTTTTCAGAAAGCGTATGTATTCAATCCAGCCGATTGAATTTTTCGGAGTGGAGGGTTTTTATCAAATCCATTTCTTAAAAAATTTGGAACATATAGATTTGTTCGCCTTCTATGACATACAATATAGGTTTTCACATTGCAGAAGCTGGTTCGGAAATTATACTGAAGAAGGGAAAAGATCCTACATCATATATGGTCCATATCATTGGATTGAGCAAAATATCGGCATAGGATTTTCTGTTGATATTTGGAAGAATTTGTTTTTAATTCAAAGGATTGGAGGTGGCATAAATTTAATCGTTGGCTATGGGAAACCAGATTACAATGCAATGATTGCTAAGCCTAAGACGGAATGGGAATTTGGATATCTCCTTAGCTCAGGTATCGGCTATAGATTCTGATGTGTTCCAACAAAATTGCTCAACAATTGCCAATAAAAATAAGATAAATTTGACATTAAAATCAAAATATTTCCAAACAAATGATATAAGGAGATGCTCAGGGAAAGGCATATCCTTTTTCGGTTATCACTGATTATTTTATCCTTCATTGTTTTCAATATGACCACCATCGGCCTGCACGTGGGATACCAGTTCATGACGGGGAGGAAACAAGGATTAGGGTACAGGGATTAGGGCACAGTCCGGCATCTTTCGGTCGTCGTCTTTCAGACTCCTTAAAATACAATGGGAAATCTGTTTAAAATTATTTTTGATTTAGAATAACTTTCAAAAGTCATCAATTTGAAAACTTAATCAATACTGGAAGAAATCAAATTTTGAAATTTAAATGGAATAACCTCCTTGAAAGATTTATTCTTTGTATTTTCGCGCCGCGAAAAAATCAAGAACATTCCTAATATGAGAAAAATACTACTGTCGCTCATCATCGTCTTGACGGTCAATGTGTTTGCCTTTGCGCAAGATGGAGCCTGCAAAGATGATAATGCTCAATATAATACATCGATAATTGCCAATGCGGAAGATACGCCGTCAGGCGAGGTGGATGCGTTGTTGCGGCACAAAAAGCCGAAGTTGAGAATCGCGCTGTTCGCTGCTGTGCCGCAGGAAGTGGGCAGTGGGGCCGACCGCTTCCATTTCACGGGCATTGGGCGTGAGAATGCCACCCGCACGATGCTCGCTTTCGCGCGCAAGCACCAGGGCGAAGACCTCGTCATCGTCAATGCCGGCACCGTGGGTTCGCCCAAGTTCCCCGTCAATACGATTGTCAGTGTGAACGAGATTATCTCGGCGGGCACGATGTTCAACGACTTTGAGATGCGCCCGCGGCACTTCGAGGTGCCCGTCGCACAGGAACTGCCCCTCGCCACGCTCTACTCCTCCGACTGCTTCGTGTCACCCGATGTCTTCAATCCCGCCTACCTGGACACGCTCAAAGCCCATTCGCAATGCTTCGATATGGAGTCGTCCGCGCTGTTCTCCGTGGCCGACATTTATGGGATTCCCTATTACTCTTTCAAGATTGTCTCCGACAATTTGGACGTCCCCTTCAGTGTTTGGGAGGAGCGTGTAGGTTCCCTCTCCCAAAAACTTACCGCCTATTTGGAGCAACTTTTCAATGAGTTGGGTGAATCATTCGAGGTTGAGTTTGTGAAATGATGAGTAAGTGAGAAGTCGGAGGTTCCATTAATTTTATATTTGTTCTTGTGATTTATAGCCAAATATATGATAAAAAAGATACTACTCGCTTTAGGTGTTGTTATGATGGCGATAATGGCATCTGCCCAAAGCTACACATCCTCGGAAATAGTAAAAAAAGATACGGGTGTGTATGTGACTGTTGATTCTGTAATGGCCACGGAAAGCTACTTTCATGCACGCGTGTGTTATAGCCAGATGGATTTGCAGAATTATTATTTCCTTCTTTCTGAGGATGACGAAAAAATGTGGTCGCATCTTTTCGGAATGGATATGGAACGTTTTACCTCCATTTGGGGGTCTTTGTGCTCATATTCTTGCGCGCCTGGATTTTGGACGGGACTTGTTCCTAATACCCATTACAAAATGTATTTTTCCTCCAAGGATACCCTGAACAAACAGCACTATTCATTGGGAAGTGTGGACCTTGCCACCCAAAATATCGGGGGACCGGGACTTTCCTTTGTTGATTTGGGAATAAGCTATATCTCAGATACATCGGTGATTGTCACGGCGCTTCCCAATAAGGAAACCGCTCTCTATTATACGTTTATCGTTTCCGCTTCGATTTACGAGGCTGTGGGTATGGACTCCTTACGTTCACTTATCAACGCCCGTTCCCCAATGCCCGTTTATAGTCCGATTGATGAGTGGGGTTGTAGCGCCCTTTTACCCGGAACGGATTATTATATTGTTGCTTACGGAAAAAACAAAGATGACGTCTGGGGTGATTATGAGATTCTACAGTTTACGACCAAGGGAGAGAAAAACGAAGTCAGTGACACCATCATTGTGTATGCAAGTGAAACGGATATTTCCTACCAGCAGTTGCAACGCTATACGGCCAAAATGTACAGGGCTGATGGAGAGCTAATGCAGACCGCCAATTTGAAAGATGGACATATCGTGCTCGTAAATCTACCATTAAGTGATTATGTAATCGATATTTGCAACGAAGATGGCTTAGAAGTTGTGAGTCAAATCATTTACAATCGTAAAGAAGAGGTTTATAAAGAGTTTATTCAAGAAGCCGATAGTTTTCAGTGGGCGCGGTTATCCCAGAACTTCAATTTCGGCATCGCTGACGGAAGAGGGAAGGCATTGACTTCTCTGCAATTCAGCAACGTCAGGTATGATAAAGGGGTGTTTGTCTGTACGGTGCCCGAAAAGGGTAAGTTTTACGAGGTGGCTTTAGACAAATCCGGTCGCACGCTCATCGGGGTGGACAAGCATTTTGAAAGCATTAGCTACAACAATCAAGAGGATAATTTTTGGGTGAAGAAGAACGGACGAGAATTCGTGTGCGATAAAAAAGGTGTTGAAATCAAAGCCAACTAATGCTTTAAGCAGCCGATAGGAACAACGAAAACGCTATCCTTGCGTCGGTATGCCATGTTGCCTACTGCGGTCAGAACCATTTTGAAAGAAGGCGCATACATCTTATCTGTGTCGATTTTCTTTTCCAATTTCAGAAGCGATTTCGCACCTTCCTCAATCAATTTTTCTCCGCCGAGTTTGATTTCCACTAAACCATAATGACCGTTGCGTAAGTGTATAACGGCATCACATTCCAAACCATTCTTGTCTCGAAAATGATAAACATTACCATCCAAGGCATCGGTATAAACCCGCAAATCTCTCACTGCCATCGTTTCGAAAAACAGACCGAGCGTGTTCAAATCATTTTGCAAGTCGTGAGGGCCGATACCTAAGGCTGCTACTGCAATCGAAGGATCCACAAAATAGCGCGTATCGGAAGATCTTATAGCCGATTTGGAGCGCAGATTGGGGTTCCAAGCTTCCATGTCTTCTACCACAAATATTTTTTTCAAGGCCGAGATATAGGAACTTACGGTGTCCTCTGTCAGCGTATCCGTATCGTTCACTTTCATATCATCGCGAATGGATGTATTTGCTGTCTGAGCACCTTGATGTCGTGCTAAGGAACGCATAAGTCGATGCGCGCGATTAGGGTCTCTCAGCGTATTATCTACCCGTGAGATATCAGTGTTGATAACAGCATCATGATACGAAAAAGCGGAATCGAGCGCGTATTCTTTCTCTAGATTTGTAGCTGAGGGCCATCCACCGCGGCATATTAGGAAACAGATATCATCCAAAGACAAATCGGCTTCCGCAAATAGAGACTCCGGATTTTCGAATAATGCCTCCAAACTTACACTGCCATTGGATTCTCCGGATTCGAAAAGACTCATTGGACGCATCGTCAGTCGGCTGATTCTACCCGTGCCGCTGTGACGAATTTTGTCCAAGTTTTGTGGTACAGCACTTCCCGTTAAGATAAAGCGGCCCATTCCGGGATTATGGTCGGCATCAAATCTTACGGCATCCCATATTTGCGGTGCTTCCTGCCATTCATCTATTAGACGGGGAACGTCTCCTTGTAACAGAGTTTTCACATTCGTTTCCGCAATCAGCAGATTTTTCTTGATAGTGTCCGGATCTGCCATATATAAAGTGCTGGAAGCCAATTGTTCTGAGGTGGTGGTTTTTCCGCACCATTTGGGACCCTGCACTAATACAGCTGCGGCAGATTTTAGTTTTCTTTGAAGTAAAATATCAGCAATTCGTTGCTTGTATCCTTCGTTTTTCATACAAAAAATTTTGTGCGCAAAAATAATCTTTTTTTATTAATTATCACTGCTTTATAAAAATTATTTGGCGAATTGGCGATTTTTCATTTGGCGAATTGGCGATTTTTCATTTGGCGAATTGGCGATTTTTCATTTGGCGAATTGGCGATTTCTCCTTTGCCGTAAATTGAGTACTTTTGCACCCTAATTCTTTTTTTATGAAAATAAAGTTGATTTGGATTGGCAAAACCGATGGCGATGTGTTCGATACCGCTATTCAGCAATATACGCAGAAGGTGAAATTCTATACGGTTTACGAGCCTATCGCTATCCCTTACCTGAAAAATACGAAAGCCTTGTCGCAGGAGGAACAGAAGAAAAAGGAGGGCGAACTCATCCTCAAGAAAATCGAGCCTGGCGACTATGTCGTGCTGTTAGACGAACGCGGCAAGGAGTTTACCTCCAAGAAGTTCGCGCAGTTCATCCAGCAGCAGGCCAATAACGGACTGAAGGCTCTGGTCTTCGTAATCGGCGGCGCGTATGGATTCTCTGAAGCTGTCTATGCCCGCCAGAACGCTCAGATTGCCCTGTCGCAGCTGACCTTCCCGCACATCATGACACGCCTCATCTTCGCCGAACAACTCTATCGGGCGTTCACGATCCTGCACGGCGAGCCGTATCATCACTGAGAGTTTCAGGTTTCAAGTTTCAGATTTCAAGTTTCAAGGAACTCCCCAAAAGTCAATGTCAATAGTCAATGTCAAAGTAAAATGTTAAACTACTCATCCATCAGACATCAGCTCCATCAGTTGGCGGAGCCTTCCGGCGAGGAGAAACGCTCGCAGGCTTTTATTTTAGAAACGCTGCAGGCGTTGTGTCCCTCGGAAGTTCACACTTTCGACAACAGTCGCAACCTCCTCGCGGTATATGATTCCGGTCAGGATGGACCGACGCTGCTGTTCCGTGGCGACTTTGACGCGGTGCGCGTGCCGGAGACCATCGACGTTCCGTACGCGTCGCAAACGCCGGGCGTGTCGCACAAGTGCGGCCACGACGGTCACGCCACCATCTTGTTGGGACTCGCCGAGCAACTGCACCAACACCCGTTGTTGAAGGGCAAGGTGCTCCTCTTTTTCCAAGCCGGTGAGGAGACTGGCGAGGGGGCCGGACAATTGCTCGAAACGGGCATTTTGGAACAGTATCGTCCCGACAAGGTCTATGCCTTGCACAACATTCCGGGCGAGGCGTTGGGCACGGTCATCTGCAAAGAGCAGAGTTTTACCTGCTCGGTCGTCAGCTGCGACATCGCACTGCACGGCCACACGTCGCACGCTTCCGAGCCGTTGAAGGCAGTCTCGCCCTATCCCGCCGCACGTGCCATCGCCGACCAGCTGCTGGCGATGAACCAATATGATATGCTCCGCGACGATTTCCGCTTGCTGACCTTGGTGGAGTTCCGCGTGGGCGAGCAGGCTTACGGCGTCACGGCCGGACACGGTGTCTTGCGCTTCACGCTGCGCGCCAAGGACGACGCGCTGCTGCAAGCCACCAAGCAGGCGCTCATCCAGCTGGTAGATGACGTGGTCTCGCAAACCGACGGCCTAACCAGCGAAATAGTATGGAAAGAGTATTTCGCCGCTTCCAAAAACCAACCCGAAGCGGTGGCGCAGATTCAAAAGGCTGCTGAAATGTGCGGATTGCCATACGTCAACAAGGAGGTTCCCTTTTCCTGGGGCGAGGACTTCGGATTGCTCACCCAGCATTACAACGGCGCGCTTTTCGGCCTGGGGTCAGGGACAGAACAGCCCTCGCTGCACCATCAACTATTTGATTTTCCGGACTATCTGGTGAATGTGGGTGTAAAAGTTTTTTTCTCTATCATCGAACAGAATAAATAGCGGTTTTCTTCGTTAAGCACCCGTGTTATGAAAAAAAGAGCTATTGTTTCGGTTATTAACGATTTGGTCACGGACCAACGTGTGAACAAGAATTGTCTGACTTTGCAAAAGGCCGGCTATGACGTGCTGCTGGTTGGCCGTCGGCAACGCAAGAGTCCTCCTATGGACGACCGTCCGTACAGTTCACACCGTATGAAACTGCTTTTCGAAAAAGGTCCCTTCTTCTATGCCGAATACAACATACGCCTCTTCCTGTTTTTGCTCTTTCATAAGGCAGACGTGCTGTTTTCCAATGACTTGGATACCATTCTGCCGTGCTATTTTGTTTCTCGACTGAAGCGCAGCAAGGTGATTTTCGACAGTCACGAATATTTTACCGAAACCCCGGAATTGGTCAACCGCCCACGTGTGCAGAAGGTGTGGAAGCGCATTGAGGAATTTGCGGTTCCTCGGTTGGGAAAGCTGATTACGGTTAATGAGTCCATCGCGGACCTTTTCCGTGAAAAATACAAGGCCGAGGTCCACGTGGTGCGGAATATTCCGATGCGTCGGGCGCTGCCGCCGAAGGGCGACGAAGTCGCGTTGGGACTGCCTACTGACAAACATCTGCTGGTGCTTCAGGGCTCGGGCATCAACGTGCAGCGTGGCGCTGAGGAACTGGTGGAAGCTATGCAGTTCCTGCCCGACTGCTACCTGATGATTATCGGCGGTGGCGATGTCTTGGATATTCTAAAGGATATGGTGCGCAAATTGGACATCGCAGACCGTGTTCAGTTTCTGCCGCGTATGCCCTATGCCAAGATGATGGCCTATACGCAATTGGCGGAAATCGGTTTTACGCTGGACAAGGATACGAATTTGAACTACCGATACAGCTTGCCTAACAAACTTTTCGATTTCATTCAGGCCGGTGTGCCCATTGTGGCTTCCCATTTGGTGGAAATTGAAAAAATTATTCGTCAATACGATATTGGAACGTTTATTGAAGACCATAATCCTCAAACCATTGCGGATACAGTAAGAAAGTCTTTGGACGACGAGGATAGGCGCGCTGTCTGGGCACAGCACCTGCCCGTGACCGCTCAAGAACTGTGCTGGGAAAACGAGGAACTTGTCTTGCTGAATGTGATAAGAAGTTATGAATGAGCAACATCTACATATTGTCTCGTTAGATATTCCTTGGCCCGCCAATTATGGCGGTGTCATTGACATTTACTATAAGGCCAAGGCATTGGCGGAAGCGGGCGTGAAAGTCCATCTTCACTGTTTTGAATACGGTCGGGCCCATACAGACCAATTGGATTTCTGCGAGGAAGTTCTTTATTATAAAAGAGATACATCATTCAAGAGACATTTGAGTTTCTGGCCCTATGTGGTGGCTTCACGTAAGTGCGAGGATCTGGTGAGGAATCTATTGAAAGACGATTATCCCATCCTTTGTGAAGGCTTGCACACAACAGCTGTTTTGTCTGACAAACGATTGGCCAATAGAAAGATATATGTTCGTGCGCACAATGTCGAACATGACTATTATCAGATGCTTGGCTTTACTGAGCCGGTGTTGTGGAAGAAAGCCTATTACTTAATGGAGTCTGCAAAGTTGCGCAACTACGAGTCCGTGTTGGAGTGCGCTGAGGCCATCTTTGCTATTTCCAAGAAGGATGCCGAATATTTTTCCGGCAGATTTGAAAATGTTTTGTTGGCTCCGGCCTTCAGCGGTGCCAGCGCAGTGACGACGCGCCCCGGCAAGGGTGGCTATATTCTTTATCACGGAAATCTGTCTGTGCGTGAGAACATTGATGCTGCTGACTGGCTGATTAGGAATGTCTTTTCCAAAATAGATGTGCCCTGCGTGATTGCAGGCCTGAACCCGGCACCGGAAATTGTTGAAATGGTGAAGAAGTTTGACAATATCACTTTACGCGCCAATCTCACGGATGATGAAATGATGGAAATGTTGGCCAACGCCCATATCAATGTTATGATCACGCACCAACCTACAGGGCTGAAACTGAAACTGCTCAATGCTTTGAGCCAGGGTCGTTTTTGCTTGGTTAATCAGGATATGCTGGCAGGAACGGCACTTCACTCTGTTTGCGAAATCGCTGACGACGGACCTGCCATGGTGTCCAAAATCAATCAATTGATGCAGCAGGAATTTTCAGCAGATGAGGTCAATCGTCGGCAAAGCGTTCTGTCAAAACTCTATGACAACAAGTCTAATGCCCAAAATATTCTCAAAGAGATATTCTGATGACAATAGCACCAAAGAGTTCATAGTATCTCCCCCAATCTCTTCATCTCTTCATCAATCTAAAGAGCTCGGAACACATCGCATCCATTGGCTCTCAGAACCTCCTGCGCTTCCTGGTTCTGCATAATGCTACCTCCGAAGATGTTGAAATCAAACAAATAAGGATTATCGAACCAACGGTTGATGTCCATCTCTATTTGTAACTTTGAAAGGCAGTTGCCTGTTACCGAAAAGTTGTTGAGTGGCAGGGTGACGGAGAAGGAGTTGTCGATAAATCCTGTTGTTTCCCCTTGTTCGTCGCGTTGTTGTCCGATACCGGTATGCAGGTTGAAGGGTTTTCTCGTCCCATTTTCGTCAATCCACCAGCCGTTGATTTTCATATAGTGGTAGCCGCCGCCGAGGTTGGCGGGCCAGCTCATGGCGTTTTCCGGGGCATCGGTATAAAAATAGCTGTGGTTCAGTTCCGGGGCGAGCCCGAATGTGAAGGTGATGGTCTTGTACTCTCCTTCAGGGATTTCGTCGGTGGGAAGCCACGAAAGTGTTGTCGCGATGTCGGCATCTACGTAGTGCGCTCCGTGGTCTGAACTAATGAGCGTTTGCGTGCCGTCAGTGCGTGTTAGGATGATGTTGGAGACGAAATACTGCGCTTCGGTTACCTCGTAGCGGTTGCCCGCTGCATTGACGTAACAGCAGGAGTTTTGAACCAGGGGAGCACCGTCTACGGCAAAAGAAAAGTCCACCTGTATGCTGCCTGCCGGCTTGTGGCAGGAGACAAAAAGCAGGGGAACCCATATCAGCAGGGAAAGAATCTTCCTACCACTCATCTTCGAAGACTTCTGCAGGCAACATGCCTTCTTCCAATGAGTTGATCAGTTCCTTGACTTGTTCGTCAATTTGGTTGAGCCATTCGTATTGGGATGGAGACCAGTAGGGGCTGTCGGTTTTGAACCAGTTTTCAATAGGAGCAGCGGACTGAGCGCGCTCATTGAAATTCGTGATGGTGTAACGGTAACGGCCGTCGCGGCACTCCAATTTGAAATTGTAGTAAACCACGTTCTTCGGCATCATTGTGCCGTCTTTCTGTTTGGAGAAAATACGTACCGTAGATCTCATTTCGATGACACCCTTTTCGGCATCGGCATTTTTGATGACTTCGTTCGTGTTCTTGTAGTATTTCTTAGCCCATTCCATAGCTCTGTCGAAAAGAACTTTCGGCGTGGCACCATCCTGCTTCACCACGTCCTGGTAAGTTACCAACTGGGTGCGTTCGTCAATGGGAAGGTCCGGAACCGGCAATTTGGAATTAGGCTTTTGGGCGTTGGCACATAAGGCGATGGCCAATACAAAAAGGGACAAAACTATTTTTTTCATAGGAATGGTTATTTTCTGATTAATGTTTGGAAATAAAGATCGTATGCGTTTTTCTCATCTTTGGGAACAAAAACGTCGTTTGCTAACGTCCATTCCTCCTCTTTTATTGTGGGGAAAAAGACATCGGCTGTAAATTCTGATTGGATGCGGGTGAGGTAGAGTTTGCCGGCATAGGGCAGAAACAGTCTGTACATCGTAGCACCGCCCAGAATGAAGGCCTCTTCTTCGCCTTCGATGAGTTTCAGCGCGTCGTCAATGCTGTGGACGGTTTCGCAGTCCGGAAATTCCACGGGATCGAGGGTGATAACGATGTTGCGACGGTTCGGCAGGGGCTTTTTGGGAAGTGATTCCCACGTGCGGTCACCCATGATGACCGTATGTCCGGAGGTGATTTCCTTGAAATGTTTGAGGTCTACCGGAAGGTGGCAGAGCAACTGGTTCTTATAGCCGAGTTCGAGGTTGAGACCTACGGCGGCAATCATGCTGAGGTTATTCATAGGTGTTGGTTTTTGAGGCGGCAAACATACATAAATTTTCGCTCAAACGGGCGGAGAAATTTACATTGACTGTTGACGTTGACATCGACTGTGTTTGCTGATGACTTTTAACACACGATTATTTTTAAACGTTAAACCTTAAACCTTAAACTTTGACATTGACCATTGACTTTGACTGCAAATATCCTATGCTGAAATCAGATTAAAAATGCTATTTTTGCAGCCTATTACTGAACGATGGCAAAAAACACTACGAACACACAGATTGCGATTAAGAACAGGAAGGCTGACTACCAGTACTACCTGCTCACTTCATATACGGCCGGTATCGTGCTGACGGGTACGGAAATAAAATCCATCCGTTCGGGCAAGGCCAATATCACAGATGCTTATTGCTCCTTTATCAATAACGAACTGTGGGTGCACAACATGCACATCAGCGAGTACGCGGCCGGCAGTTACAACAACCACATGCCCAAGCGCGACCGCAAGTTGTTGCTTAACAAAAAGGAAATCAAGAAACTGCTCAGCAAATTGAACGAGCGCGGCTTCACCGTCGTGCCGACCTTGCTTTGGATAAACGAAAACGGCTATGCGAAGTTGGACATTTCCTTAGCCAAGGGCAAGAAACTTTATGACAAACGCGAAAGCATCAAGGAAAAAGATGAGCGTCGCAGAAAAATGCAGGAGGATTAATTATGGAAATTGATGATGAAAACAGCCTTCCGCTGCCGGAATCCTTTGACGACAAGGACAAGCTTTATTACAGCATAGGGGAGACATCGAAGATGTTCGATCTTCCCATATCCACGCTGCGTTATTGGGAAAACGAGTTCGACATGCTCAAGCCCCGCAAGAACAAAAAAGGCGACCGTTTCTTTTCCAAGAACGACATTTCCATTATCCGAACCATTCACTACCTCACCAAGGTCAAAGGCTATACGCTAAAAGGCGCCAAGGATGCGCTCAAAGGCAATATGGTGCAGGAGGCTGACAATGCGGCCATTATTGAATCACTGACGAAAATCAAAGAGATGCTGCTCCAAATCAAGAAGGAACTGGATTAGTTTGGAGTTGATTTAGGATAAAAAAAGGCTGCTATGTGTGAGCATGGCAGCCTTTTTTATGTGTTTGGAAAACGATTACTGAACAGAGTTAAGGAATTCCACCAATTTGGCCATGGCTTTTCCTCGGTGGCTGATTTTGTTTTTGACATCCATGCCTAATTCGGCAAAAGATTGTTCGTAGCCGTCGGGAATGAAAATGGGGTCGTAGCCGAAGCCGCCATCGCCGTGTGGCTCTTCCGCGATGTGGCCGTCCACGCGTCCTTCGAAATAGTAGGTTTCGCCATTGAGAATGAGGGCGATAACAGTTTTGAAGCAAGCTTTGCGGTTGGTTTTGCCCTTCATTTCGGCCAATGCCTTGTTTACGTTGTCAGCGTAGGTGCAGTGCTCTCCGGCGAAGCGCGCGGAATAGACGCCGGGTCTGCCATCGAGGGCTTCGATTTCGAGGCCTGTGTCGTCGGCAAAGCAGTTGGCGTGGTACTTCTCGGCAACGTACTGGGCTTTCTGCAGGGCATTGCCTTGCAGGGTGTCCGATGTCTCGGGAATCTCCTCCGTCTGTCCTATCTCGCGGAGGTTCTTCAAATGCCAGTTGGGGCCTACGATGTTGCGGGCTTCAATGGTCTTGTGTTCGTTATGGGTGGCGAAAATAATGTCCATATTGCAATAAACAGAAAAAGATGGCATAATCGCTTATGTCATCTAACCTAAAATATTATTGAATCAAAGTTATTGATTACTGAGCAGCGCCGCTCACTTCAATAGCTTGTTTTCCTCTATAGTAACCACATTCCGGGCATACACGGTGGGTGAGGATGGGAGCGCCACAATGGCTGCATGTTGTCAGTTGAGGAGCAGTGATGAAATCGTGAGCTCTTCTCTTATCTCTTCTCATTGCTGAGTGTCTTCTTTTTGGATTAGGCATAATATATAAATTTTATCAGTTATTAATCAAATTTCAAATTCTTTAACGCGTCCCAACGGGGATCTGTTTCTTTTTCCTTTTCTTCTTCTTTTTGCGAAAGTTCCTCCAACTTCTTCAGCACTTCGGGGTCGCATGTGGAGTTGCCGTTTTCGTCATCTTCGTGGATCACGCTGATAGGCATTGCCAAGAAGATGGATTCGTACACGAATTGGAAGATATCCAATTCGTAGGTGTTCTCGTCCATCACCCAGATGTCGTCATCGTCATCGTTTTCGCCCTCTTCCACGGTAGGAACGAGTTTTACGATGAGGCGCTCGTCAATGTCCATGGGTAAGGTCACTGGGAGCAGACAACGGTCGCAAGGAGCAACTACATAACCCTCGAAATGGCATCGAACATCCACCAATTTCTCAGTTTTTGACATCTCAACCTGCAATTTCAAATCACCGTCTTCGATGTTGGAAATTTTCGCTAATTCAAAGAACTCTTTTTTGCAACTTATTGAAAAACTATAAGTTCCGTCTTCTACTCCTGCCAATCGGAGCTTGAAATCATCTCTTATTTGCTTCTCATTCATCGCTTTTAATTAAGGGGTGCAAATATACACTTTTTTCAATATCATTATGTATATGGATTTTTGCTCTCTTTTTTTATCAATTTTGTTTTCCTTTTCGCAACGAAACAGGTAGGCCTACAGGCTGATAACTTCTTCTAATCGTTGAGTCGCGGCTTTCCAGTCGTAATGTTCGTGGACGTATCGGTTGCCGTTGGCGGCCAGCTTGTCGTAGAACTCCGTGTCGAGAAGCAATTGCGACAGTGCCTCCACGTATCCCGAGGTGGTGCTGCAAGTGATGACTGCCTGCTGTTCCTCTGCAGCTTCCAGCGGTCTGCCCGCTAACGGCGAGGTAACGCACGGCAGCTTCATAGACATGGCTTCGAGAAGCTTGTTCTGCAGACCCGTGCCCATGCGCATCGGGGCGATGAAGATACGGCTCTTGGCGTACCATTCCGCCATAGAATCAACCCATCCCGTGACGATGACGTTGTCGCTTTGCAGGGCGCGTACGCGGGCGTGCGGCGTGGCTCCGCATAGCACGAGCCGCAAGTCCGGGAACTGCTTTCGCAGTTCGGGGAAGATTTCATTGGCCAAGTATTCGGCTGCATCTACGTTGGGCGCGTAATTCATGTTCCCTGAGAAGATCAGGTCGTACGTCTTTTCTTCGCCACGGTATTGGAACTGTTCGAAATCCACACCATTGGGGACAATGGCGATTTCATCTTTGTTTTCATGCGGAATCAGGTCACGGTCCACTGCCGTGATGATGGTCCTACCGTCAAAGCAGTCGAAGATTTCGGCTTCGTATTTGCTCACACGGCGGTATTCCATTTTGAAAAACGGCTTGGCAATAGGGGAGGCCTTCTCATAACGGCGGAGCAAGCCTTTGGAGAAGACGTCTTGATAATCCAGGGTTTTCGGAATGGGGTTCTCTTTCACATATTCGGCCATACGGAAAAGCTGGCAGTATATGTGGTCGGGTTTTATTTCTTCTATAATCTGCTGCAATCTGCGGTGGTTGTGCTTGTTGTAGAAGTATCCGCACTGCAGGGGCAGTCCGCGGAAGAAGGCGCGGGCGACGTTATAACAACGTCTTACTGCCCCCTGTTCCAACAGGAAAATTTGGCGGCAGTAAGGCGTTAGTTGCTGCATGTCTGAGTCGGATACCGGGCCGTCGTGCATCGCCGCCAGATAGATGTCGTGGCTTTCGGCCAGACAGCGTATCTGATGGTACGCGCGCAGTTTGTCCCCCTTTTCAAGGGGATATGGGAAACGTGGTAAGACGACCAGTATCTTCATATACAGCGTTGTTATTTCTTTTTAGGGTTGTCGATGATGAACTCTGTTTTTTTCAGCAAAGACTTTTCGATGCGGTCAGCCTTGACAACGTATTCGTGAGCTTTGTTGATCATCATTTCGGCATATTCTTTGTCTTCCAAAGAGGAAGCATTGATTTTGACGTTGAGGTATGCGCCATGGATGGCTGCGCGAGCGCAGAGCACGCCGACGCCGGCATCGGATACGGAAGCAGGGTTGCCCTTCTTAATCATAGCTTCGCAGATTTCGAACACCTTGAATGAGGTTTCAACGGTTCTCATCGGAACTTCGGTAGCGTATTTGGTGGCATCTTGGATAGCCTGTTTGCGAGCGGCCTTTTCCTCAGCTGTGCCTTTCGGCATACCGAAGGCGTTCATGATGACGTTGAAGGCGTTGGTGTCTTCGTCAACGAGGGCTAAGAGTTGGTCTTTCACAGCCTGTCCCTTTTCAGCCCACTGGGAGAAGTAGTTCCATTGAGCGTCCCAGCCGGGTTTGTGGGAGGAGAGGTTTGCAACCATGGTGCCGAGGGCTGCGCCGAGTGCGCCCATATATGCGGAGATGGAACCGCCGCCAGGAGCCGGACTTTCAGCGGCTGTCTCATTGGCAAAACCCGTGCAGGTCATATCTACCAATTTCGGAGTCGTGTCTTCTTTTTCCAACAGATATTCGATGACTTTTTCTTCAGCGTTGAAAGGCTTGAGGTCGTCGAGGCCCATGGACTTCACGGCGATTTTCACCATTTCCTTTTCATCGATACCGAGGGAGCGGTGTTGTTTTGCGAGGTAGTATTTAGCAGCGTCGATGAGCACTTTCTTCGGTACGAGGCCGACGATTTCGGCACCGGTGACGCGCACGCCGCGTTTGGCTGCCTTGTCGCACACTTCGTCAAATGCCTTGTGCAATGGTGTGACATTGGTGTTGGTGATGTTCATGGACACTTGGGCGATGCCGTATTCGGCGATGTACCAGCCGATGGCTTTGGTGCCTTTCAGAGTGCCGGGCTGCATGACGGGATTTCCGTTTTCGTCTTTGATGATTTTACCCGTGATGGGGTTGCCTTCGCGTCTCGGACGGCCTTTTTCGCGAACGTCGAAAGCGATGGCGTTGGCGCGGCGCGTGGAGGTGGTGTTGAGGTTGTAGTTCACAGCGATGAGGAAGTCGCGGGCACCGATTGCGGTAGCACCGCTCTTAGCAACACTCTCGTTGAATTTGCTTGGACCGAAGTCGGGTTTCCATTCCTTAGTGGAAATACGTTCTTTGAGGGCTTCGTATTCGCCTGCGCGGCAGTTTGCCAGGTTGCGTCTCTTCTCTTCGAAGGCTGCGTTTTCGTAACAGTAAACGGGGATTTTGAGTTCTTCGCCTACGCGTTTGGCCAGTTTGTGTGCATATTCGGCTGTTTCCTCCATGGTGATGTTGGCAACTGGAACGAACGGGCATACATCGGTGGCGCCGAAGCGAGGGTGGTCACCGTGATGGTTGCGCATGTCGATCAACTCTTGGCATTTTGCTATGAGGGAGAATGCGGCTTCGACAACGGCGTCGGGCGTGCCTACGAAGGTCACCACGGTGCGGTTCGTTGTTGCACCTGGGTCAACATCCAACAAAGTTACGCCTTCGGCGTGTCTGATAACGTCGGCTACCTGTTCGATAATTTCAGGATTTCTGCCTTCACTGAAGTTCGGAACACATTCAATTAACTGTTTCATTTTTTAAAGTGTTGATTATTAATTTTTTATTGATATTTCTAAAAAGTCTGCAAACTTACATAAAAAAACGATGCTTGGGTTTGTTTTGGACGAAAAAGGTTGCATATATCGGCTATATGTGTAAAAACAAAAAAGGCACTGAGAAACTCAGTGCCTTGTATACTGGTAATTGTTGAAATTACATTCTGAAAGTAACAGGAACTTGGTAGAAGCAGCGTACGGGCTTGCCCATGTTCTTACCAGGTTTCCATTTCGGCATGGCCATGACACCGCGGACAGCTTCTTTGTCGCAATCAGGGAACAAAGGAACTTTCACTTTGGCGTTACTTACGCGGCCGTCTTTTTCAACGACGAATTCAACCAGAACTGTACCCATAATACCGTTGTTACGAGCAACTTCGGGATATTGGATTTCCTTCTGCAAGAAGGCGTTCAGAGCTTCAGGGCCGCCGGGGAATTCGGGCATGTCTTCGGTGAAGTGCACAGGAGGAGCGTCTTCTGCGTCATCTTCAACGATTTCTACAACTTCGTCAACAATGTCTTCAACAACATCATTTTCGTCGAAGTCCTGGCTGAAGTCGAAATCTGTGGTGACCTTGATATTGTCTTCCACGATGTTGAGGACGACTTCCTGTTGTGCTGCAGGTTGTTCTGGTGGAGGTGGAGGAGTTTGGTCTGTTGCGATGACGTCTTCGTCCTTAACTTCGATGAAATCGTCATCTGCGACGGTGAAGGCAGGTGCTTTGTCTTCGCTGGCGAACAGTTCGAAACCTGCATAAACCAGACCTAAGACGATGCAGAGCCCAACGAGAATAAAGATTCCTCTTTTATTCTCAAGATCTCCTTTGTCGGTTTTCTTTGCTAACATAATGAATGCTATTTTATGTTTATGAAACTTATTATTTTCGGAACCGCAAAAATAGTAATTTTATTGATAGTTGTACATTATTTTTTCAGAAAAAGTTTTGAGCGCCGTAAGTGCGCTCAAAACAGTGAATTATGAAGTTCTAAATTGTCTTGTACGGCCTGTTGTCGCCGATAATAAGACGCTGTTTAGTTCATTTTGAAGGTTACTGGAACTTGGTAATAGCAACGTACGGGCTTGTTCATATTCTTGCCGGGTTTCCATTTAGGCATGGCCATGACACCGCGTACGGCTTCTTTATCACAGTCGGGGAAGAGCGGGACTTTAACGGAGGCGTTGCTGACTTTGCCGTCCTTTTCGATGACGAATTCAACGAGTACTGTGCCGGTAATGCCGTTGTTGCGGGCTACTTCGGGGTACTGGATTTCCTTGGCCAGGAATGCGTTCAATGCTTCGGCACCGCCGGGAAATTCGGGCATTTCCTCGGTGAAACGTCTGGGCGGCTCTGGATCTGCTCCCAAATCCACTATCTCGATGGGGCTGTCGTCAATGAAATCGGGAATGGCGTCATCCTGTGTGATGTCTTGGGTGAAATCGAATTCTGCGTCAACACGGATGTTGTTGTCAACGATGTTCAGAATGACTTCCTGTTGTTGCTTGGGCGTTTCAACTGGCGGGGGTGGAGTTTGGTCTGTGGCCAAGACATCTTCATCGGTCACCTCGGCGAAGAAATTGTCGGCCATGGTGAAGGAGACGCCGCGGTCGCTGCTGGCAAATAGTTCGAAACCTGCGTAGACCAATGACAAAACTGCTACTAATCCTACGAGAACAAAGATTCCTCTCTTGTTCTCTAAGTTTCCTTTGTCTGTTTTTTTGGATAACATAATAATGGCTTTTTAGAGTTAATAACTGCATTTCCAACGAATTTTGGAATCGCAATATTGCCATCATTAATATTTTTTAAGATTTTTTCACATTCCAGACGCAGCCTCCGCAGTTGTCTGTGTCTGCGCCCGTTACGGATGAAAGACAGTTTTCTTTTTCGTGAAGCCTCAGATAGCCAAGGAATGCAAAGACGATGGCTTCTTTGTAATTAATGGTGAGTTCGTCAGGGATGACTACTTTATTAGGCCACAGATTTTGCA
The DNA here is from genome assembly GCA_024400835.1 of Bacteroidales bacterium. Classification (GTDB taxonomy): domain Bacteria; phylum Bacteroidota; class Bacteroidia; order Bacteroidales; family WCHB1-69; genus F23-D06. The sequence goes on from JAKSMC010000013.1 coordinate 31,986, forward strand.
CTCTTTCGATGAGGAATTTGTTCAGCGCCCCGCCGCCGGTGACTAAAAGGTTGTTTTTGCCTTCAGGTATGGCATTGGCAATTTGTGCTGCGACGTGCTCGACAAAAGTTCTCAGGCAATCTTCAATGGCATTATATATAATATATGTATCAAAAATTGGCATAATGTTTTGGTCAAACCATTCTTTGCCTAAGGACTTTGGCCAAGGCTGCGTATAGTATCCGAGGCGGTTCAGTTCGTCGAGCATTTTTGGGATGACTTTTCCAGATCGTGCGGTGTTGCCGTCTTTGTCATAAGGCAGGCCGAGTTTGTTGGCCAGTAGGTTCATGCCCATGTTGCACGGTGACACGTCAAAGGCAATGCGTTGGTTGCCGCTTTGGAAAGAGATGTTGGAAAACCCTCCGAGATTGAGGCAGGCGTCATATTGTCCGAAGAGTAGCTGGTCGCCGATGGGAACTAAGGGCGCGCCTTGTCCGTGGTAGGCGACGTCCAAAGTGCGGAAATCGCAAACCGTGGTGATGCCCGTTTCGGCTGCGATAACGGGGCCGCTGCCGATTTGCGTGGTCAGGCCGACAGAAGGCTGGTGAAAGACTGTGTGCCCGTGGGAGGCAATGTAGTCAGGCTTCGCATCGTCACCTACAAAAGTGTTGATGCGCTCCGCGAAGACTTTGCCCAATGCAATGTTCAACTTGCAATAGTCCAACGCGGAGAGTTCGGTGGCGTGTGCCAACTGCTCTCGCATGTCCGGTGCGTACGGAAATGTCGCGGCTTTGAGGACTTCATAATGCCAGCAGCCCTGCTCGTCTTCTGCGAACTTGCACCACGCCAGGTCTATGCCGTCGAGCGAGGTGCCCGACATCACGCCGATGCCTGAAGTGTATTCCATTATTGTAAAATTGAAGTCAGTTTGTCCAAGTGGATGCCGTTGGAACCTTTCACCAAGATCATTGAGTCTGTGATGGGGTTCTCGCGGAGGTATTCGTTGAGTGCTTCCACATTTCCGAAACAATGTTCAGGTTCCAGCGCACTGAATTCTGGGCCGACGAATATGACGTCGAGTTCGAATTCTGCGCACAGGTCAATGATGTGACGGTGTTCGTCGCGGCTGATGGGTCCCAACTCGCGCATATCACCCAAAATGGCGCGCTTGCGCGGGTGGGTGAGTTTTGCCAGATTCCGTATGGCCGCCTCCATGCTGGTTGGGTTGGCATTGTAGTAGTCCGAAATAATGGTGTTGCTGCCTATCGTGTTGATTTGGGAACGATGGTTGGTCGGCATATATTCGGATAACGACCGTGCAATCTGCTCATCGCTGACTTCGAAGAAGTGACCGATAGCGGCGGCTGCTAAGAAGTTGAAAATGTTGTAACTGCCAGTCAGGTGTGTGTCAATGACATGGCCGGCTACGTTTATTTGCAAATAGGGTGACATGCTGACAATGTTGTCTTCTCCGCCTTCAGCATAGAAAACGACTTTGTCGTATTCCAATCCGTCGCGCAGAATCTTGTCGTTCACGTTGACAAACAGCGTGCCGTTGTTTTGTATGACAGCGCGGTAGAGCGCTTTTTTCGTATGGATGATTTCCTCAACAGAGCCGAAGCCTTCGATATGGGCCTTGCCGACATTGGTGATGATGCCGAACGTCGGTTGTGCGATGTTGCAGAGAAATTCGATTTCGCCAGGATGGTTTGCTCCCATTTCAACCACGGCCAGTTGGTCTTCCGGCTTGATGGAAAGCAGAGTGAGCGGAACGCCGATGTGGTTGTTGAGATTGCCCTGGGTGTAAGTGATTGTATATTTGGCGGAAAGAACTTCTGCAATCAACTCCTTGGTGGTGGTTTTACCATTGGTCCCTGTCACACCGATGATGGGTATGGTCAGGTGCTCGCGATGGTATTTTGCCAAATCCTGTAACGTCTTCAGACAGTCGTCCACGACAATGCAATTCGGGTTGGCAGACAAAGATTGGTCTTCTGTCACAACGTAAGCAGCCCCCTTTTCCAATGCCTGCAGTGCGAATTGGTTGCCGTCGAAGCGTTCGCCTTTGAGGCAGATGAAGATGCATCCGGGAGCGATGTTGCGGGTGTCTGTGCAGATTTTCGGATGTTTCAGATATTTGGCATACAGTTCTTCCATCACAGGAGTTTTTTATTAGTAGATAAACGGGAACACGCGTTTGAGTTTCTTTGCTTTCATCTCTTCGCCGAACTCAGATTGATAGCGTTTGTAAATGGCGTTGGCGCGGGGCACCAGGTTGGCGAAGGTCCAGATGAAGAACACCAGACCGGAAATTGACCAGGTGAGGATGGCGAAACCGAGCCATTCGGTAAGTTCTCCCAAATAGTTGGCACTGGTCACATAATTGAACATGAAGCCTTTGGGCAGATAATGCTTGGTGTCTTCATCATTTTTGCGAAGATGACGGATAATGTAGTCTGAACGCAGATTGACGATGAAGCCAAAGATGAAAATGCATAAACCGATGATGAACTGCGGGGACCACAGCCATGCGACGTCCGTGTAGGAAAGGCCGAGCACGTGGTAGTTGGCTTTGTAGGATTCGAAGAAAATCCAATAACCCTGCATCATGGCATTGAGGATGTTGAAGGCAATGCCCATAAACATCACCGCCAAGGACATTTTGCTTTTGCCTTTCATAAGCCAGGGGAAGATGAGGGAGCGTTGGAAGTAGTGGGTCTCAAATATCAACAAAAAGACCATAGGGACGATGTCGAAGCGATGAGGTGAACATAGCCAGAGGATAATCATAGCTAGGAAAATGGGAAATTCCATAAGGAACCAAGCCAGTTTGTTGTTGATGGCCTTGCCCCATTTGCTGGATGTGAACTGACCATAACCAGCATTTACGAAGTAAAGGGAGATGAAGACCACGACTGCCATGGCAATCATAACCCAGAGGTAAATGTTGAATGCTGATGTTAAAAATTCAGGACTCATAGTAATATTATTTAAAGTTTTTTATCTGAAAAAATGTCTGTATTTGCTTCTGCATCCACCTTGGAAGAAAGAAGCGTATTCTAAAAATATGTCTGTCGGGTCGGTGAGCGGAGCCAGTCCGAAAAGTTCGCTCACTGCCGAGAGTTGCTGCAAATTGTTGAGTGCGAGCGGCCCCGGATTTTCGGGTTTGCTGTTGTGGGGCACGCGCGTCGAGTCTGTGAACGTGCCGTACACTTCATCGGGTAGTGCGGCCGGCAGCACGAGGTCCGCGTCGCATTGCCCGTCCCAGCACGACGTGTGCAGCACGGAAAATGTGCATTGCTCAACCTGCTGTCTTACCTCTTCGGGAAGGGAATCGTTGGTGCTGTTGAACAGCAGACACTGCTGGAAGCCTTTGGCTGCCAGCCTTTCACTGATGTTGACGGGTTGGCTCGCCACGGGCATCTTGAAAATGTCAGCCATGAGTTGTACGGACTCGTCGTCCATCTTGCGGCCGCCGATGCTCTGCTCGGGGAACATGCCCATGTCGAACAGCCCCTGTGAGTTCAGGTCTGCTTTGATGTTGAGGAAGCCGGTGGACGGTTTGGCTTGGATATCCAACAGCATACATAAATTCTCAAGTTCGATGATGCCGCGCTCGTCCAAAAGGCGTTCCCATACTAAGAACACCGGGGCGTCGGCGTGCATGATGAGATCGGCGAAGGCGACGATGTCTTCCTGCTTCAGCCCATTGAGCGAAAGCAGTTGCTGGAAATCTTCGTTCAGAAGGTTCTTTTTATAGGTGTCGAAATTCTTGCCCAGCACGTCCACGTAAATGCCTTTGGCCAGATTCTCGTGGAGCAGGTAGTGGTTCAGGCATCTGAAGAAGTTGCCGTAGTGGCTGATGTTCAAGGTGCTGGGGGTGTTGAACACATATCGCGGAGTTTTCTCGCAAGTGTCTATTATTTTTCTTGTCACGCGCATGGATTCCGTGTCGGCGTTTTCATCGAATATGCAGATGAAGAGCCCGGAGGCAAAGAGTTCTGCGAAGGGGACGATGTCGTTTTTGTCAATGAAAAACGCAGTGCCCCGGTTGTAGTAATCGAAGGAGCCGATGGCGTTGGTGTGTAGGCCGGTGCGCGCAAGTCGTTGGATCAGATACAGTTCCTCGTTCGTATAGTCGCCGGCGGCCATCACCAAAGTGCTGTTTTCCGAACAGTCTTTGCAAGTGCCAAAGATTTGCTGGAAAGCGTCTTCAAAAGAGATGGCCTGGTATTGTCCGTTGATTTTGAGAAGAGGTTGTAGAAGTCTATCCATACGCTATTGTTTGTTGGTGAGGGCGTGGAAGAGTTCCTCCATACCGAGGGCGTTGAGTTCGCTGCCGTGTTTGAGGCCGAGTTTTTCTGCCATGTTGGGCAGTTCGCTGACGGGTGCGTCGGCCACGAGTTTGCCTTTGTTGATGATGACGACGTGGTCGCACATGGCTTGTACTTCCTGCATGATGTGCGTGGAAAGCAGCACGGTTTTGTTTTTGCCGTAAGTGCGGATGAGGCCGCGGATTTCAATCAGCTGGTTGGGGTCTAGGCCCGTGGTGGGCTCGTCTAAGATGAGCACTTCGGGGTTGTGGATGAGTGCCTGGGCAATGCCAACGCGCTGTTTGTAACCACGTGACAGTGCGCCGATCTTTTTGTGCTGTTCGGGTGTGAGGCCTGTCTTCTCGATGATTTCGTCCACGCTGGCGTTGACGTTCTTGAGGTGGTGCACGCCACCGATGAACTGCAGGAATTCGCGGACATACATGTCATAGTACAACGGGTTGGCTTCGGAAAGATAGCCGATTTTCTTGCGCAATTCCAAAGAGTCGTTCCAAATATCCAAGCCGCAGACGGAGACTTCTCCCTTTGTAGGAGGAATGAGGCAGGTGATGATTTTCATCATTGTGGTTTTACCTGCGCCGTTAGGACCTAAGAATCCGACGATTTCGCCTTTCTTGGCCTCGAAACTCACGTCGTTCAGTGCGTATTGCGTGTCAAAAATCTTTGTGACGTTTTTTACTATAATAGACATAATACCGCTATTTTAAAGAGGGCGCAAAAATACAAAAAAAGGTTATTGCTTATATTTTATAATTAATGTAGATAATAAGATTAGAGTGTTAGTTATTTCTCAATTCCAACATCAAAGCTCTCGATTGTTTTTGTATCTTTGCCCGCTGTTTAAGAATATGGGAAACGTAGAAACAACAAAATCTTCCAAGAGCAAGCTGAAATCATTCGTGCAATTGGTCATCTTCGTTGGATTGGGCGTTTTTTTCATCTGGCTGTCGTTGCATTCTCTCAGCAAGGATGATGTCAAAATGATTTTCCAGTCGATGTCGGTGGTTAACAACACGTTCAGTTGGTGCATGCTGGGTTGTGCCGCGCTGATGGCTTTGCTGGCCGATGTGGCCCGCGCCGAGCGCAGCAAGATTCTGCTTGAGCCGTTAGGCTACAACATCCGCCGCCCGATGGCTTTCTACTCCGTCATGGTCTGCTACCTCGCCAACCTGGCACTGCCGCGTTTGGGCGAAGTGCTGCGTTGCTCCTTCTTGCAGCGCTTTGAAAAAGTACCCTTCCAAAAATCATTGGGCACCGTGCTCACCGAGCGCGCCGTGGATATCTTGGTGTGGCTGGTCATGCTCGTCATTGCCATCGGCATGAACACCGGAATGCTCAACCAGGTGGTGATTGACGAATCCAATCAACTGACCATCGGTATGTGGATGGAACAAAAAGGCCTCTCTGTCTTAGGCAATTACTTCATCTACATTTTCCTGGCTTTCATTGTTATTGTTGGCTTTGTGCTGCATTGGACTCGCCGCTGGTGGATGAAAGTCCCGTTTTTTGTGAAAGTCCGCGATTTCGTATTCGGCATCTGGCAAGGCTTCATTTCCATTAAGGATCTGCCCAATCCGTGGCGTTATGTGTTCTGGACGCTGCTCATGTGGGTGTTCTATTTCTTAGGCACCTACCTGTGCTTCTTCGCCTTCCCGTATTTGAAAGACATTGGACCGGCAGCAGCCTTCTCAGTGCTGACTTTCAGCACGATTGCCTTTATGGTTTCACAAGGCGGCTTGGGCTCTTACCCACTGATGGTGGCCGGAATCCTGATTATGTACAACATCTCCTACACCCAGGGCCTCGCTGCCGGCTGGGTCGGCTGGCTCCTCCAAACGGCTGTCGTTTTGGCCTTCGGCTTCCTCTCGCTGATTTTGGCGTCTTTCTATAAAAAACCTGAATCTGACAATATTACAAGTTCTTCGAAATGATGGATTTTCTCGAACATATCAATCATAAAATCGTTTCTCAGGATTTTTTCTTGGAGAATGAGAATGCTTTGCATCAGAAGAAAATCGTCTTCACCAATGGCTGCTTCGACATCCTGCACCGCGGACACGTCTCCTATCTGGCTCAAGCCCGTCAGCTGGGTGACATCTTGGTGGTGGGCTTGAACAGCGATGCTTCCGTGAAGCGCCTCAAAGGACCAGAACGCCCTGTCAATGACGAATGTGCCCGCGCACTTGTCCTGGCCGCATTGGAAATGGTGGACTATGTTGCTGTTTTCGAAGAAGACACCCCCTATAATATTATTGTAAAAGTCAAACCTGATGTCTTAGTCAAAGGTGGTGACTACCAAATTGAAAACATTGTCGGCGCCGACTTCGTCCAGCAACGGGGCGGCCAAGTCCTTACCATACCGTTTGTGGATGGCTTTTCCACAACGTCCATTATCAATAATCTAAAACGCTAATCGATGAAACGCATACCGCTCTTGTTGCTCTGCTTAGGCTATGGATTGTTGATGGCACAAACTGTTGACATTACGGATAATTCCCAGAATGCCGCGCTACGTGACACCGCGAAGGTTGTTCTGAATGCCTCACAACTGCAAACCGCTTCCTATCCCTCAGTCTCTGAAACCTATCAGATTCCTGCCTACGATTTGTATAGCGCCTGTTGGGATGTCGAGAATCTGAAAAGCTGCCAACTCTCGATTCCTTTTAACAACGACCGTTTGATGCTCATCTTGGTGCAGTCGGCTAACAACCCTTTCGAGCTGCCTTGTGTGTTCGATAATATCAGCCTGAAATACGGGCTGACAAAAAAAGGCATTTTCCATCCCGGCGTGGACTTGGTGGTGGAACCGCAAACCCTTGTGAAGAGCTGCTTTGACGGTGTGGTTAGAATGGCCAAGTGCTATGGCGATTACGGCCTGTTAGTGGCCATCCGACATTACAATGGTCTGGAAACGGTTTATGCACATTTGGATAAACTGTGCGTGAAACCCGGCCAAATTGTCAATGCCGGTGATGTGATTGGCCAAACGGGTAATAGTGGTAATGTGAAGGACTACATCCTCCACTTTGAAACTCGTTTTATGAATGAGTGCTTTGACCCTGAGTCTATTATCGATTTTGACAATGAGACATTGGTGAAAAACACTTTGGTGTTGATGCCTTCTGATTTGAATATTACGAAGTTGGATAATTTTGAAAAAAAGCCCCCTGTTGCTCCTCAGCAACAGGCTCCCCAAACTCAACAGCAGTCCTTATCAACTATTGCAAATGAATCTGTAAAGGAACAGGCTACGCAGCCAATAGAGGAAAAGACAGCAAAAGAGACGGAGGAAGTCACTCCGACTTCATTGCAGAAAGCCTTTGACGGTGAAGAGGAATACCACGTCATCCAACCCGGTGAATCCCTGTATCGCATTGCTCTCAAATACAATACGACGACGCAGGAACTGATGCGTCTGAACAATATTCAAAATGCCGACAAAATCGCTGCCGGTCAGAAAATCAGAATAAGATAATTTGAAGACACGTAATTAATGGTTCACCCACCTACCTTTGGCGGGCTGTTGCCGTTTGTGCTGAAGGAAGTAGAGAAGATTTCCGAAATCTGCGATTATAGGAATAACGAGATGATTTCTTCTTCGGTGGCTCCGCTGAAGAAAGCGTTGATGTCGTTGTTGTGGATGACTTCAGTGACGGCTTCGCGCGTGTGCGGCTGGCCGATGAGCTGCTGTGCCAGTTCTTCAGGTTCGCGGCGGGAGAAGAAGTCGCCTTGGAACTGCAAAGCGCAGATGTGACCGTCTTTGACATCCATCAGTACTTCTATGGAACCGCCGGTTGTGCGGATTTTCCGCTGGATGGCGTATTTCGGGGAGTTGCCGAAGTTCCATTCCCACGTGCTGAATTTTTCCTTTTCCAGCACATTAATGGCGGCCTCCTCCTCGGGTGTCAGTTGGCTGACGGTGCTGAGGTTGTTCTGCTTCAGGATGAAATTCATCAGGTAGTCTTTGAACTCCATGACGGTCATCGGGTTGGGCAGATGTTCGGAGATGTTGGTGACGCGGCTGCGTACAGACTTGACGGCTTTGTCGGCAAATTTGGCGGGGTCCACTTTCAGCGCCTGCGCAATGTCTTCCTGCACGGAAGAGAACAGCAGCGTGCCGTGCTCCAACACGCGGTTGCCGTAAAAGGCCATCGCATTGCCGGAGATTTTCTTGTCGTGAATCAGTAGGTCGTTGCGGCCGGAGAATGAAGCAGGGATGCCCAAAGCTATCAATGCGTCAACGATGGGCTGCAGGTATTTCACGAAGTTGATTTCGCGGTCGTTGTTCTGGATGTTTTGGATAAAAGAGAAGTTGAGGTTCCCGAGGTCGTGGAATACTGCGCCACCGCCCGTCAGCCGGCGAGCCACGGTGATATTATGTTCTTCGACATATTCGCGGTTGATTTCTGCCAGTGTGTTCTGATGTCGTCCGATGATGATGGAGTTGGCGTTTTGCCAGAGCATGAAGATGTCTTCATCGGAGTTCTGCAATAGATAGGCTTCTGTTGCCAGGTTGTGAAACGGGCATTGTGTTGTTAACCAGAGAAAACGCATTTTCTTCTATTAAAAAAATGTAGAGACGGTGCGATGCGCCGTCTCTACAGATAAGATGAGTGATTATTCTTTAACAAGGTTGTCGTATAGCATCTGTCGTAGGGTTGACGCTGAAAGCTCTCGGGTCATATTGCCATTCATACAGATGGAGATTTTGCCTGTCTGTTCGGAAACGATGACGGCGATGGCATCGGTCATCTCGGTGGCGCCGAGGGCGGAACGGTGTCGGAGGCCTACTTCCTGCGGCAGGTTCATGTTCTTGGAAACCGGCAGAATGCAGCGTGCGGCTGCGATGCGGTGGTCCTTGATGATGACTGCCCCGTCATGCAGCGGACTGTTTTTGAAGAAGATGTTCTCCAACAGCTCGGCGGAAGGCTTGGCATCCAAAATCTCTCCTGTGTTCAGGAATTCGTCCAGTGGGGTTTTGCGGGCGAAGATGATCAGCGCGCCCGTTTTGGTTTCGGACATGCTGTGGCAGGCTTCGCGTGTGGCCTCCACTTCGGTGCGGAATTCGTTGCTCTCAGCCTGTTTGACGAATTTGTCACTGAAGAAGTGCAGGAATCTGCCGTCTCCGAGGTAAAGCAGGAACTTGCGGATTTCGGGCGCGAAGATGATGATGATGGCCAGAATACCCACTTCGAAAACTCCGCCGAGGAGTTCCGAAAGCAGTGTGAAATGGAAATAGGACACCACTTCCCAAATCACGAACAGCAGGGCGACGACCCAGAATATCTTGACGGCCGCTGTTCCCTTGGTGAGCTTGTAGAGCTCAAACAGCAGGACCGCGACAATCAGGATGTCGAGGATGTCGATGATTCGGAAGTTTATGAAATTCAGTGACCCTAAGATGCACATAGCCAATTGTTATTTTGCGAGAGAAGCAGCCAAAGCGATGGAGTACATTTTCGTTTTAGCGGAGTCGCCGCGGGAAGAGAGCACGCAGGGAACTTTAGCGCCCATAAGGCAGGCACCGAGTTCGGCGTGGTTGAACTTCGTACAGCATTTGTAGAAAACGTTGCCGGTTTCGATGTTCGGGAACAACAGACAGTCTGCGTCACCAGCCACTTCGTTGCGGAACTTCTTGATTTCAGCGCATTCTTTGTCGATGGCGAGGTCGAGGGAGATAGGTCCTTCAACGTAAGCCTTGACGTTGGAACGCTCTGCGTCTTTGGCGAGGAGAGCGGCGTCAACATTGGCGGGAATGCCGGTCAGCATCTGTTCGGAACAGCAAATCAAAGCAACCTTCGGTTTTTCGATTTGGAGGGTTTGAGCCGTCTGAATCAAATATTTCATGATGACGGATTTCTGTTTGTAGTCAGGTGCCGGGATTACAGCTACGTCACCGACGGTGAGCAGTTTGTGGTAAGCCGGGTTCTCGATAACGGTGATGTGGGTCAGAGTGGCCTTGGGAGGGCAGAGGCCGGCGTCCTTGTTCAGGATGGCGCGCATGTATTTGTCGGTAGGAAGAAGGCCCTTCATCAGGATGTCGCCTTCTCCGTTGTTAATCAATACGCAAGCGGTTGCGGCAGCCTTGGTGTCAACGGTTTCGTGAACGATTTTGAACTTCTTGATGTCGATGTTGAGTTCTTGGCAAACCTTTTCGATGCAAGCGGTGTCGCCAACCAAAGTGGCGTCGATAATGCCCAAATCCACAGCTGCGCTAACAGCTTCGATGGTGTGTGCGTCATTGGCGTTTGCAGCCACTAATCTTTTTTTCGGTTTAAGCTTGACAGCTTCTACTAATTGGTCTAATTTTGTGATACTCATATTGTTGAATTTTTAGTGTGTTTTTTTCGATAGGCGGCAAAAATACAAAAAAAATCGACCGCTGTGGCGCGGTCGATGATGTACGTTTTTTTAATCGTTTTTCACTTCGAAATCCGATTTCGGCACACCGCAGAGCGGGCAGGTCCAGTCATCGGGGAGTTCTTCAAACGGCGTGCCCGGGGCTATGCCATTGTCGGGGTCGCCTTCCGCGGGATTATAGACGTACCCGCAAACGCTGCATTCGTAACTTTTCATAGTGCTTGATTTTATGTTGTTAGTAAGGGGTTTCTCAAACTTTGGCTCTTCATCCTTGGGGGCAGCAACTCCGTGTGGTGCGTTCTTCGGGGCTTTGCCTTTCTTGACCTCTCGGTAGTAGGTGTAGGTTAGCGGGGTGTCGTCGGTAAGTGTATCTGCATCCATCACCTCTCCGATGAAGAGGATGTGGCTGCCTACGTCAATGCTGTTTACTAACTTGCACTCGAACCAGGCCACTGCGTCGTCCAAAACGATGGGCACACTGGTGTGAGGACCCAGCTTGTAGTGGATGCCGTCAAATTTGTTCACACCTCGGCCGGTCCGATATCCGAAATTCCCTAATATCGATGGCGTGTAGTCCTGCTTGAGCACCGAAACTGAGAATTTCTTGAATATCTCGATAAAGGTTCTGGTGAAATTGTTCTTGTTGCAAGCCACCGCAATCTGCAACGGCTCGGAGGTGACTTGGAAGGCTGTGGTGGCGACAAATGCGTTTTTCTCGTCACTGCAACCGGAGGCGATGATGTATACGCCGTAACTGAGTTTTTCAAATGCTGAAGCGTCCATAGTTCTGTTAGTTTTAAACGCTGGCAAAAATACATTTTATGTCAATAGGTATTCATCTGATTTTTGAATGATGGAATCTGTTTGAATTGAAAATAAGCGCCGACCAATATTTATAATTCTTATTTTGCTGATTCAATATGTTTCAAATGTCAGATTTTAGGTGATGACAGTCCATAGTTTCTTAATCTTTTATTTTTTTAATACGTTTGTGCTGTTTCAACTATCCAAAAAAAAGTGTACTTTTGCGCTCGTTTAAAAACAACAGCGAATGAGGGACATCTCCAAAATCCGTAATATTTTTTTGAAGATTCGTGAAAACTGTTGAGGCATACTGCTCTACGCGATGTGGGCAAGTGCGCGCTTTGCGCTGTAAATACTTGATACAACTATAAATAATAACTTATAAAATTTCGTAATATGAAAAACATTGATTGGAAAAGCTTGTCATTCGGCTACGTAAAGACCGACTACAATGTACGCTGCTATTTCAGAAACGGCGAATGGGGCAAAGTTGAAGTTACTTCTGACGAATACATCCCTATGCACATGGCTGCATCCTGCCTTCATTATGGTCAGGAAGCTTTCGAAGGTATGAAAGCCTTTAGAGGCAAAGACGGCAAAGTTCGTTTGTTCCGTTGGGAAGAAAACTGGAAACGTCTCAACAACTCTTGCGACGCTATCATGATGGCTCCTATTCCTCAAGAACTTTTCTTCGAATGTCTCGAAACCGTTATCAAACTGAACGCTGACTATATTCCTCCATTTGGAACAGAAGGTTCTCTCTATCTCCGTCCGCTCTTGATCGGTACTGGTGCTACTGTTGGTGTTAAGCCGGCTAACGAATACCTCTTCTTAGTATTCGTAACTCCTGTTGGACCTTACTTCAAAGAAGGTTTCAAACCGACCGACATGCAGATTGCAAAAGATTATGACCGTGCTGCTCCGCTGGGTACTGGCCACGTCAAAGTCGGTGGTAACTACGCTGCTTCCCTCCGCGCAGGCGAACGCGCTCACCACGAAGGCTTCAGCGCTTCTATCTTCGCTGACGCTAAAACCAAAACTTACATCGACGAAGCTGGCCCCGCTAACTTCTTCGGTATCAAAGACGGCAAGTATGTCACTCCGGACTCCGGCTCCATCCTGCCTTCTATTACCAATATGAGCTTGCGCCAAATCGCTGAAGACCTCGGCCTCGTTGTTGAAAGACGCCACGTCAGACTTGACGAAATCGGCACTTTCGAAGAAGCCGGCGCTTGCGGTACCGCTGCTGTCATCTCCCCGATCCGCATGATCCAAGACCGTGAAACAGGTGAAGAATATGTCATCGCTAAAGACGGCAAACCTGGTCCTTGGAGCATCAAGATGCGCGAAATGCTGATGGGCATCCAATACGGCGAAATCGAAGATAAGCACAATTGGTGTACTATCGTTGAATGCTAATTTTAGAAATTCATACTATATATTTAGGGATGTGGCGACACATCCCTATTTTTTTTATCTTTGCGGCCTCTGTTTGAAATTTAATTTTTTTAATAACTAATTTATAATCAATATGATAATAAAAGATAACTTTGTCAGCAGACATAATGGTCCGAGCGAAGAGGAACAGCAGAAGATGCTGGCCACTATCGGTGTCAAATCTATGGACGAACTCATTGAGAAGACCGTTCCCAATGCTATCCGCCTGCCCAAGGCATTAGACCTTCCCGAAGGCCTGACCGAAGGCGAGTACCTGAATGTCATTCACGGTTTGATGGCTAAGAACAAAATCTACAAATCCTATATCGGTATGGGCCACTACAACACCTATACTCCGGCTGTGATTTTGAGAAACATCTTCGAAAATCCGGGTTGGTACACCTCCTACACTCCGTATCAGGCTGAAATCTCACAAGGCCGTATCGAAGCCTTGTTGAACTATCAGACTATGATCAGCAGCCTGACCGCTATGCCGTTGGCTAATGCTTCTATGTTGGACGATGCTACCGCTGCCGGTGAAATGATGCTTATGTTCTTCCGCAGCCGTACTCGCGAACAACAGAAGAGCAACGTTTGCAAGTATTTCGTTTCCGAAGATGTCTTTGAACATTGTATCGGCGTTATGCAGACCAATGCCGCTCCGCAAGGTATCGAGCTCGTCATCGGCAATGCTGACGAAGTAGAACTCGACAACACCTTCTTCGGTGCTATGATTCAATATCCGAACCAACACGGTGAGGTTCACGATTTCCGCGCTTTCGTTGAAAAGGCTCATGCCCTCAACATCTTCGTGGGTGTCGCTACCGACCTCTTCGCTCTTACATTGCTCACTCCTCCGGGCGAATGGGGCGCAGACTGTGTGACAGGTTCCACCCAACGTTTCGGTATTCCTATGGGCTTTGGTTCTCCTGCCGCTGGCTTCTACGCTTGCCGCGAAGAGTTCTTGCGCCAGATGCCGGGCCGTATCATCGGTGTTACCGTTGACGCTCAAGGCAACCGCGCTGTCCGTATGGCTCTCCAAACTCGTGAACAACACATCAAACGCGAACGCGCAACTTCCAATATCTGTACCGCCAGCGCACTGACCGCTATCATGGCCGGTTTCTACGGCATGTGGCACGGCGCTGAAGGTATCAAAAACAAAGCTGTTAAGATGAACGTCCTCGCCGGCGTCCTCGCTGACGAAGCTTCCAAATACGGTTACAAACCGACTACCGACTTCTTCGACACCGTTTGCATGGAAGTCCCTGCCGGCATCACCACCAAAGACGTACAGAAAGTTGCTCTTGAAAAGAAAGTAAACTTCCAGTACTGGTGCGACAGCTGCATGAGCATTTCCTTGGATGAAACCGTCACACACGACGACCTAAACTTCATCCTCGAAATCCTCGCTACGGCTGCCAACAAACCATTCACTCCGCACGTGTGCGACGGCAAATGTGGCGCAAAACTCCGCATCCCCGCTGCTTTGGCACGTACTTCTGCCTTCATGACGGAAAGCATTTTCAGCAAATATCATTCTGAAACTGAGATGATGCGCTATATGAAGATGCTCGAAGTGAAGGACCTCTCCCTCAACCGCGCTATGATTCCGCTGGGCTCCTGTACGATGAAGTTGAACGCTGCCGCCGAAATGCTCCCGCTGAGCTGGGCTGAAACCTGCAACGTTCACCCGTATGCTCCCGCTGACCAGGCTCAAGGTTTCATCGAGATGATCAACGAAGTTTGCGAATGGCTCTGCAAGATTACAGGCTTCAAGGCTATCTCTTTGCAACCGAACTCCGGTGCTGCTGGTGAATATGCCGGTATGACCGTTATCCGCAACTACCACGTCAGCCGCGGCGAAGGCCACCGCAACATCTGCTTGATTCCTTCTTCTGCCCACGGCACCAACCCTGCATCTTCCGCCAAAGCCGGCAACAAGATTGTGGTGGTCAAGGCTACCGAGCACGGTGAAGTCGATATCGAAGACTTGCGTGCAAAGGCTGAACAATATCGCGACAACCTCTCCTGTTTGATGATCACCTATCCTTCCACACACGGTGTGTTCGAAGAGGGCATTCTCGAAATCATCAAGATCATCCACGAAAACGGCGGTCTCGTCTATATGGATGGCGCTAACATGAATGCTCAGGTCGGCTTGACCTCTCCGGGCAATATGGGCGCAGACGTATGTCACCTCAACTTGCACAAGACCTTCGCAATGCCTCACGGCGGTGGCGGTCCTGGTGTTGGCCCGATCGGTGTATGCGAAAAGTTGGTAGACTTCCTGCCGAAACACGCTATGGTTACCGTCGGCGGTAGCAAGGGCAGCCAGGTGGCTTCCGCTCCTTACGGCAGCGCATACCTCCTCCCGATTACCTACGGTTACCTCAAGATGCTCGGCGGCACTGGCTTGAAACAAGTTACAGAACACGCCATTCTGAATGCCAACTATATGCGTGCAAGATTGGAAGGCCATTACAAGATTCTCTACACCGGTACCAACGGCATGTGTGCACACGAAATGATTCTCGACTGCAACGAATTCGACCGCAGCGCAGGCGTTCAAGTCGGTGACATTGCAAAACGTCTCATGGACTATGGCTTCCACGCTCCTACAGTGGCATTCCCGGTTCACGGCACTTTGATGGTTGAACCGACCGAAAGCGAACCGTTGAGCGAACTCGACCGCTTCTGTGACGCTATGATTTCCATCCGTCAGGAAATCCGCGATATCGAAGAAGGCCGTGCTGACCGTGAGTGCAACGTCATCAAGAACGCTCCGCACACGATGAACGTGGTTTGCGCAGACGAATGGACCCGTCCTTACACCCGTCAGCAGGCTGCCTTCCCGATGGCACACACCGAGAAGTACTGGCCGACCGTCGGCAAGATTGACGATGCCTTCGGCGACAGAAACCTTGTTTGCGTTGTAAAAGAATAATCCTTTACATTAATATTCCCCGTAGAGACGTGCCACCGGCACGTCTCTATTAAAAATGAAACCGTTATGTTCCAAAAATTAAAAGAAAAAAAACAGAAAGCCGTACGTTTCCTTTTTGGCTCCTTCACGGCTACCGCCTTGATGTTCACTTTTCAGGCTTGCTACGGCATGCCGGGCGAAACTCGCGATTTTGATGCCGCCATCTGTGGGCGGGTCACGTCGGCCCAGACGGGCGAGCCGATACAGGGTATCTCTGTGTGTGGCTCTAACTACGTCTCTGCCAAAACGGCTGCGGACGGCAGTTTTACCCTGCCGGTTTACTCGGGCTACAGTACCTATTCGTTGAGCTTCGTGGACGAAGACGGTGAACAGAACGGCCTTTTCGCAGATTTAGACACCATCGTGCCATCTTCAGCCCTGTCAAAGACTGTGGAAGTCCAATTGCACGAACGTGTCAAATAGGGAAAATCTTATATTAATGGGTGGGTGTCAAAAAATTACTATTTTTGCAGCCTCTTAGATAGAAATCTTTTATTAACCTAAAAAATTTAAAGAAATGAAAAAAGTATTATGTGTATGCGCAGCTGCTTTAGTGCTCGCTTTCTTCTCCACTTCTTGCAATAAGAAATGCCAATGCACCACTTATGTAAATGGTGTTGAAACCCTTACAGCTGATCCTTTTGAAGTTGAATCTGGCAAGAAATGTAAAGATTATAACAGCGAAGTTACTATTCTTGGTGTCACTACCGAAGTTAAATGCCACGCTACTAACTAATCTGTTTGCAGTTTAGAATTACAAGGCCCCTCTTTGCAGGGGCTTTTTTGTTTTCAATTCGTTGGGTGGAATTGGCGGCTGATAGCCAAAGTTTATTATCTTTGCACCCTCAAAATTCCTCCTGCTATGACCATCAATATCATCACTTTAGGATGTTCGAAAAATATCGTTGACTCGGAAGTCATTGCTGCGCAGTTGCAGAAAAAAGGAAATCAAGTCGTTTTCGAAAGTACGGCCAAGACTGACGTTGTCATTTTAAACACCTGTAGTTTCATTGGAGATGCCCGTGAGGAATCTGTCAATGAGATTCTGGACCAACTGGAACGCAAAAAACGCCGCCAGGTCAAGAAGGTTTATGTGGTGGGATGCTTAGCCCAACGCTGTAAAGACGAACTGACGGAGTCTCTGCCTGAGGTGGACGGCATTTTCACTTTTGCAGAACTCAACCAGTTGGTGGAGTCTGACGAGTTCCAGTTGTTAGGCACCTCCGAGCGACTTCTTTCCACGCCGAAACATTACGCCTACCTCAAGATTTCCGAGGGCTGTGACCACCAGTGCTCCTACTGTGCCATTCCGATTATCCGTGACAAGCAGGTGTCGAAACCCATTCCGCTGTTGGTGGAAGAAGCCCAGAAGTTAGCCGACCAGGGCGTCAAGGAGATCATGCTGATTGCACAGGACCTTACCTACTACGGCATCGACCTGACTGGGAAACGGGAACTGGCAGCCTTGATGGAGGCGCTTGCCCAGGTGAAAGGCATTGAGTGGTACCGTCTGCATTATGCTTACCCACTGAACTTCCCGTTCGAGATTCTTGATGTGATGAAGAAGTATCCGCAGTTCTGCCATTATTTGGATATTCCTATCCAGCACATCAATGATGAGATATTGAAGAGTATGCGACGTGGCGGCAGTGCACAATATATATATGATATGGTAGCACGTATTCGCGAAGCTATCCCCGACATCGCGTTGCGCACCACGCTGATTTCCGGTTACCCCACGGAAACGCGCGAACAGCATAAGGAACTGGTCGAGTTTGTAAAACGCACCCGTTTCGAACGCCTCGGCGTCTTCACCTATTCTCAGGAAGATGACACCCCAGCTTATGAGTTGGGCGACCCGATCAGAAATTCGGAAAAGAACAAACGCCAGAACGAAATCATGCGCCTGCAGGAAGAGATATCCTTGGAACTCAACGAGGCCAAGGTCGGCAAGACGTTCAAAGTCATCATTGATGTCGAAGAACAGGATTGCTATGTGGGTCGCACGGAATACGACTCCCCGGACGTGGACAACTGTGTGCTGATTGCCAAGGACCAGCCGCTCACCATCGGCGAGTTCTATAATATTAAAATAGTAGAGGCTACCGCATACGACCTGTATGGCGAGTTGGCGTAAATCCTTTATCGCATAAAAATGAAGGGAAGAGAAAGCAAACCGCATATTGGAATTTTCGGTCGTCGCAACAACGGCAAAAGTTCTTTGATTAATGCCATCACAGGACAGGAGACGGCCATTGTAGATGCCACGGCCGGTACCACTACCGACCCGGTGAAGAAGTCCATTGAGATTTTCGGCATAGGCCCGGCTGTCGTCATCGATACTGCCGGCATTGACGACGAGGGCGCTATCGGCCAGAAACGTATTCAAAAGTCGTTGGATGTGCTGAAGACGATAGATTTTGCCATACTCGTCATAACCGCTCACGAATTTGAAGAGCCTGAGCAGATGCTCGCCGACCAGTTCAAAGCGTATGAGATTCCCTATATAGTCGTCAACAACAAGTCTGACTTGGCGGGCCGACAGGAGGTCACTGATACGCAGTTCCTCGAGGTCAGCGCCAAGACAGGGCAGGGCGTCCCGGAGATGTTGGCCGAGTTGGTGCGCAAGATGCCGCCTTCTGCCTACATTTCCCATTCGCTATTGGGTGATATTATCGGGGAAGACGATACGGTGCTGCTGGTCACTCCGATAGATACGGAGGCTCCCGAGGGCCGACTGATTCTGCCGCAGGTGCAGATGATTCGCGACATTTTGGACAACAATGCTGTGGCAGTGGTGCTCAAGGAGGACAAGGTCGCCGGCTGGCTACAGCGCAACCCCGCTCCGAAGCTGGTGGTTACAGACAGCCAGATGTTCGGCCGGGTGGCGCGCGACGTGCCCGAGAACATTCCGCTGACGGGATTCAGCGTGGTGCTGGCCCACCACAAAGGCGATTTCGAGCACTATATTGCCGGCACTCCCTATATCGACAAACTTCAGGACGGCGACCACGTCTTGATGCTGGAGTCCTGCACCCACCTCACTTCGTGTGAAGATATCGGACGCGGCAAACTGCCACGCTGGATACAGAAACATACGGGAAAAGAACTGCACTTCGACTTTGTCTCGGGCCTCGACCAACTGCCCGATATCGAGAAATACGCTATGGTGATCCAATGCGGAGGCTGTATGATTACGCGCAAACAGATTCTTAACCGATTGAAACCGGCCGTTGACCGCGGCATTCCGGTTTCCAACTATGGAATGGTCATCGCCTATATGAATGGTATTTTCGACCGAGCTGTAAAACCCTTCCTCCCCTAACCATCTCTTAACTCTTAACTCTTATCTCTTATCTCTAAAAGTCTGTTCCTATCGAGAACAGGAACATTCCCTTTTTGTTCGCTATTTTAAAGTCTTCCACGCCCCAGGCGTAGTCGAAGCGGAGGAAATAGCCTAAGAGGGAACAGCGCAAGCCGACACCGAAACCGCCGACGAAGGGGTCAACTTGTCGTCTGACTAAGACGTGGATGGGTCCGGAGTCAACGTAGCGCGTGTAGAGGCAGTTGTCCTCAGAGTAAGGTGAGAACCCTGTCCAGGCCGTGCCGAAATCTCCGAAAAGATTGAGTTGGAGGGAATTGAAGAACTCGTAAGGAACTTGGTGCCCGGCGATGAGTTGCACGAAGGGCACGCGGAGTTCGCCGCTGAGCAGCACGAAGGATGTGCCGTTGCGGATGTTCTGCTGGAATCCGCGCATGTTTGTGGCCAATGTCTGGTAGGTGTAGTTCTTGCTTTGGTCAACCCAGATGCCGCTGTCGAACTTCGCATTTATCCAGTTGTCCACGCCGCCCATGAAGTAGACGAGGCGCGCGGAACCGATATTGGTAGATGCCGCCGCACGTAGGGCGAGTGTCATATTCTTATACAATTTGAAGGAGTGGCGAGCGTCAAAGCCTAAGACCAGCAGGTTCTGCGTCTCCTTCTCGGCCCGCTGGTTGTATTCTGCGAACACTTTGATTTTAGAACCTCTCCATAGATTGGTGTAGAGCTCTTTGGAGGTGTCGAAGATGTATTCCAACTTGACGCCTCCCCAGAGATGGTGCTCGTTGGGCAGTTGGAGCGTGTAGTCACTGAGGGCTTGGACGACATTGGTCTCGTATCGGCCGTTCAAGGTGAGGCGCACACTGTGAATCTTGTTGAACGGGAATTTCAGAATATAGAACACGCTGTTGCAAGTCTGCTTATAGACATAATCTCCAGGAGAGGATGTGATGGCCTGACGGTACAGCACGAGTTGGCGGTCCAAACGATGGGCAAGATTCTCGTAACTGAACATAAATTCGTTACTTTCCAGATTGAAGGAGAGCCTGAAGCCGCCGGTGATTCGGTAGTCTTCGAACAGGTCTGTGATGCCCAGCATGAAGAGCGCGTTGAAACCGGTGTTGAGGTAGATGGGCGACTTGCCGCCTTCGAATTGCTGGTAGGAGGTGTTCAGGAAACTGAAGTCCGCCTGCGTGATGAGTTTGTTAATGGTGTACTGCACTCGGTAGCCACTGGCCACGGGAATGTAGAATTCGTTTTTCTTGCGGGCTGTGCTGGCGCTGTCAGCGGCACTTTGAGCGTCTGAGATTTCGTCGTCTGCAAAAACCTGCATAAAGCCGTGCTCGATGGGCTCGGGCTTGTCGCCACGACGAATGCTGTCACGGACTAACTGCTCTTTGCTGTCGTTGATTTCTTCCCATCGGTTCTTGTTGCGGAAGACTGTTGGCGACGGCTCAGCGTGCGTGGACAAATCCAGGGGTGTGAAGTATATTCTCTTGACCTTGTCTTTCAATGAGATGTCAGCCAACAAACCGGATTGTGGGCAGTAGTCTTGCTCTAAGATGCTGTATGCGCGGTCGGTGAGTGCATGGGTCTTGGCATAGTAGGAGTAGTGGACGGCAGTGTCGATGCGGCTGATGGTGCTGTCGAAAACAGCGTCGTAGCGATTGGTCATGCCGTCGTTGTCGCTCAGATAGACCAACTGTTGTTCGCTTACGCGGCGGGCGTTGTATTCGTCGGCATACGGGGTGTTGGTGACGCGCAGCAACGCAGGTTCCTTTTTGCCATATTCGTACAGGAAAAGGTCGTAGTGGAGCTGCGGTGTCGCATTGAGAAAATCTTCCTTCAGCTGCAGTGAATCTCTGTCGCGGTTGGAGGAAAAGACGATTTGGTCGGGATTGAGGAATATGGGCCCATAATCGTCGTAGAAGTCGTTGGTGAGATTCTGGAACGAGCGGGAAAGGAAACTGTAGAGGAACAAATCCGACTGCCCGTTTTTGAAACCGGAGAAAATCATCATCTTGCTGTCATCGGAATAGTTCCAGGCGGTGATTTTTTCCACATCTACAAGGAAACGTTTTTCCCACTTTCTTTTTTCCAAATTGTATGGATAGTAATAACAGTGCCCCTTGTCTTCGAGTGTCATGCCGAGGATGGAGCCGTCCGGATTCCAAGCAATCAGCGGGAAGGTGAAGTCGGGGTTGTCTTCAATTTTGGGGTAGCGTTTGAAGATGCATTTGGGATGGTTCTTGCCGGCGCGTTGGAGCCATACGCGAACCTGTCCGGCCTCATTGGTGATGTAGGCGTGGCTTTCGCCATCGGGCGAAAGGCAGATGTGGCTGTAGTCGCGCTTGACCTTGGGGTGCTTGAGTATGCCGTTGCCGTCAGGCATAGTGCGCTCCTTGTCAGGATGGTACATCACATAATAGTATTTGAACCAGTTGACAAGCAGTTGGCGGTAGCGAACGCCGGTGGCGTAGGTGAAGCCCTTCTCTATGGTTTTGGCCGCGCGTGTGCTGTATAGAATCTTGGCGATGGTTTCTTCCCCATAGACTTCGGCAATGTATTTCCAGAAGGAGTGCCCGGCGTACGTGGCATCCATCGGAGGCAGTTCGTCGAAGTCGGCGTAGCGTTGGGTGAGGATGCCGTCTTTGACGTGTGCGTCAATCTCGCTGTTCCAAGATTGTCCGTAGTAGGAGGCCAGCCCGGTGTAGAACCAATTAGGCACGTTTATCAGGTAGTCGGCGGAGATGTTGGAACCTACGGTGGCGCCCTGCACGAGCCAGTGCGCATACACGTTCATGATGCCACTGCGTATCATACGGTCGAAATGCTCACGGTTGCCGTCAAAGTAAACGTAGATTTTCGTCCCGTATATGTTGGTCACGCCGCCTTGGTTGTAGAAATCCTCGTCATCGTATGCGAAATTCGACTCGCGGAAGTCCTGCTGGGTGTTATAGACGATAATCTGGAGCTTTTTCCGGGAAGTGTAGTTGAGGATGTTCTCGATTTCACGGATGTATTCCGGCACTTTGTAGAAGGTATATTGCGCCAATGCCTTGCCAGTAGGGTAGAAATAGACGTCGTACTGCTCGGCACGCATGTACTGCCAGTTGAAATCCTGGTGCTGGACGCGGTTTTTTCCGAAACTTATTTGCGAACCGTTGTAGAATTGGGCCCGCAGCATCTCTGGTGCGAATGCCGTGGCTACGCATAAAAACAGATAAACTGCCAGCCTTTTATGGAATGTTCCAGAGTGCAAAATATTGTATTTATAAAGGGCAGCAAAAATAATAAATTCAAAGAATGAAACATATCAAAAAAATTGTATTTTTGCCGCCCCTTAAAAAAGGCCTTTTTGATTTCGGTCAGAGGCATTAGGAATTTAAGGAAACAATTAATAATTAACAACAAACCAAAATTTTTTATGGCAACAAGAATCAGATTACAAAGAAGAGGTAAAAAGAATCAACCTTTTTATCACGTTGTAATTGCGGATGGTCGTGCACCACGTGACGGACGTTTTATCGAAGATCTTGGTACTTACAATCCACTGACCAATCCTGCAACATTGAACATCAATTTCGACCGCGCTCTGTATTGGTTAGAGGCAGGTGCTGCTCCTTCTGATACGGCTCGTGCGATTCTCAAACGCGAAGGCGTCTATTTGATGAAACACCTCAGAGGCGGTATCGCCAAGGGTGCTCTCACCGAAGCTCAGGCTCAGCAGAAGTTCGAAGCTTGGAAACAAGAAAAGAACAGCAAGCTCAGCAACGTAGTTCGCGAAGAAGCTGACAAGGCTCGTAACATTAAGAAAGAACGTTTGGCTGCTGAAACGAAAGTTAAGGAAGCTATGTCTGCAAAGATTGCTGCACGCAACGCTGAAATCGCTGCTGCTGCCGCAAAGGCTGCTGAAGAAGCTGCTGAAGCCGCTGCCGCTGAGGCTGCTGCTAACGCTGAAGAAGCTCCCGCTGCTGAAGAAGCCGCTCCCGCAGAAGCATAATGAAAAACGAATTCTTCTATTTAGGCACACTGACCAAACCTTTCGGACTGAAAGGCGATCTGTGTGCCTTTTTTGATTCCGACAATCCCGAAAACTACACCGACCTCGATGCCGTGTTCCTCGACCTCGACGGCGAAAAAATCCCCTATAATATCGAACGCATCGCCTACCGCGGCAATAAACAGTTCGTTATCAAATTCCAAGATATCCCCGCTAATGAGGCCCGCGACTTCGCCGGCGTTGAACTCTACCTCCCGATGAGCCAACTCCCCAAATTGTCCGGCAACCAGTTCTATTTCCATGAAGTTGTCGGCTTTAAAGTGGTTGACGAACTCAAGGGCGAAATCGGCATCTGTCAGGACTTCTTGGAGGTCAGCAACAATCCCATCATGCAGGTTGACCACGATGGCACTGAAATCCTTATCCCTGCTTCGCAGCAGTTTATCACCGGTGTCGACCGCGAGAATAAGATCCTCAGCATCCAGGCCCCAGAAGGTCTTATCGATGTCTATTTGGACTGAAATTTTTTACTTTTTTCAAAGATATATGCCGTTTTCTCCGAAAATGGCATTTTTTTTCCTTAACAGTAAAATGTTAAATCCAAACTATTTTTCTATAAATCAATAGTAAAATATTTTTCATTTTTATTAAAAAAGGTCTTGATTTTTGTTTTCCGTCGTTGTATTTTTGTCACCGAACTTTGAACAGTAAAGTTATGGACGAAAATATGGACGTTGAATCAAAAATCTTGCTAAGGTGAAAATGAGATATTCTATAAAAAAAGATAATAATATTGAAATCAAGCAGTTGGAAGGTGTAATTGTGGATGTCGGAAAGAGAATACCCTTCTCTCGGGCGATGGCTCCTGGATAATACGCGCAAACTTGTTTCGCAATACAAATTACTATAAAAATCATAAATAAAAAAAACGTATTTTTGCACTCATTTCAAAAACATAAAAAACCAAAAACACTATGGATAACGACGAAATTAAAAACAGCGTAAATGCTGAGAAACTGAAGGTCCTCAATGCCACGCTCGAAAAGTTGGAGAAGTCTTTTGGCAAAGGTTCCATTATGAGAATGGGCGACACCAAAGTTGAGGATATGGATGTTATATCTACTGGCTCTATCGGACTGGACACCGCTCTCGGTGTGGGTGGCCTCCCCAAGGGCAGAATCATTGAAATCTACGGACCGGAGTCTTCCGGTAAGACGACGTTGGCTATTCACGCCATTGCCGAAGCACAAAGACAAGGCGGCATTGCAGCCTTCATCGATGCCGAACACGCCTTTGACCGCTTCTATGCTGAGAAACTTGGCGTGAACACGTCCGATTTGCTGATTTCACAACCCGACAACGGCGAACAGGCTCTTGAAATCGCTGACAACCTGATTCGCTCTGGCGCTATTGACATTATCGTAATCGACTCTGTGGCAGCCCTGACTCCGAAGAGCGAAATCGAAGGCGATATGGGCGACTCCAAAGTCGGCCTCCAGGCCCGTTTGATGTCCCAGGCACTGCGCAAACTGACGGCTACCATCAACAAGACCGGTTGCTGCTGTATCTTTATCAACCAGTTGCGCGAGAAAATCGGTGTCCTCTTTGGCAATCCGGAGACAACAACAGGTGGTAATGCCTTGAAATTCTACGCTTCCGTACGCCTCGACATCCGTCGCCAGGCTCAAATCAAGGACGGTGATATGTCCATCGGCAACCACGTCAAAGTGAAGGTCGTCAAGAACAAAGTGGCTCCTCCATTCCGTCAGGCAGAATTCGACATTATGTTCGGTGGCGGTATCTCCAAGACCGGCGAAATCGTTGACCTCGGCGTTGAATACAACATCATCAAGAAGTCCGGTTCCTGGTTCTCTTACGGTGAGAGCAAACTGGCTCAGGGCCGTGAGGGCGTTAAAAACCTTCTCGCCGACAATCCTGAACTGGCTGACGAACTGGAAGCTAAGATTCGCGAAGCTATTAAAAACAACATGCACTAAAATTGTCTATGAAACATCGTATCTTCATACTCCTGCTTTGTGTGGCTGTATCGATTTGCAGTTGTACTTCCAACAAGAAGTACGCGGATATGCCGAAGGAACTTGCCGAATTGTGCAAAAACATCGACAAGCATCCTAAAAAGGCAGAACTTTATTACGAACGCGCCGACTACTACTATTTCCACAAGGATATTGAAAAGGGCATTGCCGATATGCAGACGGCCATCAAGTTGGCACCCGACAGCAGCAAATACTATGTCAAATTGTCCGACCTCTATTTCGCAGAGCGCGAAACCGACTTGGCAGAGGAGATGCTGCAAACTGCCATCAAGAAGCAGCCAAGCAACAACGAAGCACGTCTGAAATTGGCCGAACTCTATTTCCACCTCCGTATGATGGACCAGTGCAACACGACCATCGAGGAGGCTGTGAAATTGCAGAAGTACAATCCCAAAGCCTATCTTATTAAAGCCTTTATGCTGAAGGAAGAACAAGACACCACGGGCTATCTGCGTATGCTTCAATTGGTCATCGACCAGGATCCCAAAGAGGTGAAGGCTTATTTGGAACTTGGCTATTTCTATCAGCAGAAAATGGACCCCATTGCCGTAAGTTATTATCAGAATGCTCTGAATGTGGATCCCAAGAATGTGGAAATCCATTACAACTTGGGCAAAATGTACCAAGATCTCGGCCAGGTTGCCGAGGCTGAGCAGGAGTACAAGACTGCGATTGACCTGGATCCGAAGAATGTGCCCGCATTGAACAATCTGGGTTACATTTATTTGGATGACAGCATTGCCAGATATGACGAAGCTGTGAAATTGTTCACCCAGGCTATCAATGCCAATCCGAATTTTGTCTATTCTTTCTGCAACCGCGGTGTGGCATACGAGTATTTGGGCGAATATGCAAAGGCCCGCAAAGATTATCAGAAGGCTCTGAAATTGAAAACTAATTTCGAACCTGCTATTTTGGGCTTGAACAGATTAGATAAAAAACTATAGTCGATAGGATATGAATGAGAACTTAGATCCTTCTGCCAACAGGATGTCTTCCGCTGACAAAGAGTTCGAAAGAGCGATTCGTCCGTCGGCGTTTCAGGACTTCCAAGGGCAGCCGCAGGTGCTGGAGAACCTCATGGTCTTTGTGCATGCAGCCAAAGGCAGGGGCGAGGCACTTGACCACGTGCTTCTGCACGGCCCTCCGGGCTTGGGCAAGACCACCTTGTCGCACATCATCGGTAATGAGATGGGCGTGAACGTGCGCTGTACTTCCGGCCCGGTCATTGACAAACCCGGCGACTTGGCAGGTTTGCTTACCAACTTGGAGCCTCACGACGTGCTCTTCATTGATGAAATCCACCGCCTGTCTCCTGTCGTGGAGGAATACCTGTACTCCGCTATGGAGGACTATAAAATCGACATCATGATAGATAGCGGCCCGAGTGCCCGCAGCGTCCAGATTTCCCTGAACCCGTTCACACTGGTGGGCGCTACTACGCGCTCCGGCTTGCTGACAGCACCGCTCCGCTCTCGTTTCGGTATCAACTTGCGCTTGCAATATTATGACGCAGACACTTTGAGCAAGATTGTCAAACGCTCCGCCACCATCTTGGAGATTCCCATTCATGACGATGCTGCCTATGAAATCGCTTTCCGCAGTCGTGGCACGCCGCGTATCGCCAACCTGTTGCTGCGACGCGTCCGTGACTTCGCCCAAATCAAAGGCGATGGCACCATCACCCTGCCGATTACGCAAGTGGCTTTGAAGGCGCTTAATGTCGATAAACACGGCTTGGACGAAATGGACAACCGCATACTCTCCGCCATTATTGATAAATTCAAAGGCGGCCCGGTGGGACTGACCACAATTGCCACCGCAGTAAGCGAAGATGCCGGTACTATTGAAGAGGTTTACGAACCGTTCCTCATTCAGGAAGGCTATTTGATGCGCACCCCAAGGGGACGCGAAGTTACTGCTCTGGCTTACGAACATCTGGGCAAGACCCGATTTTCTGCCGGACAACCAGAACTTTTTTAAATCTTCCGATATGAAAAAATTACTATTTCTCTTAGTCATAGCGTGCTTGGGTACGACGATGTCCCTCTCTGCCCAACGTATCCGTCCTCCGCGTGAGGGCTATCCGCGTCCTGTTTTTATAAAAGACAATGGGGAAGGCGCCCGCATCAACTTCGGGTTGGCTTTTGCTCCGACGTTTGACTGGTTTTACACCAATACGAATGGCTATTCGAGAGATGGCGTTTTGGTTGGAATGCGATATGGCATACCCTTGAATATAAATCTCACGCATCGGAAACACTACTATGTCTCCACGGGCGTATTTGCAGAGCACCTCGGCGGGAAATTGGTTTTCCATGACAGAGTGGTGCTCCCGAATGTCGGAGAAACTGACAATACGGAGATACACAGGAACTACAGGGCTACCTATCTTACTATCCCTCTGGGAATAACGTTGAAGAGCCGTTCTCTGAGGAATTTCTTTGTCTGCGGCAATGCCGGTATTTACAATAGTCTGCTTTTAGGCGCGAACAATGTGGATGCTTGCTTGTTAGGCGGCGAGATGTGGTCGCGTGAGAGACACCAGTACACTGAGGCTGCCACTATCCGGGAGTCTGCCTATGCGGGCCTCGGCTTTGAATATTCGGTCACACCGACTATGAGAGCTGGTCTTATGGCCAATTACGTTCACTCCTTTACCAATTTCTTCAAAGGCAAAGGGCAGGCGTACAACGACGTGCTTATGGTTGACCCGAAGGCCAACTTCGGTTATTTTGAATTAGAACTGCACATTAATTTCTTCTAAAAATGAAGTTTATCTGTATCGGACGAAACTATGCGGCGCACATTGCCGAACTCCAGCATGCTGTACCGGAGAATCCTGTTTTCTTTTTGAAACAGGAAAATGCCATTACGCGCTGCAATCGACCTTTCTTCCTTCCGGATTTTTCAAACCAGGTGGATTATGAAACGGAGATAATTGTGAAAATCAACCGCTTGGGAAAATGTATACAGGAAAAGTTCGCCCATCTCTATTATGAGGAAATCGGACTTGGCGTGGATTTCACGGCACGCGATATACAGCGTATTTGTATTGAGAAAGGAGATCCGTGGGAGATTGCCAAGGCTTTTGACGGCTCGGCCGTTGTGGGCAAGTTCGTCCCCAAGGATCGTTTTGCCGATGTCCAAAACTTGAACTTCCATCTTTTGCTCAACGGTGAAAAGGTCCAGCAGGGCAATAGCCGCGATATGCTCTTCACCATTGACCACATAATCTCGTATGTCTCCAAATTTATGACGTTGAAAACCGGGGACATCATCTTTACGGGAACGCCAGTTGGTGTTGGCCCCGTCCATATCAACGACCGCCTCCAAGGTTTCCTGGAGGATGAAAAAATGTTCGACTTCTTAGTCAAGTAAATCATACATCCAATCGTCTATTTGTATAATCGTATAATCTGAAAAAAATGCAACTGAAAACCAGACTTATCATTATGAATTTCCTCCAGTTTGCTGTCTGGGGAGCCTATCTAACCTGTATGGGAACCTTTTTGTTCACGCATGGTTTAGGTAGAAATATTGGTATTTTTTATTCCATTCAAGGCATCGTTTCCATCTTCATGCCGGCTTTGATAGGTATTGTGGCAGACAAGTGGATACCTGCTCAGAAGATGTTGGGCATCAGCCATGCCATTTCCGGAGCGGCTATGATTGCCGCCGGTTTGTATGGCCTTGGTGCTGGTGATGCCGTTCAGTTTGCTCCGCTTTTTACGTTGTACACGATTGGCGTGGCATTTTACATGCCCACGTTGGCGCTCTCCAACTCTGTGGCTTATAATGCTTTGGAGTCTGCCGGTATGGATACGGTGAAAGCCTTCCCTCCGATTCGTGTCTTTGGCACCATTGGTTTCATTGTCACGATGTGGATTGTGGATCTGCTCGGATTCCAGGCTACAGCTGCGCAATTTGTCGTTAGTGGTGGTATCAGTTTGGCATTGGCAGCCTATGCGTTCACTCTTCCGAAATGTCCGGTCAGCAATTCCACGGAGAAGAAATCCTTTGTTGACGCCCTCGGGCTCCGTGCTTTCACGCTGTTCAAAGACCCGAAGATGGCTGTCTTCTTCATCTTCTCTATGTTCCTCGGAGTTTCGCTGCAGATTACGAACGGCTTTGCCAATCCGTTCTTGTCCAGTTTCCAACATATTCCGGAATATGCGAATACATTCGGTGTCAAGCATGCCAACATCTTGATTTCGCTTTCACAGATTTCCGAAACGCTATGTATTCTGCTGATTCCGTTCTTCTTGAAACGATTCGGCATTAAGAAGGTGATGCTCATCGCCATGTTCGCCTGGGTGCTTCGTTTTGCATTCTTCGGTTTGGGCAACCCCGGTGGCGGAGTATGGTTGTTTGTCCTCTCCTGCATTGTTTATGGCGTGGCTTTCGACTTTTTCAACATCAGCGGCTCATTGTTCGTGGATAAGGAAACGGACTCCAACATCCGTTCGTCTGCACAGGGCCTTTTCATGCTTATGACAAACGGCATTGGTGCCACCGTTGGAACCTTATGCGCCCAGATGGTAGTCAACAAGTGTGTCTTTACAAAATTCAGAGGCCTTGCCGATAGTGCAAGAGAAGTAGTTGCAGTGGATGTTTGGCACGGTTGGCAGACTTCCTGGTACATTTTTGCGTCATACGCACTGATTGTCGCCATTGTCTTTATCTTTGCTTTTAAGTATAAGAAAGAAGAATAAAAGGAAGTGCGCTGTGAAAACGGCGCACTTTTTTTTTGAATAATAATTCCCAAAAAATTGAGAGAGGATGTTAAATGTAATTTTTCCTATCTTCGCACCCGCTTTCACGAATTGAGAATTGACAATAACCATCCCCACATATCGCCCCACCGTCACAGCAGCGCCCTCCGCCGCCACCTATTCCCTATTACCTGTTACCTATACCCTAAATTTCGCCTTCTCAGCCAAAGAGCGCGACGCGGAAACGGGACTAAGCTACTTTGGTGCACGGTATTACTCGTCTGATTTGAGCATCTGGCTCAGTGTGGACCCGATGAGTGACAAATATCCGTCGTTAAGTCCGTATGTTTACTGCGCGAATAACCCGGTAAGGTGCGTGGATCCTAACGGGGAAGAAATAGGCTGGATTGAAAATAAGAAAACAAAGATTGTTGAATGGCGGGGAGATGTCCGCAGTGAAGAAGACACCCCGGAAGGGCATCGATATATTGGTCCGACCTATGAGTTGCCTAATGGGGCAGGAACTTTAATAAATGTCAAATATGACACTGGAGGAGACAGACAACTACTACCTAATCAACAAGAATCCGCGTCACCTGAAATCAATATAGAGTTTGTTCCTAATTCATCTGAAAATTATCAATGGCTACAAACTTATTCCACTAATTTCTTTTGTCACACGGGTAATGTAATGGATTTTGACTTGGTTGAAGATGCTTATACAGAGCATGTTGATTGCGGAATGCAAAGTACAAATCCTATGGAGGCGTGTTACTATAGACCGAATAATCCGCTTGTGTTGTCCGATATTCCATTACGATTTGCAGGGGCTGACAAAACAGTAGGAATGCATTTTACATCATCCGTAGTGAACACCGACACTCGCACATCGGTAGTTTCAATATCATGGGGGTTTTCCATTGATCCTTCAGGATATGTTACTTTTGATAATTTACAAATAACAACAAACCAAAGCGAATTTCATAACAAAGCAATACATTATGCCCAATAATATTGGTAGAATAATTTTCTTGATTTTATGCTGTATATACATTGTCGATACAACCTATCCACAAAAAAGGTCTGTTTACATCGGTTACCCATATCATATTTCTGAGTTTGCCGATTCCGCTAAATTAATAATCGACGAACTACCATGGCATCCCAATGGCAGATTAGATGAGTATAATCCCCAAAACCAAATGTACACTTTTTCAAAACCAAATGTACGCTTTTTCAGTGCGCATTAAATCATATTTAACGCTTACCGTATATGATTACTACACCTTGGTAACCACTCCCACCTTGTCCGTAAGTATGCCCCGATGAAAAAGCAGCACCTCCGCCTCCGCCACCATAAAACATAGCATCTGTTCCTTTATTTTGTGATTTGTTGTTATCACCATACCCACCATTTCCACCTCCATTATTACCACCCTCACCAAAGTGGGTTTTTGTGTAGGCATAACCGCGATACGAATCACATCCGCCACCGCCACCAGCTCCATATAAATTATCATCAAATACATCGAATGGATTGTGATGTCCATCGCCACCATGTATGTGGAGTGTATTACTGTGGGTCGAATCAAAATCTTCTCCTTCCCCTGCTTTACCATTCCAGAAATAATCCGCAAACTCACTATTACCAGGATAATTGTTTAAGCCTGCTCCACAACCGCCGATACCTCTGTTACCAGTTTGTAGAAGGTTGCCTTTACTATATCCTGCTGCGTAACCACCATAATATCCTCCTACACTATTATAGGATACACCATTATATACCACACAACTATCTCCGCCTGCGGTTCTGCCATTGTCGGTATTTTTATCTGGTGTTGTTTTGTTTCCTCCTATACCACCACTCCCTACTTTAGCAACAGCAGAAGATGCCACATTGTCAACTATTACATTATTTACTTCTCCACCATTACCACCTTGGCCTGGACAGTCTGACTTGTTGTAATCTCCACATCCACCCCCACCACCTGCTACTATAAAAAAACCAACTTTTGAATAATATTCTGGAATGTCTATTGTAGTCTCAGCACCTGTTTGTATGATTCTTGCAATCTCTTCCCAACCGTATTCAGGTGTAGGAACTGTATTGTTATTTGAATGCCTTTTCATAATTAGTATTTGTGTGTTGTTTCCATCCATCCACCCCAGCAGGTGTCAATTTGCCATTGCATAGTCGTTGTAGCGGATATTATTCTATTTGCCGCCGTGTGATATATCGTCGCTATTGTCATTGTCGTCAACAGTATGAGCATTAGCACGGCGATGATGTATTTGATGTTGATTTTAAGTATCATATCAGTTGATTTATCGTTGTTTTTTATTCCCTTCTCATAGCGTCTCCATTTCCTCTTTTGCCTCCTCCAATTCAGCATCAATTGCTTCCTTAGTCGTTGCGTCCTCTATATTCTTCTTGTGGCGGTCATAGACTTGTTTCGCAGACTTCATCAGTGAGTTAAACCCCTCAATGATGTTCTTTGACTCGCTCAACGTGTATGGAGTTGTATCTCCGATGGTAAGCGTGGTGAGTGCATAGTGGCTTGATATTGCCCCTACCACCTGCAAGTCGGAGTATCTGCTCATCTTCGCGATATATGCCTCTTTGAGTTGACTTTTAGCATCATCTTGAAGCTGCACGATTGACGGTGCTGGCGGAATGTATGGATGGTTCAACTCGCATTTGCGCACCTCCTCTACGGAGGCTGCCGGATTGGCAAGGTAAAAATCTTGCTGTTTATCGGTAAGCTCCACAAATCCCTTGTTGAGTATTAAATTCAGCCTGATGGCAAATATCACGATGCGGTTTCTGAAAAAATAGTAATACATAATACTGGGTTATTCCGTTAATACTTGTGAGCAGGTTACCACTCCGATTGTTGAGTCTGATAATATAACAACATACGACAGTTCGACATACTTACCGGCCGGAACTAATATCCCTTCATCAGGTATGATCATCTTGTTAAGATCTTCTCCATCGCATTGCAATGTTTGCAACGCGACGGTAACATCTTCGCTATTAGACGAATTGTCAAAAAGGACATAGTTCTCGCATTGGATTTCAGAATCCAATGATAGCAGTAGTGAACCTATGCCGTTTGCTATTGCCATTATTGCGTAATTGCGGCCCGTGCCCGCTTCAAAATTGAGATAATATCCCATATTCGTATCTACGGGCACTTCTTGCTTATTGAACGTCACGGCTTCGTCGGCTGTCAGACCGCTGCCACCGCCGCCTACTATGTCAATGTTCCCGATGCCGACCAACGACTGCCCGTTGACGGTCTTGATATCCTGATGCGACGTGATCACGGTTCCGAGATCCACCAATCCGGATGTCCCTTTCGTAACCCCGTTCATCTTCACTCCAGTAACAGTTCCCGTGTTCGCAGTGGCACCAGCGGCAATTCCTGCCAGTTTGTTTTTCTCCGATGTGGTGTAGTCGTTGGAGCTTAGTCCCTTGCCGTCAACTTTGTCAACCTTTCCGCTAAGAGGAGTCTGTATTTCACCCTGCACAATTGCCGTCACCTGATCGGCTGTTAGACCTCCGCCGCCACCGCCTTCGATGGTAATATTTCCGTTCCCCAATAACGACTGACCATTGATGGTCTTGATAGTCTGGTGCTCGGTAAGATACTGGTTATGTGTGTGGGTTGGAGAACTTCCAAGGTCGTCAACGAATTCTGACAGATTCGTCTTTTGCTCAACACCTCTGTCAACAGCCAGGAGGATGTAATTGGTACCATCGTATATAAATGTCGCCACATCTCCGGCTTTGATGATGTTCGCTGTGATTGCCGATCCTCTATAGAATATCGGTTTTGCACCTTTGGAGTTGATATTCATAGTTGAAGACGCAGGTACGTCGTTACTGAACTTCACAGCAACTATGCCGCCTGTTGACAATGAATACGATGACAAAGTTACCACCTTTGCAGTAGTAGCCGCGGCAGTTGCACATGTTCCATAACCTTGCCCAAGTGAGTAATTGGCATACGTTGTATTTGCATCATATCCAACGAATAGGTCCCAACAACCGCCTGACACACGGGATGAGTTGTATATAAGCAGATACGTTCCCGATGCAGCCATGTGGTTGGTTATCGCAGTGGCAGATGCGTTCGATCTGTATATGGGCTTTGCCCCAAGAGAGTTGACGTTGAGCTTCACTCCGGATGCCGATGCCACACTGTTGTTTTTGACGTATATGGCAAGCCCGTCATATAGTGATGTCACACCGGGTATTGTGACGGTCTTGGCTGTTGATGTGCTGCTTGAATCACATACGGCCAAATGGAATTTCGGCATGTAATCATCCAATTCATCCTGTACGATAGTAACAACCTGTTCTGACGTCAGGCCATCACCGCCGCCACCGCCGCCTTCGATGGTGATATTGCCGCTCCCCAATAGCGACTGACCATTGATGGTCCTGATGTTCGTTCCGCTCACCAATGTGTTCTGCTTGCCGCTGATGTCCTGGTGCTCGGTAATCACGGTCCCGAGGTCCACCACTCCGGACGTCCCTTTCGTAACCCCGTTCATCTTCACCCCGGTTACAGTTCCCGTGTTCGCAGTGGCACCAGCGGCAATTCCTGCCAGTTTGCTCTTCTCCGCCGTGGTGTAGTTGTCCTCCGAAAGACCTCGCCCGGAAACCTTGTCAACCTTGCCCGACAACGTTTCCCTGGCCTGTGTGTCTTCCAGCGAATAGGTGTTGCCACCCATTGATAGTGTCTTTATGCTGCTGCTTGCCATAATCAGTTGAATATTAGTCCTACATTCCCGTTGTTGTCATCTGTCACCGACATTGTTGCCGCTGTGAAGAGCAACGATATGTTGCCCTGGTTGTCATCCTGCACGCTGAAGCTTCCGCCTCCGCCGCCTCCGCCAACACCTGCGTTGGCTATTGCCTGGTCAACATAGTATTTGTTGGCCGCATCGGTATTGGCGGATGGTGTGGCAAGGTTGTGTATCCCATTGCCGCTCATATCAAAAGGGACGATTGATTTTTTCATCAGGATTCTACAATTGATGTAATAACTGCTGTGTATTTGCCGGCGGCAATATTGGCCGAAGAGTTGAAAATAATCGCTATTGACGAGGTGAGTTTTCTGATTTCGCATACCACCTCGTATCCGTTGTTGCCATCATATACTTGGACCAAAGCCAAATTCACAGAAAGATCTCTCAATGCTGCGTTGCTTATTTCCCAGGTTACCACTCCGTTAGATGGTGTGAGGGCGGGATTTGATACCTTTGTTGTTGAGCTGTATTTGTATCCAAGATCTGGAATGTCTGCTGCTACCAGATTTCTGAACGTCGGCTTTGCCGCTGAACCGCTCGCCGGTCCGGCATATACCTTGTTCGCGGTTTGGTTGCCCAGCGCATTCTGGATATTCGTGGAGGTAACCGAAATCGTTCCGCCTGACACCGTGATGTTGCTGCCGACCTTGACACCGCCAAGAACGCTTGACGTGGCAGTTTTGATGCTGATTTGATTCCCCGTGATGTCAATACCGGTACCCGCAGTGTACACGTCAATCAAGTCCGCAACGTTGATGTATATAGGAGCGCTTTGGTTGGCAATAACCAACTTCAGATATGTCGTTCCTGTAGATCCTGCTGTAAACGTGCCACCTGACAATGTACCGATAACCAACTCACCGCTTTGAACTACCAGGTCCTTGGGTATGTTGATGGTTCCCACTGTCGTACCGCCCTGTTTGATCGTATAGCTTTTGATGTGGGAATCATTGGCTCCGCCGTCAGCGGATACCAGCGTCACGGCGCCTGCCGTTTCAACTGCTTCCACGGCATCGTTAACAGCTTCGTCGATGGCGGCCTTCGTGTTCGCCGGATTCATCAGCAGATTCGTCGCCGTGCCGGTAATCGCTTCGTTGTTGGTTGCATATCTGCCTTGGTAGAACGGAACCCA
Source organism: Bacteroidales bacterium (assembly GCA_024400835.1). Lineage (GTDB taxonomy): Bacteria > Bacteroidota > Bacteroidia > Bacteroidales > WCHB1-69 > F23-D06. Next base: position 67,936 of record JAKSMC010000013.1, read on the forward strand.
TTCCGTTCCGTTCCACTGATAGGTCTTGTGTTCGGTGGTGTTGTGGTAGATCTGGCCTTCAACAGGGCTCGTTGGCGCTGTGGCCAAATTTTGCACTACTGCATTCTGCAGCTCGTTTTGTTGCAGATTTAAATCTGTGAGAATTGTCTTTGCCATATTGCTTAATTAAGATATACCATTCCTCTGACTGCGGAACTGAATCTGATTGTCAGGTTGTCGTTGTCAGTGTATTCGACATCCCCTAATATTTCATTGCCCGACGTGTCCAGTATAGTGACAGACGGCTTCTTGCCGAGATTGTGGTTGACCGGCAACTCTTTGACGGCCTTGCGGAACTCCAAACTGAAATGCTTGTCTCCTTCGCCGTCGTCGCCGGTAACGTTCTGAACTTGATGGCTCGGTACCGATATGGTCTGTCCCGGTGTCGTGCCGTTGATCAACGCCTTTTTCTTTCTGTTGGGTATGCCCGTTAGATTGATGATCATAGCCGCTTATTTCCAATAGAACATGTTGATTGTAACTTTGCTGTCCGGCACTTCGTCGCAAACCACCACCACGGTGTCTCGCAAAACTTCCGACACGTGGAACGGACTGTCGGCCCATACGCCCATCGACTCGGGAGCGGCCGATGCCATGAATGCCGCATCTTCCGTAACTCCCGGAACGCGTACCTCTGCCTTATATCCGCTCTCGCCTGCCTTCCATGCCGAAACCGGCACGTCAAAAGACAAAGTAAGAGGTTTGCCGCTGCCGCCGGAAACGATCTTCGAAGTGCTCAGGCTGTTTCCCATGTTGGCCGCCAGACTCGATATCTTCACCTTCCTCAACCCTCCGTCCGTTACCACGGTGAGATAGTCGTTCTCTGCCAACGACTTGGTCTCCTCGATGCTCGACATCTGGATGTTGGCGTACTGGGTCTCCAATTCGTCTGACAGTTCCCCTCTGAGTTGCGACAGAATAGAGCTTTTCTCATTGGCCATGGCGGATGATATGTTGCTAAGCAGAGTATCATACCCGGCAAGTTGCGTGATGTCCAAATCCTGCGCCTCCACGCCTGCCCCGTCTTCGCCCTTGAGCGATTCCAAGAAATCAGACTCCGTCCCGGTGTTGCCTTCCGACAGCCAGATGTCGTACGCGCTCACCGCTATCGATATCGCACTGCTCCACGCCCCGCTGCCCGCCTTGATGCGCATATAGCGGTCACCGCTCGCGTACGTGGAGTGCCACGTGTTGCCGTTGCTGGAATACTGAACCTGCACACTCTGCGCCTGCACGCTCGATGCCAACGCGCTTGCCAGGTCTGATTTGCTGATGCGTATGTTGTTGCCGTCTTCGTCATAGCCTACCAGGTAGTCGCCGGATGACAACAGGCGCTTTACTGTGAAATCACTGAACTTCATACTCTATAGTTTCGTTGTTGTTGGTTAATATGTTTTCGCTGCCGTCCTCCGTCGTCAGAACATCGGACGATGTCTCTTCGCCGCACGCCGGCTTCACTCCGCGACTGCGGTACCGCTCGGTCACCTTCGCGTCTTCGGCATATCCGGATTCGAGAACGGCGCCTTTCACGTCTTCGCTCACCGACAGCTCCGAACGCCTTGCCATATCGAATACCGCTTCCGCGCTTCCCTTCGTCTCAAGGGCGCAGTCCGCCATACTCTGTCTGTCCCTGCCTACCATAGCACAAATTCCTCGTTAATGAAAAGCACCGCGTTCAAATCGACCCACACGTCGTTGGGCGTACTTCCCACCCAGCCTTCCTCCTCCGCAAGTCGCCCGAGGTTAAACACCATTTCATTGCTGTTGATATAACCTCTCAGCAGATGGTTTCCTTCGGCACCGACCCGCTGCAGGTTGGCGTTCACCCGGAAGTACCCTCCGAGGTCGTTGGCAAACGGGACGTGGAGCACCGTGTTTGTTCTGACTTTCAGATTGACGGATATGCGCAGGCGCATACGGAGCTCGTCGCCGTTGCTCTTCAGCTTGTTGTTCGTACCGTAAAGGGAGGGCGCTGCATTGAATCCGCCGTTGGACAAGGTGGCCGATGCCAACCCGCTCGCAAACGCGGGCAGGTGGTCTTCCCAGATGTTGGTGGAGAGCACGTCGCCCATATCCATGAACTTCCATCGATCTGACGCGTCGGTGGCCGCCGACACTCCCGCAGTGGTCGTCTCATAGACGGACGGATAGGTGTTCCCGTCCCCGTCCGTCACATCGTGCGTCGTAGTGGTGACGGTGAGCTTGCAGTTGCTCAGGTCGCTCGGTATCAAACCGGTCACCAAGGCGATCCTGTTGGTGCCGGCAAGGCAGTACAGCACGTGCTTCCTGCCCTTGAAGAATACCGCCGTGCGATTCTCTATCGGTATCGCCTTCAGCAGCTCTTCCGTCATTGCGGCGTTGTTCGCCAAGATTTCGAGCGATTCCGCGCATAGCGGGAATCCTCCGTTTCTACTGATGTTCAAAAGTCTATCCATAATATTCTATTGTGTGTTTGGTTCCTGCCAATTTGAAAATTCTTACTAAGCGGTCAATGCTGTTGTAGATGTCCGTGTCGCCCTGGAGTTCCGACGGCACCTTCACCACGAACGGCACCGCACCCCATACGGATGCCGGCGTTATCGCAACGGTGCCTACCGTCAGCGGAAGCTGCTCGGCCTCGGGATATACCAGCGTTCGGCTTACCGATGCGCCGTCGCACACCATTATCCGGTTACCGTTGGCCAACTGCGCCACTTCGTCGCGGAAGTAGTCGTTCAGCATGGCCTCCATGCTCACCGCCGTTCCGTTGTAGCCCATATACCAAAGCCTTTCCGAACGGAACTTTCTGAACCGGGCGTGCATCCGTTTGAACGGACCGCACAGCACAACCGCGAGTTCCTTCACGCTGCCGCGCAGCGCTATGGGAAGCAGACCGGTCGCAAACTTTCTGAAGTTGATGTCGTATATGCCCATATCGTAACTGTTTTATCGGCTGATAACCTCGATTTCCAAATCCGAATCGTCGGCCAGAACCATATACCCGGCATCCGGAATATGGCGCACGTCGTTCTCCATCCGCGCGTAGTCGTAGCCTGCGTGTTTGAACCACGCTTCCAGCACCTCCGCGATTTCAATGCCCGGCACATCCTGAATGCGGTCAACCATCTCCATACCCACGAACTCCCCGTCGAACTCGATATCCTTCAGGTACGCGCCAATCACGCTCTTCACCCTGTCGGATGCCGTGGCGCCGCTGAAGATGATGGGGTCGTAATACACCGCCATCTTCAGCTTCAGCACGTCCGCCTGTCTGCTGATCACGTGAACGGGAACGCCCGCCGGCTTCAGTCGGTTGATATAGCTTTCAAAGGCGCTCTTCTCGTCCGAGGTCAGGGGCGCGAGCGCTCCGTCCTCCTCCTTGGCCACCTTCAGGCGCACACCGAATCCGCTCTCCTCGCAGGAGGCGTGCTTGATGATTCGCGCGTCAGCATCCTCCACCGCGTATTCGCCGGTGGTCACATCCAACTGGTAGTCCGTTCCGTCACCGTCCTGGTATTGGAAACGCTTCGCCGCGTTCACATACCAGCCCGTATGACCATAGCGCTCGCCGTCAATCATGCGGCTCACATCCACGCGGAACCAGTCGAAAAGGTTCTCTACGGCTGCCGCGCAGGCGGCTGCCACAAACAGAAGGCACGTCTCCACGCATACCGCGTTGAAATTGCCGTCATACAGCTCCACCGCCTCCTCGTTCGTCATATCGGAATTGTATCCGACGATGTCGTAAAGGTCTCGCAACGTCTCGTTGCGTACAAAGTCCGACTTCATACCGTCGGCTATCTCTTTTATAGTTCTTGCCATATCAGTTGTTTATTTCAAGTTCTATTCCGTTCTCGGTAACGCGCAGCGATGCCGTATCGATGTGACACTGCTTCAGCTGGCCTTTCATCTCCCCGGCCCAGAACGGGTCCGCAACGCCGGAAACCATCTTCCTCGCGTTTCCGCCCAACAGCGGGGCATGCTTGTACTCCCCGGTATGCGCGCCGATAAGGTGTTGGGCACATTGCGTGCGGTTGTCGCCGATGGCCAGATGGCCGTCACGAACCACCAAATTGCCGTTGTCGTCTGTCAGTATTCCTCTCATATCAGTGCTTGATTTTGGTGTCTTCGAGTTCCCCTCTCGTTATTGGGTTCATCTGCATTGGCGGCACAGTTGTAACACCGTTTGCCAACGTGTGCGTGTGAGCGTTGAAGGTGGTCACGATGTTCATCAGATCGCTGACCAGATCCTCAATCTTGATAAGACCGCCGAGGCTGCCTCCGTTGAATACGATGTCGCCGTCGCAGGCTATCTCTATCTTATCCAATTCGCTGTAGCCGATTATCTCCGTGCGCGTGAGGTCGCCGGAAAGATCTGCCACCGTCACATAGCTGCCCACTTTCGGCGTGACTAACAGTCTGCCGCTCACACCGTCGGCCACGGCACGCAATTGCACGTCCGTGAGGCGCAGACCTTCGTAATCCACCTCGCACACATCCCCATCCACACGCTCCACCTTGGCGGTGAAGATGCTGCACGTCCGGCCCCCGGATGACATTTTCTGTATGCTTTTTCTAATCTCGCTCAGCGATTCCATTTTTTTTATATCTTTGTCGAAAATTTTCCCGCTATGAAAAAACTCTCGGTTGTTTTCTTGCTTATGCTCTCCCTAAGCGTCTCTTTCGCCCAGAGAGTTGAAATTGACGACTGCCGTGTCACTCGTAAATACGCGAGTGGGACAGTCTCTTTTATGGCTTATGGGAATGTCTATGTTGAGACTAATCCCAAAGAACCGGTTGATATGAATGTTCGCATCGTTCAAGATTCCAAACGCGCCGACTTTGTTGTCTTTAAAACATTGTCAACTCCGCAGGATTGCGGAGAGTGGCGTTTTGTCAAAGACCGTTCCGATGCCAAATTCACCATTTATATTGTCAAAGATGGAGAGTTTGTTGAAGAGGATTGCACCGTCTGTTTTACATCCGACCGCAACAGTGCAGGTTGGAATTGGATAATCAGGCGCTAACCCAGTCTTCTCCCCAGCGTGACCTTTCTTTTCGCTCCGCTTTGGCCGAACTCTATTTCCACGCCCGTGACGTAGTAAACTCCTTCCGGCCTATCCTTATCCCGCAGGCGTACGCTTCCTCCTGCCTTTACCACTGGAACTAACCATCCCGTAAAACTTCCCTCATATCCGCTGTAGTTCCATAATTTGTATTCGTTTTCGGCGGCAGCTTTCAAATCCTCCTCACTCGAGGCATAGATGTAACGGATCTTTTTTTCTCCGCCATTGGATCCGTATTCTTTTTTCTTACTTTCGCCTTTCGCATTTTGATATCTGACTTCCACCATCACCTTCCTATCCCTCTCATCCTTCCACTTCAGATCATTGCTTTGGACGTTAATCTCCGTGTCGTAGATGACTGGCTCTTCGCCCGCCTGCTCCTGATAAACAGGATGCACGTGCAGTGTCTTGCCCTCGAACCAGATGTTGGCCTTCGTGTCCTCGTGCACTTTCTTCAGCACATCCAATGCCGTGCTCTTGAACACCACCATCTTGTCGTAGGTGAAATCGAAGTCGCAGCTTACCTCGAATGCCGGGTCAACCTGGTGCAGAATCTCTGTCAGCAGCTCTTTGATGGGAACCGTCTTGTATTCCTTGTCCTCCACACTCCTGTCCAACAGGTAGAGTGCGTCCTCGCACTCTAACACCAGGGAATTGTTGTCCCTTGAAATGCGCTTTAAATAGCCGGTAAACTCCGTTTCAAGACGGTCGTCATAGCCCAGTCTGATGCAGACGGCGTCACCCACGTGAATCTTGTCCTCCACCTTAACCCAGTTCCGCAGGTACTGTCCCGGAAACTCTATGGTGGCGGTGTCGGCAAGGTTCAGCACCGAGGTCGTGATCTTCAACCCCTTCAGCGTCTTCACCCTGTATTCGCCAATCTTTATATCCCAACTTAATCTAAACATATTCCTGAAACCTGAAACTTGAAACCTGAAACCTGAAACCTGAAACCTGAAACCTGAA
>JAKSMC010000014.1 GCA_024400835.1 Bacteroidales bacterium
AATTGCATCGCTGCTGGGCAGAACAAAAACTTATAGATAATAACATTACCCACAACAAGACAGTTGACTTCATAACTCTTCTATTTAAAATTAAGGAATCCATTGCAAAGCAAACGTACTGTCGGGTTTGTAATCAAATTTATGAAAATGATATACAATGGTGTCGGAATAACCATCCCTATACACAAATGTTGTGTCATTCATTATGTCAGACGTGGTTAAACAATAATGAGTACGTGGATCAAATCCATCGTGACATTCAAATTCTTGAAACAATTGATTTCCAGACACCTGATACACCCCCCAACGATCAAAAAATTGAGAATATAATCTTTCAAACGATAAGATACTATCTTTTGTTATGTGAGCTGGTATTGTGTCATAAAAAGACATTCCCCACAAATAAACACCATTTCTGTAAAAAAATGATACCAGCATTTTCGTTGGAGCGTGTTTGTTTTTTCTCAAGCAATAATAAAAACCATCCGTCCTTAACTCATCACCTTCATAATTCATTCTTTCCAAAGTTCTTACATCGTCCTTACACCCAATAAACAACACTAATAAAAATGCTGAAACCAGCAATATTTTTACTCTAGAAATAAACACCTTATTTTCCATACTATTTTTTACCATAACGTATTACCATTTGAACTACCAAAATACCAAAACCAGGATGGGGGTATATCTAAAATCTGAAACCATTTCGCCGTACCATGAGTAAGCATATCGTGCGCAAATCTATTTTGAAAAACATGTCGTATCTGCTCAGAATTCCGGCCAAACAGAAATGGACCAATACCAAAACTGAGAACTCCCGCACGTTGATTAGGATTGTTCGCCTCATATCCCGTGTAATATTTAAGGGGACTTCTATTATTAACATTTTCGCGCCGTCCCTCAGAACTTCGTGAAGTCCATTAGCCAAAATTCAAAGTGAACAACGTGGCAAAGATATAAATTTTCTTCTATTTTCCAACTTTTCATCATTATTTTACGGGGAGGTAAAATTGTTGTATATCAATATATTACACAAATCAATTCATTCCTAAGCCAAACACATGTTCCACCTGTACACGTGTCTTGGACTTGTCAAAATCAGCAAAGAATTGCCAACTTTTTCACAAAAACATCACATAATATATTGGAATATAGGTGATTGCATTTTCAGTTCTGACTACCCTTTCGTTAGATAATACCATAGCATTTACGATATGGTAATTCTGGTTGGCAATAAATTTGTCAAGAGCGCGGTGAATGGTGTAATCTTTTCCGGATTTCACTTCCAAAGGCATTATCGACAGCGTGTCATAATCATCAATCAGAAAGTCAACCTCACCCTTCTGCTTATTGTCATAATAATAGAGTTTGTGCTGATGCGCCAATAATTCGGAGGCCACAGCAGTTTCATATAGGGAGCCAAGGTTAACACTGTTATGGTCGTCTAAAACGGCACTGATGTTATGTTGGAACAGCAATTGAGATAAGAGCCCCACGTCATTGAGGTAAAGTTTGAGTAGATTTTTTTGTGCGGACTCAATAAGGGGAAATACGGGATTGGAGATGGCAAGTACATCAATAGCGATACCGGAGCGCACCAAATATTCGAATTCCTCCTCATAGTTGCTGCTACGACCACCCTTTTTCCCTTCTATTTTATTGAAATAGACTCGTTTCTTCTTGTTTTCCATATAGGATGGTATCAATTCGTAGATGCGCTTGATTTTAAGGGAATGTTCCAAACTATATTGGGCAGCGTCTTCCTTGTATAAATTGAGAATTTCATCGTGGGTCTCGCGCACACGTCGTACATTTTGAGTCTCTACAAAAATGTTGACGGCATCTGGAAGTCCGCCAATAAAGAGATACTGCTTGAACAACGACAGAAATTTGTTGTGCAACGCTTCATTCAGCGATTGACGTTGCACAAATTGTTCACGCATAAAGGCAATGACCTCTTCTCCGATGTGGTTGGCCCAAAGGAACTCTTCAAAGTCTAACGGATACATTCGTTCCACACGAATTCTTCCTCCGGGCTTAGAAAGAGTCTGATTGAGGGCAATTCCCAAGAGCGAACCGCTGACAATATAGGTAAATCTATCTTCATCTTTGAGAAACTTAAGCAGCGTCAGTAATTCAGGATAGGCCTGTATTTCATCAATAAAGACCAACGTATCATACTTGTCCCCCATCTTATCGCCAGCCACGGAACTGAGTCGCATATAGAAATCAACGGTGGAGGTAACATTGGCAAATATCCGTTCGCCCATTTTGTCTTCCAAAAGGTTGACTTCAATATAGTTGGGAAATTGTATCTGTCCTTCGTGTCGAATAATGAAAGACTTACCGATTTGGCGTGCGCCATCGATAATGAGAATCTTATTAGAATTCGATGTAAAGTACTCTTTTATAACATTTTGAATTTTTCTATTAAGCATACATCACACTTTTTCGATTATTTTACGCGGCAAAATTACACTTTTTCAAGAAAAATCGAACTGATTTTTACACTTTTTCCAATGAATTCTGGAACAGCAAGAGGTTTCAGGTTTATTCACTTTGTTCATACTCTCCTTGCAGCTCGGCAAAGCCAAACAAGTTGTGTCTTTGCTCTCGCTTGCTGCGTCGAGACAGGTTTCAAGTTTCAGGTTTCAAAGTACATCATCATATTATCGTATTACCATATTATCGTATTATCACATTATCGCATTATCGTATTACCACATTACCGCATTATCGTATTAACACATTACCGCATTATCGTATTACCACATTACCGCATTAATTTCGTACTTTTGCCGCCCAAATACGAAATTATGGCAACTGGCAAATTATACCTCATTCCCACCCCCATTGGCGAGGGCGGCTTCAGCAACTTCTTCCCGGCATTCAATGCGGAAGTCATCAATACAATAGATTATTATATAGTAGAAGAACTGCGCACGGCGCGGCGCTTTCTGCGCTATGCCGGCATCAACAAGAAAATCGACGAGTTGGAGTTCTTCGAACTGAACGAGCACACGCAGGGTGTGGAGCTCAACGAATACCTGAAGCCCTGTTTGGAAGGCAAGAACGTGGGGCTGATGTCCGAGGCCGGTGTGCCCTGCGTGGCCGATCCCGGCAATGTGGCCGTGGCCAAAGCCCACCAACTCGACATCGAGGTGGTGCCGCTCATCGGCCCGAGTTCCATCATCCTGTCCCTGATGGGCAGCGGACTGAACGGCCAGAATTTCACCTTCCACGGCTATCTGCCCGTGGAGCCCTACGACCGCGAGAAGAAGCTCAAAGCCATCGAAGCGTATGCCGTCAAAACTGGCCAGACACAGATTTTCATCGAGACACCCTACCGCAATCGCCGGATGGTGGGCTCCATCTGCAAGGTATGCCAGCCCGCCACGAGACTCTGCATCGCCGCCGGCCTCACCACCGAGCAGCAATTCCTCAAAACACAGTCCGTCTCCAAATGGCGCAAATACTTCGATGACGAACGCAATTTGATGGACAAAAGACCGTGTATTTTCCTAATTGGGAGGTAAAAAAGTGAGAAGTGAGAGGTGAGCAGTGAGAAGTGAGAAGTAGAAATTCCATCGCAACAACTTATTTGTAAGTAATTTATAAAAAAATCAAATAATGTTGCAACATAATGATTTTTTTGTATTTTTGCGGCCTCAAAAAGGAACTCGTTCTTTGAAGAGCCGAAGTGGTGGAATGGTAGACACGAGGGACTTAAAATCCCTTGCTCATTGCGAGCGTGTGGGTTCAAGTCCCACCTTCGGTACCAAACACAAGCGGAAGTAGCTCAGTTGGTAGAGCACAACCTTGCCAAGGTTGGGGTCGCGAGTCCGAGTCTCGTTTTCCGCTCCAACAACACAAAACGCCCAGTCTGATGATTGGGCGTTTTTGTTTATGCGACTATACTTGATGTAAGGCCCACGAATTAGCACGAATGGGCACGAATTATGTAGAAGATAATTTTCATTCGTGGTAATTGGTGGAAATTCGTGGGCAGATATTTCCCCGCCTGCGGCGTGCTTTCCACAAATTTCTCTAATTAAGACACATTAGGACAAATAATAAAAAATGTCTTTCTTTTTCGTATTTTTGCCTCCCTAAAAAAAATGATATGAAAAAAATATTCTTTATCCTTTTAACCACCATCTGGTGCGCATCACCTCTCTTAGGGCAAGACATCGATTCCACAGATTACGATGAGAAAGATGTCCAAACCCTTGCTGAAACGATGCCCAAGTTTCCCGGCGGAATGGGTTCCCTCAGTCTCTTTTTAGCCGAACACATCGAATATCCCAATACGGCACGATTCCACGGTATTTCGGGCACCGTGCTGATTGAGTTCGTGGTGGACGAAAACGGCCAAGTGTGCCATCCCAAAGTGAAAGTGCCGCTTTTCAAGGATTGCGACTCTGCAGCCCTTCGCGGCATTATGGCGATGCCTAAATGGAAACCAGCAATGAATAATGGCAAACCTGTCAGATGCGATTTCCAAATTCCCATCACGTTCAGGATGGATGATAAAGATGCCGAAAAATACCATCACAACTACTCCATCTACGTTGACCCCATCATTGGGACCAATGGTATGGGGCACACCTTTCCGGGCGCGTGCCACCCCTTCGGCGGCATCCAGCTAAGTCCAGACACGGATACCATCCCACACAACATCAACGGCAAATACCAGCCCCGCGTTTACGACCACTGCGCCGGCTACCAACATAAAGACAGCACTATCGTGGGTTTCAGCCACACCCACTTCAGCGGCACCGGGCACTCCGACTTGGGCGACATCCTGCTGATGCCCTACACCGGCGAAACGCAACTGCACCCCGGCACCGCCGACAATCCCGACAGCGGCTACCGCTCCCGCTTCAGCCACAAGACTGAGGTATGCGAGCCCGGATACTACAAAGTGCGCTTGGCTGACGATAACATCAAGGTAGAACTGACCGCCACCGAACATTGCGGCATCCACCGATACACCTACCCCGACACGGCAGACCAGAAACTGATTATCGACCTCAACCACGCGCTCTACAATTACAATGGCAAAGTGCTGTGGGCCTCCGTGCGCTTGGAAGACCCGCACACGCTCACCGGCTACCGCATCACGTCCGGTTGGGCCCGCGAGAACTACACCTACTTCGCCATCCGCTTCAGCAAGCCCGTAAAAGATTACGGTTACGAGGATTTCGACAAAAGAGGCTACAACGGCTTTTGGGGACGCTTCGACGTCAACCACAACTTCCCCGAAATGGCCGGCCGCAAGATGGTTTGCTGGTTTGAGTTTGCACAAGAAGACAATCCCGACCTGCAAGTGACAGTAGCCCTGTCGGCCGTGAGCACCGACGGCGCCCTCAAAAATCTTTACGCCGAAACTTGTGCTGAAAAAACAGAAAGCACCTCATTCCAAAGTACCAAAGAATACATCTTCAAGACTTTCGATGAGCTTCGCAACGAGACATACAATGCTTGGAAAGAGCATTTGGGCATTTTTGAGGCCCAAGGCAACGAAAACCAATTGGCGATGTTCTACACCTCGCTCTACCACACTATGATCAACCCGTCCGTTTATCAGGACGTAGATGGGCAATATCGCGGCGTTGACCACAACATCCACTATAACACGGAAGGTTATACCAACTACACGATTTTCTCCTTGTGGGACACTTACCGCGCCGAGCATCCGCTGCTCAACATCATCGCCCCTGAAAGGGCCGCCGATATGGTTTCCTCAATGCTTGACCACGCCGAGCAGAGCGTACACCACATCCTGCCCATCTGGAGCCACAACGGCAACGAGAACTGGTGTATGATCGGCTATCACGGTGTCTCTGCCGTAGCTGACGCCTATATGACCAGCTTCCGTACCAAATTCCACTCGGAGCCTAAAATGAATTTGGCACTTATCAACTCCATAGAGTATCTCCTCAACAGCGCCAACACGGATTACTACGACCACACCGGCGTGTATAAAAAAATCGGCTATGTGCCTTACAATCTCTCCCCTACCGGCACATCTGTAACCCTGGAGAACGCATACGAAGACTGGGTGATTTACAACCTCATCGACAAAGGCAACATCTCCTCAGGTCACAAAAAACTTAAAGAGCACTACCGCGAGCGGGCCTTGAATTTCAAAAATGTATATAACCCGAAGACCGGTTTTGCGCAGGCACGCTACGAGGACGGCAGTTGGAAGACACCTGCCGACCTGCTGTCCACCTCCAACGAGGGCTTCATCGAAGGCAACAGTTGGAACTATTCGTTCTACGTGCCGCACGATGTGAACGGACTCATCAAAATTATGGGCGGCGAGAAAACGTTCATCAGCCGTTTGGACACCCTCTTTGAGATGTACGTGCCCGACGAGTTCTTTGCCGCCACAGAGGACGTGACGCGCGAGGGCATGCTGGGTGGCTACGTGCACGGCAACGAGCCCAGCCACCATATCCCGTACCTTTATATGTGGACCTCCCAGCCCTGGAAGACGCAGTACCGCGTGCGCGAGGTGATGAACAAGATGTATCGGAACAACATCGACGGTTTGTGTGGCAACGACGACTGCGGCCAGATGTCGGCGTGGTACATCTTCTCCGCGATGGGCTTCTACCCCGTTTGCCCGTCCAGCGGCCAATACGTCATCGGCGCGCCCTACCTGCCCGAAATCAAGTTGAACCTGCAAAATGGCAAAACCTTGGTTATCCGTGCCCCGAAGGTCAGCGACGAGAACTGCTACATCCAGTCCGTCAAACTGAACAGGAAACCGCTGCACAAGTGCTACATCACCTACGACCAGATTATGAAGGGCGGCGAACTCCTGTTCGAGATGGGCAGCACGCCTAACGAACACTGGTTCACGGAGAAGCCGTACTCGCTGGAATAGACGTTAGCTATTGATGGCTACAAAGAACATTGACATTGACTTTGACTTTTGTGGAACTTGAAACTTGAATCCTGAAACCTAAAGAAGGCTCTTCCGCCATTTGCAGAAGAGCCTTCTTTAAGTCAACCGTCAGTGTTTTCTATTTCTTTTTAGCACTTTTCTTCGATTGTTTATTCAGATTATCAACAGCCTGGTCAGCACGTTGAATGAGCGGTTGGGCAGACAGTTTCTCGCCAACAGCCTTCTGCATCCACAAGTCGGGGTTCAACTTGCCGAGTTTGTAAATACGGCAGACCTCTTCGCCCAAGTTCTTGCCCTTCAGGTAAGACTCCAATTGGAAATCGATAAGATGGCCGATTGGGTAAGCGGAAAGATAGAGCGGATCGATAATCATATGGGAATAGACGGCCAAGATAGGTTCGTCCTTAACTTTGAAAACGGGAGCATAATATTGATTCCAGACGTCTTTGGCAATAGAGATGACAGCGTTTTTCAGTTCGTTAGCCGTAGCATTCTGGTGGTCATACATCCATTCCCAAACGCGAATATCCACCATAGAGACGCCCATAATTTCATAGCAGCCCCAGAAGAGGTCCAACGTGTTGAGGTCTTCTGCATTGTCGTCAGCAGAGGTAACGCCGAGCAGGTCAAGGTCCTTACCTTGGAACACGAAAGCAAGTGCTTCTGTAAAGCCCGTATTAGGCACACCAGCCAGGAAGTAGTTGGGTACATCGTGCATAGAGATGGTCTGTTCAACATTGTGGCCGAATTCGTGCACACCGATATTGTAGCCTTTATAGTCCATACCGTCGGCACCCACGCGGGTACGAAGCACGGACTTGTCGTTGCGCATCTGCGTGCCCCAAGCGTGACCGGCACCGAGGGAGGCGTCAACAGCCACGTGAGAACAGATGAACTGAGCCTTTTCAGCTGTGAAACCCAACTTTGTCAGGATATTGGGGAGGTCCTTTTCAAAAGCATCTTTCGAGGGATATTTGGCACGTACGATTCTGTCAAGTTCGTTTTGATCCACGCCGCTACGTCCTTTGAAGCCGTCATACCAGATGTCAAAGGGCTGCAGTTTTCTGCCCAGACGCTTAGAAATGAGGTTTGCCACTTTTTCAATCGTTTGGGAAGTCATCAGTTCTTCAAACAGTTTTTCAGTCTCCTTTACAGAAATCTCATATTCATCATCGAACTTGCGCTGGATGAAGTTGGAAGAAGAGTATTGGTCGGCAGCCTTTTCAGCCTTGAAGAAATCGAGCAGATATTGATAGCGACTGCGCGGGTTCTTCTCATCCGATAAAATCTGGATGCCGTTCATCATAATCTGGTTGGTAGAGGGATACCATTTGTAGCTTTTGTCCTGTTTTGCGATATCGACGGGCACCTCGTCCTTGATGATGCGTTTCATCACATCATAGATAACCGTTTGCTTGTCGAGGCCCTTGACATTATCAGCATATGCAGCCTTGAGTTCGTCGCGCAGTCCCCAATGAGTAATCAGCGGGAGAGAGGAGCGCCAGAAAAATTCGTTCTTGAAACTGCCGACCTGCTCCATATCGATGTTGTAGTTGTCGATGTAGTTGTTGGCGGCAGCAGCCACGTTGGAGATATTCTGCTGGATATCGGAAGGCACGCGGGATGTGAAGACATCCCCGAGGCGGACGAAGCCCCATTCCAAGTCAGACCAGCGGGCACCGTTATTCTGTTTCTCGGCCAATGTGAAATGCGGGAAATTCAGAATCACGACAAAGGCCAACTTGCTGGCGAACATATCCTCCTGGAAGTGGGAAAGGCCGCTATACGCACTGAAGATCTGGTCAACGGAAGTAGATTCGTAGCCGACCAGTTGTTCGGGACGCTGCAACTCGATAGACAAACGATTGTTGTATCCGAAGATCATTTCGAAATTGTCGCACAGACGGTTGAAGAGAATGGTTTTCTCATTCAAATCCTTACAGAAATTGTCCTTACAGAACTGTTGGAATTCCTGCTGAGTGCCGTCCTTGTCGGTCCACAGTGCGGCAGCCTGCGTCACCCCGCGTTCCACCAACGCCTCCGGCATTGATGACACGGCGCGAACGGCTTGGATGGTTTTGTTAATCGTAACGGACTGAACGTTTTGGTTTTCTGCAATTAAAGAGTAGTTGGTTGTCATTAGCATAGCTAATAAGATAATCAGGTAGTTTTTTCTCATAAATGGGATTTTAGTGTTAATAAATTCATGCAGTTCAGGTAGGTTAACGGTTCGGTCTGATTATTACTTACAATAAATAAAGAACTAATGGTTTGATAGGTTTTGGGGCTTAGGGAACTTTCAAGGCCCTATGAATGAAATGTCTTACTGTTTGACAAATTTACGGGAGACGGTTTTGCCGCCCATGCGAATTTGAAGCATATAGATTCCGGCAGAGAGGTTGCTGACGGGAATCACAGATTGCATATCATTGACATCAACAGCATTGAGGATTCTGCCTTGGATATCGCGCACGGTAACCTGGTCAATCAGTTCAAGGGCGGATATACGGAGGATGTTCGTTGCTGGATTGGGAGCAACAGCGATGTTGTCTTGAGCGAATTCTTCCACACCTACGTGGCCACCGGCGTATTCCAGCTGGAAGCCTGCCGCATTGTCTTGTGCGTCAGATTCAAACAACAGTACAAGTCTCTTTTCATCGAAAACAATCGTCGTATCCGGCATCGTTCCAGTATAGGAAGCCAGCAAGGCGTCGTTATTGATGGGCAGTTTGTAAATATAGAGGTAGTCGCCTTGTTGCAAATCGAATTGTTGGAAATGAAGCGTAATAGCGGAATAAGAAGGCAGCACGATTCTGTACTCACAGTTGCTCAGTGCGTTGTAATCGTCATCGCCACTGCCATCGGAGAATGAGCCGGTGGGAGTTGTGAAATATTGAGGCTGGGAGCAGAAGCTTGTCACCGTCGCATTGTAACTGGCTCTGAAGCCCGAGGCAGCCGTGCTGTCGTCAGTGACAAATCTCACCGTCATATCGGAACAGTCCCAAGAGATGTGGATGCTTCCGCTGTCTGCTGTCAGGGCATAAAAAGTATTCACAGCCGGAGAAGTGACCCAGAGGGTATCACCTTCGGCGACGTCATAGTCGAGGTCCAAAGTTATGGACTCCACGTTATCGGCTTGCGGGCTAATAATCCAGGAGTAGTCCATATTGGGGCGATATTCAGCAGCAGCCAGCGTGCCGTCCGTGAAGGAGCCGGCCAGCGTGGTGAGGGTTTTCGAGCCCGTCAATGGCTGAGCTACAGGATAGTCATAATTTACTGTATCAGGATAGGCATTCACGATAAGTTCCTGGGAAAAGTTGAAATGCGTGCCCATCAAGGTGAGGCCGTCAGAATAGAAATAGCCGTCGTATGAGCCGTCCCAGCCAAAGTTGAAGTGGAAATAGTAACAGCTGTCCATCAACTTATAGCCATCACAGATAAAGCCGTGGCCATTGATGTTGGCCAAGCTCCAACCCGCATAATACATCGGTATCTGTCTGTCCAGATGAGAGACAATCACGCTGTCCCAATTCAAATCCGTAGAGTCACGGAAGAGGTATTCCGTTTCGGGAGAGTATTTGAAGAAAGTGCGGAGCACGCGTGCGGCGCTGTGGTTGTACATACCGGAGCCATCAGGACCGTACACCATATCAACACCTACGCCGCAGTGGTGCATCAGCGTGGAAATTTCAGCATTGATAGCAGTCGGTTCGTCGCTCATAGCCTCGAAATTGTATGTCGTGGCGCCATAGTCAGCCGACTGCACACCGTAAGTAGAATCCAGATAAGAATATGAGCCGATGCCCGTTTCAGGGAAGCGGAAATAGTACATCAGCTGAGCCATAGCGGTAGCCACGCAACCAGTCACCACGCGGTTGTTCTCGCCATCGACGTCTCTCGGGCAATAGTAGTTGTAGTAGGTACCTTGGCCCCAGTGCGACTGCATCAGCGGAGCGACGTCTGCCATATCGCGCATGCCCTGGTGTTGGAGAACGGTGTTCCACAAAGAGTTTTCAGCGCCAACTCCCCTACCCTCTTTTTTCAGGAAGGCCAGCTGCTCGCGATAGTAGTTGAGCCACATCTTCACCGGAGGGATGACATCTTCCGAATTATAAAGTTGGTGGTCGGAAAAAGCCAAGACAGGTTGGACGCGTTTGTCACCGCTGATAACCACGAATCCATTGTCGGCATTGAACACGAAAAACAGAGTATCTGCGCCATCAGTTTCGATGCCCGCACAACTTTTCAACATTTTTCCATGGGTCTGGAAGAAGTTGTTCGCAGCGGCAGTTGCGTCAGACAAATTTACGTTTTGTGCGAAAGTGCTTCCAAAAAGGAGCATTATCAATGCAGAAAGTAGGATTTTTTTCATATTGTCAAAGTCAAAAAATGAGCTGCAAAGATAGCATTTATTAGGGTGTTACAAAAAAAAATTTATCAACAGTACAACCATATTGAAAAAAGTGTATTTTTGCGGCCTCGAAAGCTCGGGGTGTGGCGCAGTTGGCTTAGCGCACTTGCATGGGGTGCAAGGGGTCGTCCGTTCGAGTCGGATCACCCCGACTGAGCAAAGAAAGAAGGTAACCATTCGGTTACCTTTTTTTATTTCTCCTCACTGGTCAACCTAAATCAGGGAAAGACAGACTGCGGCGTGCCTTCACCAATTAGAATAATTGGAATAATTATTCTAATAATTTTAATTATTCTAATTTGTGAATACGGAGCGTAGCGACCATCACGGCCGGCGCGGAGATCCAGAAAAGAATCAGAAAAAACGTGAAATCAGAAGATTTTCCAACGGCGGATGAGACGCAATGCGCAGGTGGGTAGCAATGCCACCAAGAAAAGCAGCACGTGGTTAAGAAATCCCGGCGTCACCTGGGCACGCTTGTTGAACATAGCCCGCACTCCCCTCCTTGCCAATCTCTCCGGCGTGGTGATGTAGCCGACGAACAATCCTATTTTGGTGGCTGCATTGCTGATGTTGTAGAGACCGGTGTTCACCGCACCTGGACGGACAGCCGTCACATAGACACCCTTATGATAAAGCTCTATATGCGTACTGCGGGAGAAATTCTTGAGGAAGGCCTTCGTGGCACTATACGTGGCCAGACGTTGTACAGCGATATTGGACGTAATCGAACTCATATTCAGGATATAGCCTTTATGACGGGCCACCATTTCCTTGCTGAAATAGTACATCAACATAGCCGGGGTGTTCATGTGCAAGTTGAGGATGAGCTCGTTGAAAGCTTCCGAATCATCCAGGAAATCGCGATCGTGATAGACGCCGGCATTGTTGATTAAGACTTCGACCACGAGGCCTTTGCTCTGGCAAAAGTCGTATAGTTCCTTTGCGGCATCAGGTTTGCCAAGGTCGCGAACCAACGCCACAACCTCAACGGGAAAGTCCTTTCTCAAGATTTCAGCTTTTTCTTCAATGGCCTGTTCGTTGCTGACGATAATCAGATTATACTGTTTTTCGGCCATCACGCGGGCATATTGGTAGCCAATGCCCGAACTGGCGCCTGTAACGAGTGCGTACGGTTTTCCTGTCATAGTTCCAAAATTTAGAGGCGGCAAAAATAAACAATAATCCATAAAAAAGAATGGGCCAATGCATTGCACTGGTCCATTCTCATAATCTCACAAATCATTAATTATTTATTATCCTACTATGTCCCTGATCGATTTGCTCTTTCGTAAGTTCGAATTGCGTGATGGTATCAACGCTAATTCTCACGGGACGGCCGTAGTATCTTTCTGTTTTCCGCTTAGGAGTTTTCTGTTTGACTGGTTTTGGCGCGGGAGCAGCAGTTTCTTCAGGAATCTGAGGCTCAGGTTTGGCGACTGGAGCGGCAGGTTTCACACTCTTAGGTTGCACTTCGGGCAGTGGTTGGACATTTTCCTCCTTCATATTGTCGGGAACTGTTTCCACCGTATCCTGTTCAACAGCAATTTCAGTGACCTCCGGCTGAGCGGCTGGTTGTTGGCTTTGATGTTTCACCACACCGAGGGTGATGCCGCCGGCGACCAGCAAAGCGGAGACCACGACAGCGCCCCACTGCAGGGCGGTGAGGCCCGTCTTAATGCCTGCTTTGGCCGCAAACGACTTCCACGCGGAGGCCTTGTACGAGAATTCGGCCTGCTCGGCCTTTTCTTTTATGAGGTTGTCAAAATCAGTCATAGACTATATTTCACTATTTCGTTTGTAAATTTCGTTTTTCAAGCGGGTGCGTGCTGCGTTGACGTGCCAGGCGGAGGTCCCTTCGCTCATGTTCAGCTGTTGCGCAATCTCGGCGTGGGAGAAGCCTTCGAACACGAACAGGTTGAACACCGTACGTGTCATCGGCGGGAGGAGTTGGATAAGGGCGACCACTTCTTCGGCACTCATCCTACCGACTGCCGTGTTCAAGTCGTAGCCGATTTCCGTCGAATCTACGACCTCCTCGATATCGGTGGTAGCCACCTTGGGGTCGTATTTTCGTCTGTGGTCCAACGCCGCATTCACCATCACTCGCTTCATCCACGATTCAAAAGAGCCTGTCTCCTCATATTTGTCAAGATTCGAAAAGACCTTGAGGAAACCTTCGCTGAGCATGTCTTCAGCCTCGCCTGTTGTGCCGGCATAACGCATGCACAGGCGCAACATCGGCGAATAGAAGTGCTTGAACAGCTTGTGCTGCGCACGCCTGCTGCCGCTACGGCAACCTTCTACCCAACGGGCGACTTCAGCTTTTTCACGCTCGCTCATATTGAATAACGACAATTAGAAATGAAATCTTGGGTATAAAAATGATTTTTTTTCAAATTATTTGATAAACTTGAAACCTAAGGAAACCACAATCATATTCTGCTTCCAGAATTCGGGGTTGCCACTAATCTCGCTGAACTTGTTGGCTGAGATGTCGTAACGAGCATCCAATGTGAAGCGCCAGAAATCAAAGCCAAGGCCGAACTGACCGCCCCACTGCGTCTTGCCTGATTCGTCGGTAAGCACTTGGATCTCATCAATGTTGCTACCCATTCTCACGCCGAAACGCGGACCCACTATCAAATGGAATTTGAAGTTATCTTTATTAATAAAATTGTAACCTAACAAAAGAGGGACATCAATGAAATGCTGTTTCAGACGGACATTTTCGCTCATCTCGTTGACAACATCCTGAATTTTGGTGCTTCTGAACGAATAGTTGGCTTCGGGTTGGAAATAAAAACGCTCACCCAACCTGAGGAAAACGCCGGCATCCACACCGCCATCCAATTCGGAGAAGTTCATATAGTTCGTAGCATTGCCAGCCACTTTCACACCAACAGTGAACTGAGCATTCGCTTTGCTGCAAGTGATAGCTAAAACAAAAATTGTCAGGCAGAGAATTGTTAATCTATTTTTCATCTTCTTAAAAATTTAAAACGATATAAAAAACGAGTTCTTCTAATTATTATTATTTAAGTCTTAAAAAAAATTGCAAACCAATATAAGTCAGGCACATATCCAAACCTTCTATTCATATCTGTTATGCTCGCCGGCATGGTTAGGCAGCCATGTTTGGGCAAAGAACGGATTATATTGTGCCTGTTCATCGTAATTCCATACAGGAGGAAGGCAGTCGGGGCACCAATGCCCACCCCAGAGAATGAGTTTGGGTGTCATCGTGAAGCGATGTCCGTCGTGGCATTCCCATTCGAGAGGTTTTTCGGGATTCCCGTCGTATGTTTCCGTAAGAAGTTTTCCGCCACGGAATTCGGCAGCCGCGCGCAAGTCTTCTATCGTCAAGTCCTCCAGCCTTTTGGTTTCGTCGTAGCCATGGTCCATTCGGAAAGCGCACTCGGGATTGGCATCCACGTACAAATCCCAGTCTTTCCACTTCGGAATATTCTTCCAAGCCTCCTTACTGCCGTAATAGGCTTTGATGTGCGCTTCGTCATTGTTCTTAATCCACCACTGTGTGCCATACTTTTTCTTGTATGCCATCGGGCGCATAGCCCATTTGATGATGAACGGCGGGACAATCTTCACCAATTTGAAAAATCCAGGCAGGCTTTCGCTCATCAGGCGGAAATATTCATCGGCGGGAATGTTAGCACGGAAGTGCAGGTATTTTTCCAACTCGTCAGCATCCAAGTAGAACTGGCCGTGGAAGTTTCGAAGCACGAACCATTCGGGATTGAATATTTTCTCAGGCTTCGGGCAATGCACGGCTTCGAGCAGTTTGCACTCGAATTCGTAATTGGACATCCGGTATGTCGGGCCGCTGCTGATGTTGTAGAATCTGTTCCAGAACTCCTCGGGCACGTCGTCGCCACAGACATTGGCCAACAGGCGGCCGGAATCTTCCACAGTGGCCCATTCCAAGACGCCCTTGATGGGGACGTGGAACATAATGGGGTCATACTTTTTCAAGATGCCGGAATAGAGGATGCCGGACTGGCGCAGGCTCACCCAGTGTTTGAGTCCAGACTCGGCGAACACGCGTTCGGAAATGATTTTACTCACGCCATAACAGTCAAAGACACCGGCACAGATAGGGTCGCCCGTGCGGCCCCAGTAGGTCCGCGCACAGCGGTCGGAGGTCTGCGCCACCGATCCGATGTAGACCACACGGATGTCGTCGGCGTTTGGCTGCGCTTTGACCGCCTTCACCACATACTCGGCCGAAGTGACGTTCACCTTCAGCGTCTTTTCCGGGAAATAGTCCGCGGCGGGCGATACCATACCGCCCACGTGCAGCACATAGTCCGCACCCGTGACGCCCTTCAACACGTCCTCGTAATTCATCAAATCGCCCCAGACGATTTTGACTTTGTCCTCTATCGGTTTCAGTTTCTCGATGTTCTTCTGGCTGTGCCGCGCTAAAATGACGACCTCGAATTTGTCGGGCTGCTTCAACAGTTCCTGCAAGCCAGCCCAGCCCATCACACCAGTAGCCCCGGTGAGAAAAACTCTCTTCTTCATAAATAAATATTAGTAGCCAAAGATTTCTTCCAACGTAAGTTTCTTCACAGGACCGAATTTCTGACCGATCTCGTCCAAATCGACTTCGCCTTCGGTGGCTAATATCATATAGGTCTTCGGCTGGTTTTTGATGTATTTTTCGTTGAAATTGCAAACGTCCGTCATCGTGAAGCCATCGATAAGATTGTAGAAATCGCGACGGTAGTCGTAGTTCACACCGATTTTGCGCGTGCTCAGGTAGTAGTCCAAGACAGACATCTTCGTGATGCGGTTGGCGGCAATAGAACTTTTGGCGCCTTCCTTAGCCAAGTCAAAAGCTGCCTGAGAAACCGGCATAGCGTTGAACAAGGAGTCGAATGCTGTCAGCGCATCCACGATCTTGTCGTTTTGCGTGGCTATATAAGAATAATTGTACATATATTCTGAAGAATCGGACGGCATAACAAAAGAAGACTGCGCGCTGTAGGCCAGGGAACGTTTTTCACGCATCTCCTGGAAGACGATGGCATTCATACTGCCGCCGAAGTACTGATTATACATTTTAACAATAGGATTCTCCTTGAGGTTAAATTTGCCGGAGCGCATAGAGGTAATCACGCGGGACTGCTTAGCCGGATACGGAGCGTAATAGACCACGTTTTCATCCGTAGCCAGACGGTCGAACTTCTGCGCAGTAGGCGGAGTGGCGAAATTCTTCGGCATCTTATAGTTCTTAGCCAAAGAACTCTTCACACCCTTGACACTGGCCGGACCGTAATAGAGGATTTCAGGCTTGTAGGTCAGCAGCTGACGAAGAGTGGAGAGCAATTGCTCACCGGTCAACTCACGGAGTTGTGCTTCGTTCAGTTGGTAGTTCACCAATTCCGGGCCGAACTCGCAATACGTGCGCAGGCAGTTCATCACACTCTGCTGCGAAGACTTCGCATTCTTACGTTGCAGCAGGATGTCGTCCACCATATTCTGCAGAGCCGTTGTATCGACAGTTGCATTTTTCAGGACATCCATCATCAGTTTGAGCGCTTTATCACGACTGCCGTCAATGCCGGACAGTGTGACGTAGGTTTCGTCATCCGAAACGGAAATGCTGTAGTTGCAAGCCAGCGTGTAGAACTGGGTTTTGATTTGCTCCACCGAGAGCTTGTCAGTTCCCAGTTTGTCAAGATATCTGGCAGCAAACGGCAGCACCTTGTCGTGCATTTCACCGACAGGGTAAATCATACGCAGCGTGAAAGTCTGGTCTTCATCATTGTGCAGATAATCCACTTGTGCTTTCTTGTACTGGTCGAAAGTAATGCTGTTCTGGAAGTCAACGAATACAGGTTTAATGGGATTCACCTTGTTGGCCTTTATGGATTTGAAGAAATCCGACTCTGCATCGCGGTTCATTTGAATTGCCGTGATAGCCGGTTTGGTAACCTTTTCTGTTTCCTCGGGCGCACCTTGGCGTTTGAAGACCACGACATAGTTGTTGTCGGCAAAATACTTTTGGGCGAATTTCACCACATCCTCCTTAGTCACCTTCTTGTAATATTCGAGTTCCTGGGAAGCGTAGTACCAATCGATGTTATTTTCAAAAGCGCCGGCCATAGCGTAAGCGCGGGAGCGGTTGCTCTGGAGTTGTCGCATGTTTCGGGCTTCGATGTTGTTCACTGCAGCCTGCAACAGAGCCTCGTCAAATTCGCCGTTTTTCAGTTTGTTGATTTGTTCCAGCAAGATATCGCGAACTTCCTCTAACGTCTGGCCCTTGTTCGGGCGGCCGGAGAGTACGTATGCCGAATTGTCGCACAAGCCATAAACGTATGAGGAGGCGCGGTTTACGAGATGCTTTTGGTTGACATCAAGGTCGATCAGGCCGCAGCGGCCATTGGACATAACGTTGTCCAACATCTCCACGATGTACATATCGCGGCTGTTAGCCGGCAAGTCCAAACGAAAAGCCACATTGACGAACTCAGCCTCACGGCCAGAGACTTCGCGCACGATCGGCTCGGTAATAGGACGTTCTTTGGGGATGACATAGTGAGGCACATCTTTGCTTTTCAACTGTCCGAAATATTTGTCCACGATGGCGATAGCTTCGTCATAATCGAAGTCGCCAGCCAGGCAAACAGCCATATTGTTAGGCACATAGTAAGTATTGAAGAAGTTCTTGATATTGGTAAGAGACGGATTTTTCAGATGCTCGCAACTGCCCAAAGTGGTTTGCTTGCCATAGGGGTTGTTGGGAAAAAGGGCACTCAGCATCGCCTCGCTGGCCTTACGGCTGTCCTTGGCCAAAGAGGTGTTCTTTTCCTCATACACCGTTTCCAATTCGGTATGGAAAATGCGGAAAATAGGATTGGAAAAGCGGTCGGCCTGAATCATAGCCCAGTTTTCCAATTGGTTGGAAGGGATATCTTCGATATAGACGGTATAGTCATTGGATGTGCCTGCGTTAGTGCCTTGTGAGCCGATGAATTTCATCATTTTGTCATACTCATTAGGGATGGCGTAGCCGGAAGCCAAGAACGAGAGGCTGTCGATAACGTGATAGATGCTGTCGCGTGCCTGCTGGTCACGGGTACGGCGATAGACCTCGAACTGTTGCTCGATTTGGTCAAGCAGCGGGGCCTCGGCCTCCCAGTTCATCGTACCGAAATGGGTGGTGCCCTTAAACATCAGATGTTCCAGATAGTGGGCCAGGCCTGTGGTTTCAGCGGGGTCATTCTTACTGCCCACGCGCACGGGAATGAGACACTGAATGCGCGGGGCATCCTTATACACCGAAAGGTACACCTTCAATCCGTTATCCAACGTGTAGATACGGACATTCATAGCATCGTGCGAATAGCTGATGTATTCGTATTTTTTCTGAGCTTGCAAAACGGCCGGCACCATCAGGCAGACAGCCATCAAAAGGAGGAAAAGTTTTTTCATATACTATATTTTAAAAGAAGCGCA
Organism: Bacteroidales bacterium; assembly: GCA_024400835.1. Classification (GTDB taxonomy): domain Bacteria; phylum Bacteroidota; class Bacteroidia; order Bacteroidales; family WCHB1-69; genus F23-D06. The sequence continues at coordinate 18,816 of JAKSMC010000014.1, forward strand.
AAAATACAAAAAAAAGACGCTCTATTGGTTTCTATTGATACACAGTCTCAACGCTGCCGAGCCACATACGCTCTTCCGTCAGACAATCGGCGCTCATGATTCGCATTGTACTTAGGATTGAACACACTACGCTCCGGCTGGAACACAGGAGAAGACACATTTGACAAATCTATGAGCGAATGAAACAGGTCATCTATCATATAGGGATGATGGACAGACTTTTTCAACACGTTGCCACGCTGCCGGTCCTTCTCATTATACGGACTGGTCCACAAAATGAAGGGGATTTCCGCTATAGAATACGGAATGGTGTCCGAAACATCATGGCCTGCATTGTTCCCGTCATCATACACGTTTTCACCGTGGTCGGAAACGAACAGTGCGGAAACTCTTGTCTGAGGATGTTTTGCCGCATAGGCATCAATGATGTCGAACATTGCATTTACAATATTGTCATTGTATAAAATAGAATTGTCGTAGGCGTCGATTGTACATTGGCGCTTATCCTTACCGCCTTTAAACACGTCGTATTCTGACGGATAGCGTTTATCGTATTGGGAGTGGCTGCCCATCAGATGAAGGACAATCCATTTCTTCGAAGCCTTGTCCTCCTCCAGCAAAACTTGCAATGGATTCAGCAGAAGATTATCGTATGAGGCGATCTTCGTGCTTTCAAAAGACGAGTTACCGCCCAAGTTCACATATCGCACCACATCCGAGAGGTTGGCAATGCTGGCCACCGCATTGTCCCATACGCCAATCGGCGACTGATTGGAAATCCAGAAGGTCTTGAATCCGGCCGAAGACAGAACTTCCTGTAACAGCACACATTGTTCTATGGGACGTTCGTCTTCCGTATTCTGCTCCGACAACATATGCAATACGGACGCCATTGTATAGGAATAGGGGCTTACCACATCGTCAAAAACAAGAATATCTTTCCGGGCAGAGAGCCTCGGCGTTGTTTCGCGATTATATCCATACAGAGACAAATGGTTACGGTTGCAGGATTCACCCAGAATCAGAATGCACACTTGGGGATCCTCCGAAGAAGTAGTTGCGACCTTCTTCAATTCTCTTTTTTGCAACAACTTGTAGGAACCGCTTTCTTGAGCAAAAGAGGCCACAGCCTTAACGGTCGGTGGAGCGACCGTCCGCAAAAATCGCTTGTTCACAGCCGCATCTGTCATAAACAATACACTGAAGATAGAGAATGCCACGACAAAAATCTTCCACCATTTGGATTTCAGCGAAAAACTCGGAATCCTCTTCATTGCGACAACAAACAAGGCAAAATACGGAATCAGCAGGAGCCAGCGCGGGGACTGCTTTAAGGATACGAACTCCGTTGCCTCTTGCGCATTGGTATTAAAAAACACGAACAGCGATGAAGCACTAATCGGACATTTCAAGACAAGCCAATGTGCCAGATTCAGCAGGCCTTCTACGAAAAGCAGGACAACAGCTGTGCGGTACAGCCACCGTTTTCGGAAAAACATTGACGGCAATGTGAGCAGGAATGTCCATACGGGCAAGACCATCAGTATGCCCGCCTCCCAAATCGGCGGATTCAGGAACAGCGTCACTACCGGGACATAGAGCACCATAGCCCAAATCCACAAATAGGGGCGGCTTGAATTCTCTTCGTATGCAAGCAAAGACGCCATCTGTTCTTTATTTTTCAATTCCTATAGAGGGCGCGAAAATACTATTTTTACCATAACAAAAACCGCCAGGTGAGACAGGATTTGAACATAACAGGATAAAGAACATTATTTTTATATCATCTCTTTGAGACAGGATTCGAGATTTTTATGTACGTTTGCGCCCTCAAAAATGCAGATATGTTGTCCGAAAATGCCATAAAATATGCGTTACGACATCTTTTCGCCGTGGCCATTCCCACCGATGAAGATTTGGATTTCACCTTCGAAGTGGAAAACGAACGGTTGCACATCGTCTTTGCCGACGACTGCCGCATTGACTTGGCACTGTTTTCAGACGAAGAGCGTGAGGCATTTCTGAATGGAGAAGCCTCCCCCACTCTTTTGGCTTCTGCCGACAAGAACATCCAGATTCCGGTGTTCACGCCCCAGAGCGCTCTCGGCACAAGGTTGGACGGGCAGTACGCCCAACGGCTGCTCAACATTCCATACGACCTGGTCACTCCCAGTTTCGCACTGCTATCCCGAGAGGAAGAATATCGAGGGCTGCCCCGCGACGAGCACAACAGATTCCTGTTTGCCTACAGCCTGACACGCCGCTACGACTGCATCAGTTTCCCGCTCGTGGACGAATACGCTATGCTGCTGCGGCAGTGGATTTCGGACTATCTGAAGCCTAACATCACGATTCGGCCGCGCGCATATCGCTTCGTCCCGACCCACGACATCGACATCCTGCACCGGTTCACCGGAGGCTTCCAGGCATACAAGTCCATCTACGGCCGCGACCTGCTCATCAACCACAGCCTCGGCGATGTCCGCAAGTCCCTCCAAGAATACCGCGATTGGAAAGACGACCATTTGAAAGACCCCTACATTTCAGCCATCCAGGAGCTGATTCAGCTTTCGCAACAACATCATCTTTCCTCCATTTTCTTTTTCAAAGCCATAGTTCCCGAAGAGTCCGACTGTACCTACGACATTGCAGGCGAAGACGTTCGTTTCGCCATCCAGCAGATTCGCAATGCCGGTATGGAAGTAGGATTGCACGGCAGTTACAACAGTTACAACGATTCAGCGTGCTACCTGAAAGAGATGTCGCGATTGGAACAGGTAATCGGCGCACGCGTGGCGTCAGGTCGCCAGCACTACCTGAGATTCAGCCTACAGCGGAACCTCTTCAGTTATCAGAACAGGTCCATTTACACGACGCAAGAAGTTGCGAGCACGCAGGTCAGCCACCAAAACACCCTGCAAGTATGGCAGGAGGCAGGGCTGCAGCACGACTACACCTTGGGTTATGCTGAACAGCCGGGATTCCGGTGCGGCACGTGCCACCCCTACCCGCTTTACGACTTGGACAACGACGAGCCCTCCGACATCGTTGAGCACCCGCTCATCGTGATGGACGGCAGTTTGTTCGACTATCTGGAATTAGGAATTGCCGACAGCAACCAGCTCATCGACCGTCTGCTCGGCCGCTGCCGCGCCGTGGAAGGCGACTTCGTGATATTGTGGCACAACCACTTGCTCAGCCGGAATTACCGCACGAGATTCGAAGAGGTTTACGTACATCTATTGAGAAACAGCTAATAGCCGCCATTAACTTTTGATGAATTTGCAAGTGAATTCATCAAAAAACAACATCACGACATTCGGAAATCATCGCCTTTTTTTGTATTTTTGCCGCTCATTTTTTAAAATACAATATTATGACACTTCAAGAATTTCAAGAAGATCTTAAAAGAGGCATTCCCAGCACATTACCGCAGGCAAAGCCTTACGACCCCACGGTAAACCACGCTCCCAAGCGCAAAGATATTTTAACCAAGAAAGAGAAGCAACTCGCCTTGCGCAACGCTCTCCGTTATTTCGACCCATCATTGCATGCACAACTGGCTCCTGAATTTGTCAAGGAGTTACAGGACTACGGCCGCATCTATATGTACCGTTATCGTCCGGACTACGAAATGTACGCCCGTCCGATTGAAGCCTATCCTGCAAAATGCCAGCAGGCTGCTGCCATCATGCTGATGATTCAGAACAACCTGGACCCCGCAGTGGCTCAGCACCCGCACGAACTTATCACTTACGGCGGCAACGGCGCCGTGTTCCAGAACTGGGCACAATACCGCTTGGTTATGAAATATCTGTCCGAGATGACCGATGAGCAGACGCTCGTTATGTATTCCGGCCACCCACTGGGACTGTTCCCGTCACACAAAGACGCTCCGCGCGTGGTCGTCACCAACGGTATGGTGATTCCGAACTACTCCAAGCCTGACGATTGGGAGAGAATGAACGCCATGGGTGTCAGCCAGTACGGCCAGATGACTGCAGGTTCCTATATGTACATCGGACCTCAGGGTATCGTACACGGCACCACCATCACCGTGTTGAACGCCAGCCGTAAAATCGGTGGCGAAATCGGTGGCAAGTTGTTCGTGACCGCAGGTTTGGGCGGTATGTCCGGCGCTCAGCCAAAAGCCGGCAACATCGCAGGTGTGGTTTCCATCACCGCAGAAATCAACCCGTCAGCTGCTCAAAAGCGCTTCGACCAAGGCTGGGTAGATGAGATCCACGAGAACCTCGACGAACTTTTCGAGAAAGTCAACGACGCACGTGCTAAGAAAATCGCACGTTCCTTCGCATACCAGGGCAACGTAGTTGACCTTTGGGAATACTGTGCCGCACACGACATCCAAGTCGACCTCGGCAGCGACCAGACCTCCCTGCACAACCCGTGGGCGGGCGGTTACTACCCTGTCGGCATCTCCTTCGAAGACGCAAAAGTCATGATGGCCGAAAGACCTGAGGATTTCAAAAAGGCTGTCGAAGAATCCCTTCGCCGCCAAGTTGCTGCTATCAACAAGCTGACCGCCAAGGGTATGTACTTCTTCGATTACGGCAATGCCTTCCTGTTGCAATCCTCCCGTGCCGGTGCCGACATTCTGAAAGAAGACGGTTCCTTCAGATACCCGTCATACGTTCAAGACATTATGGGACCGATGTGTTTCGACTACGGTTTCGGACCGTTCCGCTGGGTATGTACCTCCGGCAAGCCCGAAGACCTCGATGTCACCGACCACTTGGCCATCGACGTGCTGAACGAAATCAGCGCCACGGCACCTGCTGAGATTTCCCAACAGATGAGGGACAACATCACCTGGATCAAGGGTGCCAACGCCAACCATCTCGTCGTCGGCTCGCAGGCCCGTATTCTGTATGCGGATGCGGAAGGCCGTACGAAGATTGCCGCAGCCTTCAACGAGGCAGTGAAGAGCGGCAAGCTCAGCGCTCCGGTAGTGCTCGGCCGTGACCACCACGACGTTTCTGGCACGGACTCCCCGTTCCGTGAGACCTCCAACATTTACGATGGCAGTAGTTTCTGCGCCGACATGGCCATCCAGAACGTCATCGGCGACGGCTTCCGCGGCGCCACCTGGGTAAGTATCCACAACGGCGGCGGTGTTGGTTGGGGCGAAGTCATCAACGGCGGCTTCGGTATGGTTCTCGACGGCTCCGCTGACAGCGACCGCAGACTGCGCAACATGCTGTTCTGGGATGTCAACAACGGTATCTCCAGACGTGCTTGGGCTCGCAACGACGGCGCTCTCTTCGCTATCAAACGCGCAATGGAAGCCAACCCGAACCTCACCGTCACACTGCCCAACATGGCAGACGACAACCTTATCGAAAATGCTTTCTAATGACCAATTGGAAATTGAAAATTATGAGCGCCCAAAGCACTTCTGAATTTTAATTTTGAATTTTTAATTTTTGATTGATTGAAATACCGTATCATTATATTATCAATCGTAATGGCAATCGTAGCCGGTGGATGTAGAAAAAAACCGGAGCCGATTGTCATTACGCCTGATATTGAAAAAAGCCATCTGCAGCGCAACCACATTTTCGGAACGGTTCGCAACATCCAGACTTTCACCTACTATTTAGGAGAAGATTCCATTCCCGTGTCGGACACTACCAACATCGCAAAAGTGATAGCCAAACGAAAGGCCGACTTTTCCACGTGGCAGCGTTACAGCGCGGACGGCTTTCTGATGCACTACACCAAGTTCAACCAGAACAAGGATACGCTCATGCACCAGGAATACGCCTACAACTGGAAAGCCAAATTGGTACACTGGGAAGAGTCCGACTCCACAGGAGCCATCGTCACGCGCGGCAAATACATTTACGACCGTAACGACTTCCTCTGCGGCGAACAGGTCTTCCAAGGTGACAGTGTGGTGATGGCCTTCACCTACACCACAGACGGCATCGGCAATATCGTCAAGAGCACTCAATCCTTCGGTGACTACTCCACTCATACCGAGAACAAATACAATGCCTTAGGACTGGTGGAGAAAATCACCGAATACGAGCCCAACGGCAAACCCTTCAAAACCGTCAAAATCGAATACGACAATTACGGCGACGAAGTCAACAGGTGCGTTTACAAGGCTGGCGACCAGATGGTTGAATACACCTACAACCAATACAACCAGGAAGGCAGACAGATCAAAACCATTTACGAAGACAAACTGCATCATCAAAAAGAGGTCACCTATTATGCTGACTACGACAGTCAGAACAATTGGCAGACCGAAATCAAAGTCAAAGACAATAAAATCATTTCTATAAGAAAACGTAAAATCATTTATTATTAAAAACTATGGATTTAAGTAACATCTTATCAATCACCGGAAAAGGCGGACTTTTCAAACTCGTTTCCAGAACTCCCAACAGTTTCATCGTTGAATCATTAGAAGACGGTCATCGTTTCCCCGCATTTTCACATGACGGCGTAGCAACATTAGACAACATAGCCATATTCACAGAAGACGGAGAAGTTTCTCTGCAATCCGTATTCCAATCCATCTTCAAATTGGAAAACGGTGCCAAGAAGGAAATGCCGAAGGACAACAATGCCATGAAGGCCTATTTTGCAGAAGTTCTTCCCGAATACGACCGCGACCGCGTTTACGTTTCCAACATCAAGAAAGTAATCGCTTGGTACAACATCTTAGTTGACAACAAGCTGGTTGATCTGGAAGAAGAGAAAGAGGAAAAGTAGCTGTTAGCTATTAAAACTCAGAACTTGGCTATTGCCCCATAAGCATTGAGTCTTAGGGATCATTGTTTGAACAAAAAATACAATTATTATGAAAGAGGATTACACCCCCGAAAAGCACCACGGCTGGATTATTTGGCTGAGCATCTTCGCTGTCCTGATCATCGGCGTCGGAATCTTTTTTTACTACACATTTCTACGGCAGACCCATTCAGAGTTGGTTGAAGCCGTGCCCACGGATGTAGAGTATCTATTCGAAGTGAACGACAACGAGACGTTCTATCAGACAGTGACGCCCTTGCTTCCCTATTTCAACGAAGCTTTCGCAATGGAAGCATTGCCGGCCTACGAGACAGTCTATCACAAACTGCCGGGCAGAAGTCCGTACAACCTGACTATTTCAGGGCACCCGACGGAAAACGGCACGCACATCCTCTTCAACACGCATATCGAAAAAGCCGAGTTCAAGAAACTGCTCCGCGCACTCAGCATAGACCCAGCGAACTACAAGAAATTCGAACAGTACAAAATCTACACCTACGGCACGAACTTCAAAAGTCTGAAGTTCGCCTATTTCAACCACATTCTCTCCATTTCCGACGATGTGGAGTTGGTGAAGAAAGCGCTTATCCAGCACACTCACCCCAAAAGCCTGCTGAATGACGACATCTTCAAAGATCTTTACACATTGACGAACAAGAATGTTAAGCAAAACTGGTTGATTCTCAACTGTCCTACTTACGGAAAATCCATTTCGGAACTTTTCACCAAAGAAGTTGTTTCCAATGTAAAAGAAAACAACTTGTTCACCTCGTGGGCAGCCTTCCAGCTTCGAATTTCAAAGAACGAGGTATTCCTGTCCGGGTACACTCCTGCCTCCAGCGAAGCCAAAACATTTAAACAGAAAGTTAACCAACAGCTGTCAGAAGGTTTTCTGCCGTTCAACACAGAATGGTTTCACAAGACAGGACATCGGGCAAGAAGCCAGTATGCCACCTGCAAATTCTCGCTTGCAGCAGATTCGTCTCGTCACTATGAATATTTTGTCATTATGCAGGACTCGTTGCTCAAGACATTCATTCCTTACGGTGACGTTGACAAAGCAGAAGCACTGCGAAACAACTATCCCAACGGCATCTATCCAGTGACCGACAGCACTTTCCAAGGCCGGTTGGTTGCCGAGTCCAAAAATTACGCATTCTTTGAGGAACGCAATGGCAACTACATTTTTGCCCCAACGGAAGATGCGCTTAATCTTTATAATAAAGCGATGAGTTCGAATGGCAACATTTTGGACAACAGGTACTATAAGTTCTCGAAAAACAACGTGGCGTCCACCAGTATCGAAGAGTTCACCTACTACAACTCCGAGAGCAACGGGCACACACAGTGCGTCTTCTCCAAAATCGGGAAGGCTACGAAGCTCGGACAGCAGCTAACCATCTTCACGGCCAGTTGCACTGACATCTCTAACGACGACTACGCGGCAGTGAACCTATACATGAATTTCAATAAATGAAAAAAGCACCCGTTTGGGTGCTTTTTTCATATCAGCAATTTAGTTTATTTCAACAGTCTGAAGAACTCGACCAAGAGGTCCCAGCACATCTGGACGGTTTTGATTTCGAGTTTTTCATCAGGAGAGTGTACGCCGCGCAAAGTCGGTCCGATGGAAACCATATCCAAGCCCGGGTACTTCTCGGAGAAGAGGCCGCATTCAAGACCGGCGTGGATAGCTAACACTTGCGGCTCTTTGTGGAAGAGGTTCTTGTAAGAATCCACCAAAACGCGGAGCACTTCGGAATCCGGATTGGGGTTCCAGCCTGGATAGCCGTCGCCGGAAACGACATCGGCACCAATCATCCAGAATGCTGTGGAGACTTTGTCCACGATGGCATCCTTACGAGATTCCACAGAACTACGTTGGCTTGTGGTAATGGTGATTTTGTCGTCAACTTTCTTCACGGACGCCAAGTTCGTTGAAGTTTCCACGAAGCCCGGAATATCCTGAGACATAGCGACTACGCCGTGAGGACAAACCATCAAAGCATTGAGGAGGTCGATTTGCAACATTTCCTCAAGCACTTTTTCAGCCTTGTCAGCGGGTTCCATAACGACCATAACGCCAGCATCGGTGGTGTGGAATTCAGCTTTGTAGGTAGCATCCATTTCTGTAACATAGGCCTTCAAAGACTCCACATTGACAGCGGGGACGGCGATAACGGCAAAGCCTTCGCGGGCAATTGCGTTACGCAAGTTGCCGGCTTGGATGTCGACCAGGCGAACACCGTAGTCGCAATAAGCATTCCAGAGTACGCGGGTGAGCAGTTTCACAGCATTGCCACGGCCTTTGTTAATGTCATCACCGGAATGGCCGCCTTGCAAACCCTTAACCGTCACTTTGAAGAATTCATACTCGTCTTCTTCCAGATCCTTGACATTCTCATAGTCACATTCCAAGGTTGCAACCGTATCCTTACCGCCAGCGCAGCCGATGAAGAACTGACCTTCGTCTTCGGAGTCGAGGTTGATGAGCATCTTACCCGTCATAAAGCCGGGTTTGAGTTCGTTAGCACCTGTCAGGCCCGTTTCCTCATCGATGGTGAAGAGGCATTCGATCGGACCGTGTTGAAGTTCTTTGTCATCGAGAATGGCGAGCATCATAGCCACGCCGATACCGTCATCAGCACCGAGAGTTGTGCCCTTAGCCTTCAGCCATTCGCCATCAACGTATGTTTGGATAGCATCTGTATCGAAGTTGAAATCAGTGTCATTGTTCTTTTCGCAAACCATATCCATGTGAGCTTGGAAAATCACCGGGGTGACATTTTCCTTACCCGGGGTAGCCGGTTTGGAAATCAAGACATTGCCGACATAGTCGCGCTTCGTGGGAAGGCCCATGGCAATACCTGTTTTTTCCAACCACTCAGATATCTTGGCTTCCTTCTTGGAAGGATGCGGAATCTTAGTAATCTCATTGAAGTAATAGAACACCTTTGCAGGTTTCAAATTGAGCATTTCTTCATTCATATCAATAAATATTAAAAGGTTAAATTTTCGAGGCCGCAAACTTACATAAAAAACTTATTGGTGCCTGCTAAAAAATGAGGATAAAATGCGCCCGACAAAAAAAGCGCACTATCGCAGTGTAGTGCCGTCGCGTTGAAATATTTAGGACATCTCCCACCCCACGTCTCCCACTTCTTCGATGCACATGGGCGTCTGCACACTTCACCATCATCTGTCATATACTGACACAATGTCAGTTTGGATTTCGTTTTGGCACAGATTTTGCAGTTCAAAGCCGCTCCAATAAGCATACAATAAATAATAATCAATAAACAATCAAAAACTATCATCATGAAATGTAACATCAAACCCTTGGCAGACAGAGTACTTGTAAAGCCTGCCGAAGCAGAACAAAAAACAGCCGGTGGCATCATCATCCCTGATACCGCAAAGGAAAAACCTCAAAAAGGCACTGTAGTGGCTGTTGGTCCTGGCAAAAAAGACGAACCGATGACTGTCAAAGTAAACGACACCGTTCTCTACGGCAAATATTCAGGCACGGAAATCCAATGGGAAGGCGAAACCTATCTCATCATGAAAGAAAGCGACATTTACGCAATCTGCTAACCAATAAATCAAGATTCGAAATTCAAAAATCAAAAAAGAATAAATATGGCAAAAGATATTAAATACAACTGGGAAGCCCGCGAAGGTTTGAAAAAAGGTGTTGACGCATTGGCAAACGCCGTTAAAGTAACTCTTGGACCGAAAGGCCGCAACGTCATTATCGACAAGAAATTCGGTGCTCCGCAAATCACCAAGGACGGTGTCAGCGTAGCTAAGGAAATCGAATTGCAAGAACCCATCGAGAACATGGGCGCACAGATGGTTAAGGAAGTTGCTTCCAAGACCAACGACCAAGCCGGTGATGGCACAACAACTGCCACCGTATTGGCACAGGCCATCTTCAACACAGGTTTGAAGAACGTCACCGCAGGGGCAAATCCTATGGAACTCAAGCGTGGTATTGACAAGGCTGTCGCAGTCGTTGTTGAAAACCTCAAAGGCCAATCTGTAGAAATCAACGACAGCCACGAGAAGATCGAACAAGTCGCTACGATTTCCGCAAACAATGACAACGCAGTCGGCAAAGTCATTGCAGAAGCCATGCAGAAAGTCAAGAAAGAAGGTGTCATCACCATCGAAGAAGCCAAAGGTACAGACACCACCGTTAAGATTGTTGAAGGTATGCAGTTCGACAGAGGTTATATCTCTCCGTACTTCGTAACAGATACAGAAAAGATGGAAGCCGTATACGACAATCCTTTCATCCTGATTTACGACAAGAAAATCAGCAATATGAAAGAATTCCTTCCTATTTTGGAAAAAGTCGTCCAAAGCGGTCGTCCTTTGTTAATCATCTCCGAAGATGTTGACAGCGAAGCACTCGCAACATTGGTAGTCAACAGACTCCGCGGTGGTTTGAAGATTGTTGCTGTCAAGGCTCCTGGTTTCGGTGACAGAAGAAAAGAGATGTTGGAAGACATCGCCATCCTCACCGGCGGCACTGTGATTTCCGAAGAAAAGGGTTTCAAATTGGAAGACGCTGCTCTTGAAATGCTTGGTACTGCAGAAAAGATCACGGTTGACAAAGAGAACACGACGATTGTCAGCGGCAAGGGAGACAAAGCAGCCATCGACGGCCGTATCGCAATGATCAAGGCTCAAATCGAAAAGAGCACTTCTGACTATGACCGTGAGAAACTTCAGGAAAGACTTGCCAAGTTGGCAGGTGGTGTGGCAGTCATCTACGTAGGTGCCGCTTCCGAAGTTGAAATGAAAGAAAAGAAAGACCGTTATGACGACGCTTTGCACGCAACCCGCGCTGCCATCGAAGAAGGTATCATCCCTGGTGGTGGTGTTGCCTACATTCGTTCTATCGCAAGTTTGAAGAATATCAAGGGTGAAAACGAAGACCAGAAAATCGGTATCGAAATCGTCCGCAGAGCTTTGGAAGAACCTCTTCGCCAAATCACGACCAACGCTGGCAAGGAAGGTTCCGTCATCGTCAATGCCGTCATGAAAGGCAAAGGCGACTATGGTTACAACGCACGCACCGACCAATTCGTCAATATGATTGAAGCCGGCGTCATCGATCCTACCAAGGTTTCCCGTGTTGCTCTCGAAAATGCAGCTTCCATCGCCGGCATGTTGCTGACCACGGAATGCGTTCTCGCAGAAATCAAAGAAGAGACTCCCGCTGCTCCCATGGGCGCAGGTATGAACCCCGGCATGGGCGGTATGTACTAGGATTATTCTTAACATTATCTCATATCTCAACGAAAAGGAGCGACCTACGGCCGCTCCTTTTCTTCTTAGGAAAACAAAAGTACTCGCAAGTCTTAAGAAAACGAGTTATAGCATTATTCAACAATCAATTTTTCAAATACAGGCAGGCAGCCATCTCTAAGCACCTGGACGACATATATGCCTGCGGACAGTCCCTCAACTGAAAATTCTTCACCGTTTTTTCTAACAGTAGATTTCACCATACGGCCCGTCATATCCACAATACGGATATTGCAAACACCATCGGCAACATTCTGTTCCTCTGACTCAATCCTCAATTTTATCGAAGTTCCGACTTTGGAAGGATTTGGAGCCACCCGTAACACCAAAGGCTTCCCATACCTAATACCATCAGAATAGGCCACATCCGAGCATAGACCGGCATTGTTTCGCGCCATCACCCCAACTCTGAGCACGCAAGGAATATCGAATGGGAGCGGTCGGTAAAAGTACTGTTGGTTGGCAGTCTGCAACCAATTGATTCTGCCTTGTGCGTCATTCATATCTTCTGTGAGGTAATAACTATAGCCACTGATTCCAGAGTTCTCATCAACCGAAGCGGTCCAATGCGCACTGACCATATTCACATCCGTTGCCACATCTATATCGGCATTCAGTCCGTCCATCACTATCGGAGCAGTCGGAGGCGTGTAATCCACTTTGACGGATTTTTCCACCAAAGGGGAAAACACATTCGAGCCATTCAGCACAATGGATTTCAATTTACAGGTTGGTGTTTCATTCTGCGCTTGTTTTCTAATCATCTTAGTCGCGTCCTCCCCTACTGTTATCAGCTGAGATGCAGTTCTGGAGATATAACAGCGCACATTATCTATCGATACTGCACTCCCATAAGTTGCAAACCCGACGTACTGTGGCGCATTTGTTGGTAGAGCGCCAACATCACATATTGCAGCGAGCAGCGACGCATGGCGAAACACTTTGATAGATTTTCGCACACGATCCCACACTACGCGATATAGTTGTGATTGTCCCGACAAGTAGTATATCTGCTGCTGTTTTTTCAACAAAGACCTGGTCCCATTGAGAATCTTGTAAAGACATAACGAGTGTTCATCATTGTCCAGAACCATTTCATAAGCACATAGGTTCCCCGTCTGACTATTTGTGCCATTAGCATGAAAGAGGAACGAGCATTTCCCAGAGGAAGCAAATTTTACATAGAAATCATAAAGAAAGGTTTCAGCGGCATTGCCATTATGACGAGCAAAAATCATAGCATTGTCCAGGGTTGAGTTCTGCTGGCACAAAGCACCGTCAGACACCTGCCAATGTCCGTCATTCGTCCAAATCTGGCTATCTATGGAATAATCAAAATTGTCACACAGGAAACCGCAGTTGGGATTGCTCGTCCATACATTGTTGTCTTTTTCCATAACCTGGAAAAAACGATTTTGCAAGGAGTCTCCGTTGTCAGAAAAGGCCACTGTAAAATCACGCGTTACCCAATCCTCTTCATTCCAAGAAATAGTTGTTGCAGGTCCGGTGTCATCATTTTGTTCGTCAGTTTGAGTGTTATTTTCAAAAACACCGTACCACTCGGCAGTCCATCCCTGATGCGTTGTTGTACAATCGGAACGGAATTCCACCATCATATACTCGCCGGAGGCAACCACCCTATTGGGGCTATGAGTATTCCAGCGGCCCAACAGAGGTGCAAAGACATTGTCACCGGCATATATCCACATAAAGTCATAGTCGGTTTCCAAATCAAAGGTTGAGAACTCAAGCACCACGCTATCAGCATCAGGCACGTGTATCAGTGTCAGTTGCCGCTCGTTATCGGCATAGTTTCCAAAATCGCCCCCGGAGTCGGTAAAGGAACCTCTCAAACCTGAAACCGTACGAATCTCATCATTAGGATTCAGCAGTTTGTAATAATAGTTCCAGTTCCAATAAGGACCGGGATCCGTATGAGATTGTCCCGGATAATGCTGATGTCCACGGATTTGGGTACAGGCCCCAGTGCCGCCCAAATTATGGATACCGGCATTCAGCACCGTACCATCATCCAACGTATCGTGGCAAAAGGTCCGCTTAGTGCTGATAATCGGTCGACGTGCACAGATATTACGCACCAAATTAGCCGACGACTGGTACATAGCCTCCGTGAACCAGCTGGCCACATTGCCGTACGCCTCATGTTCGATGCCTATAGTGTAGCCATTCTCATTGCCCACATGCCAGGCGCGGTCGGCTTCTGACACCATCTGCGTCACCTGCCCGTCAAAAGAGCGTATGACATAGTGCGATGAGACACTGGACTGGCAGTTTTGGAACCACGCAATAGAGCCCGCATAGGTGCCAGAGGTATAGTGGATGACCACATTTGACGGCGTCAGACTTCGTCCGGCCGCATAATTGCAAGAGGCTGCCGGGCACCATATTGCAGCCGGATAATCCAAACCATCCCCAGATTTGCCTGAGCAAGAAACATCCATAGACAGCCCGTTCTTTCGCAGCAAGTCCAAATTTCCACCAAAAAGTTCCGCAAAGTCTATTGCATAGCCCGGCGTTCCGATTTCAGCATTCGAGGTATCGGCCAAGAAACAATAGATTTCATACAGCGAACTGTACAGAGGATACAACGTCATCGAGTTCTTAAAATCTGCCTGCACATAGGCGAACTGTCCCTCCTGATCCAACGGCACACCCAAGGGGAGTTCGGAAAGCGCGACAAAAATCGGACGATATTTTTCCATCTTATCGCCAAAACAGCCATAATATTCCTGTAATCTCGCGAAAGCTGCCGCGTACGCCAGAACCGACAATCGGTTGTCCACAACCAAATCCATCACATCCACGCCAGACAAATCTGAGACCAGGCGCAGATTCTCACGAAAAACGCCCTTCCCATTCAACGTGAGCCCCAAAACACCATACATTTTAGGCATAGCCGAAGCATCGGTCTCCAGCGTATCCATCGGCAGACAACTATAGCGAGTATACGAATAAGCCACAGCCTCCAACGCACCTTTCGGCACTGATGGGTACATCTGATAAGCCTCTTCAAAATAAGGACGCACCCGTTCGTATTCATGCAAAACATTCAGACGCGCACGAGCATCTTCATCCCTATTGATTTTCGGATAGCAATCATCAGAAAACGATAGTTGCGCCTGCAAAGAAAAGCAGCATATCACTACCATCCAAATAAGTAAAGCCGTTTTCAGTAAAGTTTGTAGTTTCATCGCACTCGATTAGTTTAGAATTCGAGCGCAAAAATACATCGACAAAACAATCTTGTCAAGTAGTTATATTATTTTTAACTATTTTTAATATATTTAAACTTTAAAATCTTTTCTATAAACCTATGTTTAAGCCACTTATATATAAAGTTAACCTATAATTGTTAAAATCAAAATTAACACAATTTAGTTAAACAAGGCTATTTTCATGAATCACGTTGGTTTTCTTTGTGCAAATTATTATCCTTGGCATTAAGATTATCCACGAAAGTATTCTCCAAAAAGGAGAATCTTCGCAAGGCACTATTAGAAAAAGCAATAAAAATGACAATAGCAGTAGCGAGAAGGACCACAACCCACTTTGTATATTTATAGAAATTAATCAAGATGGAGCCCACGAAGAAAGCCGCAAGAGCCAGTCGGATTAATGTCCAAACCGTAATGACAATCACATTTCCCTTACTTTTCTTAGCCATTTCGGCATATAGTTTTCGTATTTTCTGGTTATTGCGGACCAATCCCAACAGGAAAGGAGAAACCACGAGAAGGCACAGCACAGCACATATCGTATTAAACGTCCAGCGAGGCATCATCTTAGCGAATTCCAGTCCTTTGAGGAAAGGGACCACGTGGTCGAAGAGGATGGCCAGCAAAGCGAAACTCAAGACCGTAAATATCAGCACGCGGGGAAGTGTGGCGCCAATAATGCTTTTCCAATTCTTATTGCCGCTTTGCTTGCCCAAGAGGGAATATTCATCCAGCGTTCGTTTAGTCGCCGGAGACATTCTTCCATTCAAGAAATTATACACAGGAGTGGCCGCCTTAATCCAATATGGTGTTGTAAAAGTAGTTATCACCGAAGCGGCAATCACCACCGGATAGATATGTTTGGGCATCACACCCAGTGAAACGCCCACGGAGGCAATAATGAAGGCGAACTCGCCGACCTGCGACAAGGTAAAGCCAGTCTTCACAGATTCTTCCAGAGAGGCGCCGGCGACCAAAGCCGCAGCCGTTGAAATAAACGCTTTCAGCACCAATGTTATAATCACAAGTGAAAGAATCAGCTTCCAATATTGGACAAGAATCTGAGGATCAATCATCATGCCCACAGACACGAAGAAAATAGCCCCAAAGAGGTCTTTTATGCTTCTAGTAAGTTCAATAATCTTCTCGCTTTCGATAGTTTCAGAGAGAATTGAACCTATCACAAACGCGCCGAGAGCGGAAGAGAATCCCACATTGTTGGCTATCACCACCATGGCAAAGCACAGGCCGATGGAGATAATCAGCAAAGTCTCGTCATTGATATATTTTTTGAATTTCTTAAAGAAAGACGGAATCACGAAAATGCCAATCACGAACCACAATATGAGGAAGAACACGAGTTTCACGATGCTGAAGGCCATTTCCTTGCCGGCACCCTGTTGGCTGGCAGAAGCCGTAGATAGGAGCACCATCATGACGACAGCCACGATATCCTGTATAATCAGCACCACCATAGTCAAGTCAACAAACGGCTCGTTTTTCAGTTTCATATCCTCAAACGCCTTGATGATGATGGTAGTAGAAGACATCGCAAGCATACCGCCCAGGAAGACGCTTTCCATCGTCTTCCATCCCATTATGAAGCCCAGGACCATACCGACCAAAATCATGGCCATAATACCCAGCAAGGCAGTCACAAAGGCCTTGCTACCCACCGTGAACAGTTTTTTGAAGCTGAATTCCAGTCCCAGACCGAAGAGAAGGAAGATAATACCGATTTCCGACCACACTTCCACTTCTGCGACATCCGTCACGGTTGGGAAAATATGCAAATGCGGGCCGACAATAAATCCGGCAACGATATAGCCGAGCACGAGCGGCTGTTTCAGCAGTTTGAATATGATGGTCACGACGCCAGCGGAGACCAAAATCAACGCTAAATCGGAAACAAGTTTAAGATTTTCAGCCATAACAGATTAGCAGATTTGTAAGTTACTTTGACATTATATAATAAGGCATCAATATTTGACAGTAATTTCACCCACGCACTTGCCTTTGCCCGCCATTTGGTAAACACGTGTGTTGCCGACCATTTTGGGCTGTGCCATTTCGGAATGGGAATGTCCCCCAATAATCAAGTCAATTCCGGGGACGCGTTCGGCCAAGATGAAATCATTGATTTTCTCAGAAGTTATACCCAAATGGGACAAGCAGATGATAAGATCGCAGCCTTCAGCCTTCAGCGCCTCCACTTGTTTCTGAGCAGCCGCAATCGGGTCCAAATAAACGAGTTCGCTATATACAGAGCCCATCACCAGGGGTTGCAAGTCGACAAGTAGTCCGAAAAGGCCGATTTTCAAGCCGTCGCGCTTAATGACGACATAATCTTTGACCACTTTAGACAAAGCCTTGTTTTTAAAGGAATAGTTCGCGCACAGAGCCGGGAAATGGGCAGAGCGGAGGCGTTTGGCCAAAGCCTGCGAGCCGAAATCAAACTCATGATTGCCCAACGCACAAGCGTCGTAATGCATGGCATTCATCAGTTTAATTTCCGTATAGCCTTTGAAGACATTGAAAAAAGGCGTACCTTGAGAGAAATCGCCGGCATCGAGCAAGAGCAGTTCAGGATGTTCTGCACGCAACTCGCGTACGTAAGCCTCGCGGCGCAGTGCACCGCCGACATTCGAGTCGGGGCCGGCGGTATAGGGTTCGATCTGGCTGTGCGTATCGTTGGTATGGACTATGACGAGTTCGTGGTTCTGTGCCATGCCCATCGTACACAGGGCCCAAAACACGAGTAAGAACAATATATTTTTATACATATATATTATTAGATTTGAGGGTGCAAAGATAACAAAAAAAAGCGGGGCTCGTTACCCCGCTTTTCATCGTCAAAAATTATTACTATATGGTATCAGGTTATGCGTACAATTCGGTGAAGATATCGCGTAAAGCCTTGCATTCGCGAAGTTCTTGCAACGTAATTTCAGCATGTCCTTTAGTATAGCCGTTACCAATGATCATAGTCACATCGCTACCAATGCCTTCTGCGCCGAGAGCGGCTTTGGTGAAAGATGTAGCCATTGAGAAGAAATAAACAATACCGTCGTCCTTAGTAACGAGGACAGAAGGCATTTCCTGATCAGGAACATTCACGCAGTTGATAGTGACGTCAGCCATCTTACCGTTAGTGAGTTTTTCAACCAATTCGTAGATTTGAGGAGGAGTCATACCAGCGACGCTTTCCACAACATCACAGAAACCGAGTTCTTTGATACGGTTTGTAGATTTCGGGCTGTTAGCGAGACCGATAACCTTACCTGTCACGCCGACACGTTTTTTAGCCTCATAGCAGCAAAGCATACCGGATTTACCGCCTGCGCCGAAGATGACAACAGTTTGGCCAGATTGGCAAAGTTTAGCGGTTTGAGCAGGTGCACCTGCAACGTCCAATGCGGAAAGAGCGAGTTTTTCAGGAAGATCGGAAGGGATCTTAGCATAGATACCGCTTTCGAAGAGGATAGCCTTACCTTTGATGTCGACTTGGTCAACGTCCGGACGGATATCCAGGATTTCGTCGATGCGAAGCGGAGTAAGAGAAAGGGAGACCAAAGTAGCGATTTTGTCACCTTCTTTGAGATCGATTTTGCCCTTCAAAGCGTCACCGATTTTTTCAACTGTACCGAGGAGCATACCGCCGGAACCAGTTCTTCTGTTACGATGTTTGCCTTGGAGTTCAACATTCAGCAGCATTTCCTTCTTGATTTCTTCTTTCACGCGTTCATCGCTTGCGCCTTCGCCTGCTTGTTGCTTAGCGTAGTTGTGGATATCGGTGAATGAAGCAGAGTCAATGTTAAGGGTCTGAACATCAATGAGAATCTCGTTGTCAAAGATTTCATCCATGTTGTTGTCGATCTTATTAGCTGGCTGAGGAAGAACGCCTTTCGGCTCGATCACACGGTGAGTACCGTATTTGTTACCTTTCTTTTGCATATACTATTGATTTTTAAGTTTGTACTATTATGAACTTTCTTTTTTAGAAAGCGGCGCAAAAATAGTGTTTTTTTCGAATTATCCAAGAGATCGGACGAAAAAGAAATGCACAATCACAAGTGAAAATAACATCTTGAAAATGAGCGAATCAACGTCGGCATTCATGCATAATGTACGCAGATATCATACGATAAAGTTCCTGTAATTCCGCAGTCGGGAGCGCATTCATGTGTTTTTCCATCACCGACTTGTCAGCACGGACAGCAGGACCGGTTTGAGCGAGAACCGGAGGCATCATTTTGAGTTTGTCCAAAGTCTGCTGCATCAACGGCATCAGCATGTCCAATGACATATTGTTGTCCTGTAAAATCCCATTCGCCGCACAAGCCATGGCATTGCTGAAATTGCAGGCAAAAACGGCAGCCAAATGCAGGACGCCGCGCTGTTTCTCGGAAATCATGTAGCGGGCATCTGACAACTCCGCAGCAAGTCGCATGACCATTTCGCAGTCATCGCCCAGCGCCTCATGCTCCACGCACAAAGGAACCTTCAATTCATTCATATCCATTGTTTTTGTAAATGTCTGCAATGGATACAGGACCCCATAATGACGCGCGTGGCCAGCAAAGACAGACTGAGAGACCGTTCCGGCGGTATGCACAGCGACAGGAAGTTCAAAAGGCAGTGACGAAAGCACTTCCGCATAGGCATCATCCTTCAATGAAAAGACAAACACATCGCACGAAGGGTCAAGGTCTGAGAGGTTGTCTATGGCCCGAGCCCCGACCTTCAGGGCCAGTTCCCTGGCGTTTTCAATATGGCGGCTATACACCTGTCCGACGGGAAAAACCTTGGAATCCCTCAGGCGTTGGGCAATCCAATGCGCCACATTTCCAGAACCAATCAACGCAATCATTAGTAGGAGAATTTGCTCCCGCCCACGAACTCGCGGAGAATGGAGGTCCCGGGAATATTGTCTTCGGAAATGTATTTGAAATAAGAGAGGAACTTCAGCAAGCGAACAGCCTCAGCATATTCCACGGCCGTTTCCGGCACAGCACGCAGTATAAAGGAGGCATATGGTTTCAACACTCCAAGTTCGAAAATCAACGACGTGTTTATCATCTCGTCTGCGTTCTCCTGATACGGGAAAATGTTCTTTTCCTCTCCATTTCGAACACTGGCCCAACGACTCAGTGTCTCCTGAGCTGAATAACCACGATAGTTAAAGTCCCTAACTATACGTCTAATCAATCTATTATCAGTTGTAGGAATCGGGTTTTGACGGTCAATGGAAATAGATGTCAATGCCGAAACGAAGATTTTGAACTTCACATCATCGGAAACTTGCTCAGTCAATTTCGGATTCAGGCAATGGATGCCTTCAATGACCATAATGGAATTTTCATCCAATTGGATAGACTTTCCCTTCCACTCTTTTTTACCTAAAGCAAAATTAAAGGTAGGAAGTTCAACTCTTTTACCTTCAATTAATTCCGATAAAGTTTTATTAAACAAAGGAAGGTCTATGGCCTCCAGTGCTTCGAAATCGAAATTGCCGTCTTTGTCCTTTGGAGTTTCATCTCTTTCCACGAAGAAATCATCTACTGAAATTTGGACGGGGTGATAGCCTAAGACACCCAATTGGACGGACAGCCGCTTGCAAGTAGTAGTCTTGCCGGAACTGGACGGTCCGCTGATAAGCACCATTTTCACGCCCGGACGTTTGGAGATGGATTCAGCCACAGAGGCAATACGTTTCTCTTGAAAGGCCTCTGCCACCATAATCATGTCCACGATTTTGTTCTCATCAATCATCCTATTGACATCGCTGACATATTGCACACCGAGATGTTCGGCCCACGCCTTGTTTTCCTGATACACAGAAAACAATTTGGGATACTGGCGTGTTTTCGTCAACACATCCAAATTCTTGGAAGAAGGAAGTTTCAGCAACATGCCGTTTTCGTATTTTTCCAAGCCAAAAGTCTTCAAATAGCCTGTTGACGGCACCATAAATCCATAATAGTAATTGATGGTGTTTTCCAATTTATACACAGAAGTATAAATGTTATCGCGATTTTTGAACAGTTCGTATTTGTCTTCCAGACCATGTTCCTGGAATGCCTTGATAGCATCCGGCGTCAACATGCCTACGCGTTCGAAAGGGATATTTCGGTCCACCAGTTCATGCATGTGGGTACACAATTTACTGACCAATTCGTCCGTAAGAGGTTCTTTCAAATTTCCCAATGTGCAAAAACGGCCACCGGAAATCGAATGTTTGATATGGAGTTTCACTTCCAGCGGCAGCATGTCATGAACCGCCTTGCATAGAAGCAGATAGAGTGAGCGGATATACATATTGCGGCCATAAGAGGAATAGTAGTCAAAGAAATCTATGATGGCCGGTTTGTGGATGCGATAGGTCAGATCGCGGACCTTGTTGTTGACTAAGGCGCCCAAAAAGATGTTGTCGCCTTTCACTTTATAAGTATCAATAAATTCCTGCAATGTCATGCCGTAAGGCACTGAGCAAGAGGTTTCTAGTGTTTTACAATAAATAGTTACTTCTGACATAAATTAGATTATTTTAAGGGCGGCAAAGGTACAAAACAATTCGCAAATGGTAAATAGGGATCAAAAAAAAACGCCCTGATATTTTCTATTTTCCAATAAGTTTTTGCAAAACAGCGGCGGCGGCAAAACATCCAAAAGTTGCCGGCATATAGGAGATTGTGCCTACGGTTGACAGTTTGTTGATAGATTCGTCCTTTTCAATGACGACGGCTTCTTCCGGCACATGTTCTGAGGAGAAGACCACATCGAAGCCACGGCGCACGCCCATACGGTACAATCGTTTTCGGACGGTTTTGGCCAAATGGCAGTTATAGGATTTTGAAATGTCGGCAATCTGAATTTTCCCAGGGTCCATTTTACCCCCAGCGCCCATCACTGAGACTACCGGAATCTGACGTTGCAGGGCCTGGTAGATAAGATATACTTTCGGAGAGAGTGTGTCAATGGCATCTAAGACGCAGTCGTAGGCAGCGGCATCTAAGATTTCCGCAGTACGCTCGTCGCGGATGAACTCCTCAATGCAGTGGAGTTTCAACTCCGGATTGATATCCAGCAGACGGTCAGCCATAACCTGCACTTTTGTTTTTCCGACGGTGGAATGGAGCGCTGGAAGTTGGCGATTGATATTGCTCACCGACACGATGTCAGCGTCAACAATGGTCAACTCCCCCACTCCGGCCCGGCAAAGCTGCTCAGCCGAATAGGCACCCACGCCGCCAAGTCCTACTTGCAGCACATGGGATTTCGATAGTTTTTCCAAACCATCCTCTCCAATAAGGAGTTCCGTTCTTGATTGCCAATCCTTCATATATATAAGTTTGAAATTCAAAAAGTCATTACAGATCAGTTGTCGTATTCAGTTCAACGAAATCGCGTTTGAACCACGTCAGCTGGCGTTTGGCATAGCGTCGAGTGTGGGTTTTGATATCCGTAACAGCTTGTTCCAAAGAGCATTTTCCATCCATATAGTCAAAAAGTTCTTTATAGCCAACGGTATTCAATGCGTTAAGTTCTTTGTATGGATAAAGTCCGCGGGCCTCTTCCAGCAGTCCCAATTCCATCATCTTGTCCACGCGCAAACTGATACGTTCAAAGAGTTCCTCTCGTGGTCTGTTCAGATAGTATTTCTGGATGTTGAAATTCCGTTCGGCGGGTTTCTGGTTCAGGCATTCGGAGTAAGGTTTTTTCATTTGGAGGGAGACCTCGACGGCTCGCATCATGCGTTTGTGATCATTATGGTCCACCTTATCAAAATACGCAGGATCAAGCAATTGCAACTGAGCCCGCAAAGCCTCAATGCCGTTGGTTTGGTAAAGATTCTGCACATGTTGGCGGGTTACGGGGTCTGGGTCAGGGAGTTCGTCAATGCCCTTGCAAACCGCATCTATGTATTGCGGGCTGCCCCCCGTCATAATCACCACGGGATAGGACAAAAAAAGTGTCTCCAATAATTTGAGCACTTGCTGTTCAAACATGGAGACATTGTAGTAATCGTGTATGGAAAGCGTTCCCACGAAATAGTGCTGAGCGCGGGAAAGTTCCTCTTCCGTCGGACGAGCGGTGCCGATAGACATTTCGCGAAACATCTGTCGGGAATCCGCAGAGATAATCGGGGTGTGCAGCTTCTCAGCCAGGGCAATCGTGTATTCCGTCTTACCCACAGCCGTCGGTCCTGTAACCACCAACAGCGTTCGATTAGGAAAAGTCGGAAAATTCATTGAATTCGCTGAGATCTTCGTCATCGAATGCATCACCGAACAAGCCATCGTCTTCTTCCTCGTCATCATCAAAATCCAGATCCAGATCGTCAGGATCAGGGATAGGGGCAGCCGTGACTTGAGCAGGTAGTTCCATCATCTTGTATATACAACGAGGAAAATCCTCAGCACTGTCGGTCTTGAGAACCTTCTGCAACTCGATATAGAAGACCTTCGGGTTCATGAAGTCATACTCATACATAATGTGCTGATGAGGATCTGAAATGAAATCCTTCAAAACGGCTTCAGCCATAACGAACTTCGGAAGATGCGTTTTGGTGGTGTATTGGTCTTCATCCTCATATTCGGGTTCTTCGATGAGTTCGTCATCTGCCGTATCCATCAAAGTAATTTCCTTCTGTTTGTTCCATTTCGGGTCACAGATGGAAAAAGCGGCAAACTCATTACCTTTCAGTCCAATGCATTCATAGAGCAGTTTGTGAAAAGACTCGAAGTTGTCGTTAGCCAGGATTTCGACATCTCTCACAAAATCCTCAATTTCGTCGTAATAGACTCTGAATTTGTAGTAGTACATGATGATTGGGGTTAATGGTTATATGGATTCAAAGCTCAAAGTTCAAAGTTCCAATCAAACAGAGTAAAGATTGTTGAGTTCCGAACTTTGAGCCTTGATTTTCGAATTATTCTTCGCCTTCTTCGGCTGGTTCTTCCATATTATGGTAGACGTTCGTCACATCTTCGTCATCGTTGATTTTGTCGAGGAGAAGATTGACTTCGGCACGTTGTTCGTCTGAAAGGGCCTTGAGTTCCTTCGGGATACGGTCCATCTTGAAGCTCTTGATTTCATACTTGTTGTCTTCAAGATATTTTTGAATAGGTCCGAAAGCTTGGAATTCAGCAATAACGATGATTTCTTCATCATCAGCATCGATTTCAGCATCGAAATCCATCATTGAGAGTTCGAATTCTTCGATATCGATTTCGGCTGTACGTGCGATCGTGAAGATACATTTGTGGTCGAACAAGAAGTCAAGCATACCGGAAGTACCGAGGGAGCCTCCGAACTTATTGAAATAGCTTCTCACGTTAGCGACAGTACGTTGGTTGTTGTCCGTAGCAGCTTCAATGAGGATGGCGATACCGTGAGGTCCGCGGCCTTCGTATACCATTTCCTTATAATCGGACTGGTCTTTTTCAAACGCACGTTTGATGGCGCGATCGATGTTGTCCTTCGGCATGTTCTCATTTCTTGCCGTTTGGATTAACAGACGAAGTTTAGAATTCTGGTCGGGATCGGGACCTCCAGCCTTAGCAGCCATTGTGATTTCCTTGCCGATACGTGTGAACGTACGGGCCAAATATGCGTTACGTTTGAAAATTCTTGCCTTACGGTATTCAAAAGCTCTACCCATAGTAAATTGTTTTTAAATTATTAGAGTTAATTCAATATTTCATCTATTTGGAGAACAGCAAATTAACGATGAAAAACCAAAAATCGACGCATTAGAAACGAATACTTCGAGAAAGCGTCAGTCATCAATTTTCCATTCTCAACTCTCAATTCTCCAAGCGGCCGCAAAAATACAAAATTTTCTTATTTTTGCGCCCTCTTAACAAATCGGAATGCAGTTATTCAAGAAAAAGCCCAAGGAATATCGCGCGACGTCGCTATCTGAATTGACGTGGCAGCGCTTCAAGAAAGAAAAGGAAGGGATGATATCCTTGGCTTTTATCGTACTCGTCATTCTGATTGCCATACTTGGCTATCTCATCACCCCGGACAGCACGCCGCACTGCAATCACCAGCAGTTGGAAATCGCGCTGCAGTCACCCGGTTTCTCGGTTGACATGCTGCAGGAGAAACAGGGACGGGACATTCCGAAGGTGGGCTTTTTCAGGAAAATGCTCACCGGACAGCCGGCGATTTACCACACTATACCTATTAGTAAATATAAGGAGGCGCCTGACAGCATCCACGCACAGCTGTTCGGGCAGTCCGACTGGGTGACTTACGCCAAAGCGGATTTGGCAGATGAGCCCGTCATCCACAAAAAGTTTGTCTTAGGCACGGATCGTTACGGCCGTGACGTGTTGAGCCAGCTGATGATGGGCACGCGCGTGAGCTTGGCTGTCGGCTTCCTATCCATCTTCATCGCCCTGGTCATCGGCATCACCGTCGGCGCCATCGCCGGATACTACCGCGGCAAGGTGGACGACGTGCTGATGTTCATCATCAACGTAGTGTGGTCCATCCCCACCCTGCTTTTGGTCATCGCCATCAGTTTTGCCTTAGGCAAGGGATTCTGGCAGATTTTCATCGCCATCGGTCTCACGATGTGGGTTGACATCGCGCGTGTGGTGCGCGGGCAGGTGATGAGCCTCCGCGAACAGGACTTCGTGGAATCCGGCAAGGCATTAGGTTACAGCAATCTGCGAATCATCTTCAAACACATCCTGCCCAACATCACGGGCACGGTGATCGTCATCTCGGCCTCCAACTTCTCATCCGCCATCCTGACGGAAGCCGGCCTTAGTTTTCTCGGGCTCGGCGTGCAACCCCCGATGCCGTCGTGGGGCATGATGATGAAAGAGAACTACGCCTACATTGTCTTGGACAAAGCCTATCTGGCCATCGTTCCCGGCATCGCCATCATGCTGCTCGTGCTTTCCTTCATGCTCATCGGCAACGCGCTGCGCAACGCCATGGACGTGAGAAGCTAAGTCCTTGTTGGGAGTCAAATCTTCTCTGTTGGGTAGCAAATCCTTGCTAATTGAAGCGAATCTTTGACACTGGGAACAAATCTTTCAATTAAGCAAATCCATATCACAACAGCAGCTAACAACGACTAATGTGTTGCTTGGCTTCCAACCATCGCTTTCCTCCGAAATCAGTCCTTATGCCATCTTCTATTTTGTTTTTTGTCATTGATGGAAAAATACAGATTCCATCAATTTTTGCACAAAAACACAAACATTTTGCGCCTTTTACAATTATTTGGCATACAATATTTTGCACTTGATTTTCAATTCGTTTTGTTGTATTTTTGGCGACGGAATTTTAAAAAAAACATTATGGAAGAACTTCAAAACAACATCGTCATTTACAATCCTTCAGATGATATCAATCTTGAGGTCAGAGTGGCCGAAGATACAGTCTGGCTGACTCAGGCACAGATGGCAAGATTATTTAGCGTCAAAGAGAACACCATAACGTACCATATAAAAGAAATTTACAAAATAAAGGAATTGCAGCAAAATGCAACTACTCGAAAAATTCGAGTAGTTCGAAATGAGGGTCAACGAATAGTAAATCGTCAAATAGATTTTTATAATCTTGATATGATTTTATCTATTGGATATCGCGTAAATACAGTCTCTGGCAT
The DNA here is from genome assembly GCA_024400835.1 of Bacteroidales bacterium. Lineage (GTDB taxonomy): Bacteria > Bacteroidota > Bacteroidia > Bacteroidales > WCHB1-69 > F23-D06. The sequence goes on from JAKSMC010000014.1 coordinate 45,786, forward strand.
TCAATTCAGACATTGGGCGACATCTGTCCTAAAAGAATTCATGTTCAAAGGATACGTTGCGAATCAACGACTAGTTGCTTTTGAGCAAAACATCGAAAACCGCTTGGTAAGTCATGAACAACAGATACAGTCTATCAACCAGCGGATTGACGAGATGGTACAGACTGCCATGCCGCCCAAGTACGGTCTGTTTTTCAACGGGCAGGTTTTCGATGCATACGTCTTTGTCGTGGACTTGATTAAATCTGCGACCAATAGCATCCGACTGGCGGACAACTACGTTGACGAAAGCGTGTTGCTGATGCTTAGCAAACGAAGTGAATCTGTTGATGCAACTATTTTCACAGAGAGAACCACGCCGCAGCTGCAACTGGACCTACGCAAGCACAACGCGCAGTACCCGCCTGTTCACATTAAGCAAATTGAAAAGATCCACGACAGATTTCTGCTGATTGACGACGAACGGCTTTATCATTTCGGAGCATCTTTCAAGGACTTGGGCAAGAAGTTATTCGTTGTAACTTTGATTGAGGAACCTGCGCTGATCGGTGCGATGAGAAAGATGTTATCTTAAAAAAAAATCATGGAAGAACTTCAAAACAACATCGTCATTTACAATCCTTCAGAGGACATCAATCTTGAGGTCAGAGTGGCCGAAGATACAGTCTGGCTGACTCAGGCACAGATGGCAAAACTTCTAGGAACAACATCTCAAAATATTACTCTTCATATAAAAAACATTTACAGAGAGCACGAACTTGAGACAGTTCGAACCTGTAAGGATTTCTTACAAGTTCAAATGGAGGGAGGACGTTCAGTCAAACGAAACATTAAAACATATAATCTGGACGTCATTATATCTGTTGGCTATAGAGTGAAATCCATACAAGGTACATTGTTTAGGATATGGGCAAACGAGATAATCAAAAAACACATATTGAAAGGTTACACGATCAATTATCAGTTAACTGCACTTCAGCAAAGTATAGAGCATCGTTTGGAAAGTCATGAACAACAGATACAGTCTGGCTAACTCAGGCACAGATGGTTATCTTATTTCAATCCAGCAAATCCAATGTAAGTGAGCACATAAAAAGCATCTACGCGCAACAGGAGTTAGAATACAATTCAACTGTTCGGAAAATCCGAACAGTTCAAAAGGAAGGAGGACGAACAATATCCAGACCTATTACATACTATAGTTTAGATACGATTATTTCGTTAGGATTTCGCATAAACACCAAGCGCGGTATTCAATTCCGGCAATGGGCAAATGCCATGCTCCAGTGTATGATTCGAAACGGTGACACAATCACTCCGCGATTGGATAATATTTCTCGTGAGCTTTATCTTCACAAACAACAGATACAGTCTATCAACCAGCGGATTGACGAGATGGTGCAGACTGCCCTGCCGCCCAAGTACGGTCTGTTTTTCAACGGGCAGGTTTTCGACGCGTACGTCTTTGTCGTAGATTTGATTAAATCTGCGACCAATAGCATCCGACTGGCGGACAACTACGTTGACGAAAGCGTGTTGCTGATGCTTAGCAAACGAAGTGAATCTGTTGATGCAACTATTTTCACAGAGAGAACCACGCCGCAGCTGCAACTGGACCTACGCAAGCACAACGCGCAGTACCCGCCTGTTCACATTAAGCAAATTGAAAAGATCCACGACAGATTTCTGCTGATTGACGACGAACGGCTTTATCATTTCGGAGCATCTTTCAAGGACTTGGGCAAAAAGTTATTCGTTGCAACTTTGATTGAAGAACCGGCGCTGGTCGTTGCGATGGGAAAGATGTTATCTTAAAAAACAATATCATGGAAGAACTTCAAAACAACATCGTCATTTACAATCCTTCAGAGGAGATCAATCTTGAGGTCAGGGTGGCCGAAGAGACGGTCTGGCTGAATCGTCAACAAATCGCCCTGTTATTTGGTAGAGATGTTAAAACAATTGGCAAACATATTTTAAATGCGAAGCAAGAAGAGTTGCGAGACATTCCAACTGTCGCAAATTTTGCGACAGTTCAATATGAGGGTAACCGTTTGGTTAACAGAGTTGTTGAATATTACAATTTAGATATGATCATCTCCATTGGTTACCGCGTCAAATCACCCAAAGGCGTTGCTTTTCGTCAGTGGGCGAATACTATCTTAAAGAACTATATCATCAACGGAGGCATTATCTATCAAAAATTCCTGCAACTTGAAGCACGAGTATGCAAAACAGAAGCAGTAATCAAGGAAATCACCCAGACTGCCCTGCCGCCCAAGTACGGCCTGTTTTTCAACGGGCAGGTTTTCGACGCGTACGTCTTTGTCGTAGATTTGATTAAATCTGCGACCAATAGCATCCGACTGGCGGACAACTACGTTGACGAAAGCGTGTTGCTGATGCTTAGCAAACGAAGTGAATCTGTTGATGCAACTATTTTCACAGAGAGAACCACGCCGCAGCTGCAACTGGACCTACGCAAGCACAACGCGCAGTACCCGCCTGTTCACATTAAGCAAATTGAAAAGATCCACGACAGATTTCTGCTGATTGACGACGAACGGCTTTATCATTTCGGAGCATCTTTCAAGGACTTGGGCAAAAAGTTATTCGTTGTAACTTTGATTGAGGAACCGGCGCTGGTCGTTGCGATGAGAAAGATGTTATCTTAAAAAAACAATATCATGGAAGAACTTCAAAACGTAGAATCGAAGATACTGACCATTCGCGGACTGCCAGTGATGCTGGACCGCGACTTAGCGGAATTGTATGGTGTGAAGACGAAAAAAATCAAAAAAATCCCCTCCCCTCTTGCGTATGTCAAAAAAAATGTTTTACTTTGCAGCGCAAAGCACTTTTAGAAATTATGAATACAAACGAAGCACAAAAGACGCTCAGCGAAATCAAGGACATGATGGCAAAGTCATCACGTTTCCAAGCTGTTAGCGGAATATCCATCATCATTGTCGGCATATACGCCTGCATTGCCTGCATCGCAGGGTACATGATCATCGGTGCGCCTGACGCACTGCCATTTCTCCCAAAAAGCTGGGCCGATTTCTCTTTGAACACACCGTACCGTATCAAACTTGCCTGTCTGCTGTCGGCCGTACTTTTCGCAGTGGCCTTTTTGACCGTAGTCCTGATGGCTTGGAGAAAATCAAAAAAACACCAATTGCGTTTCACTTTTGACAAACGAATGAGGCAGATGATTTTCAACTTCCTTTTGCCGCTTGCTATCGGCGGATTGCTTTGCCTCGCGCTCATCTACCAAGGCCACTACGGTCTCACATCCTCCATCATGCTGCTGTTCTACGGTCTGGCTTTGGTAAACTGCCAGCACTACACCTACCCTGCCATGCGCTTCCTCGGCTATGGCGAAATCATCCTCGGAATTTTCGACTGCTTTTCCATCCACCATGCCCTCCTATTCTGGTTTTTAGGCTTCGGTATTCTGCACATCATCTTCGGCATTTTCTACACCATAAAATACGACAGAGCAAAATGATATCAGGACTGGACGGTTTAAATAAGGCTTTTGAAAGCAAGATTCGCTTAGGCATCATGTCGGTGCTGATGGCCAACGAGTCCGCTGACTTCAACACCCTGAAGTCACTGCTCGGCCTGACAGATGGCAACCTGGCCAGTCATGCACGCAGTCTGGAGGAATTAGGCTACATCCAATGCGAGAAGAAGTTCATCGGCCGCAAGCCGAACACCTCCTTCACCGTCACGGAAGCCGGCCGCGACGCCTTCACCGCACACATCGCTGCTCTCGAAGCGTTTTTGAAAGCCACCAACATGTGACAATATTTTTTTTGCCATTTTACTTTGTATTTCAAAGTACTTTTATATATTTAAAGTTCAAATGTCAACATTCAACACAAACACATATCACAACACAAAAAACACAATCATTATGGAAGTAATCTCAACAAAACAAGAAGAAAAGAGCCCGCGTTTGTGGCTCAAGGCATTATTGATTTTCGGCATCAGCGTAGCATTGCTCATTCCGCAGGTGCTCATCACCCACCTCATAGACGAGCGTCAGGCGACGCGCACCGAAGCCCAGTCCGAGGTTTCGCAAAGTTGGAGCGGTACGCAGCACATCGCGGGGCCGGCCATCATCATTCCGAACTCCAACGACAGTTCCTACATCTCCATTTTCCCATCAGATCTCAAAATCACCGGTAACCTGACCACTGAGACGCTCAAGCGCGGCATCTTCAATTTCAGCGTTTACAACGTCCCACTGACCATCACGGGCGAGTTCGACTTCCCAGCGAAATTAGCCTCGATGAACATCTCCCATTATGTAATGGAGAAGGCCTACCTTTTCATTTCGTTAAGTGACCTCCGAGGCCTGACCGACAACGCCACGCTCACATGGAACGGGGAGAAGCACACGATTGAAACGGCCACTGGCGGCAGCAACAACGACATTGCCACCGGGCTCACCTACGCGGTCAACATCCAGCCGATATTGGACGGTCAGAAAATCCGTTTCACCATCCAGCTGCCCCTCAAGGGTTCCGAAGGACTTTACGTCGCACCCGTCGGCAACATCACGAACGCAGAGCTCAAATCCGACTGGGGCTCGCCGAGTTTCCAAGGCAACTTCCTGCCTACCAGCAGACAAGTTAGCGACAGCGGCTTCACGGCTTCTTGGAAAGTACTTGCCATGAACCGCAATTTCGGACAGGTCCGCACCAACAGCACTTGCTGGGACAGCCTAATGGAAGACTGCGAGTTCGGTGTCGATCTGCACATTCCGGTGGACCAATACCAGCAAACCACACGCACGGTGAAATACGCATTCTTAGTCATCGTACTCACTCTCGCCGTTGTCTTCTTCGTAGAAATCCGCCGCAATACGTTCATCCATCCCATCCAGTATCTGCTCATCGGCATCGCCTTGTTGCTCTTCTACACCCTCCTACTCTCCTTCTCAGAGCACATCGCATTTTCCTGTTCCTACCTAATAGCGGCCATCATGACCATCGGGCTCATCACCGCCTTTATGGCCGCCATCTTAAAAGGCAATCGCAAGACAGCCTTTATTGTAGGACTTTCATTGAGTGCGCTTTACATATTCCTCTATGTACTGCTGCAATTGGAGACTTACGCTTTGTTGGTCGGCAGCATCGGATTGTTCGTCATCTTAGCGGTCGCCATGTTCGCCACCGTAAAACTGAGAAACGAGAGGTAACGTCTTAGTGCCGCGACACTTCACAAACTCGATTTACTGGGCCGTGCCACGCCGTTTTACAACGGCTTTGGCACGGCCCTACGTTTCTATCTCCATCTATCATTAAACCTTGGCTCATTTTTTGTATCTTTGCCGCCTGTTTTTGAAAATCAACAATAAACTATAAAGCAATGAAAAAAGTACTAACCCTCGGACTCGTTTTAGCATTGGTTTGCACTACCATGTCCGTTAAATCACAAAACACAGAAATGACGAAAGAACAGAAAATCAGTTACGCCCTCGGCGCAAACTTCGGAACCCAAATCAAACGCGACAACATCAGCGTTGACATCCAAACTTTCACTGACGGTCTTCGTGATGCCCTCGCCGGCCAAAACAAATTCACAGACCAGCAAATGCAGGAAGCCTTCATGCAACTTCAGGAAGACCTTCAAGCAAGACAGGCCAGCGCTGCTTCTGAAGCAAAAGCCGCTGGTGTAAAATTCCTCGAAGAAAACAAGAAGAATTCTGACGTGAAAGTCACTGCATCCGGTCTCCAATACAAAGTCATCACTATGGGCAATGGTCCCAAACCGACTGCTACCAGCAAGGTCACTGTGAAATACAAAGGCACCCTTATCGACGGCACCGTATTTGATTCCACTGACAACAACGGCGGCGAACCGATTTCATTCGGTTTGAACCAAGTCATCAAAGGTTGGACAGAAGGTTTGCAACTTATGCCTACCGGCTCTAAGTTCATTTTCTACATCCCGTCCGAACTCGCTTACGGCGAACAAGGTGCTGGCGGCGTCATCCCTGGCGGTGCTACCCTTATTTTCGAAATCGAATTACTCTCTTTCGAATAATATCCAATTATCCATATTCAATCCCCTCTCTTCGCGCGAGGGGATTTTTTAATTTTTTCAGCATTATGAAACGCATCATTTTCAGTTTTCTCCTATTGATATTCGCAATCGGTTTTGCGCAAGCGCAACAGGACTGCGGTGCTGTGGACTGTCCGGGACGCTGCGGGCGGTTTGTGGACCAAAACGGTGACGGATTCTGCGACCACGGCGGATTGTCAGCACCGGCAGCCGTGAGCAAGCCCGCCGCCGAGGTGAAATCCGAAGAGAGTCCTGCCAACAAACCCAGCACAGAGAAGAACGCCGCCACTACTGCTAAAGCACAAAAGGCAGACAAGCAAAATGTCACGCCCAACGTTCCGATCGCAAAGTCCGAGGCTTCATCAGAAATCGTTCCTGAAGAAGAAGGAACAACCTTAGAGGAACAGCCGACGGAAGTGGAGGAAGAAAAGCCTGCAAAGACCAAAAGTCCATACAGCCTCATTCTCATTTCAGCCATCACCTTAGGCCTATATCTCCTGACGTCCATTTTAGTGAAAACCAAGGTGATGAACAAAGCCACGCATCGCAAGATCTGGAACATACTGTTGCTCATCACCGCCCTGTTTTCCTGTCTGTTAGGATTCTTCTTGGTCATTCAGATCAACTACAGCCTGAAGATGGACTGGCTATGGACGGTGAAGCTCTACCACGTGCAGTTCGGCATCGCCATGACCATCATTGCCGTGATACACATCCTCTGGCACGTCAATTATTGGAAAAGCTATTTCCGCAAGAAATAATCAGTTCAGCAATCAACAGCGGCAACCAAATATTTTGTAAGTTTGCCGCCCTTGAAAAAACATAAGAATATGTCATTAGAAAACACCATTTCAACAGCATTACAATCCACATTAAAGGAACTTTACAACATAGATGTAGAAGCCAATGCTTCACAAATACAACCCACCCGCAAGGAATTCGAAGGCGACCTCACCATTGTAGTCTTCCCCTACGTCAAGATGGCCCGCAAGGCGCCTGACATGGTAGCCAAGGAGATTGGCGACAAGCTCTGCGAGAAAGTAGGCTTCCTCACGGGTTATAATGTCGTGAAAGGCTATTTGAACTTATCCATAGCCGACAGCTTCTGGGCCGGCTATCTGCAGGAGAACCACAGCAACGAGCAATACGGCATCGTCCCCACCAAAGACGAGGCTCCCGTGCTGATTGAATACTCTTCACCGAACACCAACAAGCCGTTGCACCTCGGTCACGTCCGCAACAACCTGCTTGGCCATTCCGTGTCACAAATCGCAGCTGCCTGCGGTCACCCCGTCGTGCAAGTCAACCTGGTGAACGACCGCGGCATCCACATCTGCAAATCCATGGTGGCATGGCTCCGCTATGGCAATGGCGAGACTCCGGAAAGCGCCAACATCAAAGGTGACCACCTCGTGGGCAACTATTACGTGGAATTCGACAAACATTATAAAGAAGAGCAAAAGGAACTTATCGAGAAGGGCATGAGCGAAGAGGACGCCGCACAACAGGCCCCTATCCTGCTCGAGGCTCGTGAAATGCTCCGCAAATGGGAAGCCGGCGACGAAACCGTGCGCAACCTCTGGAAACAGATGAACCAATGGGTGTACACTGGCTTTGACGCCACCTACGAGCGCTTAGGCATCCATTTCAACAAGACTTATTACGAATCTGAAACCTACCTTTTGGGCAAGGCTCTCGTTCAGGAAGGTCTCGACAAAGGCGTTTTCTACAAACACGAAGACGGCTCCGTGCGAGTCAGCCTGACCGACGAAGGCTTGGACGAGAAAGTGTTGCTGCGTAAAGACGGCACCTCCGTATATATGACCCAGGACCTCGGAACCGCGCAACTGCGTTATGAAGAATTCAAACCGCAAAAGATGATTTACGTCGTTGGTAACGAACAGAACTACCACTTCGACGTTCTGAAGCTCGTCTTGGGCAAAAAGTTGGGCAAAGAGTTCGGCAACAGCATCTACCACCTATCCTACGGCATGGTGGAACTTCCTTCAGGCAAGATGAAATCCCGCGAAGGCACCGTCGTTGACGCCGATGACTTGATGGACAGTATGTTCAACGAGGCCAAAGAAGGCACTGAATCACTCGGCAAATTCAACTTCGAAGCAGATGAGGCCGCCGCACTGTACGAAATGGTCGGCTTGGGCGCACTCAAATACTTCATCCTCAAAGTGGACCCCACGAAGAACATGCTCTTCAACCCCGCAGAATCCATCGATTTCAACGGCAACACGGCTCCGTTCATCCAATACACCCACGCACGTATCAAGTCCCTGCTGCGTAAAGCCGCCGACCAAGGCATTGACGTTTCCACAGCACTTCCGTCCGACATCGCACTGGAAGGCGAAGAAAAACAGGTCATCAAGGTGCTTTACAAATATCCGCAGACCGTTCTTTCTGCCGGTGACAGCTTCAGTCCTGCCCTGATTGCCAACTACATCTACGACTTGGCTAAGCAGTTCAACCACTTCTATCAGGAAACGCCGATTATGAAGGAAGCCGACGAACAGAAAAGACTGCTCCGTTTGCAGATTTCTCAGTTCGTGGCACTGACCATCAAAAACGGCATGAAGTTACTCGGTATCAATGTCCCGGAAAGAATGTAAAGAACATGGTATTCGGATTTTGAATAGCCATTCCTTTTTTAGAAAAAAATTATTAACACAAAAAGATCCACTATTATGAAACAAATCAAAAGTTCCAGCATTTTAGCTGTAATCGTCATTGCCATCACGGCATTATTGGCCACTTCCTGCGGTGACAAGCCCCAACAAGAACTCGTCAAGCACACTATCACACTTGACTTCGCAGCCGCATTTCCTCACCACACCGAGGTTGCCGCTTCTGTCAGCTTACACGAATGGGATCCTGAAACAGAGGCATTCAGAGACACTGTTATCAATTGCAACATTGATGAGAACAACCCCACCGTTTCCATCACCAGCAATTGCCTCAGCTCATTATATGACTGCAACGTCAGCTACATCAACCTTTCCAATGATCATGTCAACGTACATGCCAAATTCGGCAGCGAGGCTGGCGACGACAAGACTTACGAAACAGAGTTCAACATGGACAAGACCTATTATTGGAATGACAATGCGCAGTATATGGTATTGAGATAATCTCTTCCAATAGCAATAAAAAAGCCCCGCGAAAACGGGGCTTTTTCTTTTTATCTTCATTTCAAGAAATTACATCTTAATTCTTTTGAACATCCTGTTCCATCTGATTTTTCCCTTGTCGCCCCAAGTCTTGAACTTGTCAACAGAGAGCCAGACGAAAGAGGCGCGGCCTACGATATGGTCTTCCGGCACAAAGCCCCAGAATCTGGAATCGGCGGAATTATGACGGTTGTCGCCCATCATAAAATAGTAGTTCATCTTAAACGTATAAGAAGTGGCAACCTTGTCATTGATATAGATTGCACCATCCTTAACTTCGAGTTTGTTTTTCTCGTATTGACGAATAATCTGCTCGTAAAGCGCAATGTTCTTGGCATTCAGCTGAACGGTCATGCCCTTGGCAGGAACTTTGAGCGGACCGAAATTGTCCTTGTTCCAATTGTATTCCGGTGAATGTGGGAAGATTGAGGGATCATACTCTCCTGCCTTGTCTTCGAGAACTTGGACTTGATAGCCCATCTTCTGGATTTTATCACGTTGTTCCGCATTCAAGCGATAAATGGCCATGTTCTGGTCATAGCGCTGAATATCCTCCTCGTTGATGTTGAGTTCTTTGCGTTTCTTAACAGACAGCTGCATGCCAGACGGATGATAAACCACATAGGAATACTGAATTCTTCTGGGGTTCTTTGCGGCCTTGCCGTTGATGTAGACTTGTTTGCCTACAATCTTGAGTTCGTCACCGGCAATGGCGATACAGCGTTTCACATAGTTCTCGCGTTTGTCAACCGGGCGGGCGATGACATGATACTCTTTCCAAACCGCGTCGCGACCTTTGCCTTTGTAATAGGGAGTACTGCCATATTTCTGCTGATACATCGCAATCGTTTCCGGCGCATAACGATAGTAGACGTTCTGACGTTCCGCCGGAGTAGCATCCGGATTGAGCATAGCCTCGAACTCACGGACAATGGCGTAGTAGCTTTCTGCCTGTCTCTCCAACGCCACCGTATCACCGTCAGGATAATTGAAGACAACCACGTCGTTATTGCGCACCTGATGAATAGCCTTAGAGCGCAGATACGGCAGTTTGACGGCTTCAGTATAAGACTTGGCGTGATCGGTAAGCGGCAGCTTATTATGGATAAAAGGAACAGCCAACGGCGTGTTCGGCATGCGGACACCATATTCGTATTTATTGACGGACAGGAAGTCGCCAATCATCAAAGAGCTCTCCATAGAAGAGGTCGGGATGGTGTAGAGTTCAAACCAGCACATACGGATGATATAGGCTGCTGCGACAGCAAAAATCAAAGCATCTATCCAAGAGCGTGCGCTGCTCTTCTTCACTTCCGGCAACTCCTTGATATAGTTTTCCTTCTTTGAGAATCCCAAATACGGCATATAGAATGGGAAAAGCAACGTGCCGAAAATCAGCGGCAGGTAACCGTTTTTGCCGAAATGATGAATGGTTTCCCATATCATATAGAGGAACATAAAGATACCTATAAAAGGAACCAGGAAAAGCAGGAACCACCACCATTTCTTGCAGATGACATCGCGGGTCCACAACCATATATTATAAAATGGTATAAGAGATTTCCACGGTGTGATTCCAGCCTTTTTGAAAATTCCCCAAAGGCCTATCTGCCAACCGAGGAAAGCAATAATGAGTATAATAGTCAATGCTGTTACCGACAAATACATAATATCAATTTTTTATAGAAACAAAAGATAATAAGGCTGTTCGCCTAAATTCATTAAACAATCAAAAATCAACGGATATCCATCGCGATATCCTGGAAGTCATATATGCCCGGATGTTCAACCAGCCAATGTGCTGCGCGAATGGCGCCACGGGCAAAGCCCTGACGGCTGTGGGCGGTATGCGTGATTTCAATATCGTCGTCCTCGCAATGCCACGTGATTTTATGGATGCCCGGGACTGTGCCGATACGGTTGGCTTTGATAGGCAGCGCCATAGGATCTTCCAATGTCTGCTCAGAGAGTTCCCAATGGTCGAGGCGTTGCACGCAGGCAATCAGATCCTTTGCCAGACGGATAGCCGTGCCACTGGGGGCGTCCTTCTTGGTGACGTGGTGTGTCTCTTCCATAAAGGCCGCATACTGCTCCTGATGGTTCATCACCTCGGCCAGAACCTTGTTGAGGTGCATGAAGAGGTTGGCACCAACACTGAAGTTGGAACCATACACCAAAGAACCGCCGAACTGCTTGCAGGCATCAGAAACGTAGCCCAACTGCTCGAGCCAGCCCGTGGTGCCCACCACAATGGGAACATGGTTCTCAAATGCTTTCAACATATTGGGCACTGCCACTGAAGGCATAGAAAAGTCTATGGCTACGTCTGCCGTCTTGAAGGCATCCAGACGACTGCCCCACTCCTCCTCATTGTCAATGGTGGCAACAACTTCCTGATGGTCGTCCTTCAGAAGTTGCTCGACCATCTTGCCCATTTTACCATATCCCAGAATTGCAAATTTCATATTCAATTTATTTTATCTAAAGGAATCGTAGTTCTTCAACTGTTAAAGTCATTGTCTATTAGAACTTTGACATCACTCCTTTCAATTATCAATTATCAATTTTAAATTATCAATTATACATTGTTTCACCACCGGAACTGCAGCGTCAGTCCATAAGCCATACGATTAGAGGCATACGTTGGCACCAGTGATGGAGCCCACTGCAGCGACAAATCGTCAGAGACATCAAAGTAGTACAAATGCGCATCCACCATGGCGTCCACGATGTTCAGTGCATACACGATGGCTGCAATGCCGATGGCAATTTCCATGTTGCGCATATAGTCGTTTTTGAGTTGGATGAGGTTCTCTGTCGGCGTATCTTCGAATTTAGGATTGAGCAGTTCAATGTTGCCGTCGCGACGGTTGATATACTCGTTGCGCGACCCCACCATCAGATTTGCATAATGATAGATGAAATGCCCACAGCCAGCCAGTCCGGCATAGAAAATAGGGATCTTCCAAGCCTTGTGGTTGTATATCTGCCCACCGCCGGGCACAATCGAAAGCAGCATCGCAGTTGTCGGGCTGTGCTTGGACACTTTCACGGAGTCCGCTTTGGTAACACGCATAGGATTAATAAGCGAATCGTTTTGAGCCTGCACGGTGAGGTTCAAAACGATTGCGGTTATAATTAATAATAGTATCCTAACGTGTTTCATGTCTAACAAAAAAACAGTTGGCTAACGTCTTTTTGAAACTTTTATTGTAAGAGTTTCATAATCTTTTTGAGTTCTTCGTCTGAAGCAAACGGAATCGTCAAAGTGCCCTTGCCAGAAATGTCCTTTTTGATATTGACCTTGGTCTGGAGTTTCTTGGAGAGGTCGGATTGGAAAGTGCGGACCTCGTCAGAGAGCGTGATTTTGACCTTGGTCTTCTGGTTTTTGAAATCAGAAGAATATTTCTTCACCAGAGTTTCAGTTTGGCGGACAGACAGGCCTTCGCTGATGATTTGTCTGACGATTTTGTTCTGGAGGTCCTCATCCTCGATGACAACCAGCGCACGAGCGTGGCCCATGGTGATTTTCTTGTCGCGCACGGCGATTTGCGTTTCAGAGGCCAGTTTCAAAAGACGCAGGTAATTGGAAATCGTACTGCGGTCCTTGCCCAGCTTGTCGCTCAGTTCTTCCTGTTTGAGGTGGCATTCGTCAATGAGAAGTTGGTAGCAGAGGGCGACTTCAATGGCGTTGAGGTCGGAGCGTTGGATATTCTCCACGAGGGCCATCTGCACAGACTGCACGTCATCAACGGTGCGCACGTAAGCGGGAATTTCCGTCAGGCCGGCCATTTTGGCGGCGCGGAAACGGCGTTCACCGGAAATCAGTTGGTACTTGCCGTTCTCAATAGGACGGACCGTCACCGGCTGAATCAGCCCATAGGTTTTGATAGACTGAGCCAACTCATTGAGTGCCTGTTCATCAAACTGAGTACGGGGTTGGAAGGGGTTCACCTCGATGGACTCCAGTTTTATCATACTGTTGTTGCCTACGGCATAATGCGCACTTACGCCAGTCGGAATCTCAGCTCCGCCCAGCAGCGCGCCAAGACCGCGGCCCAGGGGTTTGTCATTCTTCGTCATAATAATGTTTAGATGGTATAACCGTTTTTCAAAAGGAATTCTTTGGCCAAATTCAGATAGTTCGTGCTGCCTCGTGACTGGACGTCATAGAGCACGATAGGTTTGCCGAAGCTCGGCGCCTCGCTCAAGCGCACGTTACGGGACACGATGGTTTCGAACACAATATCCTTGCAATGGAGTTTCACATCATCAACCACAGCATTGGAAGACTTGTAACGGGAGGTGTACATTGTGAGCAGGATGCCTTCGATAGACAAGTCGGGATTCATGCTGGACTGCACGAGGCGTACGGTGTTGAGCAGTTTTCCCAAGCCTTCGAGGGCGAAGTACTCGCACTGCACCGGGATAATCACGGAATCGGCAGCCACAAGGGCATTGAGCGTAATCAGTCCCAAAGAAGGTGCACAGTCGATGAAGATGAAGTCGTAATCGTTCTTCAGCGTGTATATGGCATCCTTCATGCGGTATTCGCGGCGGTCGAAGGAAATCATCTCGATTTCAGCGCCCACAAGGTCGATGGTGGCGGGCAGCAAGTCGAGATGAGCGATTTGGGTCTTGGTAATGGCCTCAGCCGCCATGCTGTTGCCAATCATACAGTCGTAGATGCTCACCGACTCGTCAGTGGGTTCGAACCCCACGCCGGAAGAGGCATTGGCCTGCGGATCGGCATCAATGAGTAGCACATGGAAATCCAGCACTGCCAATGATGCAGCCAGATTAACGGCAGTGGTGGTCTTGCCCACCCCGCCCTTTTGGTTTACAATGGCGACAATCTTACCCATTATAATGTCATATCTAAATTGTCAAAATCAACGTCGATGCTGCCTTCTTCACCATTCTCCGGTTCGAACATCGTTTCCTCTGGGACCTTGCCGGTTTGGATGAAGTCAATAACACCAGCCAAGGCGTTCTGGAATTTTTCAAAATCTTCTTTATATAAAAACACTTTGTGCTTCTCGTAAAAGAAAGTTCCCGTTTCGGCGTTGAACTTGCGTTTACTTTCCGTAATGGTCAAATACAACTCTTCCGTCCTCGTACTTTTCACATCGAAAAAGTAGGTTCTCTTTCCGGCCTTTACGGCTCTGGACAATACTTCATTCTTTTCTTGATTTTCCATCTCTTTTATTTTTTAAGTTGTTGTATATCCCACGGCAGAACGATGTCTTTCCGCAGTATTCAGCGAGAAGGCCTGAGCCCCCCTCACATTATTTTCTTTTTTGTTGTTGCTGTTGTTGTTTGAGCATCTGAGCCTGCTGTTTCTGCAATTCTTCCATCTTCAGCTGCCATTTGGACTTCTTGACCGGCTTCTTCATATTGGCTTTCAGTTTGGCGTGAAGTTTGTCCTCATTCACAGCCGCACGGAAGATGAACATCTGTGCGAACGTTGCCAAGTTGAAGAGCAGGTAGTAATATGTCAAAGCGGATGAGAAGTTGTTGAACATGAACAAGAACATAATCGGCATCATGTACATCATCATGTTCATCATGCGCTGTTGGTCTTTGTTGCCCTGTGTCGGGTTCATCAGCTTGTTGTTCAGCCAAGTATAGAAGAGCGTTGCAATCGTCATGAGGATGGTGAACAAGCTCATGTGGTCGCCGTACAACGGCACTCTGTGACCGAAATCCCAAATGGAGTCATACGTGGAAAGGTCCTCTGCCCACAGGAACGACTGTTGACGAAGTTCGTAAGCAGCCGGGAAGAAACGGTACATAGCGATAAGAATCGGCATTTGGAGCAGCATCGGCAGGCAGCCGCCGGCCGGACTGACACCCGCGCTCTTGTACAAAGCCATCGTGGCCTGCTGTTTCTTCATCATATCCTCATCCTTCGGATAACGTGCAGAAATCTCCTCGATTTCGGGTTTCAAGGCACGCATCTTCGCAGATGACATATAGGTCTTGTAACTTACCGGCAGCAAGACGACCTTCAAAATCAGCGTGAGAATCAGGATGATGAGACCGTAGTTCAAACCGTAGGCGTCCAGCCAGTTGAACACCGGGATGATGGCGAAACGGTTGACCCAGTGCAGCAGGAAGAATCCCCAGCCCAGCGGAACCTGGCGTTCCAACTTGAGATCGTAGTTCTTGAGCAGTTTGTACTGGTTCGGTCCCACATAGAGTGACATGTCAAACGCGCCCTTGTCCAAGTCGTCGACTTCGAAATCCAAGACAGCGGCGCAGTTCTTCAGCACAGAGGTTTCCTCTTTCACAGGGGCCTGAACGGAAAGTGCGCCAGAGTTAAACGGTTTGCCTTCCGAAATCAGCGTAGTGGTGAAGAACTGTTGTTTGAAAGACACCCACTTCAAAGCAGAAGTGAACTCCTTGGCGTCGTCTTTGCGTTCGTCGAGGTTGCCAACATCTTCCGTGTTATCCATATAGTAAACAGAAGTCAGCATCTTCTCAGCTTCGTAGTTCTTTTCCACGCTACGAGGTTGTGCATTCCATTCCAACGTATAGTCGTGTTTGTTGGAATAGAGGTATTTATCCATATTCACGAAGCGGACCTTGAATCCGAAACGGTAGTCGTTGTTGTCAAAAGAATAGAGATATTCTATGTAGGATTTGGAATCCTGGGTCTGGCACTGGTTGGAGTCGCCCTGAGCATTGGGATAGAGACGCAGGGAGAGCGTTTTGTGCTTCTCATCAATCACAACGGAATCAGGACCGTCGGACAGGAAGTAGCAGTCCTTGGTAGCAATTTCCGTCTGGTCACGCAGCATAAGTTTGATGCTCATCTCGTTGGTGCCACCCTCGAAAAGTTCCAGCATGATTTTGGCGGAATCCTTCGGTGTGTAGCGATATACGTCTTTGAGCCAAAGATGTTTGAGGTAGCCGCCCTTCTTGCTGAAAGCGTAATAAGCCTTAGCGGTTTCAACGATATAGTCGTTTTCATCAGCCACCTGCGGACTGGAGAACATCTGTGCGGGTGTAAGGGAAACCGCCGCCGCACTGTCCGTTTCGGTAGTGTCTGATTCTAATGAAAGGGTCTTTTCTTCTTCTGCTTTCTGGGCGGCCTGAGCGGTCATTTGTTCTTCCTGTGCTTTCCTAAGCTTCTGATTTCTATTAGTTTGGTAAAAACTAAAGCCCATAAACAAGCCAAAAATCAAAAGCAATCCAATAACTGTATTCTTATCCATCTATCAATTTTATTTTGGGCCGCAAAGATACAAAAAAAGTGAATAGTGCCGAACCCTTGTTCTTCACTATCCACTCGTAATTGCTAACCTGTCCGCCAGCCGTTGAACTTTGAACTTCGGACGCTAATCTACCCATCTACCTATCTACCCATCTACTTCTTCGACATCTTCTTCCTCCACATGTCTGCGGCATCGTTGTCGCCTTTGAGTTTATAGGCTTCAGCGAGGCCTTGGTAGATGACGTCAAGTTGTTCTTTTTCGTATGCAAATGTTTTCGCCTGCATGAAATATTCGATAGCCTTGTCAGCGTGTTGGCTGTAGAGGTGGGCCAGGCCGAGGTTGCACAGCATTCGGGCGTTCTGCGGGAAGAGTTCCTGCAAATCCGTTTCATACTTCAGAAGGTTGGGCCATCTGTCAAGCTGGTTGAGGACGAAGCAGTAGTCGTCCCACAATGAGTAGGCCGCATTGTCAATCGAGATAGCCTTCTCATAGTTCGTCAGGGCCAGTTCGTATTTTTTCTGGATAGTGCTGGCCGTTGCCTTGAAAGCATAGCCGTTGGCATCATCGGGATGTACGGCAATCAGGGTGTCAGAGAGCATATCGGCCATGCGGAGGGCCTTGGTGTCCTTATTGCGAAGGGCCTTGCTGAGGAGCGTGCGCATATAGGGGACCTTCTCCTGCATGGAAACCGCGGAGTTGCCAAAGACCTTCATCAGGCACTGGACCTGTTTTTCGGAATTGCCTTGCTGCTCCCAGTAGTTCGCCATCGTGATGTTGAACTGCGGGTCATTGGAACTGAGTTCCTGTGCCTTTTTATAATACTCCATTGCCTGCGCGGGCATATTGTTGCTTTGGTAGATATTGCCGGCCTTCACATAGTATTCGGCATTGTGCGGAAACATCTTGATAAGCTGGTCATACTCCCCTACTGCTTCCTTCACCTTGTTCATATAGAGCCAGATAGAGACCTTCGCCTGCGTCATGTCGTCGTTATAGCCGATAATTTTCTCCATGCGGTTGTAGGTATCCAGCACTTTGTCGAGCTTCTTCATGTTCAGGTAAGCCTCGGAAAGCGCGTAGAGGTAGTACTCGTTGTTGTTTTTCTCCTTGCAGATCTGCTCCCAGAGTTTCGCAGCGGCAGGATATTCCTGCATCTGGATGTAGAGGTCGGCGAGGTCCACTTTGTACCAAACGTTCTTCTTGTTGATTTTGATGGCTTTTTTAAGCGCCTCGACGGCATCCTGAGTATTCTGCTGCTCGGTATAGATGCGGGAGAGCATGTAGTATGAAGCATCGTGCTTGGGATTGTCCAAGATAATGCCGTTGAAAATAGAGAGTGCCTCCGCCATATTGCTGTTATAGAAAGCCTTGAGACCTTCTGTATATTGCACAGAGATCTTGCGCGCGCTCACGGCGTTTGCGTCCGTCTGGGCGATATTGCGGGTCTTCTTCCCACTCTGGCCAAACGACATCAGGCAGAGGGAGGACACCAGAACAAATATTAGCAGTCTTTTCAAAATGATAAATTTAAAATTTAATAATAATAGAACAACTCAGAAGACTTTTGCGTCTTGCCTTTGCGTCTTTGCGGTAAAACAAGGCACGGTGCTTCGCATCTACTTCGTGCCGCTGTGGCCGAAGCCGCCGGCGCCGCGCTGGGTGTCGGAGAGTTCGTCGGCAGAGGCAACAGGTACGAGTTCAACCTGTTGGAATTTAGCGACAACCATCTGGGCGATGCGCTCGCCGTGCTGTATTTCGAAAGGTTCGTCGGAGAGGTTCACCAGGAGGACTTTGATTTCGCCGCGGTAGTCGGGGTCGATAGTGCCGGGGCTGTTGAGCACGGTGATGCCGTGTTTCATAGCGAGGCCGCTGCGCGGACGGATTTGTGCCTCGCAGTCAGCGGGAAGTTCGATGAAGAGGCCGGTGGGGATGAGTTTCCGTTCACCGGGATTGAGCACGACGCTCTCGGACAGGTTGGCGCGGAGGTCCATGCCTGCGGCCATCTGTGATTCGTAAGCCGGCAGCGCGTTGCTGGAAGTGTTATAGATTTTGCAAACAGCCATTTTCTTTGAAATTTAAGGTTGTAAAAAAGAGGCGGCAAAAATACGAAAAAGAAAAACACGCGTCCTTTATTCTGCCCTCGTGCCAGCAGGCTCTACAATCGTACATTCTGGCCTTTCGGATATTTCACGCTGTAGCTGACTCTGAAGGTTCGTGTCTCCCCTGCGCTCATTTCCACATCCCAAGTCAGCACTCCGGTTTCTGGCTTGTTATACGTGGCTGCGGGCTGTATTTCATTGATTTTCACCTCGATGTCATTGTTACCAGAGAGCGGATAAGGTTCCTTCAACGTCAACTTGACAGCTTGCGTCTGGTTGTTTTTAACTGTGATCAGATACGTTTGGGTGACCGTTGTGGTGTTGCCTACGTGCTTGGTATTGCAGAATTCGAGTTCCTTTTCGCGCTTCACGAAAACGCGCGGATCAGTGGCCAACGTCAGCGTCATATTCTTATCCGTGGCATTCGGGTTCACGAAGGTCCGCCCGACAAAGGTGTTGTCAAAAGTCACCGTGGCAGAACCCGGCAGCAGATGGTATTTTTCATAATCGGACAAAGTGGCGATAACGTAAGTCTCTTCCGTCATTTTGGGAACGCAATAATACTTATAGGAAGCCGAGATCTCATAAGTCTTCAGATCAATCAGCTGTTCCTTGCCATTGCCCGGGATGTCGTACGGGACGGCGATATTGTAATTGACGTGGACCGCCTGCATATCGACATCCACGAAATCGTCCATTTGGATAGCCGGAGCGGCATCTTCAACCGAACGCACCTGCACGCCGTCAACAATGGTCTTAGCACTCGCATTCTGAGTTTCATACGTAATCGTATTACTGCGCACCGAACTATTGCCATTGGCATAATAACGGTAGAAATTGAGATACCAGGCCTTCAAGACAGGAGCTTCATTCGTAATGTTCGGGGTGGCATTGGACAGCGTGAGGGCCACGTTGTTCCAATCCAGTCCTGTATTTTGGCAGACCTTGGCCTTCGACTTCATCATCACGGGTTTGTCCATCGAAGTGATGACGATATCGTAGCATGGAGTCCAGCCGGCGTTTACGGTGAAATACTGTATTTTGAAGTTGGTCTTAACGGCTGCAGGCACGCTGACGGAGAGTTTCAGCACGCCCGAGCGGCGTTTGTCCTGAGCCTGGTCCTGTTTCAGTTGCATATCGATGCGGTCGGTCGTTTCCTGCAGTTTTTCAATACGTTGATTGTCCTCGTTGATGCTATGTAGCAGGGTGGCGGCCTTCGATTTGTAGAGTTCCATATTCGCGTTGATATCGGCCACGGACACGGTGCCGTCTTTTTGTTGCATATTGTTCAGTGTGCCGTCGGTGAGCATTTTGAGCAGCTGTTTATGGACTTCCAGTTCGTCCTTAGCCGATTTCAGAGCCTGCTGATAAAATTTCAGGGAGTCCGACAGGCGTTTGATGCGTGCGCTTTCCTCCTTCAAGGTGATAAAGTCGTTAGAGAATTCCGTAGCGGAAATCAGCACGCCGTTAGCCGACACCGAGAGGCTGCCCAGTTCAATATCGGGGCTCAGGCCGTTGACGACGACCTCATAGCTTCCGCTCGAGAGGGAGGCGGCGGCATTGTGGGTCAGAGAGGCGCCGTTGAGATATACGGTGGCGCTTTCCAACGTAGCGGTAAGATCTTTTTGGGCAAACATTTGCAGTGCTCCCGCGAGCAAGACAACCAGCAAAGACAATCTATTTTTCATACTAGCAAAGAATTATATGTTGCATAATAAAAGTAAAAGCAGCGATTCAGCCAATCGCCTCAAAAATCGAGGTGCAAAGATAGGAAAAAAAGCGAATTGAGGGGACACCTCACATCCTAACACTGCGAAAGGTATTGCCGCCTCCGCCAGTAGGAATTGCACGGCACCGTATCCTAAAATCGAGGGCACCGCATCTGACGAAGTACGCAATCCGTCCCCTCAAAAAAAATCAAAAAAAAATCACAGTCAGCAGATTTTTGTCAGATTCTGTCACAAAGATGTACGTAATTTGCGGGCGAAAAAAAAAACGAGGCACTGCTGCCCCGCTTTGGATGTTTTCACAACGGAATAATCCTTATTGTGATTCGCGTCAAAATTGTGGCGGCAAAAATAGAAAAAAAATAATAAGACAGAACAAATAAAATGGCAAAAAGAAATTATTGTAGATTTGTAGGCTGAAAAAGCAACAACAAAATCAAGTATATCTAACTACATACAAGATAATTACAAAATATTCAAGATATGAAAAAAATTTTAGGATTGGATTTAGGCACCAACAGCATCGGCTGGGCAGTGGTAGAAACCAACAAAGAAAATGAACCTTCTAAAATATTAGGTATGGGTAGTCGAATCATTCCAATGGGGAGTGACAAGAATGACTATGAAAAAGGGGCAACTATCACAAAGAATGCAGATAGAAGGCAAAAACGTTCAATACGTCGTATGTCAAAAAGATATCAATTAAGGCGGAATAAATTGTTGTATGCTCTTTCTGAACTTGGAATGCTTCCTAATATTTTTCAGTTTAAAAATGGATGTTTTCCTGAAGCGAATAAGCTTCAAGAGTTGGAATTATTGCCAATAAAAAAGAAAACATTGCAACTTGATTCTTTGCAACATTATGAATTACGGTGCAAAGCATTGAACGAACAGGTTGAATTGAAAGAACTTGGGACCATATTGTATAAGTTCAACAGTTTAAGAGGCTATGCAGGTGGTGGAAATGATGAAGTTAATACAAAAAAGAAAAAAACTGAAGACGAAGAAGATGAATCCACTGAAAAAAAGAAATTTGAAACATGGATTCAAAAATTCAAGATTATAAGTATTAGCGATTCAGGAGAAACATTCACTATAAAAGGTGGTAAGAATAAAGGTCAAACCTTACCTGTATATACTTTAGTTGTTACTGATGAGGATGAAAATGAATACACTGGCAAAACTAATTTGCAAGGTCTTACAGATAAAATCAACACAGAAGTTGAACTTGAAATAAAGATAAAACGGACTAAGAAAAACGAGACAATAACTTTCGGACTTCCTAAAAAAACCGATTGGAAAAAACAAATGGAAGAGACCGAAAAACTTTTGAAAGAGAAAAAGTATTATCCATGCCAACTTGCACGTGAAGAGCTCTTGTCTAACAAATGGCATAAAGTAAGAAATAGAGTAATCCTTCGACAGCAATACGAACGAGAATTTGATGCCGTATGGGATCAACAAGCAAAACATTATGAATTCTTAAACAACTGCCCAGAAGAAAAATTAAAAGCCATCTTAAATTACATTTTTCCTGGAGCAAGTGATTCCCAAAAGGAATTACGCAATATAGGATTGCAAAAAGGATTAAAGTACATCATAAAAGAACAAATCATATATTATCAACGACCTTTAAAATCCCAATCAGACCTAATTGGAAAATGTCAGTTTGAGAAAGATGAGCAAGTTGTGGCGGTTACACATCCAATATTTCAAGAGTTCAGATGTTGGGATCAAATAAACAGAATGTATATTACTTCCAAAGTGCGAGAATGGAATGAAAGAAAAAATAAAGAAATCTTTCATTATCAAAATAGATTTCTCTCTGAAGAACAAAAAATGGCTATATATCAACGTCTAAAGTCTCAAAAGGAATTGGGATTTAATGAAGTTGCAAAAATCATTCAACTAAAAAACGATGGCTCTGAGTATTTAAATGGGTTAAATGTAAAAGCAAAATTAAAAGGGTGTGATAGTATAATATCAATAAGAAAACAATTAAGATCATATTCGGATATTGTATCGGATAGTAATATTGAAGCAATATGGTTTGCTATTTACAATAATGTTCATGAAGGCAGTGAGTATGATGTTAATAGCAAACGAGTTCAATCAATAGTAGAGACTCTTCCCTCAGAAATCAATAAAGAAGAACGAGAAAACTTATCACTAAGTTTGGCTCAAAACATAAAGTTGCCAAGAAAGTATGCTAATTTATCAAAGAAGGCAATTGAGAACATTTTGCCTATTATGCAATTAAATCCCACAAATGTGCCGGATAGGGTTAAAACCAATTTTGAAAATATTAAGTCTTTAATTGAAACTGGTGAAATTGTTGATGAGTCATTACTTCAAGATTACATTATTGATTTTGTTCAAAAGAATCCAAATGCAATATATAATGGTGGATTGATGTATGCTTTTGCGGCATCTCTTGTTTACGGACGACATACTAAAGAATCCGTAAAACCGCAAATCACTAACTATCACGACATTCAATACAAAAATCGAAATCTCAGAAACCCAATCGTTGAGCAAATCGCAAATGAAACGATGCAGGTCGTTAAAGCGGTATGGAAACAATATGCACTTAATCCCAATGAATTGGAAATCCGAGTTGAACTTGCTCGTGATTTAAAAAATAGTGCTTCAGAGAGAGAGAGCATCTATAAAGCACAAATAAAAAACAGAAAGGCAAACGACTCAATAAAAGAACGTCTTAAGCAGGATGGAGTTCCTGTTAATGATTTGAACATTTTGAAATACAGATTATATTCTCAACAAAGATACATATCCCCATATACAGGCAAAACAATAGAGTTCAGTGCTTTATTTGACGAAAAGCAATATAACATAGACCACATAATTCCCAAATCTCGTTATTATGACGATTCCATTGCCAACAAGGTGATTTGTGAAAGTGACATCAATGAAGAAAAAGATAATCGCACAGCATGGGAATATATATCCCAACAAAATTCTCGACTTGGGATATTAAGTATTGAAAAGTATTTAGAGCATATTAATAGTAATTTTTTTGGAATTAAGAAGAAAAATCTTTTAGCTGAAAAGATACCATCAAATCCAGTAGCACGGCAACTAAAAGACACTCAATATATATCTGTAGCAATAAAAGACGAATTAGCCACAATAGTCGGAAGTGATAATGTAAAAACATCAACAGGTGGTGTTACAGATTACTTAAGGAGCCAATGGGGATTAAGGAAACTATTTATGGAATTGACAGAATCACGATTTAAACAAATGGAGTTGTGGGATACGGATGAAAATGGAAATTCCAAAGAACATTGGATCCATAAATATTTCGATAAAGAACAGAATAAAAATATCTATGAGATAAAAGGTTGGAGTAAGCGTTTTGACCACAGACATCACGCCATAGATGCATTGGTGGTGGCATTGAGCAATGAAAAATTCATCAAGAGATTGAACGACTTGAACAAATATTTCCAAGATGAATTAAGAGCACGTAAAGATTCAATCCCTATGGGAGATGAGGATTCCATAGAAGAAGCATTCTTTAAACTTGCAAAAGAAGAGCGTGACAAAATAATGGAAGAGATTAAAAGTTCGAGAAAATTTGATGCGCCAATTGACAACCTTGTGTCCGAAACAAAAAAATTATTGGAAACTATGGTCGTTTCTCAAAAGCCCAAAGATAAATTGTCAATAAAAACAGATGGTGACAAAAAGCAACTTAAAATACGTGCCGCATTACATCAAGAGACATACTACGGAAAAACAAACGGAAGGGATACTAAAACCATATGCATCTCTGATTTAAGTGTAAAAGACATCGAACAAATCATCGACAAGACATTAAAAGAGGAAATAAACAATCACAGGAGAAAATATGATTCAATGAAAGAGGCATTTTCTGGAGAAGGTTTGGTCGCATTCAATGAATCAAGATTTCAAACTAAGAACAATTCTAAACTAAAACCGCCAGTTTATAAAGTAAAACTTTGGTATAGTAAAAAAGACACAGGCAAAAGTGATTTACAAAGATTGTATGGAAACAATGACCGCAAGAGTGTAATTACTGGTGACAATTACTTGTTTGTTGTGATGGAGAAAAATGGGAAACGTATTTTTGATATTGCTTCCTTGTTTGATTCTGTTGCAATAGCCAAAGATTGTATTAAGAATAACTATTGTAATATTGATGATGTCAAAAAACATATTTGTGATGATATTAGAATTCAACATAAAGAGCAGCCCGAAAAAGTTCTGTTTTATCTTCAACAAAATGATTTGGTATATATGCCTGACAAGGATGAGAAATTAATTTCAATGGGTAAAACAGAATTGCTTGATTGGTTAAAAAACGAAGAGAACAAAAAAACATTCACAAAAAGGTTGTATAAAGTCGTGAAATTTACAGGAAAAGATTGTTTCTTCATTCCCAATAACTATGCGAAAGAAATTTCTCTACCAAAAGAGTTATCTGAATCCGAGATAACATTTTTAAAAGAAAAATACAAAGACACAAAAATACCTAAGCAGGAGTTGAACTACGCAGAATTCAGTTCTTTTGGGAATTGCATTAAAGTTGAGCCAAATGAAGAATTTGTAAAAAGCATAACGACAAAAGACAAAAAAATCAAACAATCAAAAATACAAGATTTTTGTGTAAAAGTAAAAACCGATTGGCTTGGCAACATCATTGAATTCAACGGTATGAAACTATAAGTTGTACGTTGTTTTCGTACAACTGAAAACTTATTAAACATCATTTTTCTTATAACCAACTCATTCATTAACTCAAAACACAAAATCATGAGTAACATCAAATTATTTCAAGACAAAAAAATCCGATCCGCTTGGAACGAAGAAGAACAACAATGGTACTTTTCCGTAGTGGACATTGTTGAAGCATTAACAGATTCCCCAAATCCACGCCAATATTGGCGGAAAATGAAAGACCGCGATTTGAAAGAATATGAAACGTACCCAATTTGGGTACAGTTGAAATTATCGGCTCCAGATGGGAAAATGCGAAACACCGATTGTGCCAATGTCAAAGGACTGCTCCGCATCATCCAATCCATTCCGTCACCCAAAGCTGAACCTTTCAAACTCTGGTTGTCACAAGTGGGCTACGAGAGATTGCAGGAAATAGAGAATCCGGAACTGGCACAGGAACGGATGAAGGAACTTTACGAAAAGAAAGGTTACCCAAAAGAGTGGATTGACAAACGTCTTCGCGGTATTGCCATCAGGCAAAATCTTACGGACGAATGGAAAAAACGCGGCATCACCAAGGAACAGGATTTTGCCATTCTCACTGCTGAAATCAGCAAGGCCACTTTCGGTATGACGCCATCGGAATACAA
Source organism: Bacteroidales bacterium (assembly GCA_024400835.1). Classification (GTDB taxonomy): domain Bacteria; phylum Bacteroidota; class Bacteroidia; order Bacteroidales; family WCHB1-69; genus F23-D06. The sequence continues at coordinate 71,446 of JAKSMC010000014.1, forward strand.
AGAATTCAAAGGCCTCTCAAAAAAGAGCCAGAACCTGCGCGACCACATGAACGACTTGGAACTGATTTTCACAATGCTCGGAGAACGTGTCACCACCGAAATTTCCGAAAAAGAAGAGCCCAGCAGTTTTGATGAAAATAAAAAGGTGGCCCAACGCGGAGGCAAAGTCGCTGGCGTTGCCCGTGAAGCCACTGAAAAGGAAATCGGACATCCAGTATCTACACCTGAGAATTTCCTGCCCATATCCGAAAAATCAATCGAAGAATAATGATCAAACGCACACTCTACTTTGGAAATCCCGCCTATCTATCGTTAAAAGATGAGCAATTGGTTATCAAATTGCCAGCCGTGGAGAAAAATGACGCCCTACCCGACTCTTTCAAAAAGGATGCTTGTCGCACCATTCCTATTGAAGACATCGGCATTGTGCTGTTAGACCACAAACAAATCACACTCACGCAAGCGCTGTTGGAGAAGTTACTCGACAACGACTGCGCCGTCATCACCTGCGACAGTAGAAGCATGCCCTACGGAATGCTGCTGCCCTTGGAGGGACACAGCATCCAACAGGAACGCTACACAGAACAACTCAACGCTTCGCTGCCTTTGAAGAAACAACTTTGGCAGCAGACTATTGCTCGTAAAATTGAAAACCAGATGGCCATCCTACAACAATACACGGATTGCGAAACCGGCAATATGGCCAAATGGGCGGGTTCCGTAAAAAGCGGAGATTCTGACAATTTAGAAGCCCGTGCCGCCGCCTATTATTGGGCCAACATATTTCCGGAAATTCCTGAATTCACACGCAAGCGTGAGGGAGACTACCCCAACAACTTCCTCAACTACGGATATGCCATTTTGAGAGCCATCATCGCACGCGCATTAGTCTGCGGAGGATTCCTTCCTACACTTGGCATTCATCATCGAAATCGCTACAATGCCTACTGCCTGGCTGATGACATCATGGAGCCCTACCGTCCTATCGTAGATCACAAAGTCAAACAGATTATGGCAGAATTCCCCAACCAAAAGGAACTGACTCGTGAAATCAAAGCCGAATTTCTGCAAATACCCGTTATGGAAGTCAACATTGGTGGAAATCGAAGTCCAATGATGGTAGCCGCGGGCAAAACCATCACCTCATTGCACAAGTGCTACTCAGGTGAGGCCAGAACCATTCTATATCCCAAAATATCCATTCTTGACAGACCGTTTGACACGCCTTTTTAATAGCCATTTATGGACCGTTTCAGCGAATACCGAATCATGTGGGTTTTAGTATTTTTCGATTTGCCGACAGAGACCAAGAAAGACCGAAAAGCTGCCGCCGATTTTCGGAAGAAGCTCATCAAAGACGGTTTCAATATGTTCCAGTTCTCAATATACGTTCGACATTGTCCCAGTATGGAAAACGCAGATGTGCATATCAGTCGCGTAAAAAAGTCACTTCCAGAATATGGCCACGTAGGGATTATGTGCATCACCGACAAACAATTTGGGAGCATTGAACTGTTTTATGGTAAAAAAGCGCAGAGTGCAGAGCCCGTTCCCCAGCAGTTAGAATTATTCTGATTTCGGAGTTTTTTGAAAAAAAAGACGCATTTCGCAACAAAACAGAAAAGGATTCCAAGATATGAAAAACATCGTGGAATCCTTCTTTTTGATGCTTATAAAACTTATTTTTTCTTTTCTACAGACACTATCTAACAAATTGTAATTCAATATTTTTCACAGAGTCTGTTTTATAAATCGTTGCAAAGATACAATTTTGAAAGCGAATCACAACTTTTGTAATTAAATAATACAACTGTCATTCGTTTTATAAATCGTTGCAAAGATACAATTTTGAAAGCGAATCACAACCAATGGAGATGATGAATGTGTATGTCCATAGTTTTATAAATCGTTGCAAAGATACAATTTTGAAAGCGAATCACAACAGTACGTATAACACACTATCAGCAAATATAGTTTTATAAATCGTTGCAAAGATACAATTTTGAAAGCGAATCACAACTTGGATTTATATAGGTTGTCCAATCTTCTGTTTTATAAATCGTTGCAAAGATACAATTTTGAAAGCGAATCACAACAATCTTCTCCAGACCTTCATCCAATGAGTAGTTTTATAAATCGTTGCAAAGATACAATTTTGAAAGCGAATCACAACAATATCCAGCACCGATACCCTTACTGCATAGTTTTATAAATCGTTGCAAAGATACAATTTTGAAAGCGAATCACAACAAAATGTATCAACGTTTTTCTAATTTTGACGTTTTATAAATCGTTGCAAAGATACAATTTTGAAAGCGAATCACAACTACGTCAATTCTTACGTTAGTTTTCATCTTGTTTTATAAATCGTTGCAAAGATACAATTTTGAAAGCGAATCACAACCGTCAAATGTTAGTGTTACCACGGCTACCGCACGAATATAATATTGCGAAGTAAATCGACAGATCGCCAGTTC
>JAKSMC010000015.1 GCA_024400835.1 Bacteroidales bacterium
TTTTTGCAACTCGTTTAACAACAAAAAACACCTCGTTTTTTTCGAGGCCAAAACAACAGATGGGAATGCAAAGTTTATTACATATAAAAATATTTTTAATAATCCTTCTTTAGACCTTGACATTACTGATACAGTTAAGATTGGAGAGAATGAAAGACAGAATGAAATACAATATGGAGATGTTTTGTTTACTGGTTCTTCTGAAACACCAGACGAATGCGGTATGTCTTCCGTTGTGACCACAAGACCCAATGAGAGGTATTTCTTGAATAGTTTTTGTTTCGGTTTTAGATTGTTTGATAAGTCAATGTTTCTTCCCGATTTCTTAAAACATTTGTTGCGAAGTCATGAGATAAGGAAACAGATTTTTAATACTGCCAGTGGAGTTACAAGATTTAATGTCTCAAAAAAGAGATTTGCGAATGTTTCCATTCCCGTACCCCCGCTGCCCGTGCAAGAGGAAATCGTGCGAATATTGGACAACTTCACTACGCTGCAAGCGGAGCTGGACTGCCGCAAGCGGCAGTATGAGTACTACAGGGATAAGTTGCTGAATGTAGATTGTAGAATGAATAATGTAGAATGGAAGAAGTTGGGGGAAATAGCAAGTGTAATAAGAGGGGGCAATTTCCAGAAAAAGGATTTTATTGAAAATGGTTGTCCGTGTATCCACTACGGACAGATATACACTCATTACAATACTTACACAGAAAGCACTTTCACATACGTTTCAAAAGAAGTCTTTGAAAAATCTAAGAAAGCACAACCGAACGATATTGTAATGGCAGTTACAAGTGAGAATGTCGAAGATGTTTGCAGTTGCGTTGCGTGGGTTGGCAAAACACCTATTGCAGTCAGCGGTCATACTGCTATCATTCACCATAATCAAAATGCAAAGTTTCTGGCATATTATTTTCAGACAGAAGATTTTTTCAACCAAAAAAAGAAGCTCGCACACGGAACAAAGGTAATTGAGGTTACACCTGACAAGCTATTAGACATAAAGATTCCTCTTCCCCCTCTTGCCGTTCAAGAGCGCATTGTGAATGTGCTGGACAACTTCGAGCAACTTTGCAACGACTTGGGCATTGGCCTGCCCGCCGAGATAGAGGCAAGAAAGCTGCAATACGAATATTATCGTAATAAACTACTGTCATTTACCCCCCCCCACGAAATAACTGATAATCAATATATTACATTAGGAATCGCAGTTAATGATTATATCAAGATAATGCAGTATGTGTTTGGATATGTTTATGTGCCAATGAGTGAGATAGCGGAAATATGCCCTGGAAAAGATTATCGTCATTTATCAAATGGCAAAGTACCCGTTTATGGAAGTGGCGGTGTAATGACGTATGTAAATGATTACACGTATGACAAACCGACCGTACTTCTACCAAGGAAAGGTTCTATCAGTAATATATTCTATGTTGATGTGCCGTTTTGGAATGTTGACACAATATACTATACCAAAATAGACAACTCAAAGGTTATTACAAAATTCTTGTATTATCTTGTTGTCAATGAGCATATCGAAAAATACAACACGTCTAATGCCGCAAGACCAGCATTGACAAGAGAAGTTTTGAATAAGATTGTTTTTCCCCTTCCACCTCTTTCCGAGCAGAAGCGCATAGTGGCAATCCTTGACAAGTTCGATGCATTGGTAAACGACATTTCCATTGGTCTGCCCGCCGAGATTGAAGCGCGAAGAAAACAGTACGAATATTACCGTAACAAATTGTTGACATTCAAAGAAAAAACAGCATAGTATTATGAAAAACAAAGGCGTTATCTACATTTTGACGAATCCGTCCTTCCCCGATTATGTGAAAATCGGTTATGCAACCGACATTGAGAAAAGGTTGAAACAACTGAACCGCAGTGAAACCATTCCGTTCGCCTTCCGTGTCTATGCCGTTTATGACGTAGAGCAGGAACTGACCGATAAGGAGCTGCACAAACTGATTGACAACCTTAATCCCGATCTACGCACCATTGAAACATTTGACGGCAAGGAAAGAGTGAAAGAGTTCTATGCAATGTCGGCAGAAGATGCCTACCTGCTTTTGGAATGTATTGCCAAAATCAGCGGAACACAAGACCGACTGAAACGGATGCAGCCCGAAGGCCACGAAATCATAGACGAACAAATCGCCAAAGAAATCAAAGAAACCGCAAGACGTGGAGCGTTCCGTTTCAGCGAATGCGATATACCAGTGGGCAGCATACTGACATTTGTAGATGATGACCAAATCAAGGTAGAAGTGCTGGACGACAGACACATTAAATACAATGGCGAAACAACTTCATTGTCGGCATTGGCGCAAAGACTGAAGGGATTTGACCACGCAGTTCAAGGAACATTGTGGTTCAAGTACCAAGGAGAAAAGTTAACCGACAGAAGGGAACGATTGGAAAAAGAAAAACAATAAACTATGTTTGAGGCACAGAACAAACAACTCACGCTGCAAGACAAATTCGATTTGGCAAAGAAACTGTCTGAAGGCGGAACCGCAAACACAGGGTTCTGCATAGATGGTCAGGTTTATAATGCCTACTTGACCAATGATGAATGGAGTGATTTTGTAAAAACTATGCCAACCGAAATTGCAATTTTTTTTGACAATGGACAAGGCGGGGATATGAGAGAACGAAAAACTTGCTTTGGTAATTATATTCCGCCTAAGATGTCGTCTTATGGTTCGTCAAGTCGAATGCTTTATGAATTGGCAAAAGACATTCCCGATTTCATTTTCAAGTACAAGATGCCGGCAATCATTGGCGGCAAAGCACATTTGGATGGGTATTTGAAAAAAGGCAACATATATATGGACGCAAAATGCCGTGAAATATATGGAGGCCAAGGAGATGTGAAAAATGTTTATGACCCCTATTACGCTTACTTGTTCCGAAAAACATTGCTGCGATATTTTCGATATGGTAAACTGGGGCACAAAGGAAGTAATGTATTTAAATTTGAAACAGATACTATGCCACTTTCTTTGTATTGCCAACTATCACTTGTGCAACGGCATTGCACCAGTAAACTTCATATATTTGGTTTACGAACCAACGACAGCACTTCTGTCTTACTTGACGAAAGAAGAAAGTTCTAAAATACAAGAGATATGGAATCAAGATAAGCAGGAAGCAGAAAGTATTGATTTCAAGCGTTTGTATCGTATTGCCGCATTATTTCTTCACGAAGAACAAGGGATAGCACCCAATATCACAACTGAACAAATTGCAGAAATGAGCGAATCATTTACATTCACATTCTGTACCCAACACGATTTCATTGATAATATAAACCGATTAAGTAATGGTACAATATAACCTTATAGCCGAAACCCCCGAATGCACCGTAGTCAGCGACTACCAAGCACCCTACAACTCCCGTTCCACAACCTACCAGAGTGAAGCGGCATTGGAAAAGGCGTTCATTGAGGAACTTCAAAAGCAGGCATACGACTACCTGCCAATCAAGTCGGAGCAGGAACTGATATTCAACCTTCGCAATCAGTTGGAAGAACTGAACGATTATCTGTTCACCCCGACCGAATGGGAACGCTTTTATACCTCCGTTATCGCCAAAGCGGACAGCGGCATTGTGGAGAAGACCACATTGATTCAGGAAGACTGCGTACAGGTGCTGAAAAAGGATGACGGAACTTTCAAGAATATCAAACTGATAGACAAAGACCACATTCACAACAACCATCTGCAAGTTATCAACCAGTATGTCCCCGAAGGCGGAACGGCTGCCAATCGTTATGACGTGAGCATATTGGTCAATGGTCTGCCGTTAGTTCACATTGAACTGAAACGCCGAGGTGTGGACATAAAGGAAGCGTTCAATCAGATCAACCGCTATCAGCGTGAAAGTTTTTGGAGCGGATGCGGATTGTTCGAGTTCGTACAGATATTCGTGATCAGCAACGGAACTTACACCAAGTATTATTCCAATACCACCCGTTTCGCCCATATCAAAGAGCAGGCAGGCAAACAGAATCATAAAGGCAAACGCACCAGCAATTCATTCGAGTTCACAAGCTGGTGGGCGGATGCCAACAACACGCCGATAACCGACCTGATGGACTTCGCCAGGACTTTCTTTGCCAAGCATACGATTCTGAACCTGCTGACCAAATACTGCGTGTTCACCGAAGAAAGACTGCTGCTGGCGATGCGTCCATACCAGATTGTCGCCACGGAAAGGATAATCAGCAAAATCAACATTGCCACCCAATACAAGAAGTTCGCACCGGCGGAAAGCGGTGGGTACATTTGGCACACCACAGGCAGCGGCAAGACACTGACTTCGTTCAAGACAGCCCAAATCGCAAGCAAACTTCCGTACATTGACAAAGTGCTGTTCGTGGTCGATAGAAAGGATTTGGACTATCAGACGATGAAGGAGTATGACCGCTTTGAAAAGGGAGCGGCCAATGGCAATACCAGTACGGCGATTTTGAAAAAGCAGTTGGAAGACGACAACTGCCGCATTATCATTACCACCATACAGAAGCTATCCATATTCACCAAGAAGAACACGGGGCACGAAGTGTTCAAGAAGCATTTGGTGCTGATATTTGACGAATGCCACCGCAGCCAGTTCGGCGACATGCACCGCCTCATTACCAAGCATTTCAAACAGTGCCATTTGTTCGGATTCACTGGCACGCCTATCTTTGCCGTAAACTCCAGTTCCAGTGCCGCCGCCGACCTCAAAACCACAGCCCAGGCATTCGGTGAGAAACTGCACACCTATACCATTGTGGATGCTATCAATGACAAGAACGTGCTGCCGTTCCGCGTGGACTACATTAAGACAATCAAGGAAGAAGAAAATATCATAGACAAGATGGTCAACGACATTGACCGAGAGAAAGCCCTGTTGTCGAAAGAGCGAATCAGCAATGTCGTCGCATACATATTGGAGCACTTCAATCAGAAGACCAAGCGCAACGAATACTACCAGTTGAAGGAGCGGAGACTGCGTGGATTCAACTCCATATTCTGCGTTCAATCCATTGAGGCTGCGAAACTGTACTACACGGAGTTCAAGAAACAGATGGCATTGCTGCCGTCAGACCAGCAGTTGAAAATCGCAACCATTTACAGCTACGCTGCTAATGAGGCGGATGACGAAAACGGCTTTATGGGTGATGAGAACAACGAAGACACCGCCAGCTTGGATATGGTCAGCAAGGACTTTCTGCAACAGGCGGTTTACGACTACAACCAAATCTTCAGCACCAACTACGGCATATCCGCCGACAAGTTCCAAAACTATTATAAGGACCTGTCGCAGCGGGTCAAGAACCGCGAGGTTGATTTGCTGATTGTGGTCAATATGTTCCTAACGGGCTTTGACGCAACCACGTTAAACACATTGTGGGTTGATAAGAACCTGCGTCTGCACGGTTTGTTGCAGGCGTATTCCCGCACCAACCGAATCCTTAATTCCGTCAAGACTTTCGGCAACATTGTCTGCTTCCGCAATTTGGAAGACGCGACCAATGAGAGCATAGGATTGTTTGGGGACAAAGACGCAGGCGGCATTGTACTGTTGAAGACCTTTGAAGACTACTACGAAGGCTATACCGATAAGAAAGACAAGGAACATAAGGGATACAAGGTGCTGATTGAAGAATTGCAGGAAAGATTCCCCGTCGGCAAACTGATAATCGGCGAGCAGAATCAAAAGGACTTCGTCAGATTATACAACGCAATCCTGAAACTGAAAAACATACTCTCCTCCTTCGACAAGTTTGAAGGAAACGAAATCCTGACAGACCGTGATTTTCAGGACTACCACAGCACCTACATTGACATTTACAACACCCTTCGTCCGCCAGTCGGCCAAAAGGAGAATATCAATGACGACCTCGTGTTTGAGATGGAATTGATTAAGCAGGTGGAGATCAACATTGACTATATCCTTATGCTGATAAAGAAGTATCACGACAGCCACTTGCAAGACAAAGAAATCGTGGTCAATATCAACAAGGCAGTCAATTCCAGCATTGATTTGAGAAACAAGAAGCAATTGATCGAGCAGTTCATTGACAGTCTTACCCCGACCAGCGATGTGGACAGCGATTGGCGGTTGTATGTTCAGCAGCAGAAGGAGGCCGAACTGAATGCCATTATTGCGGAGGAAAAGTTGAAGGAAGAAGAGACGAAAGCGTTTATCGAAAATGCCTTCAAAGATGGCGAGTTGCAGACCACGGGAACGGCATTCGCAGGCATACTGCCGCCCGTATCAAGGTTCTCTCCAACGCAGGAACGCACCCAGAAGCGGGAACGCATATTGGAAAGAATCAAAGCATTCTTTGAACGGTTCAGAGACATCATATAACATTTCCTCCTTCTGCTTCCTCTCTTGTTTTTTATTATCTTCGCCTCCTCAACAATCAAATCACAACAAAATGAAAAAGTTCTTAATATCAGTACTTTGCATTTTATTATTCGTTCCAAATTGCGTACAAGCGCAGCACCTTCACAGCGATTTGTATAACGGAATCGGCCTCAATGCAGGACCGGTGTCTGGTATGGGAGCCCTCATTTACGGAAGCGTGGGATTCTGGGAAGCATTGGGCAGCGGCATTTCCAAGAAGGCCTCCAAAATGGATATGTACGGACATTACGGGCTACATTATTATTATCAAGTGAAACCCTGGTGTCAGATCGGAGTGAAAGCCACCGTCGAGAGTATGAAGATGACCCATTTCACCGACACCACGCGCCTGGTCATTAAAGACCAATATGTAATGTCTTTCATAACCCTTATGCCCAGCGTACGTTTCACCTACCTAAACCGTCCTTGGGTACGCCTCTATTCAGGCATTGATGTGGGCTGCAGCTATCTGTTTGACAGCCGCGACCGCGCTTCCAGCAAGGAGGATAACGAAGAGAGCGGCAACAACAAATTCCTGTTTGCCTGCAACATCTCCCCCATCGGGCTCGAAGTCGGCAAAAAGTTCTACGGCCTGCTGGAAACCAACATCGGCTACGACTCCTTCGTCAAAATCGGCATCGGCGCTCGATTCTAATGCAGGAAAAACGTATTCAATTGCGTTCCTCTATTTCACCTTGCATCTGGTATTGACGATGTAGTCGGCGATGGATTCGATGACATCCGGTTCCAAGTACAATGGGATCTGCGGCATCTCCGGAAGCAGTCTTTCAAAGACCACATACATCTCGTATTCCTTGTTGTCGAAAGCATATTGGAGCGTTTTCAATGCAATATCCTTCTTTACCAGCTTCTTATCCATAGTCACCAAGATGGCGGCAATGGCTTCTTTTTCCTGCAACAAACCGAGATTGTCCGGTCCCATAGACTCTGCATAACCTGGCTCGTAAGCCCATACGGCCTTCACCAAGGCATAAGGCATCCAATAGTCTTTGTAGGTCACTTTGATAATGTCCTTCTCCTTTTTGGAATCGTAAGCTTCATCCAACTTGTAAAGCGGTCTGAGATACCAATCCTTGTACTCCTTTTTATTGTATTTGTAAATTTCCTGCAATTTGGTCGTGAGTCGCGGATTGTTGCGGTTGAGGACCTTGGCGATGGAGATTTCCTTCATAGCCTTGCCGAAATCTTCTTTGAAAAGCAACGTGTTGCCCAAAGCCCAGTGAGCAAGATAATCAATGTAGTTGTTGTCAATAGCTCTCTGATACCATTCCTGGGCATTGTCCAAATCGCGTTCGTGGAAATAAGTGTCTCCGATATAGACCATGGCCTTGTAATAAGTCGGGCACAGTTCCAGCACCTTTTGATAGTTCTTTCGTGCCGCAGGATAGTTCTTCTGCTGGAAAAAATCCTCCGCATCGTCGAAATAGCCGGAAGCCTCTTTGGAGAGTTCGTAATTCTTAATCTCATAATGGACACCGTCTTCTTTCACACGGTAGATGTCGTTGGAAATCAGATTTTCCGCATAGTCGGGAACATCAAACTCGGTACCATTAGATATCGAATAACTCAAGCTAGATTGTTCCATGATTTCGAGGATTTCCTGAATGGTGTGCAAATCTTGTGCACTCAGGAAAAACACAGACAGCATCATGATAAAGGATAACATTATTCTTTTCATATAATAAAATTTTGAGGTTAATATTCAGAGTAAGGAGGAGCGAGTGCAATGAGCAGAGAAACGAGATAGAATCGTCTTTTTAAAGAGGTGGCAAATATAGAAAAAAAGGTAATCGACACATTCATTTCAACAATAATTATCCTTTTAGCTTTTTTGCTATTTTTGCAGCCTAATTCAAACCACAACCAACCTATGATAAGTTTCGAAAATATACACAAGCCAAATTGGAAATATACGGCTCTGCGTCCCTATATAGAACTGATGCACAACTATGTGTTTTACAAAAACTTTTACGTATTGCACCGTGAACGTATCCCGAAGGATGCGCCCATTGTCGCTATTTCCAACCACCAAAACGGGCTCAGTGATGCGCTCGGCATTCTTTTCACCTTTTCAAAAGACAAACGACACCCTGTGTTCATTGCCCGTGGCGATATTTTCAAGAATCCCGTCGCAGCCAAAGGACTGTACTTTCTGCGTATCATGCCGGCCTTCCGTCGCCAAGACGTGGGCTATGCCAATGTGAAGCACAACGAGGAAATTTTCGATCAGTCGGCAAAAATCCTGAATGACAACGGCGTGGTCGCTCTTTTCCCCGAAGCCGGGCATCAGGACAGGCATTTCTTAGGCACCTTCAAGAAGGGATTTGCCCGTATGGCATTCCGAGCCGCTGCCATGCGCGACTTCAAAGAGCCTGTATATGTGCTGCCGATGTCCAATCACTACACCAACTATTTCAGCGTACAAGGGCAGTTGGTGATGACTGTCGGCGAGCCCATCGACATTTCCTATTTATACGACACCTACAAAGAGAAGCCCGACTTGGCGCTCAAGCAACTGACGGACCGTGCCCGCGAGGTGGTCGAAAGCCTGATGCTGAACATCAAAACCAAGGAATATTACGAAGAGTACGAAATGCTCTGCGAAATCTTCAGCCGTGAGATGCTCGTCAAAGAGGGTGTCGCGTTCAACCACCTGCCCAGCCAGCTCGACGCGAGCAAACGAATCGTCGCCCGTCTGGAAAAACTGGAGCAAGAAGATCCGGAGAAGCACACCAAAATCATGGATGACACGTACCAGTATATCCGCTCTATCGAGAAGCTGAATCTGCGCGACTGGGTATTTGCCAAGAAGATGTCCTTCTGGAGTCTGCTCGGCAATTTCCTGTTGTCCCTCATCCTGGCTCCCATCGTCATCGTAGGCTGGCTGCTGTATCTGATACCTTTTAATGCAAGTTATCTGATAACCAGAAATATCGAAGACCAGATGCTGCACTCCTCCTTCCATTTTGCGATTTGGACATTGGTATCTTACCCTATCTGGTTCATCATCTTATCTCTAATCATCGGCTTCACCACTCACCTGTGGTGGATTATCCCCATCTTATTCGTTGTCTGCCTGCTGACCGTCATCTACTATTTCCGCGGCAAAACACTCATCAAAAAGATGCATAACCGCCTCCGCCGTTTCGTGTTCTGGTATCGCGGCGACTATCGATACAAAAAGGCTGTGAAATGCAGAGAGGAAATTGTGAAGATGATGCACGAGATTATGGGATAAAGCCATTAGCCATTGGCTGCTGGCTATTAGCATTTTGAACTTTGACATTGACTTTTGGGAGTTCCTCTTAAACCTTAAACCTTAAACTATAAACCTTTAACTTCTCACTTCTCACCTCTCACTTCTCACTTTAAACATAAAACTATGACGCTCAAAGAACTATCCACAGGAAAATCGGCTGTTGTCCAGTCTGTCGGAGGGGAAGGCCCCAACCGGCAACATTTTTTGGACATGGGCCTCATTCCAGGCGTTATTGTCACATTGGTGAAATACGCTCCCATGGGCGACCCCATGGAATTGATAATCCAAGGCTACTCACTCACTTTGCGTTTAGCCGATGCGGAACAGATTACCGTTGTGCCATGTGACGTCCAAAAAGACCACGGCCCCAGGCCCGATATTGACAACACACCGTACATTGACTCCCTGCATGAGCACAACTCGCACCCGGGATTCGGTGAAAGCGGCAAATTCCATTCCAAAGAAGACGAGCACGAGCTCCCCAAAGGCGCCAAACTGACCTTCGCACTTGCCGGGCAGCAGAACTGCGGCAAGACCACTCTTTTCAACCAAATAACAGGTTCGAACCAGCACGTCGGCAATTTCCCCGGGGTCACAGTCGACCGCAAGGAAGGCGTCATCAAAGGGCATCCGGAGACCTCCATCACGGACCTTCCCGGCATCTATTCCTTATCTCCTTACACAGAAGAGGAGGTGGTTTCCCGCCGTTTTATTTTAGATGAAAAGCCCAAGGGCATCATCAATGTCGTTGACGCTTCGAACATCGAGCGCCACCTCTACCTCACCATGCAGTTGATGGAGTTAGACGTTCCTATGGTACTGGCCCTGAACATGATGGATGAGGTTCGCAACAACGGAGGCAGCATCCGTGTCAACGAGATGGAAAAGATCTTGGGGATACCTGTTGTGCCCATTGCCGCGGCACAGAACGAAGGCATTGACGAATTGGTCGAGCACGCCATACACGTGGCCAAGTACCAGGAAATCCATGCGCGCCAGGACTTCTGCGACAAGGACGAAGCCGGCGGTGCCGTCCACCGCTGTCTGCACAGCATCATGCACCTGATAGAAGACCATGCCCAGCGCGCCGGCATTCCCGTGCGCTTTGCGGCAGGCAAATTAGTGGAAGGTGACCATACCATCTTAGAGGCCCTGAAATTGGACCAAAACGAAAAGGAAATGCTGGAGCACATCCTTGTGCAGTTGGAAGACGAACGCGGTTTGGACCCGTCCGCCGCCATGGCCGACATGCGGTTCTCCTTCATCCACAAGCTGTGTTCGCACACCGTCGTGAAACCAGAGGAAAGCAAGGAGCGCATCCGCAGCAAGAAAATCGACGAATTCCTGACCGGCAAATGGACGGCAATCCCCTCCTTCATCATTGTGATGTGTTTGGTCATCTGGCTCTCCATCGACGTTTTGGGTTCTCCGCTGCAGAACCTGCTCGATCGTGGTTTCTCCTCTCTTTCAAACATCTGCCGAACAACCATGCTCCAAAACCACGTCAGCCCCACCATCATATCGCTCGTCACCGACGGTATTTTCAGCGGTGTGGGCTGCGTGCTGAGCTTCATGCCCATCATCATCATCCTGTTCTTCTTTCTGAGCCTTATTGAAGACAGCGGCTATATGGCGCGCATCGCGTTTGTGACCGACAAGTTGCTGCGCCGCATCGGTCTTTCCGGGCGCAGCATTGTGCCTTTGCTCATCGGCTTCGGCTGCTCCGTACCCGCCATCATGGCCACCCGGACGCTGCCGTCCGCCCGCGACCGTCTGAAAACCATCCTGCTCACGCCATTTATGAGTTGTTCGGCCAAGATACCCATCTACGCATTCTTCACTGCGACATTCTTCCCGGGCCACGGCGGGCTCATCCTCACCGGGCTCTATCTGCTCAGCATACTTATCGGAGTCGTCCTTGCCTTGATTTCCAAGCACTTCAGCGACAACAGCCAGGCTGCCCCGTTCGTCATGGAATTGCCCAATTATCGAATGCCGAAAGCCAAGAATGTGGCCCATTTGCTGTGGGACAAGACCAAGGACTTCGTGCAGAAGGCCTTCACCGTAATCTTTGTGGCCACCATCATCATCTGGTTCCTGCAGACCTTCAACTTCAGATTCGAGATGGTTGAAAACGGGGAAGGCAGCATCTTAGCCTGGATAGCAGGAGGCATAGCCCCGCTCTTCAAGCCCATCGGATTGGGAGACTGGCGCATTGTCACCGCATTGATAACCGGATTTTTAGCCAAGGAGAGTGTTGTCGCCACAATTGGAGTTTTGAATGTAGCCCCCATGTTGACCACGGCATCCGCGGTTTCAATGTTGATATTCTGCTTGTTATACACGCCGTGTGTGGCCGCCATTGCCGCCGTCAAACGAGAACTCGGCAGCAAATGGACCATCTTCGTTGTCATCTTCCAATGCGTCATCGCATGGATTTTCGCCCTCATCGCCTACCTCATTGCGGGAGCCTTGATATAATTCCCGTGAACAGTCCAGGTTCAAGGTTTAATGTTTAAAGGGCTAATTGCTCATAAAAGCACGGCCGACGTAGAAGAGCAGGAAGCCTGCTACGATGCTGGCGCAGAGGTAGCCGATGGCGACGAAAAGTTGGCCGCTATCCATTAGGCGATAGGTGTCAGCCATAAATGTGGAAAACGTAGTGAAGGCTCCGCAGAGGCCTGCTGTGAGCAACAGGTACACGCCGGCATTCAGATGGGTGTACTTTTCACCCAAGCCCATAAACAAGCCCAGCAGGAAACAGCCCACCACATTGACGATAAAAGTGCCCCACGGAAGGGCGGTCCAATGCCAGCGATTGCAAAGTATACCAACAAGATAGCGCAATGCGGCACCGACAGATCCGCCCAACATCACCCACAATATATTTTTAAGCATATTCCTTGTGTTTTAAACGGTCGCAAAAATACAAATAATGCGATAATGTGCTAATGTGCTAATGTGCTAATGCGATAATTATACATATATACTCTTTAAACCTTAAACTTTAAACCTTGAATCTTGTGCCTTGAAACCTGAAACTATTTTTTGTATCTTTGCAACCTTATTTTTCAAGGTGTAAAAGCATGAAAAGAGCACTATTAACCAGCATACTATTCTTTGCGATTCTTCTTGTGAGCGCACAACAACCGCAACGAAATCCAGAGTCCGAAAGCAGGACTTACAAAGTCATGTCGTTCAACATCCGCATGAGTGGATTTTCCCAAAGTGATGGCATCAATGCCTGGAGCAACCGCAAAGAGGCTGTCATCAACATGATTCATGACGTGGACGCCGACTTTTTCGGTGTGCAGGAAATGCTGCCCGACCAGAAGCAGTATCTTCGCAAGCACCTCAAAGAATATGGCATGGTGGGTGTCGGCCGCGACGATGGCAAGAACGAAGGCGAATGCATGGCCATTTTCTACAAGAAAAAAGACTTCAAACTGATAAAAGGACGCACCTTCTGGCTGAGCGAAACGCCCGAGGCCGTTTCCAAAGGCTGGGACGCAGCCTGCAAAAGAACGCTGACCTACACTTGCCTGCAAGACAAGAGAAACAATCAGAACATCTACTATTTCAACACACATCTTGACCACATGGGCAAAATAGCAAGACGCGAGTCCGTGAAGCTCATCTGCCGCATCATTGATTCCATCTGCCCACAGAAGGAACTCGTGCCTGTGATTCTGAGCGGCGACATGAACTCCACCATTGAGGATGACATCTTCAGACCTTTTGAAAAGAACGGGATGGCGGCCTCCCGCAACAAAGCGAAAAAGAGCAGTTCCTTAGACACATACAATGCCTACGACAAAGACGGCACCTTCGTCACGAACAAAGGAGCCCACGTGATTGACCACTTCTTCAACAGCGCATGCGTTGAAGTAGCCGAATTCCAAACTAATGTCAAAGACTACGGGGTGCCTTATATATCAGACCACTACCCTATCATCCTCACATTCAGCATAAAGAAAAAATAAACAGACATCACAATATAGAACTAATTAGAACGTTACTCAAACGTTATTTTGATTATGAAAAAGACGATACTCTTCTCCATTTTAGCATGTATGATTGCCTGTCTGTCAAGTTGTGACAAGACAGATCTGACGCCGGCATATATATACATCACCGCTGAGGACCTTGAAAACTGCGTGAACGTCAGCACGTTCAACACAGACCACGACCTCCATTTCGACAGCGAGCAACTCAGCGCCCTGCAGCAGCACTCCTTCACGCACGTAAACGTGACGGTCAACAACAAGAATCTCGGCTGTTGGCAGCTCCCGTGTAAAGTCCCCGTGCTGGGCGTCAATGAAAACGACTCCTCGACTTTGGAAATCGTGCCCTGCTTCAAAATGACGGGTATGAACCACACCATCAAAGGTTATCCGTTTTTCGACAGACTCAAGCAGAAAATAATGCTCAGAAAGAACGAAACCTACAATGTATCCAGCAATCCTCCGAAGTTCAAATACAGCACTTACACGCGTTTTCCAATGTTTGAGACCTTTTCAAACAGTTCGTCCTTCACTCCCACAGATTCCACCAACACGCACGGTTTCTTTCCGACGGAGGTGGACGGAAGAACCGTTGGCGAACTTGTTTTGGAAGACGAGAATGCCAGTTTCGATTTGAAATCTGTGGGCCTCACCTTGCCCACCTACAACTATCGTGTGTTCCTCGAAGTGAACTACAAGACCGAAGGAGACATTGAAATCGGCATGCAGCTTTCCACAGCGCACAACCCCAACACCGTATATCCGTTAGGCGGCATTTTCGCATCCAACGGCGAGTGGAAGACCATCTATTTCGAACTGACCAACATCATTCACAATTACAACAATTACTCTGGGGCGGCAGCCACTGTAGGCACTTTGTTTTTCAGCGGCATCGGCAATGCCGGCGGCGCCCCGACTCATTTTTACATTGACAACGTAAAAGTCATTTATCAACCTGGTTCCTAATCCTTCATGAACAAAAAGAGACTCACCTTTCTATACATCTTATTCGACGTACTCGCATCCATTATCACCTGGGGGTGCTTCTACATTTACCGCAAGCATATCGGCGAAGGTCTTGATTTCAGTGCCATCGGCAACGCCATGGCCGGCGACCCCAAATTCTTCTGGGGCCTGCTGCTCTGTCCTATTTACTGGATAATCCTCCATGCCTTTATCGGCTATTACAATAAGATTTATAGAAAATCACGGTTGAACGAGTTGGGCACCACCTTGGGAATCACTTTATTTGGCGCCCTTATTTTCTTCTTCGCCTTTATTTTGGATGACATCGTAACCACGCCGAACGACTACGTGCGCTACATGCTGTTCCTTTTTGCCGTACAATTTCTGACTACGTACATTCCGCGCGTCATCATTACCACACGCATCAACCACAAGATTCACGACGGCGAGATCGGCTTCAACACTATCATCATCGGCAATGACGAAAAAGCGCTTCAGGCATATAACACGGTGACACAGCAAAATCCGCGCTCCGGCAACCTGTTAGTCGGATACGTCAAGGTTGAAGAAGGCACTGAAGATGTTTTGGACGGCAAGCTCAACTGCTTGGGCACCATTTCCAAACTGGCAGACATCATCAACGACAACCATATCGAAGAACTGATCATCGCGCTGCACAACGGCCAACGCAAATACATCGAGCAGGTCGTGCTCATGGCGCGAGACAACCACAACCTCACGCTCAGCGTAATACCACAGCATCAGGATTTCGTGCTCGGCACAGTGAAGACGAACTCCGTGATGTACGAGCCGCTGATATCCATCACACCGGAATATCTGCCTACCTGGCAGCGATTCATCAAGCGCGGCTGCGACTTCATCTTCTCCCTTATCGCGCTCATCCTTTTGCTGCCGCTGTACATCTTCTTAGCCATCGGAGTGAAGAAGTCCTCCCCGGGACCTATCTTCTATAAGCAGGAACGTATCGGTTTCAGAGGAAAGCCTTTCAATATTATCAAGTTCCGTTCGATGCGCCAAGATGCCGAAGAATCAGGCCCGATGCTATCCTCCAAGTCGGACGACCGCATCACCAAATTCGGCAAGTTCATGCGCCAGTATCGTTTGGACGAGACCCCGCAGTTCTACAACGTGCTCATCGGCGATATGTCATTGGTAGGCCCGCGCCCGGAACGCCAATATTATATTGATAAAATCACAGAACGTGCGCCCTACTACAAACTGCTGCTCGGCATCAAACCCGGCATCACATCCTGGGGGCAGGTCAAATTCGGCTATGCTGAAAATGTGGACGAAATGATTGAGCGCCTCCGCTGGGACATTCTCTACATTGAGAACATGTCTCTCCAAATGGACATCAAAATCCTCATCTACACCGTACTTATCGTCTTAAAGAAAGAAGGCAAATAGATCTGCCAACACTTTTGGTGACATCTCTTATGAAAAAAATTTTTTCCTTATTCTTTTTATTAACAGTTTTCGGACTCTCCTCCGGCTACTGTCAAAACAGCCTCTCCGCCAGGAAAATCGACCAACTGCTCAACTTCTATGCTAAAGCGATGGCTGAGGAATGCCCCATCGCTTTAAACGACAAGGGCAATATCACAGACCTTCGTTATAAGGACAAGGAATTCTATATGGACATTGTCCTGTACGAAAATCCAACATTCTTCAAATCTGTATCTGACAATCCTGCATTATATAAAAAAACCTATGCCGCAGCTTGGTACTATCTCCTGCAAGAAGTCTGTAATGCTGACTTCCGCTATAAAGGTTTAACCCTTACAGAAGAGCAACTCTATTCACACATCACGGGAACCAATATTTTGATAATTGAAAAGAACACGCACAAAAGTATAGAGCTCAAAATTCCCACCGCAGACATTATCAAAGCCAAAGATTACAAATTTGGAGAGTTCCTGGAAGACGAAATCAATCGCGAAGACTTTATTCAAAACATCACCGAAGAACAATATAAGGAAAGCGTCCGTGAAGAATCCAAGTCAACGTGCCCTATGGAGATGGGAAATATAACTATGGACAGCATGCAGTACGACAACAAAACACTCACCTATTACTATTCATTGTCGTCAAAGAACCTTTTAACTAGTGACATAGGCGATTTAAAAGAAAAACTCGCAAGGCAGATCAAATCGAGAGGTCTGGACATTCCCCTTTACAAAAACATATTAAAATTCAATGCTGGAATTGCCTACAACTACTATATATACGATCTCGATAGTAATTACAACATACGTTTTGAGCCCGAGGAATTGGCTGCATTGCTTTCGATAACGGATGAGGAGTCCTCAGCAAATTCAATCGAGGCATTGAAAGATCTTTGCTACAATCAAAATCTTGCATGTCCGACAAAAATAGACGACCTCACCATACTGGATTCCGCCACACTTTCCAACAATCGACTTATTTTTCACTATACAGTTACGGAACATGCGCAATATACAATCAGTACTATGCAAGAGAACAAAGATCTGATTAAGGCAAGTTTTATAACATCTTTGGAAAACCCCGACAATCCCATTGGATCATACTTCATAAAATCCTGTGCAAAAGCCCAATACGGGATTACGCACATCTACAGCACCCAAGATCACATGAAGACTGCTACAATAGATATTTCTGCAGAAGAAATTAAAGATATTTCAAAATCGATTCCAGACGTCAACAATGATTAGGAACATTATTTTCGATTTCGGCGGAGTGCTTTACGACATCCGCTATCAGAACATACCAGAGGCATTCGAGCGCTGCGGGCTGCACAATTTCGAAGAAATCTACAGCAAGCAACATCAGAATGACGTGATGGACCAATACGAAGAAGGACTCATCAGTACAGAAGCGCTCCGCACGTACATTCACTCCCTGACAGACAGCACACTCACAGACCAGCAGATCGACGACTGCTGGAACGCCATCTTGTTAGGATTTCCCACGAGACACGAAGAGATGCTGCGCAATGTCAGCCAGCAGTACAATCTGTACCTATTCAGCAACACCAACCAACTCAACTACGAGCAGTTCCGCGCCGCAATGCGCGAGCAGTTCGGGTTCGACATCTTCGACAAATATTTCCAACGTTGCTATTTTTCCCAACTCATGCACATCCGCAAGCCCAAGGAAGAGGGCTTCCGCAAAATCATAGCCGAGAACAATTTAGTACCCGCAGATACACTTTTCATTGACGACTCGCCACAACACCTCGTCGGGGCGCGCGCCTGCGGTTTGCAAACCATCCACCTCCAAGACGGCATGGATGTGACAGAACTGTTTGATGAAAGCGGCAAACTGAAAGCCGGATTTTAGTTCTCCTTGGCACGGCTCGTCGTCACCAAATAAACGCCAATGAGGATGAGCACAAGTGCCACGGGCTTGTTCCAAGTGAAGATATCCTGACCGAAAGCAATAGCCACGCAGGCCGTCACCACGGGTTGCAGGTTGCTGTACATGCTCACTGTCGTCGGGCGGATGAAGCGCAGGCTGACCGGCAGCAGGAAATAAGATACGACCGTGGCGAAAATCAGGACAGTGAACAAGCTGACATAGACGATGGCCGGTGCAGATTCAAAGAAGATAGGGCAGCTTTCCGCTGAAAAGAAAGGAACAGCCATAGGCACGCAGATGATGCTGCCATACAGGAAAATCCATTTCATCATAGTGATAGGACTGTACCGTTTGGAGATGCCGCGGGTAAGCACCAGGTAACTGCCATAAAACAGGATGTTCACGAAGCAGAGGAGCAGTCCGAGCGGTGTGGCATTGGCATCCACGCCGATGGAAAACAGCACAATCATCAGAGCCCCGCCGATACCGACAAGCACGCCGAGGGACTTCCGCACGGAAATCGGCTCTTTCAGGAACAGTGCGGCCAAGAGCATCACTAATAGCGGACTGGTAGCGGACACCAACGAGACGTAGCAGGGAGACGTGAAGCGGAACGCCTCGGAAAAGGCAATCAAAGTGCCGGCAAGCACCACCCCACCCCACACGAAGATCCACATATCGTGCGAGGGCACGCGCTCCCGAACATAGTCGGTACCGAGCCGCGCGCGACCGCGGGCGTCCTGCCAAAGGGCCAAAAGCCAGAAGCCCGCAGTGCCAAACAGCATGCGCACTGCAGTAAACACGGCGGGAGCCATGTACGTGGGAACCACCGCCTTGGAACAGTTCGGATTAATGCCGAAAATGATATATACGGCTAACGCGGCCAGATGGCCAATCCACTTTTTGCTGTTATTTTCCATTGCTTTTTCTGCTTTTAGCCGTTAGCTCTTTATACCTTAAACCTTAAACTTTGACATTGACTTTTTTTTGGGCCTCACTTGAAACCTGAAACTTGAAGCTTGAAACCAAAATTGCACGTTGCATGTCAGCCACGCAACGTGCAATTTACTATTTGGGAGCCGACTGAAAAATTAGTTCTTCAGGGCTGCGATTTCTTTGATAGCATTGATACAGGTGTCGATTTCCTCTTCTGTGTTGAATGCACCGACACTCAAGCGGACAGTACCGTCGATTGGCAGCGTTCCGAGGCGTTCGTGAACGAGCGGAGCGCACTGCAGACCGGTACGGCAAGCGATATCGTAATCGACATCCAGCATCGTACCAACATCCATAGCTTCGAAGCCGCGGACGTTGAGAGAGAGCACCGGATTCTGGTTCTCAACGGAGGTGGCGCAGTAAACGGTAACGCCTTCTACATTGCGCACACCGTCAACGAGACGCTTCCAGAGTTTCATTTCCTGGTCGTGGATATTCTGGATGCCCTTTTCGGTGATCCATTTCACGCCACGGTAAAGGCCGCTGATACCCAACATATTCATAGTACCTGCTTCCAGACGGTAAGGATATTCGTCCAAGTGTGTACGGACAGCGGAACGGACGCCCGTGCCACCGAAGCGGGTTTGGCGAACTTCGACGCCTTCGCTCACGTAGGAGCCGCCGATACCGGTCGGTCCCATCAGGCACTTGTGGCCCGTGAAAGCGTATGCGGACACGCCGTAGTCAATCATATTCATCTCTACAGCACCTGCGCCTTGGCTACCGTCAACGACGAAAATCAGGCCGTTTTCCTGGCAGACCTTACCGATTTCTTTGATCGGTTGAACCGTACCGATGACGTTGGAGCATTGGGTGCAGACCACCATCTTGGTATTGGATTTGATAGCCTTCTTGAAATCATCAGGATGAACGTAGCCAGCCTCATCAAACGGGAGATAGGTAACCTCGATGATGCCTTGTTGCTCGAGGCAGTACAACGGACGGAGCACGGAGTTGTGTTCCAACATCGTGGTAATGACGTGAGAGCCTTTTTGAGCAAGACCCTGGATGAGGATATTCAGAGAATCGGTTGCGTTATAGCTGAATGTCAGGCGGCGTTCGTCGACCTTGGCGCCACCGTTGAACAACTGGGAGAGCAAGCGACGGGTGTCCGTCAGAAGTTCACCGGTTTCGATACCAGCGTCGTAGCCGGCACGCCCGGGGCTCACACCATGTTCACGGTAAAACACATCCATAAAATCGTAAACCTCTTTGGGTTTAGGATAAGAAGTTGCTGAATTGTCTAAGTAAATCATAAGCGTTGTTTTTAAAAACGGCCGCAAAGATACAATTTATTTTGAGACTCCGCACCTCTCACTTCTCACTTTGACTATTGACTTTGACGTTGACTTTTGGGGAGTCTCTGTTTAAACTTTAAACCTTAAACTTTAAACATTTGCTATCAAGAACGGCCCTTGCACACCTGAGTGATTTTCTTGAAACTTGAAACCTGAAACTTGAAACCTGGAAACCATCCTGACAGCCATGCTGAAAAAATAACAAAATATTTGTAGTAATTCGTTTCTGCATTTTTTCTATCTTTGCGCGCTTTTTTTGAAAATACAAACTTAACTCCACATAACAATGAAAAAGATCTTAGTCATTGGTGCCTGCGGACAAATCGGTTCCGAATTGACACCCGCATTACGCAAACAATACGGCACAGACAACGTCATTGCCGCTGATATGATTTATCCTTTGAAGGGCGATTTGGCTGATGCCGGTCCTTCATGCAAAATCGACGCAACAAATGCACAGGACATCGCTGATGCTGTGAAGAAATACAACATCGACGCCATCTTCAATCTGGCTGCCATTCTGTCTGCCAAGGCTGAAGCCAATCCTATGTTAGGTTGGAACGTCGGTATCGGCGCACTGCTCAACTGCTTGGAAGTATCCCGCGAATTCGGCTGTTCACTTTTCACCCCGAGTTCTATCGGCGCATTCGGTCCTGACACTCCGCACGACATGACTCCTCAAGATACGATTCAAAGACCGCGCACCATCTACGGTGTGACGAAAGTCACTGGCGAGTTGCTCAGCGACTACTACTTCAAACGCTTCGGTGTTGACACCCGTTCAGTACGTTTCCCGGGCCTCATCTCCAACGTCACCCTTCCTGGCGGCGGCACCACCGACTACGCCGTTGAAATCTACTACGCAGCAGTCAAAGGCGAAAAGTTCACCTGCCCTATCGCCAAAGGCACCTATATGGATATGATGTATATGCCGGACGCATTGAAGGCCGCTATGGACCTGATGGAAGCTGATCCTTCCAAGCTCATCCACAGAAACTCCTTCAACATCACCGCCATGAGCTTCGAACCGGAACAGATTTACGCTGAAATCAAAAAGCACATCCCGAACTTCGAAATGGAATACAAGTTTGACGAACTCCGCCAAGGCATCGCAGACTCCTGGCCAAACTGCATGGATGACCACTGCGCTCGCGAAGAATGGGGCTTCAAGCCGACCTACGACCTCGCTTCTATGACAGAAGATATGCTCAAAGTCCTCGGCGAGAAATACAAATAACATCGACTTTGACTATTGACATTAACGGGCAGCCCTTTCGGACTGCCCGTTTTTTGTTTTCCGCATCGCGTTATTTGTAAAAAACGCGGCGCTCCCCCCCGTTATTCGTGAATCTTCAATTTACAGTCCTGTTCATCAATCTGCCCCGACGCCTTCAATTGCTGCACGGCATCCTTGAATGCCGTATCCACATTGGCACCCCGACGGGTGAAGCCTAACTTCTTGGCGGCTAGCAGCGTCAGACTGTCCATCTGGATGGCAAATTGCTCCTGGATGGACTCTAAGACCACGTTTTTGATTTCAGCCATCGGCACATCCGTGATGTCTCGACTGCTGTTGGGACGATACCACGGATAATTGTTGCTGTCTTCCTCGGTAAGCCAAATGGTCTGACCTTGGTTTTCGAACTCAACGAAGAACGAGCGACTGATAACCTCCGCCAGTGTACGCTGCAAGGTGGGCGTCACACGCCCCAGCTCACGCAACGCGCATACTCTGCGACAAAGCAATGCAAAACTGATAGGCTGTTCCACCTTCAGGATATTCTCAACCAATGCTTTATCTGAAAAATGAGCCGCTTCTGCTGGCGTCAAGTTTATTTCCTGATAAGGCTTTGCATGGTTGGATTCCATTGCCATTACAACCGCCTCTTTCGAGACATCGAACACCTGCTTTACTGGTGCCGGCTCGTTGGGCTTATCACTCTGCATACGCTCCACAATTCTGTCAAGCACGCGTTGCGGGTTATTGAACCAATCCACGCTCCAGACGCGCATCACCTGCCAGTTGAGCGAGTT
Organism: Bacteroidales bacterium; assembly: GCA_024400835.1. GTDB lineage: Bacteria > Bacteroidota > Bacteroidia > Bacteroidales > WCHB1-69 > F23-D06. Next base: position 22,348 of record JAKSMC010000015.1, read on the forward strand.
CAGGACAGAAGGTTGTACAATCTCGCGGTCGCGGGTGGTCTGCGTGTCACGATAGCCCGTGCCATCCAACAAGATGCCTAATTTGTAAGCATCAGGTGAGGATTTCTCCGCAATGGCCACATCCACTTTGAAGTGGGAGCGGCCGATTTCCGTGTCTGCCACATAGCCCATCTTCTTCAACTCCTTGGCAATCTGCTCGGCCACAATCACATCTTGCGTATCCACGGAGGTCGCTACAGAAGTGACCAACGACTGTGTTTCAGCATATTCCAAGAAGTGCTTCAACCCCTCAACGCCTTTGGCCTTGGAGCGGCGAAGGTCGACCTGTGCGGCGCGCAAGGTCGAGTATACGATCATCTCCTGACGGGCACGGCTTACCGCTACATTCAGACGGCGTTCGCCACCACTGTTGTTCAGCGGTCCGAAGTTCATAGACACTTTGCCCTCTTTGTCTGGACCATAGCCGATGGAGAAGAGGATGACATCGCGCTCGTCGCCCTGTACATTCTCCAAGTTCTTGACAAAGATCGGCTCGTACATGGCATCGGCAGCCTCATGCAACTCCTTGTTCTGATCCAACAAGTCCACCAGAAGGTCTTCGATAAGGCTTTGTTGCACGACACTGAAGGCGATGACGCCAATGCTCTGCTGACAGAGCTTCGGGTCGCTCAAGCGGTGCTTGATTTCGTTCACGATGGCTTCCGCCTCCTTACGGTTGCTGCGTTTGCCGCCTTTGTCGTAATAACCATCCACCGGAACATACTTGACCTTGGTGGTATGGTCATCCACAGACGGAAAGGTGATGAGCGAGCCATCATAGTATTCGTTATTGGAGAAGGCAATCAAACTTTCATGGCGGGAGCGGTAGTGCCAGTTGAGCTGCAGCGACGGCATCTCCAAGGTTCTACAATCTTCCAAGATGCTTTCCATATCGTCGATGGCGGCCTCTTCCTCATCCACGTTGGTGGAAGAGAAGAAACTGGTCGGCGGCATCTGCTTCGGGTCGCCCACTACGATGAGGGCCTTGCCACGGGCAATAGCGCCCACCGCTTCGCTGGTCGGCATCTGGGAGGCCTCGTCAAACACGACCAAGTCGAACTTGTCTTGCGTGAGGTCCAGATACTGCGCCACGCTCATCGGACTCATCAGCATACAGGGACACAGACGCGGCAGAAGAGTCGGAATCTGGTCGAAGAGGTCGCGCAGAGAGAGGCCGCGACCGCCATTGCTGACGTTACGGTTGAGCAGTCCGATTTCGCTGCTGGCATCCACATTGTCGCTCACTCTCGGCACGCGGGCCGCCAATCGAGCATAGAGCTCTTTCTGCGTGAGCATCTGGAATTCTTCGGTCAGGCGGGCGTAAATCTTCACCCTTTCGTCGAAGATCATGCCCTCAAATGCGGACAGCAATGGAGAAGACTCCATCTTGACCATCGCCTTCTGTTGGAAGAAGGTCTTTATGAAACTGTCGCGCAAATCGGCGGGCGTAAACTCGCCGTTTTCAAAGGCCTCCACCACACTGGCGAGTCCCTTCGTCTTCAGCTCTTCAGCGTATAGTGACCAGTGCAGCCAGTCGCGCATCTGCGGAGCGTTGTCAATCCAACGCTGCAAATCTTGGCAAGCCGCCTGCATGCGCTCCTCTTTCGGCAGCACATCCTCTTCGCCCGTTTCCTGGAAATAGCAGGTCATGATGCTGCGTACCTTCTCGATTTCGTTGTGCTTCCGCTGATAGGAGATCAGATTCTCCAACAGAGCGTCAATGTCATTTTCAACAATATATTGATTATAGGTTTGCAGTTTCTTGATAAAGTTCTTCTTGGCAAAGATGCGGGGCAGGAACCACTTCGCCTTCGCCTTGCGCCATTCGTCATACAGAGCCTTGGAATCCGTTTGGAAGATGGACGGATCATTGTCGCGCAGCAACTGTTCCCGCAGCGACTTCGTATCCTTCAGTTCCTCACGACGTTGCCGGCAGTCGGACAGATACTGCAAATCCTCCTTCATGCGGGCCGTAAGTTCTGACGATGGTTTGCGTTCCTCATTATCCAAGCGGAGGCCTTTCAGTGGATGCTTGGAAGGTTGTCCGACGAGTTTCACCACAGCGTCCAGTTTGCCGCCCAAAAGTTCTTCAACAGCAGCAAAACCCTCTTTGGCTACCAGCTGGTCCAACGTCGGGTTGAGCACCTCGCCCTTCAGCAGTTCAGCGTTCACCGATTCATAGCGCAGAATGCAGTCGTAGAGGGAAAGTCCGTCGGCAGAATCCACATCGTGAAGCCCCTTCATATAGGTAATGAGGTTTTTGCGTTCCTCAAAGATGCGGTCGGCCGTATCTTTGTAGTTAGCGGGCGGCACGATATGGGCCACCTTAAGGGCTTTGTCGAGTTGTTCCAACACATGGCGTTTGGAAGCCTTGTTGGAGTGCAGTTCCAGGCAGAATGGGTCGAGGCCGATTTTGGCCAGACGGCTTTGCACCACGCTGAGGGCGGCCATCTTCTCGGCCACGAAAAGCACGCGTTTGCCCTGATAGAGGGCGTTAGCAATCAGGTTCGTGATCGTCTGCGACTTGCCGGTGCCCGGAGGACCGTAGAGGATAAAGGAGTGTCCCTTGCCCCCTTCGATAACGGCGGCCAGCTGTGAGGAGTCCACCGGTACGGGCAGCGCCACCTCGGCAGGAGTAAGCGTCTGGTCGATGGTCTTCAAGTCCGTCGTCAGCGGTTCCGGTTTCCAAGTCAGGCGGTTCTCCACCAGGCTGTTGACGATATCATTCTGTTTGAGTTTCTCGCGGTTGTTGTGTACATCGTTCCACATCAGGAACTTGCTGAACGAGAAGGTGCCGAGCAGGCATTCCTCCTCCACATCCCAGCGGTTCTGGTTTTTCAAGGCGTCGCGCAGGGCGGCGAATATGAGAGGCACATTCACACCGCTCTCGTCTTTCGGCAATGGACTAAGGCCATTCACCGAAATATCGTAATTCTGACGGAGGAACTCCATCAGTGTGATGTTAAGGGTAATATCCTCCTCCCGGGTGCGGATGTAGTAATTTCCTTTTTTATAGACCATCTCCACCGGCAGCAGCAACAGCGGTGCATAGCGCGGCACCTCACTCTGCGGGGTCTCAAACCAGCGCAGCGTGCCTATGGTGAGGAACAGCGAGTTGGCGCCGGTCTCCTCAATGGCGTTGCGCGCCGCACGATAGATGTTCTTGAGCGTTGCCGCAGATTCGCTTTCCGTCTGATAGGTGTGCAAGCGGTGGTGTTCGATATCATTACGCACCAGATCTTTGAAACCGTCCAGCAATTTAGAACGGATCAGGCGCTCGGAGTTGTCAACATGGATATCCATGTCCGGTTTGGGCAGGATGCAGTACTCCTCGCCATCCTGCAGATGGTCTTCGATGCGATCCACATCGAACGAGATGAATTGGACGGCCTTGCGGCGTAAATACAGGTTTAGCAGAGAGTTACGCAGAGAGAAGTCCAGCAGTTTGCGTTCCCAGATATCGAACTTCGTCAGCTCGCGTTGTGATTCGCTGAACTGGGAAAGGTCGTAGCGGTCGTGCTCGCGGATTTCCACCATGCAGGCATCATGTTCCACGCCTTCGCTTTCGAAGCCGGCGTTGTTTTGCGTGCGGGTCGGCAGCGGCAGGAAGCGTTCCAGGCGGCAGCGGCGGACATCAACAAACATCTCAAACTCTTCGTGTTTAGCAAGATGTTGTTCGGCAGCGTGCACAGCACCTTCAAAAGATGCTTGCTCATTGGTAACAATCGTGCTTTCCAACACCATCATCTCGTCAATGCCGCGCGAGCACTTCTTTTCGAGGAAAGAAGCATCATCGCAAATGCTGTAAGGACAGCTGTCATCCACCAGCCAGACAGCCAAGTAGGCGTGTCTATTTTGAAGGACGATTCCGCAGTTGATGCCCACACTTTCCAAAACGGAGGCAAAGAGCAGCGACAATTCAATACAATTGCCAATTTTGGTAGTCATGACCTGCTCGGGCATCGTAATGCGCTGGCCCACGGTCTCATAGCTGGCCGGCGACTCCTTATAGATGATGCCGGACTGGTGGATAGCGGCAAAGATGGCAGCCACCTGCGTACGAACATCCTGACTATTGCCCGTTTGGTAGGCAACAAAAGCGGATTGGTTCGTGATAGTCTTCAGAATGCTCGCCGCCTTGACCACCAACGATTGGACCATCGGGTGGTTGGGCGTCACAAAGGAGACCAACGTTTGCGGCAGCACTGTAGTCCCCAACCACTGGTCGTACGCCATCAGCTCCAACGGATAGACCTGCTCAAACACTTTTTCCTCACCGGCCATCACCGTAATGGTGAACTCCGTCATCATCCGCTCGGTCAAGGCGACCAGTTGCTGGAGGTCCGGAACGATTTCAAAATCAGAAAAACGGAACGTCGCCTGGCCTTTGAGAGAAGGCAAGAGTGTGCTTTCGCTTTTACGCACGTATGCGCCCTCGCACAGCACTTTCAGGTCATTCACGGGCTCGTCCGTCGGGTTGAAGACTTCCACAAACTGACAGACGGGAATTCTATTGTGAAACAAGGCGTAGTTGACGACTTTGAAATATTCCAGTTGTACTTGAATGCTATTCATGACAGGGTTTTATTTGGTTGAAAGAATCTTTAAAATAAGGAGGGCAAAAATAAGAAAATAATCGTTGGCAAAAACAGAATCGTATTGTTTTTTCGGGATGTGAAATTTGCCATAATGTCGCCGTATATTGTAGAGACGGTGCGCGACGCATCGGTAGAGACGGTGTGCGACGCGTTTGTAGAGACGGTGTGCACACCGTCTCTACGGTGGATCATCGAAAAATTCCACGTTTGTAAAAACGTCATCCAACCGCCATTTGTTTTTTAATCATTAATATTTGTTAAATATTTGTTTTGTTTAAATTAAAAAAAACATTATATTTGCAATCAGAAAACAAAATAATATGTCAGACGATAAATTCATAAACAAATACCGTATTCCATCGGCCCGTGCGCCCTGGCACGGATATGATGGCGGGGCATATTTCGTCACGATATGCACGCAACAACGGAAACATTATTTCGGGGAAATTGGGAAACAAATATTATGCGACGCATCGGTAGAGACGGTGCGCGACGCATCGGTAGAGACGGTGTGCACACCGTCTCTACGGCAGGGCGAACCGCAAATGCAATTATCCCCCATCGGGAAATACGCCCACGAACAATTTGCGAATGTCACCGAACATTATCCATACGCCGAAATCCCGTTGTTCGTCATAATGCCCAACCATATCCACGCCGTGGTGTTGGTGGATGGAAAATGTTGGGAATCAAATAAAAATCCCCCGATGAAATGCAAAGACGGCGTCCCGAAATGTAGAGACGGTGTGCACACCGTCTCTACAAACGCGGCACGATGGAAATCATTCATTGTTAATAAATCAATGCAAAACATTTCACGACAAAAAGGGCCATTATCCGTCATTATTGGCGGTCTGAAACGGTCAATCACGCGTTACGCAAATGAACACCACATCCCATTCGCCTGGCAAACCCGTTTCCACGATCATATCATCCGCAATCAGGATGAAATGAACCGCATTGCGTTGTACATTGAACAAAATGTCGCGAAATGGGACGAGGATGAATTTGCGAAATAATGCAGGGACGTGACGGACAATTGCGGCGACGGACGATTGGGGATTGTAGAGACGCGGTGCACCACGTCTCTACAATCCCCAATCAACCACGCCCCCTATACATTACAACCACCGTGCCACGCATCTAAACCCATAACGGGTTTCGGTCGTTTCCGTCGGCAGCGTGAAAATCAGCCATTGCAAACAATTGTCGCAATCCCCTGCTGTAGAGACGGTGTGCACACCGTCTCTACAACCACAATGCACACCGTCTCTACCATCATTGTTTTGGATGGTAAAAAAATTGTCCGCATTCTGTTCCGAATTCCATTCCCGCAATTTCAGCTGCACCAGCATATATTCCGCCACGCGGTCGGTGCGCCAGCAGCAGTAGGCGCGGGCCTGCTCGGGGTTCACCCCAAACACAGGGAAGTGCCTATATGCTGGATTCGTCAGATAAGCCGTCGGTTCGGTAAACGAGACCTGCTGGCGAATGATGTTCGTGTCGGGCATAGCGGCGAGGTATTCGGGAGACTCCTTGCCGTAAATTTGCGCCAACCAGAACTGGTATTCCATCCAATCGATCACGAGGATGTCATCTTTATCGTAATAAATGGAATCCGCAACCATTTGCATATTCACGCCAGCCGGGACCTTCTTCTGGTAATTCTTCAGGGTTAGGTGCTGCGCCGAAAGCGTCAAGTTGCCAGCAAACAGCAACAACATCAAAAAGGGGGAACATTTCATCATAGCCACAAAATTTCAGTTCACAGATCACTATTCACTAATATTTAAACGTAAAAAAGGAAGGAAATCTTGGGGCAATTGACAGAAACTGTCAAAAACACATTGATTTTAGGATAATTGCACAAAGATAGCGATTAATTGCTATTTTTGCGCTGTTTTTTGCCAATTATGAAATTGAAATTGTAAAACAGGCGCCGGTTGTCGTACGGCGCAATCGTAGAGACGGTGTGCACACCGTCTCTACGATGGGAAACGACGAAAAAACGAGGTTTTAATGCCCTATTTTAATTAAAACACAAAGGAATGGCTAAAAAAATCATACAACCCAAAAGTATGGAAGAGGCGCTGTGGGAAGCGTGCAATAAGCTCCGCGGTTCCATTGAAAGTTCAGAATACAAACACGTGGTGCTCAGCTTAATATTCTTGAAATATGCCGGCGATCATTTCGAAAAGCGCCGTCAGGAAATTGTGGCGGAAGGACACGAGGCCTTCGACGACAACGTGGCTTTCTATGCCGCCAAGAACGTGTTCTACCTGGCGCCCGAGAGCCGTTGGGACTACATTATGGAAAACGCCAAGCAGCCCGACATCGCGCTGAAAATCGACAAGGCGCTGTCGGAAGTGGAACGGCAGAACAAGCAGTTGAAAGGCGCGCTGCCCAACAACTACTACGCCAATCTCGGTCTCGACACTTCCAAATTGGCATCCCTCTTGGATGAAGTGAACAAAATCGACACGCTCAAGGACGAAGAGAACGACCTTATCGGACGCGTTTATGAATATTTCTTGGGGAAATTCGCCATTGCGGAAGGCAAGGGCAAGGGGGAATTCTACACGCCTAAGTGCATTGTAAACCTTATCGCCGAAATGATTGAGCCGTACGAAGGCAAGATTTACGACCCTTGCTGCGGTTCGGGCGGTATGTTCGTGCAGTCGCTCAAGTTCATCTCCGCGCACCACGGAAACCGCAAGAACGTCTCCATTTACGGACAGGAATACACCAAGACCACCTACAAGCTGGCGAAGATGAACCTCGCCATCCGTGGCATCGCCTCCAACTTGGGCGAGAGCGAGGCCGACACTTTCCGCAACGACCAGCACCGCGACCTGAAGGCCGACTACATCATGGCCAATCCGCCGTTCAACCAGAAGGCGTGGCGCGAGGAAAGCGAGCTGACCAACGACCCGCGCTGGGCGGGCTATGACGTGCCACCCACCAGCAACGCCAACTACGGCTGGATTCTGAATATGGTGTCAAAGCTGAGCTGCGACGGCGTGGCAGGCTTCATTCTGGCCAACGGGGCGTTGAGCGCCGACGGCACCGAGTACGCCATCCGCAAGAAGATGCTGGAACGCGGACTGGTGGAAGCCATCCTCATTCTGCCCCGCAACCTATTCTACACCACCGACATCAGCGTAACGCTGTGGATTCTGAACAACAACAAGAAAGCCCGCGTGGCCAACCGCAACGGCGAAGAGGTGCATTACCGCGACCGCGAAAAGGAGGTGCTGTTCATGGACCTGCGCCAGATGGGTTCGCCATACGAAAAGAAATACGTGCAATTGACGGCCGACGACATTGCCCGTGTGGCACGCACCTACCATACCTGGCAACGCATTCCCTGTAGGGACGCGGTGCAATGTGGAGACGCGGTGCACCACGTCTCCACAGACAATACCGGCAATTACCACAATATCCCCGAATATTGTTATTCCGCCACCTTCGATGAAATTGCGGAGAAAAATTTCTCGCTGGTGCCCAGCAAATACATCGAATTCGTGAACCGCGATGAGCAGATCGATTTCGACAGCAAGATGAAACAGTTGCAAAGCGAAATGAAGGAACTGCTGGCGGAAGAGGAAAAATCGAAGAAAGAACTGAAGGAATTGTTCGAGAAATTGGGATATAAAATTTGATAATTCTTGCTAATTGTTGCAAAATTAGCAAGAATTTTATATCTTTGCCGAAAATTTTTAAAGATGATAGAACGCGCACCAAAGATTGAAAAAAAGGTTCTTAATGATGCCTTAATGGGAATCAGCAGTCCTGAAATCGAGGCGTTGGTTGATAAAATCAACGACACCTACGAATATTGGGACAAGGTGAAATACAAAGACACCACATCGTTGGGTATTTCGGCAGAAACTTTATGGAGCCACGTCAAGATTTCGCGTATGAAATCTTGGATTGTGGTATGGAAAAGATACGGAATCCGGCTTGGAGTCACGAATCAAATGCAGCGCTTATGTCACGAATTTGATATGCTGTTTGGCAGTTTTTGGGAGACAGACGATTCATCCGCCAAGGAGAAGACGTATTATCTGGCCAGCTCGTTGATGGAAGAGGCCATCTTTTCCAGCAAAATGGAAGGGGCTTCCACCACGCGCCTTAAAGCCAAAGAGATGTTAAAGAAGAACATCTCGCCCAAGAACAAGTCGCAGCAGATGATTGTGAACAATTATCGTACGATTCAATACATTTCCGAACGTAAAAACGAACCGCTGACGGAAGAAGGCTTGCGGTACATTCATCAATTGATGACCGAAAACACCTTGGAAAACGCTCACGATGCAGGTCGCTTTAGAACTCAAGAGGATAATGTGGTAGTTGAAGAGGGCATCAGCCACGAGGTGGTGCACACGCCGCCGCCAGCAGAAGATTTGCCAGATTTCGTTAAAGATTTATGCGTCTTTTTCAACACTAACGACGAAACGAAGTTCATCCATCCCATCATCAAAGGCATTGTCATTCACTTTATGATTGCCTATATGCATCCTTTTGTAGATGGCAACGGACGTACGGCAAGGGCGCTTTTCTATTGGTATATGTTGAAGGAGAAATACTGGCTGACGGAATATATGTCCATTTCCAGAATTATTGCGGAATCTAAAAGGTCGTATGAGAAGTCGTTTTTGTACACGGAGTGTGACGACAAGGACCTCGGATATTTCGTAACCTATAATCTAAGGGCGCTGCAGCTGTCGTTTGAGCAGTTGAAACAATATATAGAACGTAAGCAGAATGAGAAAAAAGCCGCCAACGCGTTTATTATGATTGGCGGAATCAATGAGCGGCAGGCGCAAATCATACACTATTTCCAAACCAATCCGGATGCGGTGGTGACAGTAAAGGAAATGCAAGACAGGTTTATCATCACACAAATGACGGCAAGAAGGGATTTGACCGAACTGGTTGAAAATGGCTATCTTAAAGAGGTGGCCATCAACAAGGTAAAGCGAGGATATTTAAGAAGCGAGGAATTTGAAGATAAATTTAAAAAATGATAATTCTTGCTAATTGTTGCAAAATTAGCAAGAATTTGCCAATATTCATCCTTGTAGAGACGTGGCGCAATTTAACGATTGTAGAGACGTTGCGCGCAACGTCTCTACCGACAACCGAAACAAACAAAAACATTCCAATTTTGCAAACATTGGAAAGAATTGATGAGACAACACGAATGACGAAATTGGCTGTTAACCTAACAATTTGAGACAATTAAAAACGATGGACAATACATTTGAAGAATACATACGCCAAGGCGAACCCGACAAATCGCAACGAGCCGAAAACTGGCAGATTGCCATTGGCTTGCAGGATGTGGATGGCTTGAAACCCTCCGCATACTTGCTCGAAACGGCACAAAAGCACATCGAGGGAGAGCTTACGATGGAAGACGTTAAACAGTGCATTAACGACTATTACCAAACGCAAGACGGCAAGGCTTTGCTTGCAGAGCGAACCGATGAAGCCGACAAGGTTTCTGCCAACATTGCCGATTTGCTTGCTGAACAGACCTTTTCGTTAGCACCGACGGAATATGCACGCATCCATCGTCGGGTGTTTGCAGGCGTGTTTCCGCACGCTGGAGAATATCGTTCATACAATATCACCAAAAACGAATGGGTGCTTGATGGCGACACCGTTACTTACGCGCCCTACGAGATGTTGCAGGAGACCGTGGAATTCGACTTTTCGCAGGAAAAGCAATTCAGTTATAAAGGATTGTCGCAACAGGAATCCATTGCGCACGTCTGCAAATTCATAGCAGGACTTTGGCAGATTCATCCGTTTGCGGAGGGAAACACTCGAACCATGGCAGTTTTTACCATAAAATATCTCAAGAAATTTGGTTTTTCCGTAAACAACGATGCTTTCAAGCAGCATGCGTGGTACTTTCGCAATGCGTTGGTGCGTGCCAATTACAACAATCTGCAAAAAGGAATTGCGGAAACAACCCTATACTTGGAACGATTTTTTGAAAATCTGCTTTTTGGTGGAACCTACGAATTGAAAAACCGTCATTGCCATATACGCTGGAGCGAAGGCGATGGGCAAAGTGCAAACGGCAGCGATTCAAAGAGCAAAATTTGCACTTTGAATTGCACTTTAGAAGAGACGGCGGTGTTGAATTTCCTGAAAGAAACGCCCGAAGCAACGCAGAAGCAGATTGCCGAAGCAATTGGAAAATCGGAGCGAACGGTAAAAACCATCACCGTATCGTTGCAACAAAAAGGAAAATTAGCACGCAAAAATGGAAAACGTAATGGAACTTGGCAAGTAATAGACAATGAATAACACCACCACCACATACAAACCCCTCGGCGACTACATCCGCCCCGTTGACGTTCGCAACAAAGATTTGAGAAATTCTTTTGGTAATTAGGAAATAAAACAAAAAGTACAACGACTATGACAGACTTGATACAATATGCAGATTGGCTAAAAAGCGTAAAGCTCAGGATTCGGCAAAGCCAGATAAAGGCGGCCGTAAAAGTCAACAATGAACTTTTGCGGTTGTACTGGTCGTTGGGGAAAGAAATTGTTGAATTGCAGAAATCATCTCAGTGGGGCGATTCTTTCCTGCAAAAACTCAGCAAGGATTTAGCCACCGAATTTTCTGACATGAAGGGTTTTTCATATAGGAACCTGAAAAGCATCCGACAATGGTATCTATTTTATAGCCAATACGATGCGTTTGGGCAACAATTTGTTTCCCAAATTGCCGAAGGAAATGGGCAGCAATCTGTTTCCCTATTTGAGCACATCTTTTTTTCAGTGCCATGGGGACATCATCTATACATTATACAAAAGTGCAAAGAGGGGGCCAAGGCAATGTTTTACCTAAAGAAAACTGTTGAAAATGGGTGGTCGCGTGCAGTTCTGGCTAATTTTTTGGATACAAATCTGTATGAACGGGAAGGCAAGGCCATAACGAATTTTCAACAAGCACTGCCTCTGGCACAAAGCGATTTGGCCGAACAAACGATAAAGGATCCATATAATTTTGATTTTCTTACATTAACAAAGCCCTTCAACGAAAAGGAATTGGAAAACGCATTGATTGATAATGTGACGAAATTCCTGATTGAATTGGGCAAAGGATTTGCGTATGTGGGACGTCAGATTCATTTTGATGTCGGGGGCGAAACATTCATGCCCGATTTATTGTTCTATCATTTGGATTTGCGATGTTTTGTGGTGATAGAATTGAAAGTCACCGACTTTGACCCTTCCTATTTGGGGCAGCTCAATTTTTATGTGAATATGATCAACCATCAGATGAAAAAAGAGGTGGACGCACCGACCATAGGACTACTCATCTGCAAAAGCAAGAATGACATAATTGCAAAATATGCCCTTGAAGGATACAGTCAGCCATTGGGCATATCCCAATTTGAAATGTCGAAGATGATGCCGGATAATTTCAAATCGTCGCTTCCTACCATCGAAGAAATAGAATCTGAACTTTCAAAAATATAACGACACGAATGACCAAACCAAACACCACATACAAACCCCTCGGCGATTACATCCGCCCCGTTGACATCCGCAACCGCGATTTGAAGGTGACGACGTTGTTAGGACTGAGCATTGAAAAATGTTTCATTCCGTCCATTGCCAACACCATTGGCACGGATATGTCCACCTACAAGGTTGTAATGCCGGGACAATTTGCATACGGTCCCGTAACCTCGCGCAACGGCGACAAGATAACCATTGCGTTATACACAGGCGACGAACCTGCCATCATTTCACAGGCGTACGTTGTTTTTGAAATCGTTGACCGCGAACAATTGTTGCCCGAATATTTGATGATGTGGTTCCGCCGGCCCGAATTTGATCGGTATGCGCGATACCATTCGCACGGCAGTGCGCGCGAGATTTTCGACTGGGCGGAGATGTGTGCCACAATGGTTCCCGTTCCTCCGATTTCGGAGCAGCGGGCGGTAGTGGCAGACTACGAGGCGGTGGCGCGGCGCATAGCGGTAGCCAAGCGCACGATAGCCACCCTGCAAACCACCGCGCAAACCCTGTACCGCAAGATGTTTGTTGACGGCATCGACAAAGAGAACCTGCCGGAAGGATGGCGGTGGGGGACGCTGGGTGAGGTGTGCGAAGTGAAAGCTGGTGGCGATGCACCTGCTATTGTAATAGAGGAAAGGACGTCAGATTGTCCTTATCCAATCTATGCAAATGGCTTTGAAAAAGATGGTTTGTATGGTTTTACAAATGCCCCTAAAATTACAAAACCAAGTTTTACAATTTCAGCAAGAGGCACAATTGGTTATTGTTGCATTAGAAAAGAGCCGTATGTCCCAATTGTTAGGTTAATTGTTGTTATACCGAATGATGCAAAAATGTTGAATTATTTTGCGATTCATTTTCAAACGACAAAAATTGAAGGCGACGGATCTGTTCAAGGTCAGTTAACCGTGCCGAATGTTGAAGCATATAAAATAGCAATTCCACCAATGTTATTGCTGCAGTCTTTCAACAAGCAATACGACGTTGTTAGTAAAGGTGTGGAATTGCATTCAAAAGAAATTGAGAAATTAACGGAAATACAAACGATAATACTCTCCGGGCTGGGGAGGTAAGAAGGGAGTGATAATAGATGAAAAACGAAGAAAAAGGAATCAAATTTCCTAGATTTATCAGCAATTCGCCTTGCAAAGAAGATTTATTCAAAGGTAATTCTCATAAAAACATTGCTGAGAACATAGCTCAACTTCTGCAAAACAATGAGAACTGCAATGTCATAGGCATTGATGGCGGTTGGGGATCTGGAAAATCCAATTTGGTAGAACTAGTGAAAAAATGTCTAGATGTTAATGAAAAGACAAAAGGAAAGTTCAGATTTTTCCTTTATGATGCATGGGGCCATCAAGACGATTTACAGCGTCGCTCTATTTTAGAGGAACTAACCGAATATTTAACAAAGGGAAATGAGAAGGAAACGGGAATTTTAGGTTCTGATAAATGGAAAGAAAAACTAAAAGAATTATTAGCGAAGCAACGAGAAGTTAAGACAAAAACTATTCCTAAAATCAGTTTAGGAATTATTCTGTCAGTATTAGCAGTAGTGATAACACCAGTATTAGAGATTATTACTGATTCAATAGAATCCACGATATGGAAGATCATTATTAGGAGTCTCCCGATAGCTTTATTCTTGTTCTTAGTGATTTATTATATCATAAGAAATCTTATGAATTCCAAAGGAAATGGAGTGTGGAATTGTATAAAATCATCTATGACTGATCTTTTTTATATCTATTCAGATAGACAGAAAGAAGACACTACGTTTGAGACTATTTCAGAAGACGAACCATCATCACGGAAATTCAAAGATTGGATGCACGATATTGATAAGGACATTCATGGATATACGCTAATGGTCGTATTTGACAATATGGATCGGCTTCCAAGTCGAAAAGTCCAAGAATTATGGTCTGCAATACATACTTTTTTTGCGGATGAAAGTTATGAAAACATTCGTGTAATAGTGCCGTTTGATAGAGAACATATTAAATTTGCATTTAAAAACGAAGATATTGCTGATAGTAATAAATCTCAAGTCAATGGGTATAAAGTAAAGAGCTTCGGAGATGACTATATAAACAAAACATTTAATGTGGTGTATCGCGTATCACCTCCAACGATGTCGAATTGGAAAGAATATTTTCAAATGCAGTGGGAATATGCATTTGGCAATGATGGCTGTGTGGACAATTCAGTTACACAAATATATGATTTGTTGACGCCAGATCAAACGCCTCGTAAAATCATAGCGTTTATTAATGAGTTTGTTACCATAAAGCAGTTAACGGAAGGAGACAATATTCCAGACAAATACATCGCTTTATTCATTTTAGGGAAAAGCAAAATAACTAACAATCCTAATGAAATACTTACTCCTTCTTATTTAGGACCTTTAGGATTTATGTATAAAGATGATGAAAATTTGCCCAAATACATTTCCGCATTATATTATCAATTATCTGCCAATGAGGCAATAGACATTATATACACAGCTAAATTGAAAAGGGCTTTGGACGAAAATGACACGGAACAAATAAAATCTATCCAAAGTAATCCGACAGTGTTCTACTCCATATTGGAAAATGCAATCACACAGGTTACAAATATTCCTAATGCTACATTGGCACTTCATATTTGCTTGGCAAACGAAGCGAACGCTAAAACAAGAAGAATATGGGATTGTGTGTATTGTAATGAAAAGAAGACCGTTGTCAAGGAATATTTACAAGAATATCAAAAAATATTAATTGGGAACATTACACAGAAGGATGAATATTTACATACATTGATAAATGCGTTCTATTATATTCAGGATTTTGATGTTAATAAATATTGTGATAGTATTCGTCAATTATCCGAAATAGAAGGAATAGACCCTTTTACTTATTTGTCTGAGAAAGAAGTCGAGGCCGATACTTTTATAAAGTTTGTAGAACATACCAAAGATACTTTTAGGCAATATAAAATCGTTTGCGGACAAGAAAAAATTAATGCATATTTTTCCGGATTGAATGTCGATATGTTAAGTACTTTGTCTATTATCCCAATTTTGAGAAGTGACTATGATTTAACAGCGTATTCTGACCATCTTAAATCCTTGATTGATGAAAATCTTAATAATAAGGGAAGAATTGAAACAATTTATTCGCGTTTAAAAGAAGTAGAAAAGCCTATTACAAAGATACTTCCAGACACTCAGATTCACTCGTTTTTCACTTCAACAAATGATTCGGAAGATTTTTATTATGATTTGATTTGTATGAGGATGTCACGGCTGACGAACTTCCACCCAAATTTCCAAAGGTTTTTCAATCAAGTGTTAAGTTCTTCAGATTCTATTTTGGTAAAAAAAATCGCAGATAGAATAGGGTATTATATTTCTTATGGAGATATCCTTATAAATGTTGGGAATATGAATTCTCAACTTTTCAATAATGTTGCAAAGATGCTCACCGAAAAAGGAAATGATTTGTCTTCCATTGACATTGTTGCAATTCTTCAGAAATATGAAACTATCAAAACTAATTTGTCTGTTGATAAAACAGTCTTGTTTAACCGTTTAGATGAATTATGCGAAGGTGATACATTATCAAATGTAACCATTGATGAGTTTCCAACAATTCCTATTGCTTTTTTCGAGGACATTAATAGCGTTGAAAACAATCTGAAAAAACATTGTTATTCATTAGCTGAGGAATATTTGAACGCTAAATCAA
Organism: Bacteroidales bacterium; assembly: GCA_024400835.1. Classification (GTDB taxonomy): domain Bacteria; phylum Bacteroidota; class Bacteroidia; order Bacteroidales; family WCHB1-69; genus F23-D06. The sequence continues at coordinate 38,273 of JAKSMC010000015.1, forward strand.
AAGATCAATGGAAACAGTCAATAGTTGATATTGACTTTGATTTCAAATTGCTAAAGATTGTCAAGGCAAAAGTTCAAAATTGTTTTGATGCTTTTAAAGAGGCGCTTATTGATAAGGCCAAAGGGGAAATTAGTAATTTGACAAAGGAGACGGTTAAATTTCTAATTGAACTATCTGAAAAGAACAATAGAGAATTATTATCTGCATTTAATAATGTTAGAGATGTTTTCTGTAACGGAAATGTCGCAATGACAGTTGAATTGTTTGATTTTTATGGAGAATGGCTGCTGAAATATTCAAAATTAGAAGAAAAATCAGCTTCGCTAAGAACCATTTTTATTCCGTCTGTTTTGGATAAACAAGAGAATGTTCAATTAATTCTGAAATATCAAACAAAGATGATTAATATCGTTAATATTGCTGGAAAGGAAAATACTGACTTTAAAGATAAACTGGAGTCATTATTGAAAGATCACAAAAACGATGACCAATTAAAGGAATTTGCGAGTAAAATAGGTATTAAATTGAATTTTCTTGATAAAATTAAAGATGCACTTGATGCTAAATGACAAATATGCTAGTGCAGATTTTTTTGCTCCAAATATAATATACAAATTACAGATTTACGTCACATATACCAATCCATCCCCTCTAAACACCCCAAATCTATGGACAAACAGAAATACAACAACTATCCGCTGACGATCAGTCAGATTTTGGGCCTGATTGAGGCCAACGATATCGCCATTCCGGAAATTCAGCGTCCGTTTGTGTGGCGCATCAATCACGGCGGTGACAAATTTGCGGATATGCATGATGGTTGTGGCGTGGGATTTGGTTGTGACGCATGGTATTGTTGTGACGTACGGTTCGGTTGTGGCGCACGGTCCGGTTGCGACGCACGGCCGTGTAGAGACGCACGGCCGTGCGTCTCTACGATGTTGCGGAAAACAAACGATATCGCGGAAAACCCAAACATATTGGTGGCCGTGAATGATTTTCCAATTCCCAATGTCGTTCAATTGTTCCTGTTTTAACGAAAAATGAAAAAACAATAAAATGCCTGAGAAATTCAAAAACAGATACAGAATCCCATCGAATCGGTTGCGCGGATGGAATTATGCCCGAAACGGACATTATTTCATCACTATCGTGACATACGGACGGGAACACCGTTTCGGGGAAATTGTGGATGGCCAAATGGTTCTGAACGAAATCGGCAAAATCGTTTACGATGAATTTTTCAAATCGTTTGAAATACGCGAGGAATTGTTTCTGGGCGAATTTGTATTGATGCCCAATCATTTGCACGCCATCGTCATTTTGGATAAAAACGGATGTGAATTGGACGTAAAAACACCAACGCAATTATACCGCGAACCCCAATCGATTTCGTCGTTCGTGGCGGGTTTCAAATCGGCGGCAATAAATAAAATCGACGATTGGATGGCTGAAAATAACCGTTCCATGAAAAAATTCAACAAAACCAATCCGTTGTGGCAGGCGAATTACCATGACCACATTATCCGGAACGAACAGGAATACATAAGAATTTCCGAATATATTGTCCATAATCCCGAAAATTGGGAAGAGGACACATTGAAATCAGATAATCAATAAAACCACAATATCATGCCCTTTACCGAATCCCATTTAGAATCCGCCATCATCGAATTGTTCCAACAACAGGAATACGATTACGTGCACGGGGATAACGTGGTGCGGAATACAACGGACGTCATATTGTACACCGACCTGCGCACATTCCTGCAACGCCGTTACCAGCACGACGGCATCACCGCCAACGAAATCGAAACGGCTATCGGGCAGCTGACGGCTGCGGCAGGTTCGTCGCTGTACGAGGACAACGCACACACCCTCCGCCTGCTGATGGACGGTTTCACCATCAAACGCGAAGACAGCAGTCGGCCTAACCTCTTCATCAATCCCATCGATTACGATTTTCCCGAAAACAACATCTTTAAGGTGGTCAACCAGTTTGAGGTGCAGGGTGACGAAAAACGCATCCCCGACCTGGTGGTTTTCGTCAATGGCATTCCCGTGGTGGTGTTAGAATTTAAAAGCGCCATCAAGGAGGAGACCACGATTATGGATGCCTACAAGCAGCTGACGGTCCGTTACCAGCGCGACATCCCGTTGCTGTTCAAATACAACGCCTTCGTGGTCATCAGCGACGGCGTGAACAACAAGTTCGGTTCGCTGTTCGCGGATTATGAATTTTTCTATGCCTGGCGCAAGGTAGAACAGAACGACCGCAGCACCGACGGCATAAACTCGCTTTACACGATGCTACAGGGACTTTTCCGCAAGGAACGCCTGTTAGAGGTGATACACAACTTCATCTTCCTGCCCGACACGCCCAAAGGACAAATGAAAATCGTGTGCCGCTATCCGCAGTATTTTGCAGCCACGGCACTCTATCAGAATATCTTACAGCATTCGCATCAGAACGGCGGCGATGGCAAGGGCGGCACCTACTTCGGCGCCACCGGCTGCGGCAAGAGCTTCACCATGCTCTTCCTCGCCCGCCTGCTGATGAAAAGCCGCGAGCTGCATAGCCCGACCATCCTTTTCATCACCGACCGCACCGATTTGGACGACCAACTCTCCAAACAGGTGCTGAATGCCCGCTGCTTCATCGGCGACGACACCATAAAACAGGTGGAAAGTCGCGACCAACTGAAGAAACTGCTGCAAGGCCGCACCAGCGGCGGCGTCTTCCTCACCACCATCCAGAAGTTCTCGGAAGATATCAGTCTGCTGTCGGAGCGCGCCAACATCGTATGCATCAGCGACGAAGCCCACCGCAGTCAGACGGGCCTGGGAATGAAGCTGCGCCTCACCGATGACGGCATCCGCCGCGCATACGGCTTCGCCAAATATCTGCACGACAGTCTGCCCAACGCCACCTACGTCGGCTTCACCGGCACGCCCATCGACGCCACCGTCGATGTCTTCGGTCCCGTGGTGGATGCCTACATGATGTCGGAATCCGTGGCCGACGGCATCACCCGCAAAATCGTCTATGAAGGTCGCGCCTCGAAGGTGATTCTGGATGCCGAGAAGGTGAAGGAAATTGAAGAATACTACAACCGCTGCGCCGACGAGGGCAGCACCGAATACCAGATTGAGGAGAGCAAGAAGGCGATGACGCGCCTCGATGTCATCCTCAGCGACCCCGACCTGCTGATGCGCATCGCCGAAGACTTTGTGGAACATTACGAGCGACGCGTGGAAGAAGGTTCTACCGTGAAAGGCAAGGCGATGATTGTCTGCTCCACGCGGCAGATCGCCTACTATCTGTACCAAAACATTATCAAACTGCGTCCCGAATGGGCGGAGGTGAAGGCCTGCTGCGAGGGCGAGGCACTCTCCGAGCAGGAAAAGAAAACCGTGCTACCCATCGAGCGCGTGAAAATGGTGGTGACCCGCGACAAGAACGACCCGAAAGAACTGTACGACCTATTAGGCAGCAACGACTACCGCAAGCAATTGGACGAGCAGTTCAAGGAGGAAAAAAGCAATTTCAAGATTGCCATCGTGGTGGATATGTGGATTACCGGCTTCGACGTGCCAGCATTGGACACGATGTACTGCTTCAAGCCGCTGCAGCGTCACACGCTCATCCAGACCATCTCGCGCGTTAACCGCGTATATCCCGGCAAAGACAAGGGTCTGGTGGTCGATTACCTCGGCATCAAGAACAACCTGAACCTTGCCCTGAAGCAATACGGCGGCCAAGGCGACCTGCCGCTGACCTCCTTGGAAACCATCGAGCAGTCGGTGAAACTGACCAAGGACGAGCTGGACATTCTGCGGCGGATGTTCCACACCTTCGACTTCTCGGCCTACTACACCGGCAAGCCGTTGGAGCAGTTGGACTGCCTGAACCGCGCCGCCGAGTTCGTGCAGCAAACCAAGGATACGGAAACGCAATTTATGGGCCACACGCGGAAGATGCGCTGCGCCTACAACATCTGCTGCAACAGCGACCAACTGAGCACGCGGGAAATTGACGACATTCACTTCTTTATGGCCGTACGTTCCATTATCTTCAAGCTCACGCGAGGCACAGCCGCCGATACCGCCTCGATGAACAAACACGTAGCCGACCTTATCCGTGACGCCCTCATCTCCGAGCAAGTGGAGGAAATCACCAAAATAGGAGCCAAAGAGGATGAACTCGACCTTTTCTCCGAGCAATATATGGAACGGCTCAACCGTCTGAAACTACCCAACACCAAGGTAAAGCTGATGGAACGTTTGCTTCGCCAGGTCATCGACCACCTGCAGAAAGTCAACAAGGCCAAAGGTATTGATTTCTCCCAGCGGTTGGAGGCCATTGTCAAGAACTACAACGACCGCAGCGACAACACCACGTTAGCCAACGAAGTCATCGACGAGGTAGTGTCGCAGATGACCGAACTGTTGGTTGAAATCAACCACGACAAGCAGCAGTCAGAGGAGATGGGCATCAGCTATGAGGAGAAATCCTTCTACGACATTTTGATGCTGGTGGCGAAAAAGTACAACTTCGAGTATCCTGAAGATAAAGCCATTGCGCTGGCCAAGGAGATCAAGATTATCGTAGATGACAAAGCCAAATACACTGACTGGTCACGCCGTGAGGACATCAAAGCCGAGCTAAAGATGAATCTGATTCTCGTGCTGTCGGAATACGGCTATCCGCCCTTCGTCAACGACGAGGTTTTCAAGGAAATCTTGGAACAGGCGGAGAATTTCAAGAAAAACGAACCTAACCCGTAGAGACGTTGCGCGCAACGTCTCTACACCCGTCAAAATTGGAGCGAGGATTGAAGACCACATCGTAGCTCTTACCGACACCGTGATGCGCGTCATTCTGGAAGCGATGGGCATCCCGAACCTGTGGACCAAACCGACGGATGTGGAGGCCTTGCGCGGCAATCTCGGCACTACGCTGCGATTCTCGGGCATTCCGGAGCTGAAACAAAACAGCGACGCCATCGTGAGCGAGCTCATCAAGTTGGCGAAAAGCAACGAGAGCGTGCTGAGGAGGGGGGGTGTTGCTCTCAAAAAAATAGATAAATCTTGATTTTGTTCATAAAATGTGTAAATACACATTGATTTATGTTCATAAAATGTGTAATTTTGCAGAAAATTTTCTACACAAAATGTGTAAATATTTATGAAACGAAAGATTATCAAGTATTTACAAGACTGGAAAGCACAAAAGGACAGAAAGCCGCTGATCGTGAATGGTGCCCGGCAGGTGGGCAAGACCTATTCCGTACGCGAATTTGGTCAGAGTTATGCTTCTTTCATAGAAATCAACTTTATCACGCAGCCGGAATACAAACGCATTTTCGAAAACGGCTACGCGCCAGATGAGATCATTAAATCCATCACACTCATCAATCAGAAATGCCAAATCATTCCCAATGATACGCTCATTTTTTTTGATGAATTGCAGGAATTTCCTGATTGCGCGACTTCATTGAAATTCTTCAAAGAGGACGGGCGATACGATGTCATCTGCTCCGGTTCGCTGATGGGATTGAACTACAAGGAAATCACATCCAACAGTGTGGGCTACAAAACAGATGTCACACTCTATTCCCTCGACTTTGAAGAATATCTGTGGGCATTGGGATATACGGAAGCACAAGTGGATAATATGCAGGAACATCTTACCTCACTCACCCCGTTTTCTTCGCTGGAACTGGACACGTATTTCAAAATTTTCACCGATTACGTCATTACAGGCGGTATGCCGGAAGTGGTCAACGATTTCTTGGGACAAGGAAATTTTTCCAACACATTGGCTCTCCAAAAGCAACTTTGCCTGGATTATGAACAAGACATCATCAAATATGCCGTCGGAATAGAAAAGGCAAGAATCCGCAACGTATATCGCAACATTCCGGTTTTCTTAGCCAAGGAGAACAAGAAGTTCCAGATTTCAAAAGTAGCTCCGGATGCGCGTTCCCGCAACTATCGAGGCAGCGTTGACTGGCTGTGTGATGCCGGAATCGTTCACCGATGCTATGCGCTCAACCACCCCGAACTGCCGTTAAAAGGCAACTACGACGAATTGAAATTCAAACTCTACTTTCACGACAACGGCCTGCTGATGGCCTCTTTGGACGAGGAAAGCAGCGATGACTTGCGGCGAAACCGCAACTTCGGAGTTTACAAAGGTGCGATATATGAAAACATCATTGCCGAAGCCTTGGTGAAATGCGGACTGCCGCTTTATTACTACAAAAAAGAGAACGCTCAGCTGGAAATGGACTTTTTCATCCGCGATGCCGAGCATCTGATTCCGATAGAGGTTAAAGCTAAAAACGGCAGCACCATTTCTCTCAATAATTTGATTCATAGCGCATCGTATCCCCATATCACATTCGGAATAAAACTTAGCAACAATAATATTGGCTATAACGGCAGGTTTTACACTTTCCCTTATTTTTGTGCATTTCTGTTAAAAAAATGGTTATCCTATGAAAATCGGTAGTTTGGGCATAGCAATCCGTCGCTCGGCACGCAAGAAAACTATTACGGTCAATGTTGAGCGCGACAGTAGTATGAATGCCGCAGCAAACAAACCTGAAACCTGAAACTTGAAACCTGAAACCAAAAGAGCGTCCCCCACGAATCGCAGAGGACGCTCTTTTTTGTTTATTATTCAATCAGTTCACTGTTTTCAGTTCACTGACCTCTATTCTTACAACAAGGAGAATGCTACGGTAAGACCAGCCATTACGATGGATACCATACTCATCAATTTGATAAGGATGTTCAAGGAAGGACCGGATGTGTCTTTGAACGGGTCACCAACGGTGTCGCCAACGACAGTAGCCTTGTGGTTGTCAGAACCCTTGCCACCGAAGTTGCCTTCTTCGACATACTTCTTAGCATTGTCCCATGCACCACCGGAGTTGGCCATGAAGATAGCCAATACGAAACCACAACCCAGACCGCCAACAAGCAGACCGAGAACACCTGCCACGCCGAGGATGACACCCGTCAAAATCGGAGCGAGGATGGCGAGGATGGACGGCAACAACATTTCGTGTTGTGCACCCTTTGTGGAGATAGCCACGCAACGTGCGTAGTCAGGAGTACCTTCACCCGTGAGGATACCCTTGATTTCACGGAACTGACGACGAACTTCTTCTACCATCTTCTGGGCAGCACGACCAACAGCGTTCATCGTGAGACCGCAGAACAAGAAGGCCATCATAGAACCGATGAATACGCCAACGAGCACTTTCGGGTTCATCAAGCTGACATTGTACCAGCTCATAAAGTCGATAAGAGTAGCATTGGAGAGTTCTTCAGCTGTCTTTTCAACGCCTTCAGCGACGTATGCCAAACCGTCAGATGCGCCATCAGCGATACGGATGAGGGCCATCTTGATTTCTTCTACATAGGAAGCAAGCAATGCGAGAGCGGTCAAAGCAGCAGAACCGATGGCGAAACCTTTACCTGTAGCAGCGGTAGTGTTGCCAAGTGCGTCGAGAGCGTCAGTACGTTTACGAACTTCAGGTTCAAGACCGCTCATTTCAGCGTTACCACCAGCATTGTCGGCGATAGGACCGTAAGCATCCGTTGCCAAAGTGATACCGAGCGTAGAAAGCATACCTACAGCAGCAATACCGATACCGTACAAACCGAGAGAGAGGTTTTGAGCGGTGAAAGCGATTTGGAAACCGTTAGCGCACAAGAAAGCGAGGATGATAGCCACGCCAATGGTGAGCACTGGAATAACGGTAGAAATCATACCGAGACCAAGACCGGAAATGATAACGGTAGCAGGACCAGTTTGAGAAGATTCAGCCACCTTTTGGGTAGGTTTGTAAGATTGAGAAGTGTAATATTCAGTGGATTTACCAATGATTACACCAGCGAGAAGACCAACGACGACAGAAAGGGAAACGTGCCACCACATAGCATCTTGCGTACCGAAAACGAGTGCGAAGATTACGAAAGTAGCGATAGCGATAAGGATAGCAGCAGTGTTGGTACCACGGCTGAGGGCCTTAAGCAATTGGGTCATGTTAGCTTCTTCTTTCGTACGAACGATGAAGATACCGATGATAGAAAGGATAACGCCGACAGCAGCAATCATCATTGGAGCGAGGATAGATTTCATCTGCATTTCAGCACCGATGGTAGCGAAAGCAGCAGCACCGAGAGCCATCGTAGAGAGGATGGAGCCAGCGTATGATTCGTAAAGGTCAGCGCCCATACCGGCAACGTCGCCTACGTTGTCACCAACGTTATCAGCGATAGTAGCGGGGTTACGTGGGTCATCTTCAGGGATGTTGAATTCCGTCTTACCAACGAGGTCGGCGCCAACGTCAGCAGCCTTGGTGTAGATACCGCCGCCAACACGAGCGAAGAGAGCCTGTGTGGAAGCACCCATACCGAAGGTCAGCATCGTAGTGGTGATGATGACGAGATGGTTGGTTTCAGGAATGCAGGCGTTGAGGATGAGGAACCATGCGGAGACGTCCAAAAGGGCGAGACCAACAACCGTGAGGCCCATGACAGCACCACTACGGAAAGCCACTTGCAAACCTTTGTTCAAGGATTGGCGAGCGCCGTTAGCGGTACGTGCAGAAGCATAGGTGGCGGTCTTCATACCGAGGAAGCCTGCCAAACCGGAGAAGAAACCACCGGTGAGGAATGCGAACCACACCCAGCCGTTCTGCAAATCGAACAGGGACATTACAAAGAACAAAACAGCCAAGATGACGAACACGATGGTCACCACTTTGTACTGTTGTTTCAAATAAGCCATAGCGCCTTTGCGCACGTGAGCTGCAATTTCGCGCATTGTAGGAGTACCTTCATCTTCTTTCAACATTCTGCGATAGAAGAAAAATGCAAAACCCAGCGCTACGATGGATGCGATGAACACAATCCATACATACTTTACAAGATTTTCCATAAATAAAATTGTTTTAAAGTGTTAATAATTAGAATTATATAATATTTCTTACTTTTTTTCACGAAAAGCGCAAAAATAAAAAAAATACTATATAAATAATACTTTGCTAAAAAGTATGGCGAAGGAGAGTTTAAGGTTTAAAGCTAATGGCTAACAGCTAACGACTAATGGCAAACATTACCTCTATTTTTGTATCTTTGCGCCCCTAAAAAATTCTATTATGAATAACAAGTACAAACTCGTATGCACCAAGTGCGGAAAGGTCATCGAAGACTTTGCACAATGGTTTGAAATGAACCAGCAATGTGACTGCGGATGCAAGCGCGCAGATGTAGTTTACTCTGCTGATTACCATAAGATTACAGAACTCACAAAAGCCGAACACAGGCCTGAGAACTTCTATCACTACTTCGATTTCCTGCCTGTGATGGACAAGGCGAACATCGTCTCCTTTGGCGAAGGTGCCATCCCCATCGAGGAGTGGGATTTCTTAGAAAAATTTGCCAAAGAGAAATACGGCATCGACTGCAAGGCTATGGTCTATCGCAACGACCTGAACGGCGGCACCAACACTTTCAAAGACATAGCCGCATCATTGGCAGCGTCCGTCTTCAAAGAGAACGGCGTTAAGGAGTTCTGCGTGGCCTCCACCGGCAACACCGCAACGGCCTACAGCCGCTATTTAGCCAAAGCCGGCATCAAGTTCACCGTGTTCGTTCCCAACGACGTATGTCCTGACACCGTAGAAGCCATCCGTTCCTACGGTCAGAACGTGGTCATCAGCGAAGGCAACTACGGAGCCGCCAAGAAAGAGGCTGCCGACTTCCATCAGAAGAACCACGTACTGATGTCCGCCGGCAACATCGACCCGCTGCGCGTGGAGGGCAAAAAGACTATGGTGTTCGAATATCTCCGCCAGATCGGCAAGATGCCCGACGTCTATATCCAAGCCGTAGCCGGCGGCACGGGCCCCATCGCTTTGGACAAAGGCGTGCGCGATATGCAGACCACGTTCCCAGACGTGAAGCTGCCCCGTATGCTGCTCATCCAACAGGACACCTGCGACCCGATGGTCCAAGGCTGGAACAATGCCGTGGCCAACAACTTCCCCGAAGGTTATGAGAACGACTACCCCGTCATTGCCAACCCGAAGACGATGGTATCCATCCTCTCCACAGGCAATCCCGGGATGTTCCCCATCGTAGCCCCAATCGTGAGAAAGAGCGGCGGCACGTTCCTGCAAGTCAAGGAAAGCGACCTCGTGGATTTCGGCAAGCTGGTCAAGAAAGAGCGCGGCATCTACTTCGGACCTGCCTCCATCGTCTGCCTCGCCGGATTCTTCAAAGCATTGGAAAGCGGACAAATCCATAACGGAGAGACGGTTCTGCTCAACACCGGCGAAGGTGCGGCAAGGGCACAGTTCTTCAAGGATCTGATTGACAAATAGGCATTTTTCAACAAAAAGAGCCGACGAAACGTCATTGCGTCTTAAAAAGTTCTATGCGTCTTTGCGAGATAGACTTTGCGCCTCTGCGGTAAAAAACATTCTGACTAATGAAGAAATATGCAAATAAAGTAGTGTGGATTACGGGGTCTTCGTCCGGGATAGGACGGGCCACGGCCATGCGTTTCGCCCAAGAGGGTGCCACTTTGATTCTGACAGCGCTCGAAGCCGACCTGCTGCAAGACGTGAGAACGGAATGTCTGAGCCTCGGCTCACCATCCGTCACCACCCTGCCCTTCGACCTGTCGCAGATTGACGATCTGCCCAGATTGGCAGAAAACGCCCTGAGCGCCTACGGGCATATAGACGTATTCTACAACAACGCCGGCATCAGCCAACGCGGCACCACGGTGGAAACGGACATGAAGGTCATCCGCAAGGTTATGGACATCGACTACTTCGCGCCCGTCATCCTCACCAAGGCAGTGCTGCCCAGAATGATTGAGCAAGGCGGCGGTCAATTAGCGGTCACCACGAGCATCAACGGCTGTTTCGGGTTCCCGCTGCGCTGCGCCTACTCGTCGGCCAAGCACGCATTGTACGGCTTTTTCGAGACAATCGCCGCTGAAAACTACAAGGACAACATCCGCGTCACCATCGTCACGCCGGGCCGCGTGCAAACCAACATTTCCCTAAACGCACTGGAAAAAGACGGCAGCAAACACGGCAAGATGGACGCAGGACAGGCCAACGGCATAACCCCGGAAAAGGCCGCTGACAAAATCGTCAACGCCATCTACAAAAAGAAAAACGAAGTCCTCGTCGGCAGCGGCGAACTCGTAATGGTCTATATCAAGCGCTTCTTCCCGAGGCTTTGCGCCAAAATCGCCAGAAGCATTAACGCGATGTGACAAGCTAAATTCAAAATCTAAAAATCTATAGGGACGCATCGAACACGTCCACAACGACAAAAAACATACAACCCAATGAGAAGTTTCGGCAGTGACAACAATTCCGGAGTTCATCCGAAGATTATGGAAGCCTTGATGCTTGCCAACTCCGACCATTCCCTGGCCTACGGAGACGACTTATGGACAGAGCAGGCAATAGCAGATCTGAAAGCCTGTTTTGGCGAAAACGCAGAACCATTCTTTGTTTTTAACGGAACAGGCGCTAACGTCTGCGCCATCCGTGCGTGTTGCAGGCCCTGGGAGTCCGTAATCTGTGCCAAGAGTGCGCACATAGCCGTCGACGAATGCGGAGCGCCCGGGTATCTGAGCGGTGCCGCCGTCAAAGAAATTGACACACCCAACGGCAAACTAACGCCCGAATTGGTCAAGCCCCAGTTGCACGGCTTCGGCTTCGAGCACCATTCTCAACCCAAGCTCATCTACATCTCACAGGTCAGCGAACTCGGCACGGTATATACAACCGACGAAATTCGCGCTTTGGCAGATTTCGCCCACTCCTACGGCATGTACCTCCATATGGATGGCGCACGCATTGCCAACGCGGCTGTCGCCTTAGGCAAAACCGTCAAGGAGATATCCGTAGACTGCGGCGTGGACATTCTCAGTTTCGGCGGCACCAAAAACGGCTGCATGATGGCCGAATCCGTCATCTCCTTCCGCCCCGAGCTTGCTGAAAATATGAAGTACCTCCGCAAGCAGTCCAGCCAACTTTGCTCCAAGATGCGTTATCTTTCCGCCCAATTCTCTGCCTACGTCAAAGACGGGCTGCTATATCGCAACGCGCAAAACGCCAATGATATGGCAAAACTACTTCGAGCAGAACTTGAAACGCTCGGATGCGAATTCACACAGCAGACGGATGCCAACACCCTGTTGCTGAAAATGCGCCCCGAAATTGCAGACGAGTTAGTGAAAAATCATTTCTTCTACGTCTGGGACGAAGACACCAACGAAATCCGTTTCGTTACATCCTGGGACACAACGGCACAGGACATCCAGGAAATGATTACAGACTTGAAAGCACTTTTATCAAGCAATAAATAATTAAAAAACATATCCTCATGAAAAAATTATTCCTTATCTCATTAGCCGTCAGCAGCATCCTCTTTGCTGGCGCACAGAACATCAACAAGAACGGCGGGCTGTCCAAGGACCAAATCAAGGCGCTGCAGAGTTCTTATAAATCCACAGGTGCCGACAAAGCGCTTCGCAACGCCGTAGTCACCAACGACATCAACAAGTTGGCCAAAAACTACGACAACAACACCGCCTTCGACGCACATTTCTCCAACCAAGTGCCCTCCAAGGCCATCACCGACCAGGAATCTTCCGGCCGCTGCTGGATGTTCACGGGTATGAACGTATTACGCGCAAAAGCCATCAAAAAGTACGACCTTCCGTCCGACTTCCAATTCTCCCAGTGCTACACATTCTTCTGGGACCAACTCGAGAAATCAAATCTCTTCCTGCAGGCAATCCTCGACAACCGCGCCAAATCTATGGAAGATGAGAACGTGAAATGGCTGTTCCAAAATCCGCTGAGCGACGGCGGCCAGTTCACCGGTATTGCCAACTTGGTGACCAAATACGGCATCATGCCCAAAGAAGCCATGCCTGAGACATACAGCACGAATCACACTTCGCAAATCTCCTCTCTCATCAAACTGAAACTGCGCGAAGACGCTCTCGTACTGCGCGACATGGCTAACAACAAAAGCACCACAGAAAAGCAACTTCAAGACAAGAAGATGGAGATGCTGCAGACTGTTTACAGAATGCTCGCAGTATCCTTTGGCGAACCGCCTGCCGAGTTCACCTGGACACAGCGCGACTCCAAAGGCAATGTGGTCAGCACGGAGACATACACCCCGAAATCCTTCGCCGAAAAATTCGCCAACGAAGATTTCAGCACCTATTATATGGTCATGAACGACCCGACCCGCGATTACTACAAGGTTTATGAAATCGAATACGACCGCCACGTCTATGACGGACAAAACTGGAAATTCCTCAACCTGCCGATGAACGAAATCGCCGATATGGCCATCGCATCCATCAAGGACAGCACCAACATGTACTTCTCCTGCGATGTCGGCAAATTCCTCGACCGCGACTTAGGCTATATGGACGTCAACAACTACGATTACGGTTCCCTTTTCGGCACCACCTTCAATATGGACAAAAAGCAACGTATCGCCACCTACGCCAGCATGTCATCACACGCCATGACCCTCTGCGCTGTCGATCTCGACAAAGACGGCAAGCCGCTCAAATGGATGGTTGAAAACAGTTGGGGCAGCAAATACGGCCACAACGGCTTCCTCATCATGACCAACGAATGGTTCAACGAATATATGTTCCGCTTGGTTGTGGAATCCAAATATATTCCTGCAGCCACCCTTAAACTTTTCGATCAAAAACCTATCATGCTCCCCGCTTGGGACCCATTGTTTGCCCCAGAAGAGTAATTTATTAGGTTTTAATCATTTATAAAAATATCAATTATGAAAAAGACGTTCATCACACTGCTCATCATTTTTTTCGGAACAGCAGTATTCGCTCAGAAAGCCGATGATATCTGCGGTATTTTTCACTCTGTAGATCCTTTCTCCAAAGAAGGTTCCCAATGTGAAATCTACAAAGCAGCAGACGGCACTTACGAAGCAAAAGTCGTTTGGGTTGAAAATCCTAAAAAGAAAAACCAACTCGGTTTGGTGTTCATGACCGGCCTTACTTATAATGCCAAAGATAAAGAATATCAAAACGGCAAATTGAAATATCCGGGTAAAAAGGGAACTTACAAAACCTACATCCGCATGGTCAATGACAACAAGACGCTGAAGATGCGCGGTTACCTCGGCGTATCCGTCTTCGGCATGACCGTTGACTGGACCCGCGAATCCAAAATCAGAACGCAAAAATAACCGGCAACCCATCATAACGAAAGCAGGTGCTTCGAGAAATCGGAGCACCTGCTTTCGTTATGAAGTTTAAGGTTTAAGGTTTAAAGTTTAACAGATAAAGGCAAATGGCTAACGGCCATCCTACCTTCTGAACTTGCCGATAATGTATTGCGCAATTTGAACAGCATTGGTAGCAGCGCCTTTGCGGAGGTTGTCACCGACGACCCACAGGTTCAAAGTTTTAGGCTGGGTATAGTCACGGCGCACACGGCCGACAAAGACTTCGTCCTTTTCGTGCGCGAACCAAGGCATCGGATAGATGTTGTTGGCAGGATCATCTTGCACGACCAAGCCAGGCATATTATTCAACAAGTCATAAACCTCCTTGATGTCATATTCATTATAGAACTCCACATTGACAGCTTCGGAGTGGCCGCCCATAACGGGAACGCGGACCACCGTTGAGGTCACTTGGATTTCGGGGTCACGCAAGATCTTGCGCGTCTCATTCAGCAATTTGGTCTCTTCCGTAGTATAGCCGTTATCCTCAAAAGAGCCGCCGTGAGGGAAGAGATTCAAGTCGATTTGGTACGGATAGGCCTTCTCGCACTCCTCACCGGCGCGTTCCTTGGTAAGTTGGTTGACAGCCTTCATACCCGTACCGGTAATGGACTGATACGTAGATACGACTATTCTCTTGATTTTGTATTTGGCATGCAACGGAGCCAAAGCCATCAGCATCACAATGGTAGAGCAGTTCGGGTTGGCAATGATTCTGTCTTCCGCAGTAATGACGTCACCGTTGATTTCGGGAACCACCAACGGGATTTCCAGATAGCTGCGCCACGCCGAAGAGTTATCGATGACGACAGTGCCGTTCTTGGCAAACAACGGAGCATATTGGAGGGACGGACCGCTGCCGGCTGAGAAAATCGCAAAATCGGGGACTGCGGCAATGGCGTCATCCACGGACACGATTTTACACTCTTTCCCTGCAAATGTAACAGTTTTGCCTACAGATTTCGCAGATGCGGCGGGTATAAACTCACAATCTCCAAATCCTCTTTCTTCTAATACTTTACGCATAACGCCACCGACCAATCCCGTGGCTCCGACCAATGCAATTTTCATAATTATTTACAATTTATTAAAAGTTATTAACAAAAGATTGACTTTAGATGGCAAAGATAGTATTTTTGCGGAATGAAACACTGCAAAAGGGTTATGAAAAAGGGAAAATATATCATCATACTATTGTTAACAACAACGATCGTTCAAAATTGTTGTAACGGACAGAATATCAGCAGATACGATGTAGTAATCAGCGAAATAATGGCCGACCCTGCCCCGACAGTCGGCCTGCCAGAAGCGGAATACATAGAACTGCACAACCGAAAAGGAACGGCCGTAGCGCTCAACAATTGGAGCATCAGCATCGGAAACACGAACAAAACGCTACCGACAATCTACCTGGACAGTGCCGGGTACGCCATAGTCACAGCAGCAAAATATACCGAAAGCTTCGTGCCCATTTGCAGCAACATATACACACTGTCATCGCTCAGTTTGACTGATGGCGGGCAGACATTGATCTTATATAATGAAAATAGAGATGTCATACATTCAGTATCATACAAAAAGAGTTGGCACACGGAAAGTATCAAACAAGACGGCGGATGGGCTTTGGAAATGCTCGACGAACGATATCCGTGTCTCGGGAAAGGAAACTGGAATTCCTCGACCGCAGAGGCAGGCGGCACGCCCAGCGCTCCGAATGCATCCGCTCGGGACATAGAAGATTTCACGCCACCGTCAATGGAACGAGTGACCTTATTGGACAGCACCACCATCCGCGTCTTCTTCACCAAAAGCGTATTGCCCTCCTACCCCATCAGTACTGACATTTTTTCATTATCGCCAAACATCCCCATAGATGCAATAAAGGAGGTTCCACCCAATTTCTCAGCCTTAGACATATCGCTGTCCGAGGCACTGCATCCAAACGTCCATTATCTTCTAACGGCAAACGGGGCACTTTGCGACTGCGCAGGCAATGTTATGAGACTGGAAAGTCTTCCCGTAGGCATAGCATCCATTCCGAATGCCGGCGACATTGTCATCAACGAAGTGCTTGCCCATCCCTATAGCGGCACAGACGCAGACTTCATCGAAATCTTCAACAGATCTTCAAAAATCATTGATTTAAAGAATGTAAAGATAGGTTCCGGTGGGGACACAATGCCGAACAAGGCCGTTTGTGCCGTGTCGAGCGGGCGGCAGCTGTTCCCACAGGAATATTGTGCACTATGTAAAGATCGGGAGCTCACCCTGCAACAATACGACTGTCCTGTTTCTCAGGCCCTGCAGCAGTGCGACTCGCTGCCCGCATACGCTATCGCCAGCGGTGTCGTCTATCTTTCCACAACAGGCCTTCGAACCATCGACAGATTCGCCTACAGTGATGAGATGCATTACAGCGGACTGACGAGCAGCGAAGGTGTGAGCCTTGAACGGCTCAACGCGGAGGCGCCCACACAGGACGATAGCAACTGGCACTCGGCAGCCTCCACGTCCGGTTTTGCCACTCCCGGCTATCGCAACTCGCAAACCAATGACGGCGAAACAACTGAAGGCATCAGCATCGTCCCGGAAGTGTTTTCTCCAGACAATGACGGATTTGACGATTACACCGAATTTGAGCTGACGTTTCCTGACATTGAAAACCGAGTGTCTGTCCTGATTTTCAACAAGAGGGGCGCGCTCGTCCGGCATTTGGCGAACAACGAGCCTTGCGGCAACATCGTTCATTACCGTTGGGACGGCACCGACGACCGCAACGTCCCATTGCCCTCAGACCTCTACGTGGCCGTCATCCAATGGTGGAACGGAAACGGGAAGACAAAGAGCGTAAGAAAAAGCGTGGGCATCGTGAAATATGAATAGTGGGAAGCGTCAAGCGAGTGGCTTTTTTTGCTACTTTTGCGCCCTCATTTTTTCAGTATGCAGATCACGCTTTTAGGAACCGGAACATCACAGGGAGTGCCCGTCGTAGGGTGCCAGTGCGCCACGTGCCAGTCGGAGGACCCGCGCGACAAGCGCCTCCGCACTTCCGCGTACGTTGAAGTCGGCGAGGTGAAGTTCCTCATTGACGCCGGGCCCGATTTGCGCCAGCAGTTGCTGAACAACCACATCACGCAGGTTGACGCCATCCTGGTCACGCACGAGCACAAAGATCATCTTGCCGGATTGGACGACATCCGTCCGGTATATTTCATGCGCAAACAGCCTATGGAGGTGTACGGTCTGCAGCGCGTGATGAACGTCATCCGCAAGGATTTCGACTATGCCTTCAAGACGAACCCCTACCCTGGCGCACCGTCCTTCGTCCTGCACAACGTACGGGATGACAGTTTCTTCATCAACGGCATTGAAATCCAGCCCATACACGTGCGTCACCTCACACTGCCCATCTTAGGATACCGCATCGGCAAGCTCGCATACATCACAGATGCCAGTTTCATTGCGGAAACAGAGATGAGAAAGTTGCAAGGCCTTGACACCTTGGTCATCAACGCCCTGCGCATTCGAGAGCATTATTCCCATTTCAACCTCGAGCAGGCACTGAACATCATCAAAATCCTGCAACCACGGCAAGCATTCCTAACCCACGTTTCTGACAAGATGGGCTGCTACAAAGACATTGAGCCGCTGCTTCCCGACAACGTCACATTAGGCTATGACGGCCTCGTAGCCACAGTGGAAGAATAGCATTCGCCATTCCTCTCCAAGTCGCGACCTGTACTGCATTATAACATTCCCGTGGATTACAGAGAATCCCTCCCTTCGAGGTAACTAAAGGTACGATTGCGCCGTGATTCTCCCTTATTTTTAATTCAACAAATATTTGTCCCTTATTTTAACATTCAATTGCTAAATTTTCATTTTTTAGCCAATGCATTTTTTTTATATTTGCGCCCTTTTTAGAAACTAAAAATATCTTAATATGAAGAAAACTTTACTATGGCTCTTTGCCATTCTAATGTCCTGTGGTATAGGATATTCACAAGACACTGGAAAGGCCAAGGGCAAAAAGCAGAAGGCCGCTGTCACAGATTCTCTGGGCACTTCAAATTCCTACAACGACAACTCCTCTGACTTAAGCGAAGGTCAGGAAGACGACAGCGAAAACGGCACCAGCAACTACGTGCCCGGTTTGTTGCATTCATCTCAGGATGTCTATCTCAACAACACCTCCTACACATTCAGCATCGCCTATTTCCGTAACCGCGGTTTGGACAACAGATACCAGGATGTGTGCATGAACGGTTTTTCCATGAACAGTTTGGTCACTGGGCGTGCCACCTATTCACAGTGGGGCGGTCTGAACCACATTTTCCGCTATCCGGAAGCGCTGAACAACCTTGACGCGCCGTCCTTCGTATTCGGAGATCTCGGCGGAGCTTCCAACTACAACCTCAGGGCATCCAACTTCCGCAGACAGGTCAGAGCCTCCTACTCGCTCACGAACCGCACATACAGCAACCGTTTCATTGTGACGGGAGCTACTGGCGTTATGAAGAACGGATGGTCCGTAGCCGGCTGTCTGTCCGCCCGTTTCGGCAATGCGCTGTCATACGTAGAAGGCACCTCCTACAACAGTTTTGGCGGATTCATCGCAGCGGAGAAGAAGCTCAACTCCGAGAACTGGCTGAACCTTGCCGCCTTCATGTCACACACGGCACGCGGCATGCAGTCCAACTCAGTGCAGGAGGCCTATGATTTGTTAGGCGACAACTACTACAACGCCAACTGGGGCTGGTACCAAGGCAAGCAGCGCAACGCTCGCGTCCGCACCGTATGCGAACCCGTCATCCTGCTCACCCACACCTACGCGCCCAAGAGCAACAAGATAAACATCAGTTCCACCCTCGGCGCCACTTTCGGACGCAACAACACCACGTCTCTGAACTGGTACGACGTGCCAGACCCGCGTCCAGACTACTACCGCTATCTGCCCTCCTATCAGATTGACAACGGCGACACATCCGGATTCTACAACAACATCCTCAACTACTGGCAGTCCAACGACGAATCCTACACGCAAGTCAACTGGGACAAGATGTACGAGGTCAACCAACTGGCCGCCGCACAAGGCAAGCGCGCACAGTACATGGTTGAGAACCGCATCTACGACCACTTCCAATTCGGCGGCAGTTCAAACCTAACTGCTTCACTCACCGAGCACATCAAACTGAATGCCGGCGTTGACTTCCGCGGTATGAAGCAGAAGAACTACAAGACCATCAACGACCTGTTGGGCGGCGCCTACTGGTTAGATGTTGATAAATACTCCGAAGGCGACTTCCCAGATGATTTCAACGTACAATACAACGACTTGAACCACAAGGACGACACGCTGTACGAAGGTGACGTTTTCGGTTACAGTTACGACTACCACATTTACACCCAACGCGCATTCGCATCCGTGCAGTTCACCTACAACCACTTGGAATTCCACGTAGGCGGACAAATCGGCGGCACCGAATTCTGGCGCTACGGTAATATGAGAAACGGCCGTTTCCAAGACGAGTCCTACGGCAAATCCGAGACCAAAGCATTCTTGGAAGGTGCGGGCAAACTCGGCATCACATACAAAATCAACGGACGTAACTACCTCGTGTTAAACGCCATTGCAGAATCACAGGCGCCCAGCGTGCTGAACGCATTCGTCGCTCCGCGTATCAGAAACAAATATGTTGAAAATCTCCAGAACGAGAAAGACTATTCCGCTGATTTCTCCTACGTGTTGAGTTATCCTGCTGTCAAGTTGAGAGTGACCGGCTACTTCGCCCAAATCCAAGACGCCACACGTCTCATCAGTTTCTATCACGACGACTACGCCAGCATGGTCAACTACTCCATCTCCGGCATTGACGAACGCCACCTCGGCATCGAACTCGGCGCGGAAATCAAGTTAGGCACGATGTTCTCATTGATTCTGGCCGGCAACTACGGAGACTATCGCTACTCCGACAGAGCCGATGTCACCATGAACGCTGAAAACGGCACAGACATCGAAGGCGATGTCAACAGAACTGTATATTGGAAGAACTACCACGTGAGCGGCACACCGCAAGCTGCCGGTACCATCGGCCTCAAATTCAATCACAAATACTGGTGGGTGAACATTAACGCCAACTACTTTGACAAGATTTACTGCGACTTGAACCCTGAAAGAAGAACGACTACCGCCACAGGTTCTCTCTACTACACCAATCCGGAGCTCTATCACGCCATCGCAGATCAAAGCCGCATGAAAGGACAGTTCACCTTGGACCTCTCCGTCAGCAAGTCCTGGCGCATCCAACGCAAATACAACATCGGTTTCAACTTCAGCATCACCAACCTGCTGAACAACAAGAACCTGGTGACCACCGCTTGGGAACAGTACCGTTTCGACTACACCGACTACAATGTCAACAAGTTCGGTAACAAGTACTACTACGCTTTCGGCACAACCTTCTACCTGGGCATCAACTTCACATTCAACTAGTAGAAACGTTCACATCGGTCAAACAGATAAAACAAGCATAAAATGAAAATCTTACACAAACTCAGTATATTCATGTTGGCAGTCGGATTATTTGCAGCCTGCGGTGACCCGGACGTCGCGCCCATCCCCACTTTTGACGGCGTTGCCAACACCACCATCGCTGAACTTTTAGCGATGCACGAAATCACCTCCACCAATTCCTACGACTCCATTCCGGCAGGAACCATCATTTCCGGTATCGTGACCACCTCTGACCAGCACGGCAACTGCTACAAATACATCAACATCGAAGACGGCACCGGCGGCATCCAAATCAAGATTGCCAACACCGCACTCTACAACAAGTTCCAAGTCGGCCAACGCGTTTTCGTGAAATGCGACGGATTAGTCATCGGCGACTACTACAAACTGCCCCAACTCGGCTACTGGGCCAACGACGCTATGCAGGCGATCCCTTCCGGCAAGATCAACCGCTACATCTTCTGCGACGGCATCCCCAGTGAGTTCGAACCCACCATCACGATGACCACCATCCCCTATGCCGACCAAATCCCCGCCTCCTGGTACAACCGCTTGGTGAAGATTGAAAACTGCTCTTTCGTCGAAGGCGGTCAGGCCACCTATTCCCTGCCGAACAGTTCAACTTCCCACGACATCAAGTTGGCAGACGGTTCCATCATCACGATGAGGACCAGCAACTACGCAGACTTCATCAACGAGACGCTTCCCGAGGGCACCGGCACAGTGGTCGGTATTCTGACACGCTACAACAACTACGTACAGTTGGTCATCCGCGATCTCGATGACGTACAAGGATTCGTCGCTCCTGCCCATACTGAAGACATCTTCACGGTGAACTACTCCAACGCATTCAACGAAGGTTGGACGAAGGTCACATCAGGCAGCGAGTGGTCAACGCTCACCAACAGCAGTTTCAACGGATTCTTTGTCAACGCCAACACCGCAACCGACAGCTGGCTCATCTCCCCGACCGTCAACATCAGCAACGTGGCAAGTCCGAGACTCTCCTTCAACCAACGCTGTCCGGCCGGTGGCAACAACGAGACCATGAAATTGTACTGCACCACCAACTACACGGGTGACGTAAATACCACGAACTGGGTCGAAGTGCCGATGAGCAGCCTCAGCACCAGCACGTCAAGTTTTGTCTATGAAATTCCCGAAACGGTTCAAAGTTCGAACTTCAGATTCGCCTACCGCTACCACGGCAGCAATAGTTCCTGGTACATCAGCAACATCGCCGTTTCCGCACTTGTAACCAAATAATTGAGAAGATTATGAAAAAGAACATCATATTTTTAAGTTTCGCTTTTGTAGCCCTGCTCTTTGCATCTTGCAACAAGTGGGAAGAACCAGAATTCGTCGTGCCAGTCTATGAGGGCCCGGCTGCAAACCACACCATTGCGGACATCAAAGCCATGCACCCGATGCTCGGCACGGGCGCCCAAGACTCCATTTGTCGCTGGGACGAGCCCTTCATCGTAAAAGCGGTCGTCGTCAGTTCCGACCAAGGCGGCAACTGCTACAAATACATGACCGTACAAGATGAAACCGGCGGCATCGAGATTTCCATCGACAGAACCGGACTTTACAACGACTACCCTGTCGGCCAAACCGTCTATATTGACTGCCGCGGCCTGATTGTTGGCGACTACCACAACAAATATCAAATCGGCTGGAAATACAATGGCTCAGTCGGACGTATCAACCAGAACGCTTTGGGCCGTTACATCCACAAAGACGGGCTTCCTAACCCGAACCATCCGTTCCTCGCAAATCCCATCGAAGTAACAGGCGCCAACCAACTTTCCGCAGAAAACGCCAACTGCTTCGTCAAAATTGACGGCTGCATGTTTGACAGGAAATATGACGGACAGCCGTTAGCCAACGACGATATCACCATGGACCGCGAAGTCTACATCAACGGTGCCACCGTAATCGTAAGAACTTCCAACTACGCAAACTTCCGTTCCATCGTCATCGATGCCGACAAGCCCTATTGTCTTTATGGAATTTTAAGCGTTTACAATTCCGAATACCAGCTCACCTTGCGCACCAAAGAGGATGTCCAATTCGCATATGTTCCGCAAGAAACCGTACTTTCAAACCTGACGTTCAACGAAAACTTCCAGACATCAGGCGGCTGGTCCACACAAGGAGCCGACAATGCCTGGATTTACCAAGTGTTCAACGGCAACCAGTTCGTCTATCACAATGCGGCAAACGCAGCTTGTGACGACTGGCTGATATCGCCTGCCATTTCCATTTCCGACCTGAACAACGTCACAATGGTTGTAGATCATCAGAACAACGTTGCTGGCAGTCCGGCCACCTACTATCAGGTTTATTACTCCACTTCCTACAATGGAGGCGCGTTCAACGAAAGCGACTGGACACCGTTCAATCCGAACATCACGAACTATCCGAGTTCCTTCGGGCCGAGCAACAGCATTGACGCATCCGTCATCAACAGTCCGAATTTCAGAATAGCCTTCCGCTATCGTAAGGACGGTTCCGCATCCGGCACCCGCTGGTCTATCCGAGGCGTGAAATTCGTCAGAGTCGAATAAGAGATCCCCCTTTATATTGCAAAGGCCGTTCCGATGGAGCGGCCTTTTATTTTGGCATTAACGGAGGCGACGGCCGCGGCCTTGCGGCAGCGATTGGAGCCCATTTACTTGCGTGCGGGGTGGGCAAACGGGAGTTATTATATGGAAGGGAATCTGGGCAAATCGGAAACAAGTTGTGCGTCCGACGGCGCATTGTGGGTGGGGAGCAAGTTAGGGCGAAAAGCGCGACGGCACAGCGCAGGAAGGTGCGTCGGCGGTGCCGGGCCGCCCAAAAGAATAAGACAAAAAAAAATGTCGGGCACAAACCCGACATTTCTATTTTGAAACAAACCTGAGATTAGTATTTCACGATCTTAGCAACGCCGATGATTTCGTTGTTCATATAAAGTCTTGCGAAATAAACACCGTTGTTGAGATTGGAAACGTTGATACGATTGTCAGCAGCAGTCTCGTTAGCCACGAACTTGCCGTTGATGTCGAAAATCATAACGTTTTCAATCGGAGTGTTGATTTGGAAATTAACCATATCATTAGCAGGGTTAGGATAAACAGACACAGCATTTTCGTAATCGCGGATACCCGTTTGGAAGTCGTTGCCGGAACGAGGAACGATATAGTATCTGTAGTCAGGATAGTTGCTGCCGATTTTGCTGGTAGAGAAGTTAAAGCCAATCAGATTTACGGTACTTGGAATAGTAGCTCCGATATAGTCTGCATCTTGGAAATAGGGATAAACAGCAGTTGCCGTAACACCGTTTTGAGTGATTTCGTAGGTGTTCAGAACTGCGAAAGTATTGCCGGCGTCGGTAAAAGAAACATTGTTCATTTTCATCAGTTCAGCCTGGTGTTGGATCATGAAAGATTGGTCGTTGAGTTGAGTGAGTGTAACTTCCATAGGAGTAACGTCATTGAAAGAAGAAACCATTGTTTCGTATGCCTGGGTCGGTTTAAATTCGAGGAACCCATAGTAGTTGGTCAGAGTACCGTAAATACCGGAGATCTTATCGCCAACTTCAACAGGGGCACCGAGTTTGTTGTTAGGATCGAATACGAGTATTGCACCTGTGGCATCTTGGATAACCTTTTGGTTGTTGTATGCAGCGACAGCGGTAACGACGACTTCACCGGTGAGCTTGTATTCCACATTGTCAGCATTGTTCACCGTAACATCAGTATAATCGAGTTTACTTCTCAAATCTGCTATAGTAGCGCATTGGAATTCTTGTGAAACACCGTAAGTGAAAGTGATGGTGTCAGGTTCCATGATGTTGCCGGCAGCGTCAGCGACATTGTTGACGATCAAAGTGAAGGTGTTGCCTTCAGCCATCGGGGTGGTAGTCAAAGCAACCATATTGCCCGTCAAAGCGGCATTGGAAACAGTAACACCGTTGTCGAGAACATAGTTTGCGGTGTTTTCAGCAGTAGTTGCGGAGACAGCCTCGTTGAAAGTCACATTGACATTAGTGGCACTGGTAGGAACTACAGAGGAGATAGTCGGGCCCCAAACATCCGGGCCTGCAGGATAAGCATTGATTTGGACATTGTCGAAACGGTTGTTACCGCTGCCAGAAGTACAGCCGGAAGGAGTGATTCTGATATAGGCATCAGCTTGGTCGGAGAGAGCAGCGACACCTGTGAAATCAACGGTGATAGCCGTATAAGTACTGCTGTAATCAGCAGTGTTCAAGGTATTGAAGACAACGAAATTCGTACCATCGGTACTATATTCGAATTTCAAAGAGTTAAAACCAGTACCACTTCTTCTATAGCCGAAAGAGAGGACAGGGTTTTGGAATCCGGTTGTTGAGAAGTTAAAGACAAAAGATTTGTCGTTAGCTGTAGAATTTCTGATGGCCAGGTCGAAAGAGTTAGCATAACCCTCCAGGGCATTCACGGTAGTTCCGCTGAAACGGTTCAATTCGGAAGCAGCCGTCCAAGAAGAGGAGCCGTGAGTTCCATCGAAATAGAGACCGGCAGTGCCTTGTTGAAGGCCATCTTCAGACATAATTACAACTTGAGTGTTGGGCGCTGTGTCCAACTGGCTAAACGGGAAATAAGCCAAATTAACGATGCTTTGTGCGGAGAGGCCTAAAGCCAGGCACAGGAGCATAAAAATTGCAGAAAATTTTTTCATACTATGATATTTTAATTAATAATTGATTGTTAAAATTTTTGGGGCGCAAAGATACAAAAAAGGACAAAGCATACAATATTCATATAGGTTAAAAAAACATTTTTCAAATTCACGCATTTTTTATATTTTTGCAGCCTCAAAAAAAAACGGAAAGTTGGCCGAGCGGTTGAAGGCAGCGGTTTCGAAAACCGCCATAGTGTAACAGCTATCAGGGGTTCGAATCCCTTACTTTCCGCAAAACAAAGGGGGGGTGACTAAAAAACAATGTTCACTCCCTTTTTTATTTGGCAACAAGTATTCAGGTCTCTTTTTTATTTATTTTTGCATCGCCTTTCCAAGGTTCAGCTTCTATTATAACTAAATGAATATGAGAAAAATCACACTATTGCTGCTCGTGTTCCTGAGTGGCGCGGCAATCGGCCTGGCGCAAACAGCCTGTCCCACGGCCACGGATGTGGACGGCAACAGTTACAAGACGATCGTCATCGGCAGCCAATGCTGGATGGCGGAGAACATGCGTGCCGCACACAATCGTAGCGGCCAGGAAATCATGCTGACGGAGCAGAAAAGCGACAGCACGCCGTACCGCTACTGTCCGAACGGCCGCGTGCGCAACGTGAAGACCTACGGCTATCTCTACAACTGGGAAGCCGCGAAAGTGGTGTGCCCCGACGGCTGGCATCTGCCTTCTGATGCGGAGTGGACCCAGATGACCGAATATGTGAGCAGCCAAGGCCAGTATGCCTGCGCGGGCAATGCAGAGAGCAATGCCAAGGCATTGGCCGCCACTTCCCACTGGAAGCGATGCCAGAAGAGTTGCACCGCTGGCAACCATCCTGAAGAGAACAACGCAACAGGCTTTGCGGTCCTCCCTGCCGGAGGCTACTACAATGGCGGATATGGCTATTTCGGCAAAGGCACTTTCTTCTGGACCTCCACCGAATCGGCAAACGACAGCGCATATAAACGCTACTTGGATTACGACGCCCCCAGCATGGTACGCTACACCTACCTCAAATTGGGCGGCGGCGCCGTCAGATGCGTGAAAAGTGAAAAGTGAGAAGTTTACCCCCATATACCATTCTACCCATCTATTCTATTAACATCATGAAACTCATCAGTTGGAACGTCAACGGCCTGCGCGCCGTATATCAAAAAGATTTCACTAAGACCTTCGAGTCACTCGATGCCGACATTTTCTGCATTCAGGAGACGAAGATGCAGGAAGGTCAGCTCGACGTAGCATTCGACGGTTACGAGAGCTATTGGTCTTATGCAGAGAAGAAAGGCTACTCGGGCACGGCAGTCTTCACCCGCATCAAGCCGCTCCGCCGCGTGGACGTACCGGTCCTCGACCCCGAAGTTTTCCCGGGCAATGAAGGACGGATCATCGTGCTCGAGTACGACAAGTTCTTCCTCGTAAACTGCTACACGCCCAATGCGCAAGACGGTCTGAAGCGCCTGGACTTCCGCATGAAATGGGAAGGCTACCTGCGCCAGTTCCTCATGCAGCTTGACGCACAGAAACCCGTGCTCTACTGCGGTGACCTCAATGTGGCGCATCAGGAGATAGACCTCAAGAATCCCAAAACGAACCATCAGAATGCCGGTTTCTCCGACGAGGAACGCGGCGAGATGACGGCCCTTCTTTCCTCCGGTTTTACGGACACGTTCCGCCACCTCTACCCCACACTCACGGAAGCCTACTCTTGGTGGTCATACCGTTTCCACGCCCGCGAGAAGAACGCGGGGTGGCGCATCGACTACTTCATCTGCTCTTCCCGCGTGGCACCGCAAATAGAGGAGGCCGCCATCCACAACGAGATTTTCGGCAGCGACCACTGCCCCGTCGAACTTCGGATTTCATTGTAGAATAGTGATCTGTGAACTGTGGTCTGTCTGGAATTTTGTCCCGTTGGCAACAACAAATCGAATTTTCGCCATATAAAAGCTATTGATGTATGAAAAAGGTCTTTTTTTTCTTGTTCCTTCTGGCTGTTTCCGTCACTTACGGACAGAGCGGCCGTGTGTTTATGTTTGTGAAAACCACAGCGCCAACGGACACCGTCTATATGACTCGCAATGACATCGATTCGATACTGGTTGAGAACAATTGCCTGCAGATGGCCCCTTCCTGGATCCCCAAAAGAGACAGGATGGAGCAATGGAACGCGCCCAAAAGGCTCAACAAGAACGAGACTTTTGACGTTTATTACCGAAATCACCACCAATGGGAACCGATTATGACAAAGAGTTATTGCAGCTCTTTCCTCTTCGACAAAGATATCGTGGTGGACTCCTGCTCTTCTTTTAATGCAAAACGCATTTTTTATCACGGACTCGTCCTCGAAGATGCTCGCGAGCAGATCCGCCAAATGGTGGAGGACGGTAAGACTTCTGATCTGTTGCTCTATGGCAAAGACATTATAGAAGAATTAATAGCGCTGCTGGACGACACCACAGACACGCACATTCCGATGCCGCATTTCAACGCGACCTACAATTACGGAGACGTGGCGTTAATGTCGTTACTGCGGATTGTTCGGCTGCCCATCTCGCAATGGATAGATATCGGGGAAGAATCCCTTTACTCCCATCTACAGCTCCATCCCAAGGCCAGAAAGATTGTCCAAAAGAAGGCGCACGGAATTTGTCAAAAGGACACCTCCGCATTCAGCAGGTATCTTTGTTTTCCGCAATTCTTTCCAGTCAACGACAGTTTGTACCTGCCGGATACGGAAGGCGAAATTTTCAATTTCCACCGTCCAAAACGATATGACTATCTCACTCTTTCCTGTTTAGGCACAGACTGGCCAATGACCGCACTTGCCAACAGCGAGGTGGTAACTCCTGCTCAGAAAACAATTCCATCTTTATATATGGATGTTCTTTGTCCTTACGAATTCGGATTTGAGAATGGCATTTTGACCTACCTCGGATTGTATGACGGTGCTTTTGGCGTTATCACAGACAAAGGAAATATTTCACCCGGGCAAGTTCTTCCTCAAGATTATCCCATAAAAAAAGTCAAACACATTGAAGACTGGGGCTACTATATGCCCATTGGGAAAGGTTGGTATGCACGTTTTGACGAATACCCGGAAGAAGGAGTTGAGGTCAAAAGTCTGTTCCAATACGGGTTTTTGTTTTCCTACAGGTCATCCATAGCTGACTGGCGAAGTTTCTCAGATTGCATCCCTCTGGAACACATAAAAGCCAATGAATAATGATACCTTAAACTTTAAACCCGAACCCTATGAAACGACTTCTGCTATTAGCCTCTGCCCTGCTGTCCGGCGCTTTGTCGCTATGGGCGCAGATTCCGGACAACTCGTTTTGGGAAGACGGGGAGAACTTTTTAAAAGTGAGCTACCGCGCCGACACCATCGATTTTTTTGGTGGCAGTGCGTATGATGGGGGATTCGAATGCCATCTGAAGGCAGACGAGCAACCCAACAAGTTCGTGGATGTCGGCTACCCCGGCAATGAGGCGGACAGCGTCGTTTTACAGAAAATATCCGAGGAAATCGGGCGCCATACGCTGCAAGTTGACGAGGGGCTGGCCTCCTATCCGATCCCCTCGGCCGGCAACACTCGCGAGTACGCTTGGAAAGGTCTGCTGGACAACCGCATTCCCATAGACCTCCGGCTGGAGATTCGGGACGACCACATCGCCGCAGGCTACATCCAATACCTCAAAGGAGGCAAGAAAGCGCCAGTTCTGTTATTAGGATCCGATTCCTATCGCGATAGATACCGCAAGCCGTTCACCTATGTGTCGGAACATTTTAGCGACGGAACAGTAGGCGCTGACTGGAACATATACCTAAATCCCGACGGAACCGCAAGCGGCATCCGCAAGGGCCATGGGACAGAAGAAAAGCTGACGTTCATCCTGGACAAGCCCTATCCGTATCCTTCCAACGCCGAAAGAGCTCTGGAGCCGGTAACACCAGCGGAGAACTTCCTGAAATATTACAAGACAGACCACGAAATCATCATCAACACATCGGACACCAGCAGTCTAGTACATTTCGAGTTATTGAATGTCGGCGATTACGATTTTGACGGCATTGCCCCAATCAAAAACGGACAATTCCGTTTAGTCATTCCGGAGTGCGGCACCAGCGTCCAAGTTGACCTGTTCCGCCATTTCATACGGTTGAATTCCATCTCATATCCTAAAGTCTGGATGGAAGAGTGCCCCTTCATCGGAGGTGTATATATCAGAAAACGGCAATAACATTTTTAGTATCTTTGCGCCCCCGAATAAAATCGGCTCAAACTTATGTAATAATCTAAAACACAAAACAATATGAAGAACATAAAACTTATCGTAGCTACATTAGCACTTATCTTCGCTACCACTTTCGCAGCACAGGCACAGGCTCCATACAAAAACGGCTTCGGCGTTTCTGTAGGCAACATGCAGGCACTCACCTTCAAGACATTTGGCGGCAACCATTTCGCCTTCCAACTCGACCTCGGCACCAAGGTTGTCACCACCAACGGACTCTACCGCAAGAATGTAGGATTCGAAGGTTTGACATTCTGGGATCTCGAACTCAACCCCAACTTTATGTTTGAAGGCCATTTTGCCAAAGGTCTCTACGGTATGTTCGGCTTGGGTCTCAGCATCGGTTACTGCTGGAATGATGTCTCCTACCCCACGTGGATCGGCTTTCTCAGAACGCGTTACGACCTCGGCAAATGCGGTGCCAACGGCATCTTCGGTCTGGAATACAAATTCAAAGCTCCAGTGGCTTTGCAGTTCGACTTCCGTCCGGGTTACGGCTGTCTCTTTGCTGACAATGTCGATATCCACTATTTTGACTGGAGTGTGAATTTGGGTGTGAGATACACGTTCTAGTAGAGACGTGGCGTGACACGTCTCCCAACAATGGTTTCAAGGCGTGCCGCATCTCAAATAATTGTTTCAAGTTTCATAAAGTAGGAACGCAATTCATTGCGTCCATTCGCTCTAATCACACAGAAACACATTAAATTCATTAACCAACTAATAACTACAATTATGAAAAGAATCAGTATGATCATCGCTGCCCTTGTATTGATGGGCACAGTTTTCACAGCACAAGCACAAGCTCCATACAAACACAGCATCGGCGGCACCGTAGGTAGTATGGAAGCATTCTCCTACAAGACTTTCCCAACCAATCATTTTGCTATTCAACTCGACTTGGGTTACAAGATGACCTATACCGTTGGCGAACACATAAAAAATGTTAACCTTTATGATGGCGAACTCAATGCCAACTTCATGTACGAAGGCAACTTCACCAAAGGTCTCTATGGCTTTGCTGGTGGTGGCGTAAGCATGGGCTACAATTGGAACTTCGTAAGCGTACACAGCGATTGGTTCGGCACCTACCACTCCAACAACGGCAAATTCGGCCTTAACGCCATCCTCGGCCTTGAATTGAAAATCAGTGCCCCTGTAACCTTCCAATGGGATTTCCGTCCTGGTTACGGTATGCTCTTCAACGGCAACAACTGGACCTGGAATTACTTCGACTGGGGTCTCAACTTCGGCGTAAGATACACGTTCTAGTAGAGACGTGGCGTGACACGTCTAAAAATAATGGTTACAAGGCGTGTCGCATCTCCAACAACTAACAAATACCGGAGGGCGGTCTTCGTCCATCCTGCACACAAAAGCCCGGCCTCGCAAAGGTCGGGCTTTTTCATTTTACAAAATAAAGGGAAACATCAGCCCACACCAACTAATGTAAACCGATGCTCTACGTGACACACACGAAGATGGGCACACCTTCTTTGTTCTTCCACCCATGCTCTCCAGCAGGGCAAAAAAGTATGTATGTGTTTTTTTTTTGCAGCGATAAAATTAAATCATGAATCTAACAAGTTGCATTTGCTACTTGCATTCAGTTTATATAGAAAATTTTAAACTATTGCTGTCCGCTAAAAAACAGACACTCGAATCTATTGTATTTGCTATAAGGCATTTAACGAAATTTAAAGAAAACGGGGCTTACTCAAAAGGCGGATCTATAGGTTGATTTAAGTTATTTGGGCGGCCCGGCACCGCCCACACACCGAACCAACGCTGTGCCGTCGCGCTTTCCACCCTAACTTGCTCCCCACCCGCAATGCGCCGCCAGCGCAATTTCGCTTCCGATCAGCCCAGATTTGCTTCCATAAAAGCACGCCCGTCCTCCCCCTCCCGCACGCAAGTAAATGGGTTCCAATCGCTGCCGCGGCCCGCTATGGCTTAGCCCGTAGGTTTTATTCACTTAAGAGTAGCTATTATTTGCTTCCCCGAAAGGCGGCGGCAGCAAGTATTTTTCTTCGGCGCAGGCCATCCCGCGCCGCCTTCTCCGCACTTCGCAATTCCTCCCTACAGTCGCAACTTCCACCGCATTACGGTCTTACCCGGAGTCACAGAGATTCAACCCTTCACTAAAGGTATGACTATTCCATGATATTACCTTATTTATGCAGGGCAATAGATATTTAAATCCTTTTTTATTGTATTTTCGCGCTCTGAAATTATGAAAAAGACTTTTGACTATCTTGAACACACACACTTTGCCGCTACGGTCTGCGACAAGCAAGGTCTTGTTCTTTACCAGAACCGATGCGCATCCGAACGCGATGGCGATGTTGTCGGAAAGAATCTCTTTGAATGCCACAATGCCCACTCCAACAAGATGATTCGTCACATGATGGCTACGGGTGAAAGCAACACTTATGAGGTCGTCCGCAATGGCAGGCGGCGATTGGTACACCAGACACCATGGTTTGATACAGATGAAAGTGCTGTATCAGGACTCATCGAACTATCCATAGACCTTCCCGACACCTACCCGACGCTTAACAAAGACATCCAATAAACCAGGGAATGACTTTATTTAATCATAGCAGCACTTTTTGAAATCGGTTGGCAGTAGGGAGTTCTGTCTTAAAGAAAATTATAAGACACAAAACAAAAAGAGTTTCTTGTTTTTCTAAATATGTTGAAAAGGCGAGCTGCGGCTATAATATATCCCCAAAAGGAGTTGCGCACATCAAAGATGGTGGATTTTCTGGTGAACGGCGTAGGCGGAATGCGGTCATTGCATTCGCCGCTTTTTCCGCAGTACTTGCAGGGATCAGTATAGCCGTCCAGTTCATATTGAAGTAATTGAATTGTTCTTTTCAATTCAAATTGATGAAGTTCTGTGTTTTCTTTCATTTTTTTGATTGTTTTGTTGTGTGTTATAAAAAAAGTGTATTTTTGTGGCTGTGAATCAGTTAGGGTCCGTTGAAGGAGCAGCTGCACCACTAACGCTTGATTGATTCTTATTTTAGTTTAAGTGAGTATGGGTGTTCATAAACGAAATTATTGTCTTGCTTATTTCGAATAGCTTCGCATTTAAGTTTTTAACATAAAGAAAATTATAGGACACAAAACCCAAATGGCGTATTACTAATGACATGATAGAAAAATGTAAAGATTGCCAATATCGATATATGTGTTTGAGCAATTCGGATATTGTTCAGAAGAACAACAAGTATTACAAGC